>UQXA01000028.1 GCA_900544865.1 uncultured Collinsella sp. | reverse complement strand
TCCGTACATGTACGGATGAATGTGGGAAGTGTTCGGATGAAGTTGATAATCAAGGCCCACTTGCCAATGAAGACGGTTTCATTCCTCGTTATTAGTATTGTGTGCTAAATACGGTATCATTTACCTACGACCGTTGATAGAAAAGAGGCGAGGCGCATGGCGGTGCAAAGAAGGAATACCAGGCAGCGAAAGCTGGTTCTTGACGCTGTGCGCCAAAGCTATAACCATCCCACTGCCGACGAAATCTACAACGCCGTACGCGAACAGGATGACAAGATCAGCCGCGGTACGGTCTACCGCAATCTCAATCTCTTGGCCGACGCCGGCGAGATCCTCTCCATCAAGACGCCGGGCGGCAGCCGCTTCGATCGCACCATCGAGCCGCACGCACATATCATCTGCACCTCGTGCAGCCGCGTCATCGACGTACCGCTCCCCTTCGATGCCCAGCTCGACGCCAAGGCGTCCGAGCAAATCGGCTGGCACGTCACGTCGCACTACACCATCTTCGAGGGTCTCTGCCCCGACTGCCGGTAGCCCTTAGTGGCATGCCCGCAAATCTACTTGCCCATCCGCTACAGCAAAAAGTAGATTTCTAGGTATGTCCCGAAAACCTACTCGGCGAGCAGACGGCGCAGTTCCTCTTCGACCGTGCGCACGTAACGGACGCGGTCGTTGATGCCTCGCATGGTGGGGTTGCAGCTCTCCATCAGATAGGGATGGCCCACGACGTTGAGCATGTCGCGATCGTTCTCATTGTCGCCAAACGCCATCATCTCATCGGGCGAAATCCCCAGGGCACAACCGTAATCGGCAAGCGCGGAGCCCTTGCCCGAACCGAAACCGATAAAGTCCGTCCATTCGGTTCCCGACGTCATCACGTCGACACGGTCGCTAAAGAGGCGCTCGAAATACTCCAGGGCCGCCGGCTGATCCACCTCGGGCGTCTGGAAGGCAATCTTAATGACGTCCTCGTCGATGTCCTCGGGACGGTCGACCACCGCCACATCGCAGTGGACCTCATAGCGCAAATGGTCGACGAACGCATCGTTGCCGCTCATGGTGTAGAGGTGTCCCTCGCACGAAAGGGTCACGTCGGCATGGGGATACGCAACCACGGCATTCGCGATATCCATAGCAAGGCTACGCTCCATGGAACGCTTGACAACGGCACGCCCCTCGCTCATCACCAGGGCTCCGTTTTCGCATACATAGGCGAGCTCATCGGCCACCGGGGCAAACAGATAGCGCAAGCTCGCATATTGACGGCCGCTCGCCGGCATAAACACGATACCGCGACGATGCAGTTCATAGATGAGCTCAAAGGCCTCGGAACGCGGCTCGCGCTCCCCCGGATGCAGCAACGTGCCGTCCAAATCGCATGCAATCAGCTTGATTCCCTCAAGACCCATATGCTTCCCCCAAAGCCTCTTATCAACAGCAAGACGGACTTTGATTGGTCGCCCCTCAAAGCCCGTCTTGCGCATACGCGCGCTTAGCCGCGCGTCTTTTTTACGATGGTAAAGTCGGGAGCCATGCTCACGACGACCTCCGCCGCACTCGACGCAAAGCGTCGGCTGGCATCGAGCTCGCGCGTGACCACCGAGAGCCGAACACCCTCGACACCCCGGAGCATACGGCCCAAAACAGGCTGCACCGGCGTATACATGCGCACGGTATGCTCGTCCGAGTCGCCTCGGAAGAGCGGCGCATGCATGTTGCCGATCTCCCAGCACGCATGCGCGAGTGCAATCGGATCCATGCGGTCGACTTCGACCAAATAAACCTCGGCGCTGCGCAGGCGCACGACAACCGCCACGGGCACCACGCCCGAACGGTCGATGGCGAGCACGTCGCCATCGGCAAGACGACCGCCGTCGGCAGTATCCAGCCGAACATCGACCGTGCGCCCCAGCTCCGTCGCGCCCACAAACGCACATACATCGGCCTGGTCCCAATCGAGCAGCAGCTCATCGACCTCAAAGACACCGCCCAGCTCCCGGCGAAGCAGGAGTTCATAGGACGGATCGTTGAGATTTCCCAAGCATGTCGTCGAAACCAAGCGTTCAGGCATACTCTAGTCCTCGACCTCGACGAGCTCGATATCAAAGTTGAGGTCCTTGCCGGCGAGCTCGTGGTTGGCATCGAGCGTCACGGCCTCGGGCGTCACATCGATGACCACGGCGGGGACAGGCATGCCGCTCGGAGTGGACAGGAAGAGCTTCATGCCCTTCTCGATCTGCTCGATATTGGGAACCTGTTCGGCCGGGAAGGTAATAACCATATCGGGATTGTGCTCGCCGTAGGCATCGGCAGCAGGAATGTGCACGGTCTTCTTCTCGCCCACCTGCATGTCGACAACAGCGGCGTCGAAGCCCTTGATCATCTGGCCGGCGCCGCAGGTGAACTCCAGCGGCTCGCCGCGATCGTAGGAGCTATCGAACTGCGTGCCGTCATCGAGCGTGCCGCGATAATGGGTCTTGACCTTCTTGCCCTGGTTGGACATGGTAACCTCCGTGATAAGGGCGGCGCACAACGCGGGCCGCCGTGAACATATGGCGCTAACTATACCCTAGTCATACAATTCAATGACAGTTTGCAAAGAAACGCTGCAACCGGAGGAACCATGGCATATCCCGTATTTGACCTACACTGCGACACCGCCGACCGCATCGGCTGGGCCACGCTCGATCTCGACCTGCGCTTTGCCGCCGGCACCGACGGCTATTTCCCCGGCGACGAGACGCATCCGCAGGATTTCGACCTCATCGAGGGCAACGCCTGCGCCATCTCGCTCGCAAAGATCGGCAACACGCCGTGGGCACAGTGCTTCGCCACGTTTGTCCCCGACGAGATTCCCACCGCCCACGCCGCGCGCTTCCAGGCGCAGATCATGGCGCACATGAGCGGCCAGGCCATGCTCAACCACGACCGCATGGTCAACGTGCGCAGCGCCGCTGACATTCGCCCTGCACTCAAGGACGGCAAGGTTGCCTGCATCCACACCATCGAAAACGCCACGTTCTTTGCCGAGGACCCCGCGCTGATCGAGGTGCTCAAGAGCCTGGGCGTTCTCATGTCATCGCTCAGCTGGAACGCGCAGGGACCGCTCGCGAGCGGCCACGACACCCACGCCGGCCTCACCGCCGCCGGCATCGAGGCGCTTACGCAGATGGAACACGTCGGCATGGTGCTCGACGTCTCCCACCTCAACGACGAGTGCTTTGACGAGGTTGTCGCCCACGCCACGCGCCCCTTCGTCGCCAGCCACTCCAACTCCCGTACCGTCTGCGGCGTCAAGCGCAACCTCACCGACGACCAGTTCCGCACCATTCGCGACATGGGCGGCATCGTCGGCCTCAACTACTGCAGCGAGTTCCTATCCAACGATGCGACCGACAAGACCGCCGCAGACGTCACCTTCGACCAGCTAGCGGCACATATCGAGCACTGGCTCGACCTGGGCGGCGAAGATGTCATCGCACTCGGCGGCGACTGGGACGGCGCCAAGGTGCCCGCTTTCCTCTCCGATGCCAGCAAGATGCCCGAATTCCAGAACATGCTCTCCAAGCACTTTGGCAAGACCGTGATGCAGAAGCTCTGCAGCGATAACGCCCTTGCCTTCTTCGAGCGTTATTAATTTTACATCCCTTGAGCGGGCCGGCATACCGAACGGTCGAAATGCCGGCCCGTCCCCAATCTGAAGGACCGCTTTTGACGCAGCAGTTTACGATTTCCGTATCCCGACCGGATGGGATGCCCATCCCCGTCGTCGTTACCAAAAAGCGCGTCAAGAACTTCAACCTACGCGTCACATCGAGCGGTGAGGTCCACGCCAGCGCACCGCTCGGCGCCAGCCGCGAGCGTATCGAAGCGTTTGTGAAGCGCAACAGCGCCTGGATTATCAGCCGACTTGCCCAGCGCGAGCAACGTCAGACGACGGCACAGGAGCCGCTCAGCCCCTCGTCCATCATTGCGCTTTGGGGCAAGCCCATCACGGTACAGGACGCACTCGATCACAACTTTGTATCACCCGCACCGCGACCCAAACAGGCCACCTTCGCAAGTTTTATGGGTACCGACGAATCGAACGAAGGCCCACAGGCCAAGCGGCGCGCAATCCTCGACGGCTTAACGTCCGACGAGCTCCAAGTCCATATCGACCAGCTCTATACGTCCGAGGTCACATCGGCGCTACGCGATATGGTGCACGCATACGAAATCGCAATGGGTGTCGCCGTTTCCCGCGTTTCCGTACGCAGCATGAAAACGCGCTGGGGCTCGTGCACGCCCAAAACCGGCGCCATTCGCATCGCACGAGAACTTGCCGCCTACCCCGTCGAATGCCTCGACATGGTTGTCGCCCACGAGCTCGTCCACTTGCTCGAGCCAAGCCACAATCGACGGTTCCACGCCCTGCTCGACACGTACTGCCCCAACAATAGAGCCCTATCGCAGCGGCTCAAAAAACCGCCCGCCAACGAGCTCTAGCGTCGGCTAGCGCACGCGCTCGATCTCGACACCGCAGCTTGCCAGGGGAAGACCGACGGGCGCCCAAGGCTTATCGAGCTTAACACGTACGCCAAGCAGCAAGGGGTAACGACGCAGCAGCATCGAGGCCACACCCTCGGCTGCAGCCTCGATGAGCTTAAACGTATGCTCGCGCAGATAGCCGTCGACATCGTGGCACACCGAGCCGTAATCAATCGAGGCATCCAGATTGTCGTGCTCCCCTGCCGCGCGCAGGTCGGCATAGAGCACCAAGGACACGACAAACTTCTGCCCCAGGGCGTTCTCCTCGGGATACACGCCGTGGTTGGCAAAGACCTCGAGACCGTCGATAGTAATGCGGTCGGCATGGCGCAGATCGTCATAGCTCACATGGGGCACCGCCGTTGCGGCGGAAATCTCGCCCCTGCCACGACGGGCAAGCTCGGCACCCTCGGTCTTGGTTGCATTCTCGGGCAGCTTTTTGTTAGTCATCGCGATCGTCTCCTTCGTTCAGAACCCCGACCGCGCATACCGACTACACGCGAATCAACAGGTTCTTTTTATCATCGCTCCAGTTGCAGGCATTGCGCGCAGGGCATGCAAAGCAGGCGCGCGACGCTTTGTCGGCTGCATAGAGCAGACGCTCAAGCGGCTGGCTGTTCACGCGCAGCTTTCGATGGCCCAGAATGGCCGTCTTAATGGCTGCGGCATCTGCCGGCTCAAACGCCACGTCTTCGGGCATGCCGCCGAGAATCGCATCGGCGACGCGTTCGCTTGCAACATCATGGGATATACCCGATTCATACTGTTCATCTTTGCCGATATCGTGAAGAAGTGCCGTGGCATAGATGACCTCGCGGTCAAATTTGAGCTCTTCCTCGAGATTCTTGATCCACATAATACGGGCGACATCCAGCAGATGGTCGATACCGTGGCGGCAAAAGATGCGCCCCGATTCCAACTGCGCAATGTTTCCCAGATGCCGCCGGAACAGTCCGTTGGCACAGATGTAATCAATGCGAGGCATGGCACCAAAGGGAGTCAGGCCCGAAGCCATAAAGCCGCGACGCGACGTTCCTTCATCGGTCTTCGATGCAAAGTCGTTGACGACTCTCATGGTTAGCGGCCCAGCATCCTAAAGAATCGCTCCTCGAGCGACGGATCGGTCTCAAAGACACCGCGACGAGCAAGCGTTACGGTCTTGGTACCGGGCTTTTGCACGCCGCGCATGGTCATGCACATATGCTCGGCTTCCATCAGCACGATTGCCCCTTGGGGGGCAAGATATTCCATGAGGGCATCGGCAACCTGTGTACACAGCTGCTCCTGCAGCTGCAGACGACGGGCATAGACCTCAACCGTGCGAGCAAGCTTAGACAGACCCGCCACGCGGCCGTTAGGGATATAGCCGATCGCAGCCTTACCATAAAACGGCAGTAGATGGTGCTCGCACAGCGAGTAAAACGTAATGTCGCGCTCGATAACTAAATCGTTCGAAGCGACGGCAAAAGTTTTGGACAGGTGCTCCTCAGCGCTCTGGTCCATGCCGCCGGCAATCTCGCCATACATACGGGCGACGCGTGCCGGCGTCTCCAGCAGGCCCTCACGAGTTGGGTCCTCGCCTATGCCCTCAAGCAACAGCTTTATGGCGGCCTCGACTTTTTCCTGATCGACCATCTGGGCCTCACTCTTCCGATTTTGCGTTCGCGCTATGGTACCACGCCCTCCGGCATCGGCCACAAGCTACATAGTATGGGTCGAATAGACCGGATCATCACGCCAAAGTTCAACCGCATCACAAAGCGCAACGCCCTCGCGCTCAGCACGGGCGCGCGTAGCGTTCATATCGATCACGCGCTGATTGCTCGAGCCCCTAAAGCGCAACGAGATATCGTACAGATCCTGAACGAACGGACCGTCCACCAACATGTCGAGGCAGGCAAGGATGCGGTCCGTCACCTCGGTATGATGACGACCGCCCGGCATAAGCTCCTCGAGCACATCGCCGGTAAAGCACCAAATGGTCTTCCCCGACCCCGCTGGATAGGCAGCGCGAACACGCTCGACAAAATCAACGAGTCCCGCCTGATTCTCAGGTTCCATGGGCTCCCCGCCCAGAATCGTCAGACCATCGATAAAGGGATGGTCGAGGCTCTCGATAATCTTGTCCTCGACGGTGCGATCAAAGGACTCGCCCGCAGCAAAGTCCCACGCAACAGAGTTAAAGCAATTCTTGCACCCACGACGGCACCCGCTCACAAACAGAGAAGTACGAACGCCTTCTCCATCAGCAATGTCGAAATACTTAATGTTCGCGTAGTTCATAGGTAACTCTCCCGGGAGGCCGGGACATATCATCCCGTCCTCAAACATTCTCGGCCTGCGGCCTGCGAAACTGCGGGCGGGACGATATGCCCCGGCCTCATGCAAAGGGTAACTCAATGAACGAAGCGAACATCGAGTATAGGGTTCGAGGTCCAATAAAAACTGGGTTGCGGCTCAACCGCCATCGCAAGTAAATCGCAGCTGCAGCTCGAATTATTCCCGCTAAGAACTTCGAGGGGTGAGCAGGCCGCGTGCTGCATCTCAGCTACGTCAACTTGGCCGCCCCGTAGCGAGGCCCCGGACCTTTGCTCGATATGAGTTCCGCACGAACAGGAGGCGCCAGTGGCGCCTCCGTCGTGAGCCAGGACTGTCCGAAATAGCGAGTAAAGGTCCGGGGCCTCGCTACGGGGCGGCCTGGGATGGTTATTAGAGATGCAGCACGCGGTCGCGGATCTCCTCGGTTCGGCCCTGGTTCCAGAATTGGGTACCGATGTAGCCGCACGTGCGACGGGCGACGTTCATCTTCTCCTGATCGCGGTTGCCGCAGTTGGGGCACTCCCACACCAGCTTGCCGTCATCCTCGACAATCTTGATCTCGCCGTCGTAGCCGCACACCTGGCAGTAATCGCTCTTGGTGTTGAGCTCGGCGTACATGATGTTGTCGTAGATGTACTGCATCACGCGAATGACAGCCTTAAGGTTGTCCTGCATGTTAGGAACCTCGACGTAGGAGATGGCACCGCCCGGCGAAAGCTGCTGGAACATGCCCTCAAACTTGAGCTTATCGAAAGCATCAATCTCCTCGGACACATGGACGTGGTAGCTGTTGGTAATGTAGCCCTTGTCCGTCACACCCGGAATAATGCCAAAACGACGCTGCAGGCACTTGGCGAACTTGTAGGTCGTCGACTCAAGCGGGGTACCGTACAGCGAGAAGTCGATATCGCTTTCGGCCTTCCACTCAGCGCATTTGTCGTTCATGTGCTGCATGACGGCCATGGCAAACGGCGTGCCTTCCTTCTCGGTGTGACTGTGGCCCGTCATGTACTTGACGCACTCATACAGACCGGCATACCCCAGGCTGATGGTGGAATAGCCGCCCACGAGCAGTTTGTCGATCGTCTCGCCCTTCTTAAGGCGCGCCAGGGCGCCGTACTGCCACAGAATCGGTGCGGCATCCGAAAGCGTGCCCATCAGGCGCTCATGACGGCACAGCAGGGCACGATGGCACAGCTCAAGGCGCTCGTCGAAGATCTTCCAGAACTTGTCCATGTCCTGATGCGAGCTCAGTGCGACATCGGGCAAGTTGATGGTCACAACACCCTGGTTAAAGCGGCCATAGTACTTAGGTTTGGTCGGGTCATAGTTCAGCGCGTTGGCAACATTGTTAAAGCCGTTGCCCGAACGGTCGGGCGTCAGGAAGCTGCGGCAACCCATGCAGGTGTAGCAATCGCCATTGCCGGCGGTCTCACCCTTAGACAGCTTGAGCTCACGCATCTTCTTCTCGGAGATGTAGTCGGGCACCATGCGCTTGGCGGTGCACTTGGCAGCCAGCTGGGTCAGGTAGAAGTACGGGGAATTCTCGTGAACGTTATCGTCCTCGAGCACGTAGATAAGCTTGGGGAATGCCGGGGTAATCCACACGCCAGCCTCGTTCTTAACGCCCTCGTAGCGCTGGCGAAGCGTCTCCTCCACGATCATGGCAAGGTCGTGCTTCTCCTGAGGCGTACGGGCCTCGTTAAGATACATAAAGACCGTCACGAACGGCGCCTGGCCATTCGTGGTCATAAGGGTCACGACCTGATACTGAATCGTCTGGACGCCGCGACGGATCTCGTCACGCAGACGGTCCTCAACGACCTCACGGACCTTCTCGGCAGACGCAGAGACGCCAAGCTCCTCGAGCTCGCGGGCAACCTCGCCGCGAATCTTCTGACGGCTCACCTCGACAAACGGAGCCAGGTGGGTCAGCGAAATCGACTGGCCGCCATACTGGGAAGAGGCGACCTGGGCGATAATCTGCGTCGCGATATTGCAAGCAGTCGAGAAGCTGTGCGGCTTCTCGATCAGCGTGCCCGAGATAACGGTGCCGTTCTGGAGCATATCCTCCAGGTTCACCAGGTCACAGTTATGCATGTGCTGGGCAAAGTAGTCCGAATCGTGGAAGTGAATCAGGCCCTCGTTGTGGGCATCCACGATCTCCTGGGGCAGCAGCACGCGCTGCGTCAGGTCCTTGGAAATCTCGCCGGCCATGTAGTCGCGCTGAACGGAGTTGACGGTCGGGTTCTTGTTGGAGTTCTCCTGCTTGACCTCTTCGTTATTGCACTCAATCAGCGACAGAATCTTGTCATCGGTCGTGTTCTTTTGGCGCTTCAGGCTCTGAACATAGCGGTAGATGATGTAGTGGCGAGCGACCTCGTAGCAGTCGAGACGCATAATCTCGTCCTCGACCAGATCCTGGATCTCCTCGACCGATACGGTGTGGCCGGCCTTCTCACATGCCTCGGCGACGTTTTGTGCCGCATAGATCACCTGGCGGTCGGTAAGGCGAGAGCCTTCCTCGACCTCCAAGTTTGCGGCGCGGATCGCATTGACGATCTTATCGATGTCAAAGGTAACCTCGGTGCCGCTGCGCTTGATGATCTTCATCCTCTTGCCTCTTTCGCATCGTAGCCTCATTGCGCTTCAGAGCCAAACGATGCCCGGCAGGGCTTACCCTGTCTTGCGGCGCCGTCGCGCAATCTGTGTTTTCGATAACCATAGGCCCTCATGCGGACAATCCTCGCAGCCAATCAAGGGGCTCAAAGATCCATCCAAATAATGGGGCGAATAAGGTTCTCGTTCTCTGTCCGCCATCTATCATACGACAAAGAGGCATCTATATCCTGTATTCTTTTTTTAGGTCAAACACAACATATAGTGTTTCAGCAGGTCAAAGCAATTGGTCAATTTGCAGACGCATTATAAATGAAGGCCTCTTGGCAGACTGCTAAAACGTTATCAACCCAACTACCTGCACAGCAGTTTTGAAACCCCCTCAACCGTGCCGCCGCCAAATAGCACCAAAACCAAGCTGCTCGCGCCAAAAGAATCCAAAAGATTATGCTTGACCAACATGTTGCGGTCATGATGGGCCAGGACACATGCAATCTGCCGGCACCCCTACGGGATACAAAGACCATCGCGTACGGACCTTGGATCAATATTTGATGACTTATTTGGCGGCGCGCTTGGTGGCAAAAAACAAAACAGCCCAGAGGACATAGCCTCTGAGCTGCGAACATTTGGTGGGCGTTAGAAGATTTGAACTTCTGACCTCTTCCGTGTCAGGGAAGCGCTCTCCCCCTGAGCTAAACGCCCGATCAAGGGTGCGCAAGTGCGCAAGGGATAATATAACGGAGCCTGAACTCGGTGGCAAGAACATTTTTAATAATCGCTTACATTGTGGAATTCGGGGGCTTTGTCGTATCCATTTCAAAAGAGCCTGCTGCCGCGATTTGGCTGTCGCATAATGCAAGGCCATTGCGGTATCGAGCTATGGAAAGACGCCTGCGGAATTGTCCTACCGATAAACGGACAAGCCTCCAGCTGGTGACTTCGCCGTGGTAAGGTAAGCCGAATTGTTTCCAGGCTGTTTCGGGGGAGTGGAATGAGCAAAGAGTGTGTCGAGCAGGTCGAAGGCGCAGGGGCTTCGGTGCCGATGACCGATATATCGAACATTGATGTGCCCGAGGGCACCGACGAGCTCAGCCGCAACACCCGTCGCGCATGGCGCGACCGCCTGAACAGCGCTTCGACGCGCAAGATGATCACGGGCGTCTTGGCTACGCTGGTGGGCGGTTCGTTTTGGGGCTTCTCGGGCACCAGCGCGAGTTTTTTGTTCGATACCTACCATGTCGATACGCTGTGGCTTATGAGCGTGCGTCAGATTCTCGCCGGCCTGCTCTTTATGGCTGTGGTTGTCACGCGCGACCGCGCACGCCTGGTCAAGCTTTGGACGACGCCCGCTGATCGCAAGCAGCTGCTGCTCTTTACCGCTTTTGGCCTGCTGTTCAACCAGTTTTGCTATCTTTCGGCCGTGCGCCTGACGAACGCCGGAACCGCGACGGTGCTCCAGTGCCTGCAGCTCGTTATCATCATGGGCTACGCCTGCGTGACCGATCGCCGCATGCCGCGTACTCGCGAAGTCATCGGCATTGGCCTGGCTCTGGGTGGAACCTTTTTAATCGCCACCGGCGGTGACCCCACCAGCCTGAATATCTCGCCGCTTGGCCTGGCAGCAGGTCTTATGTGTGCGGTCAGCGCCGCGTGTATGGCGGTGATTCCCGCCAAGATCCTGCCCGAATACGGCAGCCCCATCGTCACGGGCTCGGCAATGCTCACGGCGGGCGTGGTCTCGTGCGTCTTCGTGCAGCCCTGGGCGCATATGCCGGCGCTCGACGCTGCCGGCATCGAGGCGCTCGCGGTGTTCGTGGTTATCGGCTCGTTTTTTGCTTACATGCTTTATATGCAGGGCGTTAAGGACATCGGCTCGGTGCGCGCGAGCCTCATCGGAACTGTGGAGCCGGTTTCGGCGACCATCACCAGCGCCGTTATGCTGGGGACGGTGTTTTTGCCGACCGACCTTATCGGCTTTGTCATGATCATCGTGATGATGTTCCTTACGGTGTAGCTAGCGCCGCCGCCAAGACAGAAAAGGTGTTGTGCCGCATTTTCGCCAATTGACGTCCGTGTCTGGAGTTTAGCTGTCGATGCTCAAAATGCCATAAACTAGTAACGTTATGGACTTTTTCATTGCGACTCAATTGCGAGGATTTCTTTATGGCTGGTAATCACTTTAAGGGCAGCGATAGCGGCCGCCCTGCAGTTCCGCCGCGTCCGAACGGGGCTGGTAAGGCCGGCACGCCGGGCGGCGCTGGACAGGGCGGTTCCGGTAAGCGCGTGTCCCCGGGCGAGACGGCGATGTTTACCGCTCTGTACGAGCAGTCTCAAAAGGCAAAAAAGACCGGCCGTGCAAGAGGGAATGTCTTTGCGGACGGTGCAACCTCCGCGTCGCAGCCGAGTGGGGCTCCTTCGGTACCTGCGAACAACGCAGGTGCTGCCAACGCTGCGAATGGCGCCGGCAACGTTAATGCCGGCAAGGCCGCCAACAATACTCCCTCTGCCGGTGGCGCGGGGCTTACGGGTAACCTTGGCACGATTTACACCGGCGCCTCCGAGACTGGCACGTTCGCCCGCCTGGATGATAGCGGTGCCGAGTTTGCGGGCTCGGGTTCCAAGGAAGATTATTACGATTTTGGTTTGAACTACGGTAGCGACGCTTCGTCGAGTTCGACCTCTGACGGTCTGGTCCGTCATCGCCATCGCAAGGGCGAGCGCAAAAAGCGTCACACCGGCGCCATTATTGCCGCTGTGGTCGCGGTTCTTCTCGTTGCGCTTGGCGCAAGCGGCTTTATGCTGCTTAACTCGGCAAAGACCGTAAAGAGTGAAGCGAAGGAGGCTGTCGAGATCGTCGGTGGCCTTAAGGACAAGGTCACGTCGGGCGATTTTTCGACGCTGCCTGACGACGCGAAGAAGATCGATGAGCTCTGCAACAGCATGAAGGCGGAGACCTCGAGCCCGCTGTGGACGGCGGCTTCGTTTATCCCGGTGTATGGCAGTGACATCAACGCAGCCCGCACCATGATTGATGCCCTGTCCGATGTCTCGAGCAACGCGCTGGTTCCCATGGCCGATAACCTCTCGCAGGCCACGCCCGGCAAGCTGTTCCAGGACGGCATGATTAACGTGTCCGCGCTGCAGGCGGTCGCCGATTCGCTTTCCAGCAGCTCGAAGGTGTTCAAGAGCGCCAACGAGAAGGTTCAGGGCATTGGCGATACTCATATTTCCCAGGTGACCGAGCTGGTCGATAAGGCCAAGGACGGCTTTGCCACCCTCAACGGCGCGGTTGACGCGGCGGAGAAGGTCGCCCCCGTCCTTCCCCAGATGCTCGGCGCCAACGGCCAGACGCGCAACTACCTTATGTACGCCATGAACAACGTCGAGATTCGTGCCTGCGGCGGCTTTGGCGGTTCGCAGGGCCTGATTTCGGTCACCGACGGTCAGATGTCGATTGGCGAGTTTGTTCCCCGCATTGGACTTAGCGAGGATGAGGCGGTCGAGAGCGTCGACGAAGAGGATGAGGCGCTGTTCGGCAACCACAGCAACCTGTACAACTCGGGCAATACCTATTCGCCTGATTGGCCCCGCAACTCGCAGCGTGTCGCCGCGCTGTGGAAGTCCCAGTATGGACAGGACGTTGATGGCGTCATCGGTATCGACCCGGTGTTCCTGCAGTATCTGCTGGGCCTGGTCGGTAACGTGTCACTGCCCGACGGAACGGTTGTCGACGGCACCAACGCCGCAAAGGTCCTCATGCACGATGTGTACTGGAACTATCCGGTCGAGGAGTCTGACGGCATCTTTGCATCCGTCGCCAGCGCTGCCTTCGACAAGATTCTTGGCGGTATCGGCAATGTCGATGTTGCGAAGCTTGTCAGCGCCGTTGAGCGCGGTGCCGAAGAGGGCCGCCTGATTGCTTGGATGAGAAACGATGATGAGCAGAATGCCATCAAAGAGACAGGCATTGACGCTTCGCTGCCCGATCCGGATGATCCGAGTGCCGATCCCGTTGCCGGCGTTTCCTTTAACAACCTGAGCTTCTCCAAGCTCGACTGGTATCTGAACGCCGACACTCAGATTGGTCAGGGCATCAAGAACGGTGACGGCACGTGCTCCTATCGCATCACCGTTACCCTGACGAACATCATGACGCAGGAGGAGGCTGGCAAGCTGCCCGACTACGTTGCGGCGAGCGCACCCGATGCCGCGCGTGACGACGAGCGTCTGAATGTCTCGTTGTTTGCCCCGACGGGTGGCAACATCAGTGACCTTACGGTTGAGGGTACCCAGTTTGGTCTTGGTGCCGCTACGTGGCATGGAATCCCCTTCTATTCGGGCACCGTTGACCTGCATGCTGGCGAGACGACGACGATCACGTATACGCTGACCACGTCGGCCGAGGCGGGGGACAAGCCGCTTACGCTGCGTCAGACCCCTACATGCCAGGCGGCTCGCGACAGCGCGTCGGCGTAGGGTTTTTCTGGTAGCGCAGATAATCGAGTACCATTTTGGGGCGGACAGGCAATCTGTCCGCCCCTATTTTGTAAGGAGAGCGCATGAAGTACTTTGGCACCGACGGCTTTCGCGGTGAGGCCAACGTTGGGCTGACGGTAGAGCACGCTTATAAGATTGGCCGTTTTGTGGGCTGGTATTACGGCGCCAACCGCAGTGCTAAGGCGCGCGTTATCGTGGGCAAGGACACACGTCGCTCGAGCTACATGTTCGAGGCGGCGCTGGTGAGCGGTCTGGTCGCGAGCGGTGCGGACGCCTATATGCTGCACGTGATCCCGACGCCGGGCGTGGCACATCAGACCGTGGAGGGCTGCTTCGATTGCGGCATCATGATCAGCGCGAGCCACAACCCGTTTTGCGATAACGGCATTAAGCTCGTCAATAGCGACGGTTTTAAGATGGACGAGGACGTACTGGAGCTCATCGAGGACTACATCGATGGCAAGAGCGAAGTTCCGTTGGCCACGGGCAACCACATCGGTGCCACGGTGGACTACGTGCAGGGCCGCAACCGCTACATTGCTTCGCTCATTGCAAGTGCGAACTTTTCGCTGCAGGGCGTCAAGATCGGTATCGACTGCGCCAACGGCTCGGCTTCCTCGGTGGCCAAGCCGGTGTTTGACGCGCTCGGTGCCGACGTGCGCGTGATCAATGCCGCGCCCGATGGCTTTAACATCAACGTCGACTGCGGCTCCACGCATATGGAGCGTCTGCAGCGCCATGTGGTGGAGCAGGGCCTGGACGTGGGTTTTGCCTACGATGGCGATGCCGACCGCTGCCTGGCCGTGGATGAGCGCGGTCGCGTGGTAGACGGCGACCAGATCCTGTACGTGTGCGGCGTGTATCTGAACAAGCACGGTCGCCTTTCGGGCGGTACCGTGGTGCCGACGATTGCCAGCAACTTTGGCCTGATCAAGTCGTTGGAGCTTGCCGGTCTGAGCGCCGTGACCAGCGGCGTGGGCGACCGTCACGTGTATGCCAAGATGCGCGAGGGCGGCTACAGCCTGGGCGGCGAGCAGACGGGCCATACGATCTTTGGCGATATCGAGCGCACGGGCGACGGCATTATGACCTCGCTGCGCGTGATGGAAGTGATTCGTGCCGAGCGCGAGACGCTCTCGCAGCTCACGGCTCCGTGCAAGCTGCTGCCGCAGGCGCAGGTGGCCGTGCGCGTGGCGGACAAGGACGTCGCGCTCGAGAACATGGGCGTGCAGAACGCCATCGCCGAGGCCGAGGTTGCGCTGGCAGGCGAGGGCCGCGTGCTCGTGCGCAAGAGCGGAACCGAGTCGGTTATCCGCGTGCTGGCCGAGGCGCCCGACCAAGCATCTGCCGATGCCGCCATGAAGCGCATCGCCGCCGCGCTGGAAGCTCTGTAAGGTAGTCGTTGGGGACGTTCTTAAACAACTAGGTGGAAAGGGGGCGCCGCGGATTGGTTCCGCGGCGTCCCCTTTGCGTTGGCGTGTCGGTTATGCCTTACAGCTCGTAGAGCGTGGTGAACTTGTCCTGCAGGTAGCTGCAGTAGTAGCGGGCATCGAACGCCATGCCGCACGCGCCCTTGATGAGCTCCGGCGCGTCCTTGGCGCGGCCCCACTGCCAAATG
Organism: uncultured Collinsella sp.; assembly: GCA_900544865.1. Classification (GTDB taxonomy): domain Bacteria; phylum Actinomycetota; class Coriobacteriia; order Coriobacteriales; family Coriobacteriaceae; genus Collinsella. The sequence continues at coordinate 14,580 of UQXA01000028.1, read as the reverse complement.
TGCTCGCCCAGCCAGGCGCGGACGGGTGTCAGGTCGCCGCTCGCACAGGCGCCGTTGAGGTCGACACCGTCGCGGCACATGGCCGGCACAAACATGGCGTCGTAGGCGCTGCCCAGCGCATAGGTGGGGAAGTAGCCAAACGAGCCGCCGCTCCAGTGCGTATCCTGTAGGCAGCCGTGCGTGTCGTCGGGAACGGGAATGCCCAGGTACTCATCCATAAAGCGATTCCAAAGCGCGGGGATGTCCTTGGCCGTGGCCTCGCCGGCAAACAGCATACGCTCGATCTCGTAGCGCACCATAACGTGCAGCGGATAGGTGAGCTCGTCGGCCTCGGTGCGGATCAGCGAAGGCTGCGCGATGTTCACGGCGTGGTAGAGCGTGTCCTCGTCGACGTCGCCGTAGACCTCGGGTGCGTGGCGGCGCAGCACCTCGAGCAGCGGTCCCATAAAGGCGCGGCTGCGACCCACGGTGTTCTCGAAAAAGCGGCTCTGGCTCTCGTGGATGCCCATGGAGGTGCCGCCCTCAAGACAGGTGCGCGCATAGGCGGGATTGACGCCCAGCTCGTACATGGCGTGTCCCGCCTCGTGGATGATGCTGTAGACGTTGGAGATGCAATCGTCCTCGTAGATGTGTGTCGCGATGCGCGCGTCACCCACGGCAAAGCCCTCGCTAAACGGGTGCTCGGTAAAGGCAAGCGTGGTGTCGTTCAGGTTCAGGCCGACGAGCTTCATAAGGTCGAAGCTCATGGCGCGCTGGGCGGCCTCGGGCACGCGGGCGTGCAAAAAGTCGGCAGCGGGCTGCTGGCCGCGCTCGCCGATGGCGTGCACGAGCGGCACGACCGTGGCCTTGACCTCCTCGCAAAACGCGTCGAAGCTCTTGGCGGAAAGGCCGCGCTCGTACTGGTCGAGCCAAACGTCGTATGGGTCGCGCTTGGGGTCCATGAGTTCGGCCTGATGCTTAAGTTGGGCGATGATTCTATCCACATAGGGCTCAAAACTCGCCCAGTCGTTGGCCGTCTTGGCCTTGTGCCACACGGCGTCGGCCTCGCAGGTGAGCCTGGTCCAGGCCTCGGCCTCCTCGGTAGGAATAACGCTTGCCTCGCGCTGGTCGCGGCCGAGCACGCGGATCTCGTCGAGCAGCTGCGGGTCGTCTACGTGTCCGCCTGCAACCGTCTCGCGCGCTAACGAGCGTACGAGCTCAACGGACTTCTCGCTGGTCAGTAGCTTGTGATGCTCGCCGGCAAGCGTGCCCATGGCGTCGGCACGGGCGGCAGCACCGTTGGCAGGAGCAATCGTCGCTCCATCGAACTCGGCAATCTTGAGCAGGTACTCGCGAGTCCACAGCTTGCCCTCGAGTTTGCGGAACTTTTTGACGGCCTTGTCGACTTTAGCGGCCTTGACGCCCTTGGCAGCCTTTGCCACGGCGGCCTGGGCCTTCTTATCGAGTTTCTTTCCCATACCGTATCCTTAATCTCGCAGGCCGAGCGCCTCGGGTGGGCGCGCGGCCAGTTTGCACAGCTACCTGCCTTGTACCCAGCGCGAACAAAACGGAACGCGGCGATGCGCTCGCGAAATGTGTTATCCTATAGCCCAATGCGTTGACGGAGAGGGTTTTGCCTGTCGCGTCGCCGGCAAGAGAGGGAAGGTCATGGGCTGCAAGCCTTCCTGCGGTGGCAAGGGCCAAGCGTTCACTCCCGAGCAGCAACCTCAACGGGCACGCGGCCAGCGGCGGCGAAGCCCCAGTAGGGAAGCCGTGAGCCTCGCGACAAGGGGCAAAGAGTGGGCGCGGCGGGCCAGACATCCGCCGGGTCAAACAAGGTGGTACCGCGGAATTCAACCGTCCTTGGGCAATGCACATGCCCGAGGGCGGTTTTTTGTTACCGAACCGGGCCGCGTTTTCGCAACGTCAGACGGCGGCAGCCGCCTCGGCAAGCGGGGAACGCGAGAGACGAAAGGGAAGACATGAGTCTGATTGATGATCTGGTCAAACTCGAGGAAGAGGCCAAGGAGCTCGTCACTAGCGCTGACGACGCCGCCAAGCTCGAGGCCGCGCGCGTTGAGCTGCTCGGTCGCAAGGGCCGTATCACCGGCCTGATGCGCATGATGGGCAAGCTCGCCCCCGAGGATCGTCCCATGATGGGCAAACGCGCCAACGAGATGCGCCAGCTGATCGAGGGCATGCTCGACGAGCGCACCACCGAGATGAAGGCCGCCGCCCTCAAGCACGCACTCGAGCACGAGGCCGTCGACATCACGCTGCCGGGCATCCGTCCGCAGATCGGTCACCAGCACCTGATCAAGCAGATCATCGAGGAGGCCGAGGACATCTTCTGCGGCATCGGCTACACCGTCGAGTCCGGCCCCATGGTCGATACCTCCTACTACAACTTCACCGCGCTCAACGCGCCCATGGATCACCCGAGCCGCTCGGCTCGCGACACGTTCTATGTGGTCGACAACAACCCCGGTAGCGTCGCGCACCCCGAGGCTCACGCCCACGGCGAGTCCGACGTGCTGCTGCGCACCCAGACCTCGGGCGTGCAGATCCACACCATGGAGTCGCAAAAGCCGCCCATCTACATGATCTGCCCGGGCACCGTCTATCGTCCCGACACGGCCGACGCCTGCCACCTGCCGCAGTTCAACCAGATTGAGGGCCTGGTCGTCGACGAGGGTATCACCTTTGGCGATCTTAAGGGCACGCTCGACTACTTTGTTAAGTGCATGTTTGGTGAGGATCGCAAGACGCGCTATCGCCCGCACTTCTTCCCCTTCACCGAGCCTTCCTGCGAGGTGGACGTGAGCTGCCACGTGTGCGGCGGCAAGGGCTGCAACTTCTGCAAGCACAGCGGCTGGATCGAGATTCTGGGCTGCGGCATGGTCGACCCCAACGTCCTGATCAACTGTGGCATCGACCCCGAGAAGTACACCGGCTTCGCCTTTGGTATTGGCGCCGAGCGCGTCGCGGCACTGCGCTACGACCTGCCCGACCTGCGCACGTTGATGACGGGCGATATGCGCTTCTTAAATCAGTTCTAGTCCCGGCGGCTTTCCCAAGCACCGCACCTTGCCTTTCAATCGTCGGTTGCGTACCTAAGTACGCGGCCCTCCTCTTTCAAGGCAATCTGCGGCACTTGGAAAACCCGTCTCCGTTGCAGTTTTCCGGCTCAAAGCCGCATTTATGAAAGGAGACCAGTTAGATGCGCGTTTCTTACGACTGGCTCAAGACCATGATCGATATTCCGGAGGATCCCAAGACCCTTTCGGACGAATATATCCGTACCGGCACCGAGGTCGAGGCGATCGACACCGTGGGCGAGTCCTTCGACCACGTGGTGACCGCCCAGGTGCTCACCAAGACCCCGCACCCCGATAGCGACCACATGTATGTGTGCTCGGTCGACGTGGGTGACAAGAACCTCGACGCCGACGGCAACCCCGCTCCGCTGCAGATCGTCTGCGGCGCGCAGAACTTCGAGGCCGGTGACCACATCGTCACGGCCATGATCGGCGCTGTCCTGCCCGGCGACGTCAAGATCAAGAAGAGCAAGCTTCGCGGCGTCGTGTCCATGGGCATGAACTGCTCCGCGCGCGAGCTCGGCTTGGGCGGCGACCACTCCGGCATCATGATCCTGCCCGAGGATACGCCCTGCGGCATGCCGTTTGCCGAGTACGTGGGCTCGAGCGACACCGTGCTCGACTGCGAGATCACGCCCAACCGTCCCGATTGCCTGTCCATGATCGGCATGGCCCGCGAGACCGGCGCCATCTTCGACCGCGATTTCCACGTTGAGCTGCCCGCCATCAAGGCCGAGACCGGCCGCGCGACCGACGACGAGCTTTCGGTCGAGATTGCCGACGAGGGCCTGTGCGACCGCTACGTTGCCCGCATCGTGCGCAACGTCAAGGTCGGCCCGTCGCCCGACTGGATGGTCAAGCGCCTTAACGCCTTGGGCGTGCGCCCGCACAACAACATCGTCGACATCACCAACTATGTGATGATGCTCACCGGTCAGCCGCTGCACGCCTTTGACCTGGACACCTTTGCCGAGCGCGATGGCCACCGTCGTGTGGTGGTTCGCGCCGCCCAGCAGGACGAGAAGTTCACGACGCTCGACGGCGAGGAGCGCACGCTTGACGCCGGCATGGGCCTCATCACCGACGGCGAGCGCCCCGTGGCGTTGGCCGGCGTTATGGGTGGCATGGATTCCGAGATCGAGGACGATACCGTTGACGTGATGGTCGAGAGCGCCTGCTTCAATGCCGGCCGCACCTCGCACACCAGCCGCGACCTTTCGCTGATCTCCGACGCCTCCATTCGCTTTGAGCGCCAGGTCGACGAGACCGGCTGCGTGGACGTCGCCAATGTGACATGCGCGCTCATCGAGGAGATCGCCGGCGGCGAGGTCGCCCCCGGCTATGTGGACGTGTTCCCCGCGCCCAAGACCATCGACAGCATTAAGCTGCGCCTTGCCCGCGTGCACGCCATCTGCGGCGCCGACATCGAGCCCGACTTTATCGAGCGCTCGCTCACCCGCTTGGGCTGCACCGTCGAGTGCGACGGCGAGGACTTTATGGTCACGCCGCCGAGCTTCCGTCCCGACCTGCCGCGTGAGATCGACCTGATCGAGGAGGTCCTGCGCCTATGGGGCATGGGTCGCGTCACGGCGACCATTCCGGCTGCCAAGAACCACATCGGCGGTCTGACGCGCGAGCAGAAGCTTACCCGCAAGGTCGGCGAGATCCTGCGTGCCTGCGGCCTCAACGAGACCACGACTTTTGGCTTTGCCGCCCCGGGCGACCTGGAGAAGATCGGTATGTCCACCGAGGGCCGCGGCTGCCCCGTGGTGCTCATGAACCCGCTGGTAGCCGAGCAGACCGAGATGCGCCGCTCGCTGTTGCCGGGCCTGCTGCAGTCTGTGGCCTATAACGAGGCCCACGGCACGCCCAACGTGCACCTGTACGAGGTCGGCAGCCTGTTCCACGGTCGCGAGAATGCCAGCCTGCCCAAGGAGACCAAGTCCGTGGCGGGTGTGCTCTCGGGCCAGTGGAGTGAGCAGTCTTGGACCATGAAGTACCGCAAGCTGCGCTTCTTCTTTGGCAAGGGTATTGTCGAGGAACTGCTCGCCCAGTTGCGCATCGAGAAGGTTCGCTTCCGTTCCGTCGAGGGCGAGGGCTACGCTTTCTTGCAGCCGGGTCGTGCGGCCGAGGTTCTGTCCGGCGGCACCGTGCTGGGCTGGGTTGGCGAGATCCACCCCGAGGCGCGCGAAGCCATGGGCATCGACGAGGTCGTCGTTGCCTTTGAGCTCGATCTGGACAAGCTGATCAAGGGTGCCCGCAACCAGGAGAACTACTGCGAGTTCTCGCAGTACCCGGCTGTTGAGCACGACCTGGCTATCGTGGTCGACAACACCGTGACCTGCGAGGATCTTGAGCGCCGCATTACTAGCGCCGGCGGCAAGCTGCTCGAGGGCGTGCGCCTGTTCGATGTTTATCGCGATCCCATCCGCATCGGTGCGGGCAAGAAGTCCATGGCCTTTGCGCTTACGTATCGCTCCGACGACCACACGCTCACCAGCGAAGAGGTCGAGAAGGCGCACCAGAAGATCGTCACCAAGGTGTGCAAGGGTGTGAACGGCGAGGTCCGCGGATAGGGCTTGCGCTGGGAGCGTAGGGCCTGATGGCGGTTGCTGTGGGCTCTGCGTGACCGCGGTGTTCGGAATAAGGCATTGCTGAGCCTTCAGATGTTACATATGTATTGCAAAACGGCGTGCTGCTTTGTTGGCGGCGCGCCGTTTTGCTATGATGGCCCGCGTCGTGTTACGAATCTGACAATACGTAACACTGGCAAGGTAATTCAGGCGGCGTTGCAATTCTGTGCGCCGACAACCGGGAGGCATACATGCACATTCCAGATAATTATCTGTCCCCGCAGACCGATGCCGTCATGGCGGTGGCAATGGTGCCCGTTTGGGTCCACTGCATCAAGAAAGTGCGCGCCACGCTCGATCGCGAGCACATGGCTTTCCTGGGCATCTGCGCCGCATTTTCCTTCTTGCTTATGATGTTCAACGTGCCGCTGCCCGGCGGCACCACTGGCCACGCCGTTGGTGGCGCACTCATCGCGCTGCTGCTGGGCCCCGAGGCCGCGGCTATCGCGGTTTCGGTCGCGCTGGCGCTGCAAGCGCTACTGTTTGGCGACGGCGGCATCCTGTCCTTTGGCGCTAACTGCTTTAACATGGCCTTCGTGTTGCCGTTTGCCGTAGCCATCGTGTTCCGCGCGCTTAACAGCCGTTTGCACGACAAGAGCTGGGGCACCTCGGTTTCGGCCATCGTAAGCGGCTGGGTCGGCCTGTGCCTGGCGGCCCTGTGCGCAGCAATCGAGTTTGGTATTCAGCCGATGCTTTTCACGAATGCTTCGGGCGCTCCGCTGTACTGCCCCTTCCCGCTGTCCATTGCCATTCCGGCCATGATGATCCCGCATATGTTGGTAGCCGGCGTGGTCGAGGGCGTGGCGACTGCCGCGATCTACGGCTTTATCAAGAAGACGGCGCCGAGCGTTATCGTCGGGCCCGAGGCCGTCGATGGTCAGCTTGCTGCCGAGGGCGCTGCTGCCAAGAAGACCTCGCTGGTCCCCACGCTCATTCTGGTCGCCGTGCTTGTCGTGGCCACGCCGCTGGGCCTGCTGGCCACGGGTGACGCCTGGGGCGAGTGGGACGCTGAGGGCGCCGCGACCGCCGTTCAGGAGGCTGGCGACGACAGCCTGCAGGCTTCAGTCGGCCTCGATACCCCGACCTTTGCCGATGCGCTGCCCACGGGCGATTATCTGCAGGCCTATTCCGAGGAGCAGGGTCTCGGCTTTGCCGGCCAGGCTGCCATGTATATCCTGTCCGGCGTGATTGGCGTGGCGGTGCTCACCATCGCGTTCCGTCTGATCTCGCTTACGGTCAAGGAAAGCGGAGCCCATGGCGATGGTCGAGCTGCCTAGCTGGCTTGCGGCCGAGGAGCGATACCAGCCCGTGGGGGCTCGGCATCGCGTGATGCAAAAGAATGTCCTGCACCTGGCGAGCCTGCTTGAGCGGGTTCGCCTGGGTGGGGGCGCGCACGAGGGCGGGTCGATGGTCGACCGCGCCCTTTCTTGCGTTTCGGCTCCGGTGCGCCTGGTGGGGATGTTCGTCTGCGTCCTGTGCGTGTGTCTGACACAGAGCCCGCTGTACCTCATGTTGATGGCGGCTATTGCGCTGGTGCTCGTTGCCGTGCGCCCCGTACGCGGGCTGCGCGCGACCTTTGTGCCGGCGCTTGGCGCCGCGGGGCTCGCCGTGGTTTTGGCGCTGCCTGCCCTGCTGCTGGGCGCTTCCGCTACGGGCGCCATGCTCAAAATTGCGCTTAAGACGTTCATTAACGTGTCGCTCGTGCTGGGCGTTTCGTGGACGCTCACCTGGAGCCGCATGTCGGCGGCGCTCAAGATGCTGCATCTACCCGACGAGGTCATCTTTACGTTTGATATGGCGCTCAAGCACATTGAGGTGCTGGGTCGCACGGCGCACAATCTGTGCGAATCGGTCATGCTGCGCAGCGTTGGCCGTGCGCCTGAGGGATTTTCGCGTACCGATTCGATCGCGGGTATCATGGGCATGACCTTTATCAAGGCGATGGAATGCAGCCGCGCGATGGACGAGGCCATGCTCTGCCGCGGCTTTGCCGGCGCGTATCCGGCTCCCGCGCGGAGCGGCTTTGGCTGGCGCGATGCGGTCTATGCGGTCGGCGTGGCGTTGCTCGCCGTGTTGTGTGCGGTACTGTAGCGCGGGCGGTCTAGCCGTCGATGTGAGTAGGGAAGGGCGACGTTTTGACGATTGATATGAATAGTGCGGCGGGCACGAACGGTGCGGGCGGCGCCGAGGGCGCGCCGCTTATTGAGTTGCGCGACGTGGTGTTTTCCTATGCGGGGCATACGGTTGTCGATGGCGTGTCGCTGCAGGTCGATCGTGGTGAACTCGTTGCCCTGCTCGGTCCCAACGGCTGCGGTAAGACGACGATTATGCGTCTTATTAACGGCCTTGAACTCGCGGACGCAGGGGCATACCTGTTTGACGGGTGTATGGTCGATGCGACATATCTCAAGGATTCCGCGACGGCCCAGCGGTTCCATCAGCGCGTGGGCTTTGTGTTCCAGAATGCCGACGCCCAGTTGTTCTGCGCTACGGTGGGTGAGGAAGTTGCTTTTGGTCCCGCGCAGATGGGGCTGCCGGCAGACGAGCTCGACCGTCGCGTGCACGATGCCATGGAGCTGTTCCAGGTTGCCGACCTTGTCGACGTCTCTCCCTATCAGCTCTCGGGCGGGCAAAAGAAGCGCGTTGCGCTGGCTGCGGTGGTGTCGATGAACCCGGATATCCTGGTGCTCGACGAGCCTACCAATGGGCTCGACGAGGATTCATGCGACATCGTGGTCAACTTCTTGCTGGCCTACGTCGCGGCGGGTAAGACGGTCTTGATGAGCACACATCACCAGGATTTGGTGCGACGCCTTGGTGCCCGTGCAATCTATATCGATCGATATCACCATGTGGTCGAGGCGCCGGTGTCGTCGTATGGAACCGAGAGCGGCGCTGCAGAATAGTTGCTGCGTAGAGCGTGCGTAGCCGCCCGCGCGGCTTTGCCGTGATGGTATAGTTATCCAGGTTTTTATGGGGGTGGCTATGCCAAGCTGGAACATTCATATCGCTCAGACGGAGCGCTTGCTGGAGCGCACCGGTGCGCTTGCCAATAGCGTGCGCGACCGCAATGCCTTTTTGTTTGGCTGCGTGGTTCCGGATATCTTCGTGGGCTATATGGTCCCTGGCATCGCCGATCCCATCCCATACCGCATTACGCACTTTGCAAAGCCCGAGCCTATCCCTAAGCCGCGCGAGCACGAGTTCTGGGATACCTATGTGGCGCCGCTGCTCAAAGGGGCGCCTGTTGGTACGCCGGCTGCCGCGACCTCGATTGTCGAGGAGCGCGAGCGACTCAATCGGGTACATTATCCCCAACGCTACAAGGATGCCGAGCCGGTTGCCGGTCCCGGTGCTAGCGAGCTTTCGCTCGCGCCCGATGACGTGGCGCAGTCGCTGCTCGATCTGACGCTGGGCGTTTGGTCTCACCTCGTGGCCGATACCGTGTGGAATACGCGCGTGAATCAGTACCTGGAGGCGCACGGCGGCAAGCCGTGCGAGGAATTCCGCATTAAAAAGCAAGGCGACTTTGACTGGTTTGGTAAGACGCTCGGGATCGTTTCGATTCCGCGCGCGACCGATCGCCTGTATACTGCGGCGACGCGTTTTGGTCAGTATCCCATCCATAAGGAGTATGTGCTCAAGACCATTGGCGTTATGCACGAGATTGTACGCGAAAACCCCGGCGAGCCCGATCATCCGCCGTATCGCTTGCTAACCGAGGAGTTTTTCGATGCAACGTTTACCGAGGTCATCGAGCTGACCGAGGCGGGCTTTGCGGCTCGCGTTGCCGCTTCTGACGTCCCCGCAGCCCCTCTGATCGCTAGCTGCTAGCCGGCCGGCTTGACGGTGAACAGCTCATCCCAATTGACCAACAGCTCCCGTCGCAGGGCGTCTTCGGTGGTGCGCTCGGCATCGGAGAGGCTTGCGACTGAACACAAATCGATGAGGCGGCATATGAAGAAGGTCTTAAAAAAGCCCGGAAGGCAATGCCTTCCGGGCCCTTTGCAATGCAAATCTGCTTGCAAGTACGATTTAGCGCACCTGAGCGACGTAAGCGACGTTGGTCGAGGAGACCTTGTCCTCGAGCTGGACGCTCATGCGGGGATCGCCGGCGGTAGCGACGGTCAGGTCGCCGGCCTCGACGTAGCCGAGCTCCTTAGCGGTCTCGATCGCCTTGACGATCGTGCCGTTGACGGTGCCCTGGGTAATCTCGGCCTGATGCGGGATAACGCCCCAGTACATGATCATCTGCTGGACGGCCCACTCGTGGCGGGAGAACGCGCAGATCGGCATGTTGGGACGGAAGTGCGAAATCAGGCGAGCGGTACGACCGGTGGTCGTCGGCACGGTGATGCACTTGGCGCCAACGGTGGTGGCCATGTTCACAGCGGACATACCCACAACGTTGTTGACGACGCGGGTGCCATGAGCGTCGGCCGGAACCTCGAGCGGAGCGTGGGCCGGGAGGTACTTCTCGGTCTCGAGAGCAATGCTGGCCTGCATCTTGACGGCCTCGACCGGGTACTTACCGGCAGCGGACTCGCCAGAGAGCATAACGGCGTCGGTGCCGTCGTAGATGGCGTTAGCAACGTCGGCAACCTCGGCGCGCGTCGGGCGCGGGTTCTGCTGCATGGAGTCGAGCATCTGCGTAGCGGTGATAACGGGCTTGTAGGCCGCGTTGCACTTGGCGATGATCTCCTTCTGGATGTGCGGAACGAGCTCGGGCTTGATCTCGATGCCCAGGTCGCCACGGGCGACCATGATGCCGTCGGAAGCCTCGAGGATCTCGTCGAAGTTCTCGACGCCCAGGGCGCACTCGATCTTCGGGAAGATCGTCACGTGCTCGCCACCGTTCTCGCGGCAAAGCTTGCGAATGCCGCGGACGGACTCGCCGTCACGGATGAAGGAAGCGGCGATGTAGTCGATGTTCTCGGTCAGGCCAAAGAGGATGTCCTGACGATCGCGCTCGGTGATGGCGGGCAGCGAGATGTTGACGTTGGGCATGTTGACGCCCTTGCGCTCGCCGATCAGGCCGTCATTCTTGACGACGCAGGTCATGTCCTGGCCGTCGACGGACTCGACCTCGAGGGCAACCAGACCGTCATCGATCAGGATAAGGGAGCCCTTCTCGACCTCGGAGGGCAGAGCCAGGTAGTCGAGGGAGATGTGCTCAGCGGTGCCGTGGAAATCCTCGGACGTGGGCTGAGCGGTGACGACGATCTTATCGCCGGTCTTGACGGCAACCTTCTTGCCGTCGACCAAAAGGCCGGTGCGGACCTCGGGGCCCTTGGTGTCGAGCAGGATGCCGACGGGCAGACCGAGCTCCTTGGAAATACGACGGACGCGCTCGATGCGACCGTGGTGCTCGTCGTAGGATCCGTGCGAGAAGTTAAAACGGGCGACGTTCATGCCCGCCTTGATCATCTCGCGGATGGTCTCGTCGCTATCGCAGGCGGGACCCATGGTGCATACAATCTTGGTGCGCTTGTACATTCAGACCTCCATCTGACATCGTCTTGCGCTGATAGATAAACCATAAGAAATAAAACTGAGATGATTATAACGAAATGCCGACCGAATACCCCAAAAAATCGACCGTATGCCGAATTAGAAGTTCATTTTTTGCGAATAAACGGTATATGCAAAAACTTTACCAACCGTTCTAACCGCTGCTATCTGGGCGATATTTCAGTTTGATGATGCACCGAAGAAAAAACGTTTTATCAATGTCGAACATCATACGGTCTGCATCGTTGCACTCGAGCCGTGTTTCCAATTGGAATGTTTTGGCTAGACGCGCCGCTTTGGGGTACCATAGCCCCACTATCAACTGCCGCTCAGCACGGCAGCCTTGATGAGCCCTTGCCCTTCTCCTGGGAATTATGATCGGGCATCAATCTGCTGAGTGGCCCGAATCCCAGGAGGGGACTCTATATGCAAAAGGAATACCTGTCCGCCGCGGCGGAGGTACTCAGCGACCAAGGTGTCGATGAGAACCTCGGCTTGAGCAACGACGAGGCGTCGTCGCGCCTCGCCAAGACAGGCCCTAACAAGCTCGAGGAAGCCGAGAAGACGCCGTTGTGGAAGCGCTTCTTTGAGCAGATGGCCGACCCCATGGTTATCATGCTGATCGTTGCCGCCGTCATCAGTGCACTCACGGGCATGGTCAAGGGTGAGGCGGATTTTGCCGACGTCGCCATCATCATGTTCGTCGTTATCGTCAACTCGGTGCTGGGCGTGGTTCAGGAGGCCAAGAGCGAGGAGGCTCTCGAGGCCCTGCAGGAGATGAGCGCGGCGCAGTCCAAGGTGCTGCGCGACGGCAAACTCGTGCACCTGCCGAGCGCCGAGCTCGTGCCCGGTGACGTGATCATGCTCGAGGCGGGCGACTCCGTCCCGGCCGACTGCCGCGTGCTCGAGAGCGCCACGATGAAGATCGAGGAGGCCGCCCTTACCGGCGAGTCCGTGCCCGTCGAGAAGCATGCCAACGTGATTGAGCTCGCCGCCGGCACCGACGACGTGCCGCTCGGCGACCGCAAGAACATGTGCTACATGGGTTCCACCGTGGTATACGGCCGCGGCCGCGCCGTCGTGGTCGGCACCGGCATGAACACCGAGATGGGTAAGATCGCCGGCGCCCTGGCCGAGGCCAAGGAAGAGCTCACGCCGCTGCAGGTGAAGCTTGCCGAGCTCAGCCGCATCCTCACCATCATGGTTATCGTCATCTGCGTCGTTATCTTTGGCGTCGATATCATCCGCCACGGCGTGGGCAACGTTCTTACCGACCCGACCGCCCTGCTCGATACCTTTATGGTCGCCGTCTCGCTCGCCGTCGCTGCCATCCCCGAGGGCCTGGTCGCCGTCGTGACCATCGTGCTGTCGCTCGGCGTGACCAAGATGGCCAAGCGCCAGGCAATCATCCGCAAGCTTTCCGCCGTCGAGACCCTTGGCTGCACACAGACCATCTGCTCCGACAAGACCGGTACCCTCACCCAGAACAAGATGACCGTCGTCAAGCACGAGCTCGCTGCGCCTAAGGAGAAGTTCCTGGCCGGCATGGCTCTGTGCTCCGACGCCCAGTGGGACGAGGAACTGGGCGAGGCTGTGGGTGAGCCGACCGAGTGTGCGCTCGTCAACGATGCCGGCAAGGCGGGGCTCACTGGCCTGACTGCCGAGCATCCGCGCGTGGGCGAGGCCCCGTTTGACTCGGGCCGCAAGATGATGTCCGTGGTCGTCGAGACCCTGGACGGCGAGTACGAGCAGTACACCAAGGGCGCGCCCGACGTGGTGATCGGCCTGTGTACCCATATCTACGAGGGCGACAAGGTTGTCCCCCTGACCGAGGATCGTCGCGCCGAGCTCGTGGCCGCCAACAAGGCCATGGCCGACGAGGCCCTGCGCGTGCTGGCGCTGGCGAGCCGCACCTACACCGAGGTCCCGGCCGACTGCAGCCCCGCCGCGCTCGAGCATGACCTGGTCTTCTGCGGCCTGTCCGGCATGATTGACCCGGTCCGCCCCGAGGTCGCCGACGCCATCCGCGAGGCGCACGACGCCGGTATCCGCACCGTCATGATTACGGGCGACCACATCGACACCGCCGTGGCCATCGCCAAGCAGCTGGGCATCGTCACCGATCGCAGCCATGCCATCACCGGTGCCGACCTCGATCGCATGAGCGACGAGGAGCTCGACGCGCACATCGAGGACTACGGCGTGTACGCCCGCGTTCAGCCCGAGCATAAGACCCGCATCGTCGAGGCTTGGAAGTCGCGCGACCAGATCGTGGCCATGACGGGCGACGGCGTCAACGACGCCCCGTCCATCAAGCGTGCCGACATCGGCGTGGGCATGGGCATCACCGGTACCGACGTCACCAAGAACGTTGCCGACATGGTGCTCGCCGACGACAACTTCGCCACCATCATCGGTGCCTGCGAAGAGGGGCGCCGCATCTACGACAACATCCGCAAGGTCATCCAGTTCCTGCTTTCGGCCAACCTTGCCGAGGTGTTCTCGGTGTTTATCGCCACGCTCATCGGCTTTACCATCTTCCAGCCGGTGCAGCTGCTGTGGGTGAACCTGGTCACCGACTGCTTCCCCGCGCTCGCGCTGGGCATGGAGGATGCCGAGGGCGACATCATGAAGCGCAAGCCGCGCAACGCCAAGGACGGTGTCTTTGCCGGACATATGGGTCTGGACTGCGTGGTCCAGGGCCTAATCATCACCGTGCTGGTGCTGGCGAGCTTCTTTGTGGGCGTGTACTTTGACATGGGCTACATCCACATCGCCGATATGATCGCCGGCAATGCCGACGAGGAAGGCGTGATGATGGCGTTCATCACGCTCAACATGGTCGAGATTTTCCACTGCTTCAATATGCGCAGCCGTCGTGCGTCGCTGTTCACCATGAAGAAGCAGAACAAGTGGCTGTGGGCTTCCGCCGCGCTGGCACTGGTGCTGACGGTGATCGTGACCGTGCAGCCGACGCTTGCCGAGATGTTCTTTGGCCCTGTGACGCTTGAGCTCAAGGGCGTTCTTGCCGCGCTGGGCCTGGCCTTCCTGATCATCCCGCTGATGGAGATCTACAAGGCGATCATGCGCGCGGTCGAGAAGGAGTAACGTTCTCGTCCGGGCCCGCCCCACGCCCTTTCTCCCTCACTGGTCCTCGCGCTTCGCGCTGCGGGATCGTTCGGGAGAAAGGGCTTCCGGGGCGGGCCCTGCGGTATCCTTGCTGGCTTTTCTCCCGCGCGGATGATAAAGGGCTGAGGGAAAGTTTGTGAGCCGATCGAGCGTTTACTCGACCGGCTCTTTTTGATTTCAAGACTTTAGTCCGCTGGCCGCGCAGCGGCCAGCTTTAAACCACCCGCTAC
>UQXA01000027.1 GCA_900544865.1 uncultured Collinsella sp. | reverse complement strand
ATCTACACAAGGCTATTCGTCGGCAGCGTCAGATGTGTATAAGAGACAGCGGTACTTCTTGGCGGTGTCCTTGTAGGCCTTCTTGATCGCGGCGTCGACGTCGGCGGCCGGGATGGTGACCGTAGCGGTGAGCTTGGCGTCCTTGACGTCAGAAGCGGTGATGTTCAACACGTTCCTCCTCATACTGCCCAGCTTATCTGAGGTGCTGGTACCTTTATGCAACAAAGAGTCGCGAGGGCATAAGCCGACGCGGGTGCGTTGGTGCGGGCGAAAGGACTCGAACCTTCACGGGAATCCCACCAGAACCTAAATCTGGCGCGTCTACCAATTCCGCCACGCCCGCATGAGCGCACAGACTAGGAATGATAGCAGATACGAACGGCAAGCGCACGCACACCTTTTACAAGCTCACGACCTCACCACGAGTGCAAAAGGCGGGACGAGTTGCCCCGCCCCGCCAATTACGACTTGTTCGCTGACCTGTTACTCCCCCAGCAGGGCCTTCTCGGGCGTGATCGGCAGCGAGCGAACCTGGTGGCCGGTGGCGTGTGCCACGGCCGAGGCCACGGCGGCGAGCGGCGTGTTGATGACGACCTCACCGATCGACTTGGCGCCAAACGGGCCCGTCGGCTCGTAGCTCGGCTCAAAGGCCACGCGAATACTGCCGATATCCAGGCGCGTGGGCAGCTTGTAGCTCATAAAGTTGCCGGTGCGCAGGCGGCCGCGCTCATCATGCTCGACGATTTCGTAGAGCGCGTGGCCGATACCCTGGGCAATGCCGCCCTCGGCCTGGACGCGCGCGAGCGCCTCGTTGATCACGGTGCCGCAGTCCACAGCCGCCGCGTAGTCCACCACAGTCACCTTGCCGGTGGCCTTGTCGACCTCGACCTCGGCAATGCCGGCCATAAACGGCGGGGGCGAAACGGGCAGGCAGGCAGAGGCATGCGAGGTGAGCGCGTCGCCGCCTGCGATGTTCTTGACGCACAGGTTGGCAAAGTCGCGCAGCGTGAGGTAGCGGTTCTGCTCACGCGCGGCACGCTCGTCGGACAGGCGCACGTACTGACCATCAAAGACCACGTCGGCGGCGTCCACGTCCCACATCTGGGCGGCCTTGGCGCAGATCTTCTCACGCAGCTCGGTCGCGGCGTTCTTGGCGGCAAGGCCCGTCACGTACGTACCCGAGCTCGCGTACGAGCCGGCATCGAACGGCGACACGTCGGTGTCCACGCCGCGTACCACGATCATTGAACTCTCCACGCCCAGCTCCTCGGCGGCAATCTGCGCCAGGATCGTGTCGACGCCCATGCCGTTATCGGTGGCGCCGGTGCCAATGGTAATGAAGCCGTCCTCTTCCAGGCGCATGTCGATGCCGGCGATATCCACGTTGGAGATGCCCGAGCCCTGCATGGTAAGCGCGCAGCCCAGGGCGCGCACGCGGTCGCCCAGGTCCACGGCCAGCGGCTTGTCGCGCCAGCCGATCATGTCCATCGCGCGCAGCAGGCAGCGGTCGAGCGCGCAGGCGTTGAGCTTCTCGTTGTAGTACTGCGGCATGATCTCGCCCTCGTGCACGATGTTCTTAAGGCGCAGGTCGGCGGGGTCCATGTGCAGCATGTCGGCGAGTTCGTTGACAGCGCTCTCCACGGCAAACTGGCCCTGGGTGGCACCGTAGCCGCGATAAGCGCCGCCGCGGTTGGTGTTGGTGTAGACGGCGTCCCAGCTAAAGCGGCTCGCCTTCACGTGGTTGTAGATGGGCAGGCTCTTGTGGCCCGAAAGGCCAATCGTCGTGGTGGCGTGCTCGCCGTACGCGCCGGCGTTGGACAGCGTGTGCAGATCGATGGCCGTGATGGTGCCGTCGTTCATAGCGCCCAACTTAACGGTCATCTGCATCTGGTGGCGCGAGTTGCCCGCGGTGATAGTCTCCTCGCGGGTGTAGCAGCAGTAGCTCGGACGGCCGGTCTGCTGGGTCACGAACGCCACGAAGATCTCGCAGCAACCCGTCTGCTTGGAGCCAAAGCCGCCGCCGATGCGCGGCTTGATGACCTGCACCTGCGACTGCGGAATATCGAGCGACTGCGCGACCATGCGGCGCACGTGGAAGGGCACCTGCGTAGAGGTGGTCACCGAGATGCGCCCAAACGCGTCGGTCGTCGCGAAGGCTCGGAAGGTCTCCATGGGCGCGGTCTGCGTGGCCTGGCTGGTGTAGGTGCGCTCAAAGACGATGTCGCTCTGGGCGAACGCCTCGTCAAGGTTGCCAAAATCGCTCGTGCCACTGCACACTAGGTTGCGCGGAACGTCGCCACCCTGCGGGAACATAAAGGTCACGTCGCCCTCGGGGTGTACCACGATGTCGTTATCGAGCGCCTGGGTAAAGTCGAGCAGGGGCTCGAGTACCTCGTAGTCGACCTTGATGAGCTTGAGCGCCTTGTCGGCGGCCTCCTCGGTCTCGGCGGCGACGATCGCCACCTCCTCGTTTTGGTAGCGTACGAGGTTCTCAAGGATCAGGCGGTCGTAGGGACTCGGCTGCGGATAGCTCTGGCCAGCGATGGTAAAGCGGCGCTGGGGCACGTCCTCGTAGGTGTAGACGCCCACCACGCCAGGCACCTTCAGGGCGCGCGACGTGTCGATGGAGCGGATCTTGGCGCGCGCATACGGGCTGCGCTTGAGTTTGACGATGAGCGCGCCGGCGGGCACCAGGTCACGCGTGTAGACGGGACGGCCCTCGAGCAGCGCCTTCGAGTCCTTCTTGGGCTGCTTGTGGGTGATCTGCTTGTACGCGACACCATCGCAGCTGGTGTCGTTGACCGGCAGCTCGGGCATCTCAAAGCCCACCTGCACGCCGGACTCGTTGAGGAAGCGGACGATGGCGCGCAGCTGGCTCTCGTAGCCGCTGCAACGGCAGAGGTTGCCGGCGAGCTGGCGCGACAGCTCCTCGCGCGTGGCGACGAGGCTCGGGTCCTCCTTGGCGGCGCGGGCAAGCGCCAGTACGTTCATGATAAGGCCGGGGGCGCAAAAACCGCACTGCTCGGCGCCTTCGGCAGCCATCGCACGGGCCAGCGCCTCAGACTCGGCTTTGAGGCCCTCGAGCGTGGTGATGGTGTGGCCCTCGACGCGAGCGGCGGGAACCGAGCAGCTCAGCACCGGGTCGCCGTCGAGCCACACCGTGCACAGGCCGCAGTTGGTGGTCTCGCAGGCGCAGCGCACCGACGCGCAGCCCTGCTCGCGCAACAGCGCAAAGAGCATGGTATCGGGGGCAATCTGAACCTTGACCTTGCGGTCGTTGAGCGTAAAGGAAAGATCGATGAGTTTGGCAGCCATTAGCGCACCTCGCTAGAATCGACGCCGGGCACGCGGCGGCAGGAATACTCGTCCGTGGCAAACTTAGGAATCTGCACGCCCTCGAGCTCGTGCGCAAGCGCGGCCGAAAGCTCGATGCCGGCGGCGCGACGCACAGCCTGGACGGCAAGCGGGGCCGAGATGCGGCGGCGGTAGTCGGCCGAGCCCCACAGGTTGGTGCCGTAGCTCAGCGCGCGTACGGACGCGGCCAGGGCACGCAGCTCGTCCTCGGAAGGATGCTCGTTGGTAAGGCCGCACGCCTCGCCCTGCAGCAGGGTCGCGCGCAGCGGGCGGGCACCCACAGTGACGTGCCAGGTGTTGTCCCACCAGGCGGCGGTAACGTTCAGCGAGGGAAAGTCGGTCGCGGCCTTGCGCACGGCCTCGTAGCTCGCACGGTAATCGTGCTTGACGACCACGACATGCTCGATAACGTCGCGCACGTAGCCCATGTCAACGAACTCCGCGAGCGGCACGCGGCCGGCGCCCGTCAACTCAACATAGGAATCGAGCGCGAGAAAGGCGGAGAGAACGTCCGAGAAGCCAAAGCGGCCGTAGATGCTGCCGCCCACCGTGGCGGTATTGCGCAGCTGCACGCCCACGATGTCGTGGACGGCGAACTCAAAGACATTGTTGACAAGCGCGTTGAGCCCGGCATGACGCTCGAGCTGGCGCAGGGTGCACATGGCACCGATGCGAAACTCGGTCTCGGTCTCCTCGATCTGATCGAGTCCGCAGGCCGAAAGGTCAATCGCCGTCGCCACGCGACGCGAACCCAGGCGCATCCAGATGCCGCCGCCCACAATCTTGTTGTTGCGGTTCTTCTGTAAGAGCTCATAGGCTTCGGCCGCGTTTCCAACACGGACGTAGGTACCGAACTTGAGCACGTTCTCCCCCATCTCTTCACTTGTCCAGTACTTTTAAGTGTACCAAACGAGGGGCCGCACACCGTTTTAGGACAAAATCCACCCACCCATCCATAACTTGCGGTGATATACGGACTGATTAGCCGTTCTGGGACGCTAAACAGTCCGTATTTCACCGCAAGTTATGAGGAGTCCTCCGGGATAGAAAAGGCTCCCAGCCGGATAGCTGGGAGCCTCATCACATGCTATTTCGAGCGAAGATTTAGCAGACGCCCTGGGCGAGCATGGCGTCAGCGACCTTCAGGAAGCCGGCGATGTTGGCGCCCATGACGAAGTTGCCCTCCTGGCCGTACTCCTTGGCGGTGTCGTCCACGTTGTGGAACATGCCGCGCATGAGCTGCTCGAGCTTGCCGTCGACCTCCTCGAAGGTCCAGGACAGGTGCTCGGCGTTCTGGCTCATCTCCAGGCCGGACACGAGCACGCCGCCGGCGTTGGCAGCCTTACCGGGCATAAAGGCAACGCCGTTCTCCTGGAAGTAGGTCGTGGCCTCGATGGTCGTGGGCATGTTCGCGCCCTCGCCGACCACCTTGCAGCCGTTGGCGACGAGCGCCTGGGCGTCCTCGAGCAGCAGCGTGTTCTCGCGAGCGCAGGGCAGCGCGATGTCGCAGGGCAGCTGCCAAACGCCACGGCCGTCGCCCTCGTGCCACACGGCGTTGGGCTTCTCGTCAACGTACATAGCGAGCGTAACGCCCTTGTCGTGGCCAGAGCGCTTCTTGTTGTAGGCGTGCTCGAGCACAGTGTAGTCGATGCCGTCGGGATCCTCGACCCAGCCGTGAGTATCGGAGCAGGCCAGCACCTTACCGCCGAGCTGGGAGACCTTCTGAACGGCGTAGATAGCGACGTTGCCGGAGCCGTGCACGACGACGTTCTTGCCCTCGAAGGAGTCGCCGCGGCTCTTGAGGTACTCGTCCACAAAGTAGGCCAGACCGTAGCCGGTGGCCTCGGTACGGGCGAGCGAGCCGCCAAAGGAGAGGCCCTTGCCAGTGAGGACGCCGGTCCACTCGTTGGTCAGGCGCTTGTACTGACCGAACAGGTAGGCAACCTCGCGGCCGCCAACGCCCAGGTCGCCGGCAGGAACGTCGGTGTTGGGGCCGATGTGGCGATAGAGCTCGGTCATGAAGGACTGGCAGAAGTGCATGATCTCGTTGTTGGACTTGCCCTTGGGGTCAAAGTCGGAGCCGCCCTTGCCGCCGCCCATAGGAAGGGTGGTCAGGCTGTTCTTGAGGATCTGCTCCAGGCCCAGGAACTTGAGCATACCCAGGGTGACCGTCGGGTTAAAGCGCAGGCCGCCCTTGTAGGGTCCAATGGCAGAGTTGAACTCGACGCGATAGCCGCGGTTGACCTGAACCTTGCCCTGGTCGTCGACCCAGGGAACACGGAACATGACGATGCGCTCGGGCTCGACGAGGCGCTCCAGCAGGGCGGCCTCCTCGTACTCGGGGTGGGCGTCGAGCGCCGGCTGGATGGTGCCGAGGATCTCGGTCGCGGCCTGGATGAACTCAGGCTGCTCGGGATAGCGGGCCTTAAGCTCTTCGAGAACTTTCTGCGTGTAGCTCATGCTTCCTCCAATGATGGGAAACGAAAAATGTTGATCGCGGCACCCTATGCGCCGCGAACTTTATCGAGTATGGATAATATCGCACTGTTGCGGGAAAGTTTCGCATAAGCAGACGGGCAGATGTTTCGTTTTGATTACGATGCAGGTAGAAGCGTTTTTGAGTGCCTGACATGCAAAACCCGTGTTTCAAACCTGTTTCGTCCACATGTTCCAAACCACCACATTGGGGACAGGCACCTTTGTGGTGATGTTGGTGGTTAGAGGACGAGCTGATGATAGTCGGCGGGGGTTACGCGGCCTTCGGTGGCAGCGCGGAAGGCCGCGAGCGCATCGCCCGAGAACGGCATGGCCCAGCACAGCCCGCAGCCGGCGGTAATGGAGCCGGGCAGCGGCATGATGCGCCCGGGCACACCGGCGGCAAGACACAGCTGTTCGCATTCCATCACATCGAAGGTGCTATCGAACGAAACGATGATCTTGCGTTCATGGTCGAGAGCATCACCGGACGGGCCTTCGCGGTGTGCATCGCGATACGCCGCGGCGGCCGCTTCCTCTTCCGCAGTATGTCCACAGCCACCGCAACCGCAGGTACAGGGTTCGGACCCGTCGCAAGTGCAAGGTTCTCCCGTGTCGGGACAAATATCGTGAGACATGGCAACTCCAATCGTCTAGGCGAGTAACTCGGCCGCCGCAAACTCCTCGGGCGTATTGACGTTCTCGAAGCAGAGCGTCGAGCCCGCGGCCTTAACGATCTGCGGCTCATCCATATAACCGGCCTGAACGCGATTGATCAGGCAGCGAATGCGCTGTCGGTCGCAGGAGAGCAGCTCTTGGGCAACCGGCGCACACGCGTCACGGCGCCAGACGGCGCAAAGCGGCTCAATTCCCCGCTCCTCGCGCGGCACGCACACGTCGAGCGCCTCGGCCTCAACACAGCCAGCAAGGGCACCGATTAGCTCCGAAGAGACAAACGGCATATCACAGGCGACGATAGCAACGAGAGGCAGCCGGGCCGCAGTCAGCGAACTCGCGATGCCGCGCATGGCGCCCGCCGGCCCCTCAAGGTCCGACACTATTCGCGGCACCAGGCCGCCAAACGCGCGCTCCTCAAGGTAGGCAAGCTCGCTGGGACGCGAAGTCGTCACGACCAACTCGCCGGCAACTGGCGCCAGCCGACCCAGCACGCGTTCGATGAGCGGCTCGCCGCAAAACGCCATGCGAGCCTTATCACAGCCCATGCGCGAGGACAGCCCACCCGCTTGGACGACACAAGAAAGATCGGCACGTCTTACGGTAGTCATACGGCAAAACACCTCCATCGGCATGCTCGAAACCCGGTGCACGAAGCTAAATACAGCCACCGAAATAACAGCGCTACGAAAAGCTCGTGCAAAAACAAAACAGCGCCTTTGCGGCACGCAGCAAGACCGCGAGCACAAAAGCGCTGGTAGCGTATGGCGGGAACGTATGTGAATCGAACACATCCAAGACGTTTTGCACGCCTCGCAACGGTTTTGAGGACCGCGGAGCCCACCGGAGCCCATCCGTTCCCAAGTGCGGCGGTATTTTACCAAACCGAAACGGCTCCATCCCAAAAAGACGAACAAGAAGTTGCGGTGGAATAGTTCTTGCTTAGGCTGCAAGACCCCAAAAACAGGAACTATTTCACCGCAACTGATAAGGGTAGGCTAGCGCAGGGAGCGCAGGCCGCCGGCCTCCTTGTCGAGCACCGTAAAGCGTACGGCATCCAGGTGCTCCAAGATGCTGATGGCACGTTTACGCGACACACCTAGGGCTTCGCGCAGCACGCTCGTGGTGGCAGCGCCACCGGCGTCGGTGATGGCAGCAGCGACAAGCTCGCGCGCATGCGACTCCGCGGTGGCGGACAGGGCAACGTCGCGCTCGACCTTCACGATGGAGCGGTTGAGCGAAAGCTCGCGCAGGGCACGCGTCATGGTGTCGCGGCCGAGCTGCAGCTGTTCGCCCACCTCGGGAAGTGCCGGTGCATCCAGGCCGGCCTCGTCAAGCAGCGCGACGATCCGTTCGCAAGCCTCTCGCACCACGCGTGCCGCTGCGGCGGCCGAATGCGGATCGAATACCTCGGCGCCCTCGGCGGCGCACACGCCACGCGAGCAGCCCTCGGCAATCAGGGCCGCGGCAACGCCTTCATCAGCGGCAGGCCACGCAGCATGGGCAACGGCGCCGGGCGTAAAGCCCGTCTCCTTGGGAGCCGCCGCGTGCATGGCTGACAGGGTCGCCGCAAGGGCATCCATCGCTGCGTCGAGCGCGGAAGAATCTGCATACAGCGAGCCATCCGAGCCGGCAAGCTCGCACACAGCACCTCGCGCCACCAACTCGTTCAGCGCGGCATCGACTCCACCGGAAACAAGATCCAGCGCCGCGGCAACGTCGGCAGCCACGACCGGCAACGTCTGCAGCGCCAGCCACGCCTCAACACCAGCGGCGGTATCGCCGGCCTCAAGCGCCACATACAGCGCACGCTCCCCTTCGGCAAGCTCGCGCGAGCGACGGCAGCGCGAAAGCAGAACACGCCCGCCGCCAATGAGCATCACGGGCGAATACGACAGCACCACGGCATGGTCTCCGGCGCGCACCGGCAGTGGCTCCTCCAAGCGCACCTGTACGGTACGGGTCTCGCCCACCGCCATGGGGGCCTCGCCCTCCAAAAGCATGATGCGGCCGACGACTTCGGCCGTACCGGCCATCACGTGCACGCGCGCACCCGACTCGAGCACACGCGGCTTGGCTCCCTCGAGACCCAAATACGTAAACGTCATCATAAAGCGCATCGTCTGGCCAAAGCGACCCGCCACACTGAGCATCTCACCGCGATCGAGCGCGGCGACGCCGTCACCAACCAGGTTGAGCGCCACACGCTGACCGGGCAGCGCCCGTTGCGTGTCGCTATGCACTTGGATCCCGCGTACGCGGCAGGCCGTGCGCGACGGCAGCGCGACGAGCTCATCGCCCACCGTAACCGGCGCATCATGCAGCGTTCCCGTCACGACGGTGCCGGCGCCCTTGATCGTAAAGCAGCGGTCGATCGGCAAGCGCGGCGCGGCGTCGGTGCGCTCGGCACGGTCGCGGCAGGAATCCCAGCAAGCGGCAACCTGCTCGTCGAGCGCAGTCAGTAGATCATCGATCCCTGCGCCGGTCTTGGACGACACGGGGACAATCGACGCGTCCGCAAACACGGTACCCGACAAAAAGTCATCGACATCAAGCTCAGCAAGCTCGGTCATCTCGACGTCGGCCAGGTCGCACATCGTCAGCGCGACCACCATGTGTGTGACGCCCAGCAGCTCCAGCACATGCACGTGCTCGCGGGTCTGCGGCATCACGCCCTCGACGGCCGAAACCACCAGCACGGCAATGTCGATGCCCGTCGCACCCTGCACCATGGCGCGCAGATAATGGGCATGCCCCGGCACATCGACCAGGCCGACGATCTTGCCGCTCGGCAGCGCCAGCTCGCCAAAGCCCAGTTCCACGGTCATACCGCGACGGCGCTCAACCTCCAGACGGTCGGGATTCTTGCCGGTCAGCGCCTCGATCAGCGCCGACTTACCGTGGTCGACGTGGCCCGCCGTGCCAACGATAACGGGACACTCCACCAGCGCCTGAACCTCACTCATCGTGCAACCGCCTTCTCAACGCACGCTACGAACGTCGATGCCGCCGTCTCGATATCGCGGTCGCCCACGAGCGTGCGCACGTCAAACAGGACGCGATCGTGCGAGGCGCGCGTGACGACCGGCGTGTCGAAGTCTTGGACGAGCGAGCGCTTGAGCGCGTCGACGGACAGGCGCTCGTCGACCGGGCAGACAGCCACGCACATCGTGGGCAACTCGACGGTAGGAAGCGAGCCGCCGCCGGGAGTCGACGACTCCTCGACGATTTCCACCTGCACGGCACACGGGCAGCCAGCCTTATCGAGGCCCGCCACCATCAGCTCGCGCAGCTTGCGTGCGCGACGCTCCAGATGAGCCTGCGGAAGCGTGAGCATGTTGAGAACCGGCACCTCACGATGGGCAACATCCGCCCCGTCCATGTAAATGCGCAGTGTGGCCTCGAGCGCCGCCAGCGCGAGCTTGCCCGGGCGCAGGGCACGCATAAGCGGATGCGACCCGCAGGCCTGGACCAGATCGCGACGGCCCATGATAATGCCCGCTTGTGCGGCACCGAGCAGCTTATCCCCCGAGCACGACACCAAATCGAGCCCTGCCGAAACCGAAGCCGGCGTGGTTTCTTCGCCGCCGCGCACCAAGATGTCGTCGGGCAACAGCGCGCCCGAGCCCTGGTCCTCGTAGAACAGCAGGCCATGCTTGTGAGCAAGCGCCGCAAGCTCCCGAGAGCCCACCTCCTCGTGAAAGCCCTCAATGCGATAGTTGGAAGGATGGACCTTAAGGATCATGGCCGTTTCGGGCGTGATGGCGCGCTCGTAGTCGCTCAAATGCGTGCGGTTGGTGGCCCCGACCTCAACGAGCTTGGCACCCGAGGCCTCCATAACATCGGGGATACGGAAGCTGCCGCCGATCTCGACAAGCTCGCCGCGGCTGACGATGACTTCCTTGCCCGCGGCATGGGTTGCCAACACCAGTAGCACGGCCGCCGCGTTGTTGTTGACGACCAGCGCGTCCTCGGCACCGGTAAGCGAGCGGATGAGCTGCGCGGCATGTTCCTTGCGCGACCCGCGCGAGCAGGTGTCCACGCTGTACTCAAGCGTGCTGTAGCCGCGCGCAACCTCGGCCACGGCCTTGGCAGCCGACTCCGCGAGCGGGGCGCGACCCAGGTTGGTATGGATAACCACACCCGTGGCGTTGACGGCGGGACGCAAGCTCGGCAGCGCGGAGCGATGCGCGCGCCACTCGATGGCCGAGGCCAGCTCGCGCTTAGAGCGCGGGGCGACACCGGCGCGAATGGCGGCGCGCTCCTCGTCGAGCTCGGCCGTGACGGCGGCATGGACCACCGCGTCGCAGGTCTCCCCCGCCGCCTTCACCACCGGCCACTCGGCAAGCAGCTCGTTGACGGAAGGGATGGCGCGCAGGCGGGCGCGCACCTCATCGGACATGTTCTGGCTATCGCTCATGTGCGGCCTTTCAAAAGAAACGTGAATCAGTCGAATACATCAGCTGAGTCAATTACTCGTCATTATCCTCGCGCGCCGCGATCTTTTCCACGCGAACGGCGTTTTCCTGGGTGAGCGCGGCACCCGTCAACGGGTCCCAGCGCAGCGGCGTATGGTCGAGCGGGCCCACGCCCAAGGCTTGAGCGCCACCGGCATCGGCGCCAAACGAACGCCCGCCGGGGGCGGCCGACGTAAAGATGCACGCCGGATGCAGATACGGCGTCGTCTCCACACGCACGCGGTCGCGGCCCAAATCGCTCACGAGTTCGACGATCTCGCCGTCGGCGATGCCCATGTGTGCAGCAGCATCGGCATTCATCTGCACGGCATCCAGGTCCGATCCAGCCTCGGCGGCACCTTGGGCCGCGAGCCTGCGCGAAGTATGCGACTCAAAGGGACGGTTGCCGCTAATGAGGCGAAACATCCCCAGGCCGGGCTCCACCATGGGAGCGATCCAGTTGGGCACACGACCCATGCCGGCTCGCTCCCATATGTCGCTTGCCAGCGCAATCTTGCCGCCGGCAAGCGGAATCACCGGCTCACCCGTGCGCGTCGGCAGCGCCATGCCCGTATCGGCCCAACCGTGCTCCTTGAGCTCGTCCAGATCGATCCCAAAAGGCGCCACCTGGGCGGCCGCCAGATCGTCAGACGCAAACTGGAAATACTCGCCCACGCCACACGCCTGCGCCAGACCGGCAAAAATCTCCCGACCGGGACGTGTGCCGTCATGCTGCACGGGCAGCACGGCGTTGCGGTAGAACACGCGCGCGTCGTTGCGGCCCACGACCGTTCCCACACCGCGGTCGGCCTCCAGATACGTCACGTCGGGCAGCACGAAGTCGGAAGCGCGCGCCGTCTCGGACCAGCGAATATCAATCGTCACGAGCAAGTCGAGCTGCTGCAAAATACTCAACCAAGCCTGTGCATTGCCATAGCCCGCACCGGGGTTACTGGCATAGACGATGAGCCCACGCAAATCGCCGGCAAGAATCGACTGACCGATGGTCGTGCACAGGCCGCGCACCGGATCGACTAGAGGATAGCGCTCGGACCCCAGCTTGGACTCGCGCGGCACCGGCGGCGCCGCAAAGCGCGTGGGATCGAGGTCGCCCAACACAAGCGGCGTGGGCGGGTTGAGGGCACCGCCCGCGTGTCCGATGCAGCCCAGCAGCACATCGACCAAGCAGATGGCGCGCGCGGTCTGGGTGCTATTGGCATACGCGATACCGATGCCGCCATGAAAGCCCGCATCCACCACAGCGGCAGGCGCAGCGACAGCTAAATCGCGCGCCGTGGCGGCAATCTCTGCGGCCGGCACGTCGCACATCGACTCGGCCCACTCGGGCGTCCAAGCACTGGCCGCCTGTGCCAGCTCG
This sequence comes from uncultured Collinsella sp., assembly GCA_900544865.1. Lineage (GTDB taxonomy): Bacteria > Actinomycetota > Coriobacteriia > Coriobacteriales > Coriobacteriaceae > Collinsella. The sequence continues at coordinate 18,040 of UQXA01000027.1, read as the reverse complement.
TCAAAACCCGTGGTATAGCAGTCCACAAACTCGCGGTCGTACAGGCCCTCGGCAATCAACACGTGGGCAATACCCAACAGCAGCGCCAAGTCGCAGCCCGGGCGTACGCGGAGCCAGCGATCGGCAAGCGCGGCCGAGCCGCTGCGCCGGGGATCAACCACGATGATCTTCGCCCCGCGCCGGCGCGCATCGTTGAGCGCATCAACGGCTCCCATCGTCGACGAATCGACAATGGAACGCCCCAGGTACATAATGCAATCAGTATGTGCCAGGTCGGAGGCGGGACTATAACCCAGGCTGTGCTCCCAACCGGTAAGTCGGCTTACCTCGCAGGCGCCATCGGCACCGTACACGTTGGGCGAACCCAGCGCATGCATAAGGCGATAGGCCCAGTAGCGGTCGAACGAAGGAACGCCGAGCGTCATGCCCAGCGCACGGGGCCCGCACTCGTCAACAATCCCCAATAGGCGCTCAGCAATCTGAGCAAACGCCTCGTCCCAGGAAATCGCATCGAACCCCGAGCCATCCTGGCGACGTCGCATGGGGTGCACGATGCGGTCGTGCTCGTCAAACGGCACTGCCAGGCGATGCCGTCCGCGGGCGCACAGGGCACGCGCCGCGCACGGATGCCCCGGCACCGGCAACTCAGCCACCACGCGACCGTCCTCAACGCGTGCCGCAAAGGCGCAATCGGCATAGCATCCCCCGCATGTGGTCACCACGGCGCGACCGTCACGCTTCACAGCAGATGCCATCTCGATTACCCCTTTCATCAGCCGAACACAACAGGCCAAAAGCCCGGCAACGAGCCCCAGACCCAAAAAGCCTCCCGCACGGCAACGCCCCGCGGGAGGCCCAACGTCAAACAGACGGCACCTTACGCCTCGGACTTCTTGGCGTAGATAAACCAGTAGCCGAGCGCGACCAGAACCGCGCCGCCCACGATGTTGCCCAGCGTGGCGGCGGACAGGTTAAACGCAATGCCCGCGGCGTTGAGCGCATTGGCGCCGGCGACGTCGGCGCCATAGCCGCACGCGTGCATCACGGCACCCATGGGCAAAAAGTACATGTTGGCAACGCAGTGCTCAAAACCGCATGCCACAAAGGCGGCGATGGGCAGCAAAATGCCCACAACCTTATCGACCACGGTCTTGCCAGCGGTACCGATCCACACGGCCAGGCACACAAAGATGTTGCACAGGATGCCGCGGAAGAAGATCGTCACCCAGTCGACCGTCACCTTGCCGGCGGCGACGCTCACCATGGAATTGGCGACCGCCTCGCCGTTGAGCTTGTAAATGCCGGCCATGTACACCAAAAAGACGATGAACAGGGCACCGACAAAGTTACCGACCCATACGACGGCCCAGGCCTTGAGCATCTGGACCAGGGTGATCTTTTTGCTCTTGAGCGCGCAGACCATAAGCGAATTACCGGTAAACAGCTCGGCGCCGCACACCAGCACGAGCACCAGGCCCAGGCAAAAGCACAGGCCGCCCACGACGCGCTGGGCGCCCCAGCCCAGCGTGCTGTCGCTCAAAAACACGGTAAAGAACAGACCGCCGAAGGCGATGAACGCACCGGCGAACATTGCCAACAGAAAGGCCTTTACGACCGGCAGGTTGGCCTTGGTCACGCCGGCGGCCTCGGTCTTGGCTTCGATCGCGGCGGGCGCCAGACAATCGGGAGCGGGATATTCTGCCTTGGAATCTGCCATGTCAATCACTTCTTTCCTAATCAGCAGGGACAAGCGCACCTATTGCTCTTGTCCCAAGCGGACAAAGTGGGAAAAGTCGTTGGCGGCCACGGCGTCGTACACGGCGTCGACGGCGTCAAAGACTTCCGGGGACATGGGGTTGTAGAACTCCGTGTCGCCCGGCTGAATCCCTATGAAGACGATATCATCACACGATTGCTCAATCTCTTCGATCAGAATCGACAGGGGAAGCGAATGCGTGGTGAACATCGACTTGCGGGCCACATCGCGCTTGTCGAGCAGGCGGATGGCACCGACGGGCAGCGCCATGTCGGCGGCATCGACCAATACCAAACGCGGCGGACGTTCGCGCTTGACCTCGATGATGTCATCCTCGGGCGTCTGACCGCCATCGATGGTGTACCAGCCGGCAAGCGGCGCGTCCTCCATCTTTTTGGAGAGCACGGGGCCGGCGGCATCGTCGGCACGCAGCACGCTTCCCGCCGTGAGCACGATACCCGCAAACGGGGCGCCGTTCACGCGACCATCCACAACGCGACCCATTACTGCAACCTTCCTGTCAGATACACGCCCGACACATCGCGCACGCGCTCAACCAGATCGCGAAACTTCATCAGAAACGCGACCTGCTGGGCATGCAGGCCAAAGTCGTCGTCGAACACCGAGATGCCGGCCTTGGCAGAACCGCGAAAACCGCGCTCATCGAGCAGCATATCGCAGGCCTCGAGCAGCGACGGCACCGCCGCCTTGTCGAGCTGGCACTCACCAAAGGAGCGGATGGCCTCGAACTTGGTCTTGGCCTCCCCCTCCGGCAGCGCGTCGACGAGCGAATAGAACACATCCACCGGCACCGACAGGCGCGGCTCAAAGCAATCGAGCACGCCGGTGTGGTGGCCCACGGCGAGCGTGTAGTACAGCACGTCGCAGGCCTCCTGGGGAACGTCTTCCTCGGTCTCCACAAACTTACGCGTGAGCTCATAGAAGACCACCTGGTCGGGCGCGTGGCCCAGGCAGGGGTCGGCGACGCCCTCGGCGGCCTCGTCGCTTGCGCGCGAGGCATCGCCAAAGGAGCCGCCGAGCATACCGGGGCCCGCAAAGTAACCAGAGCGGTCCGTGAGCTCCATCTAGCGACCTCCGGCCAGCACCAGATCCTGCAGCGCCGAGTACACCTCGACGCGGCGCGGATCATCTTGCTTGTCGATGAGCAGCGCCATGGCGCCGCGGATATCGCCCTTGGGCGCGCCCTCGAGCGTATCCATAAACTCGTTGGCCAGGTCACGGCCGTAGCGGTAGCCGCTCATGGCGCGAGCCTCACGCTCGATGGCCACACGCAGCTTGTACGGCACGCCGGGGTGCAGGATATCGGCCTGCTCGCCGGCGGCCTCCACCGTGGTCTCGGCATGGAGCTTTTGGTCCAGCAGACCGAGCGCCATGGCAAAGCCGTAGATGGTCTGCGCGGGGCTGGGCGGGCAGCCGGGGATGTAGACATCGACCGGCAGAATCTTGTCCGTGCCGCCCCAGACGCAGTAGTTGTCGTAGAAGATGCCACCGGTGCAGCCGCACGCGCCATAGGACACCACGATCTTGGGATCGGGTGCGGCCTCAAAGGCGCGCAGGGCCGGCATGCGCATGGCACGCGTCACGGCGCCGGTGTACAACAGCACGTCGGCATGACGGGGCGAGGGCACGACCTTGATGCCAAAGCGCTCGACGTCGAAGACGGGCGTGATGGAACCGAAGATCTCGATCTCGCAGCCGTTGCAGCCGCCGCAGTCAACGCGGTAGACATACACCGAGCGCTTGATCTTCTTAAGAAGGGTCGCCTTGGCCTTCTCGATGCTCTCGTCGAGCTCGATCTTGGTCGGGCGGTACTGGAGCCGCTCGGGCAAAAGCGTGGGTTCGGCCATGGTTACTCCTCCTTCGTTTCAAAATCCATGATGATGCCCTCGACCGGCGCCGGACCGGCGGGAATCTCGGGCGCATCGGGGTTAAGCTCGCGGTCGATATACTCCGGGTTCACGCCGTGGCCGCCCAGATACTCCATGCCGGGACCCTGGGGCTCGCCGGACGCAAGCGTCTCGTTGGCAGCCATGCCGCGTGCGTTGCCGGTCTTTACGGCCGATGCGGCGCGCAGGGCGTCGAGTTCGCGCTTGCACTCCTGGCACATACCGACGGTGCGGGCGGCCTGCTCGGCCTCCATGCCGCCGGCCTTTTGCAGCAGGCGCTTGGCATAGTCGATCTCCTTGTGCGGGGCAAACGGCTTGCCGCAACGCGAGCAGTGCTCGAGCGCATAGACGCTCTTGCTGGTGAGGTCGTCCTTGCTCATGACGGCCAGCTCAAACTCCTCGGTGAGCTTGATGGCCTCCATGGGGCAGGCTTCCTCGCAGCGGCCGCAAAAGATGCAGCGACCGTAGTCGATCGACCAGGTGATGGTATCGGCCGCAAGGTCGGTGTCCATGCGAATGGCATCGGCCGGGCACGCCACGCCGCAGGCACCGCAGGCGATGCAGAGCTCGGCGTTGTGCTCGGGCTTGCCGCGCATGTCCTTGTTGGTGGGGAACGGCGCAAACGGGTACTTGACCGTCGCGTCGCCGGCCTTGGCGTTAACCTTCCAAAGCTTCAGCATATTAGAGCGCCTCCTCATCGAGCGGAGCGGCCATGGTGCCCTCGCCCGCAAGCGGCGACTTGTCGCGCCAGACGTTCTCGAACTGCTCCTTGTCGAGCACGTGGTCGCGCTTGGCGGCGACATCGGTCACCGTCACGCGGTCGGTGCAGGAGTAGCACGGGTCGAGCGAGCCGACGATCAGCGCCGCATCGCCCACGGTGTTGCCGCGGAACATGTAGCGCAGGACCGGCCAGTTGCTGTACGTGGCGGCCTTGGCGCGCCAGCGGTAGCACTTCTGGTTGTTGCCGAGCATCGCCCAGTGCACATCCTCGCCGCGCGGTGCCTCGGTGGCGCCGATGGCGTACTTGTGCGGGGTGTACTCCCAATCCGTGGTGAGGATGGGGCCCGACGGGCAGTTCTCGAGCATGGTCTCGATCATGTCGATCGAATCGTAGACCTCCTGGATGCGGACGGCGGTACGGCCGAAGGCATCGCAGGTGTCGGCCGTGGCGGCGTGCATCTTTTGGACGTCCGGATCGGCGTAGCCGTCGAAGGGATGGTCAAAACGCACGTCGCGGGCATAGCCCGAGCCGCGCATGAGCGGGCCGACCGGCGAGAAGTCGCGTGCGATCTTGCGGTCCAGGATGCCGATGCCGCTCGTACGCTCGATAAAGTTGGGCGTGGAGAGCAAGACGTCGACGAGCTCCTGAACCTCGGAGCGCAGCTGGTGGATGGTCGTGAGCGTGGAGAGCTTCTGCTCGGCCAAAATGTCGCGACGCACGCCGCCGATCACGTTGAGGCCGTAGGTCTTGCGGTGACCGGAGAGCTTCTCGGCCAGGTCCATGGACTTCTCGCGGACGCGGAAGAACTGTTGGAAGCCGGAGTCGAAGCCCGTGTAGTGCGATGCCAGGCCAATGTTGAGCAGATGCGAGTGCAGGCGCTCGACCTCGAGCATGATAGCGCGGATATACTGGGCGCGCGGCGGGACATGGATGCCCTGGGCGCGCTCAACGGCCTCGGCGTAGGCCACCGAGTGGGCGCAGCCGCAGATGCCGCAGATGCGGTCAGCGAGGAACGTCACGGCGTCATAGTTCAGGCGCGTCTCGGCGACCTTCTCCATACCGCGGTGCACGTAGAACAGACGGTAGTCGGCGTCGACGATCGTCTCGCCCTCGACGAACAGGCGGAAGTGGCCGGGCTCGTCGGAGGTGATGTGCAGCGGGCCCATGGGAACGAGTGTCGTCTCCTTGCCCTTGGTATCGGCCAAGAACTCGTAGTTTTCCATGTCACTCGCGGGAGCGGGACGGAAGCGGTAGTCCATGGAGTCCTTGCGCAGCGGATACAGGCCACTGGGCCAATCGTCGGGCAGCACCAGGCGACGACGATCAGGCAGACCCTCGGGGATCAGGCCGAACATGTCGCGAAGCTCGCGCTCGCCCCACACGCAGGCGGGGACGAACGGCGTCACGGACGGGAACGTCATCTTGGCGGGATCGACCTCGGCGCGGACGGTCACCCAGCCGGGATCCTCCCCCTCCATGGAGATGACGTAGTACACGGCGTAACGGCCGCACAGACTGCGCTCATCGTTACCGATGATCACGGGAATCCAGCCGTAGCGCTCGTAATACAGGTAGTGGACGGCCTCGGGCAGCTTGTCCTGCTTGACGGTAATCGTCAGCTGGTCCTCGCACTGCCACTCGACCTTCTCGATGCAGCCCGGAACGGCGCGGCGCAGGGCCTCGACATGGCTCTCGCAGCGACGGACATACACCTTGTTCTCAGTTTCAATCATTCGTTACTCCACCTCGCTCTGAGCGGTCTCGGTACCGAACACAGCGCGGTACATCGGCGTCGCGTGAAGTTCCTCGGTGCTCTGCTCGAGCACGATGCCGGTCGCGGTCTCCACACCGTGCACGAGAGGCAGCGGGGTGGCGATGCCAAACCACAAGATCATGACAGCCAGGATGATTTCGGGGATAAGCATGAGCGCCGGGGCCTCATGCTTGCCCATGCCCTGGGGCGCATGACCGAATACCGACTTGAGTGCGATGCGGGTGAGCGCGGAGATGGCCACGGTAAGACCGAGGGCGACCACGACGACCAGCCACATGGGACCGGCGGTAACACCGGCGACAAAAGTCAGGAACTCGGAGATAAACATGCCAAAGGGCGGGAAGGCGCCAAGACCGAGCAGCGCCAGGATGGCGAGCGCGGCGGTTGCGGGGGCAACCTCGACGACGCCCTGGATCTTGGCCAGGCTACGCGTGCCAAAGGCGTGCTGGATGTTGCCGGACACGCAGAAGGCAAGCGTCTTGGTAAAGCCGTGGAACACGCAGTGCAGCAGGGCCGCGGCGATACCCAGCGGGCCGCCGATACCCAGGCACAGGGCGATAACGCCCACGTTCTCCACAGACGAATACGCAAAGCGGCGCTTGAGGTCGTCCTGGCGGAACATAGAAAGTGCCGCCACCAAAATGGACAGCGTGCCGACGATCAACAGCAAAAGCTGCGGATACTCGGCGCCCACGGCCTGGATAGTAAAGCCGTAGAAGCGCATGATCACAAGCATGGCGCACTTAAGCAGCACGCCCGAGAGCAGGGCCGAGACAGGGCTCGGGGCCTGGGAGTGGGCATCGGGCAGCCAAGTGTGCATGGGGAACAGGCCGGCCTTGGTGCCAAAGCCGATCACGATAAACGCAAAGGCGAGGCGCATGAGCGTCGGGTCGAACTGGTCGGCATACGGCAGCACGCACGACAGGAATGCGGCCTCGTGGGCGTTGGGAATCACGTCGGCGGCGTTGGCGTAGATCAGCAGCGTACCGAACAGGCCGAAGGCCACGCCGGCGGTGCAGACCATCGCATACTTCCAAGAAGCCTCGAGGGCCGTCTTGTTCTTGTAGATACCCACCAGGAACACGGTGGAAAGCGTGGTTGCCTCCACGGCGGCCCACGTGAGGATCATGTTGTTGGACAGGCACGCGAGCAGCATGGTAAACACGAACAGACTAAACAGTGCAAAATACTGCTTGGCGCGCTCGGCGGGCATGGAGCCCTCCTCGATATCGGCCTTTACATAGGGCAGCGAGAACAGCCCCGTAAGAAAACCGATAAAGCCGATGAGCAGCACAAAGATGGCGCCCAGCGAATCGAGGTGGAACCACAGGCCAAGAGCGCTCGCGGTTTCGCCGCTCATAAGGACGTCACCGGCCGTCATAATCGACAGCACCAGGACGGCTGCGACGGAGACCAGGTTGAGACCGGCAAACACGTTATAGGACGTGTTCTTGGGCAAAAACGCCATAACCAGCGAGAACACCAAAGGAGTCGCGAGCAGGGCGAGAATCAACGTTTCCATGGACTACCCCCTCAGCTCGGACAGGTCGCGCGCATCGAGCGAGTGGGAGTCGTCCCAAATGCGACGCACGACGATGGACATGATGATGACGGCAAAGATGGCGTCGGTGGCGATACCGATCTCGATGATCTCGGGAGCGGTGGGGGCCAAAAGCGCGAGCGTCACGTGGCTGCCGTTTTCCATAAGGCAGTATCCAAAGATCTGCTTCATGATGTTGCGCTGCGAGATGATGCAGGTGAGGCCCACAAAGAAGTGAGCGAAGCTAATAGCGAGCGCAGGCGTTGCGACCTCGGCCGTGGGCAGGCTGATCTGCGTCACGACGGCAAAGCAGATCGCGACCTCCACGGCGATGATGCAAATGGCCCACGCGGGCTTAAGGCCGGCCTTGAGCGATGCGTCGCTCGGCTCACCCATCTTCTTGTATGCGCGGTTGAGGATATAAGGGACCAGGACGACCTTGGTGATAAAGGCAGATCCGGCCCACATAAGCAGCTCCTGCGCACCGGTAGTGGCACCGAGCGTGGCGAGCAGTCCCACGAGCACCAGCGACTGCACTGCATACCAGCTGATGGCATGCTTGATGTTCTTGGAGACGACCACCATGGTGGACGTGACGATCAGAAGGCCGCCAAGGATGTTGACGATCGAATAACCCATGTCGTTCTACCTCCTAACCGATCCAGCTGGCCGAAAGCGGGCCGCTGACGATAACCATGATGATGAGCACGATGAACACGAACGCCATCGCGCGGGGAAGCGGAGCTCCCGCAGCGACCTCGTCGCTCGGCTCGCCGGGCAGGCAATAGCCCATCCACTTAAGGAACCAGGCAAAGGTGGCGACGGTCTCGGCGACCATGATGCACACGAGCACCAGGATCGCGACGTTACCGGCACCCACAGAAAAGCCGCCGGCAATGATCTGGAACTTCGAGAAGAACGTGTTCATGGGCGGCACGCCGGCAATGGCGAGCGCGGCGACACCAAAGCCCACGCCCGAGATCGGGTACTTCTTTACGATGCCGCGAAGCTTGGGCAGCATACGCGTGCCGAGCGTAAAGGAGAACGAACCGGCGATCAGGAAGAACAGGGTCTTGGCGAACGCGTGGTTAAAGATATGGCACACGGCACCGTCAAAGGCCAGCTGGCTGCCAAAGACCGAAAGGCCCAGACCAAAGAACACATAGGAGAGCTGGGCGATCGTGGAGAAGGCCAGCAGACGCTTCATGTCCTTTTGCGGCAGGTACATAAGGAAACCAAAGAGCATGGTGACCATGGCGTCGATAATGGCAACCCAGCCCACGATCTCGGGAATCTCGCCGGCAGAGACGAGTGCACGCGCGAACACGCACACGCCGACCTTGACCATCGAGGCGCCATGCAGGTAGGCCGAAACAGGCGTCGGCGCCTCCATGGCCGAAGGCAGCCACATGTACATGGGAACCTGTGCAGACTTGGCCCAGGCCGCAAACAGCACGAGCAAAAGGACGATAGCCTTGAGCTTGGCGTCGAGGCCGGCAATCGCGGTAATGGCGAAGGTACCGGTATGGGCAAACACGATGGCGGCGCCCAGATACAGGCCGAGCGCACCGATATGCGTAATGATCAGGGCCTTCATGCCGGCCTTCTTGGCCGTAGGCGTCATGTAGTAGCTAATGAGGCCCCAAGAGCACGCACCCGTGATCTCAAAGAACACGAGCTGGCCCAAAAGGGTCGAGCTGTACACGAGGCCGGCCATGGCGCCAATGAAGGTCGCGAGGTACGCGTAGAAGCGACGACGCGGTGCGTCGGGATGCTCACGGTTATTCTCGCTCATATAGGGAATCGAATAGATCACGACAAGCAGGCCGATACCCACAAAGGCGGGCGCGAGCAGCGTGCTCATGCGATCGAAGGTGAATCCCATGACGAGGGTCTGCCCAAACGAGATCAGGGGGACCTGCGTGTCGGGCATGCCAGCGCCGGCGAAATTCGCGGCGAGGGCGATGGTGCAGACCGTCGAGACGGCGGCACCCAAAACGCTGAACCACTTGGCGTACGGACGGGGGAACAGGGCGACGAGCACCGAGGCCACCATCGGGGCCGCGATAGCGACCAAGCCGAGAAGGGACAGACTGACTGCAAATGACATTGTTTCTCCCTTCTCCTACACGCCGACGACCACGAAGACAAACGCCAGCACGGCGATGCCCACGACGGCCCAGGTCTGATTACCGAGCACCTTAAAGCGCGAACGCGAGCAGGAGTTCTCGATCACGCCGCATACGACAAAGTCGATCAGGCACTTCACCAGGAAGATGACTGCACCCAGAACGGCGGCGGCGCCCACGGTCGCGGGCTCGCCCCAGGGGACAAAAATCGCGCAGAACCAGGCGACGACCAGGACCTGCTTCATGGACATGGCGAGCTTGGCCATGGCGAGCGACGGGCCGGAAAGCTCGGCGAGCGGACCTTCCTGGAGCTCCTGCTCGGCCTCGGCCTGGTCAAACGGCAGCTTGCCGAGTTCCATGTAGCAGGCGATCGCAAAGGCAATGCCGGCAAGGATCACGGCGACCGGTGCGTCGATGGCACCCGTCATGATGTGCTGACCCATGGTGGCGATGTCGGTGGAACCGCACACCAGGGCGGCGGCAAACAGCGCCAGCAGCATGGACGGCTCGATGAGCACGCTCATGAGCAGCTCGCGGACGCCGCCGATACCGGCGTAGGCGTTGGACGAATCCACACCGCAGAGGGCGAAGAAGAAACGGGCGAGCGCCAGACTGTACATGATGGTGATGGCGTCACCAAAGACCGGGATGGGGCTTTGCGCCGTAAAGAGCGGCAGGCCCATCGCGAGCATAAAGGCGACGGCGAAGAACAGCGGCGGCATAATGCGCAGCGCAAAGCTCGCGTCCTCGCTCTGGGACTCGGGGCGCGCAAAGAGCTTGGCCAGGTCGCGATAGTCCTGCATGATGCTGGGGCCGCGACGGTTGTGCATCTTGGCGCGGATCACGCGGCCGAGACCGGAGAAGAACGGCGCGACGGCCATAACGACCACGCCCTGCAGAACGGCAAGTACGATGTTGTTCATGCTCTCCCCTCCTTAACCCATTTGCACGGCGAGCACGAGGAACACCACGAGTGCCGCGACGATGTAGCAGATATAGATGCTGTAGTTGCCGCCCTCGAGCTTAGTCGCGAGGTCGGCGAGCTTCTCGACACCCTTATGCGGGGCATCGACGAGAACCTTGTCGGGCACGGGCTCCACAGCCTCGGCCACACCGGTGAGCTTCTGGAAGAAGTGCGCGATGGACCAGCAGACGGCCGTGCAGCGGTCACGCAGCGTGTAGAGCGGCTGCATAAACCAGGACACCTCGGAGGCAAAGGTCGTGGCCACGACGGGCATATGCTCGTTGGGAGCATAGCCGCATGCCCACGGCTGGGACTTCTGCACCTTGCCGACGGTCTTGAGCTTGCGATAACCGCAGGCAAGGCCGACGAGCACCACGAGCGCAATGGCGATCGCGGGCGTGGAGGTGGCAGCGCCGGAGTACTGGTTCATGAGCTCCATGCCCTCGGCGGCAAACACGCCACCGTACGGATGCAGCACGGACGCGGCGACATCGACCAGCACGGGCGCGATCACGGGAGCGCCAATGCCCAGCACGACGCAGATGGCCGCGAGCAGGCCCTGCGCAAACACCATGGGAGCGGGAACCTCCTTGGCATTGGCCGCGGCCTCGGAGCGGGGTGCGGAGGCAAAGGAGACGCCATAGGCCTTGACGAAGCACGTGACAGCCAGCGCGCCGGTAATGGCAAGCGCGACGGCAGCGAACACGGCCACGATCACGACGGCCTTGTCGCCCTGCATGGCAGCGTTAAACAGCGACTGGTAGGTAAACCACTCGGACACAAAGCCGTTGAAGGGCGGGATGGCCGAGATGGCAAGCGCGCCAACGAGGAAGCAGATGGCCGTTGCCGGCATACGACGGAACAGACCGCCCATCTTCTCCATATTGCGCGTACCCGTGGAGTACAGCAGCGCACCGGCGCCCAAGAACAGCTCGCCCTTAAACATCGCGTGGTTAAACGTGTGATAGAGGGCGGCCATCAGAGCCAGGACGGCGATGCCGACAGAGTTGAGCGCCATGGCGGCCATGGAGGCGCCGACGCCGAGCAGAATGATGCCGATGTTCTCGACGGAGTGATAGGCCAGCAGGCGCTTGATATCATGCTCCTGCAGGGCGAAGGCCACGCCGAGGACCGACGAGATCGCACCGAAGACCATGACCATAAGACCCCACCAGACCTGAACGCCAGAGGCGGAGAGCAGGTCGAGGCCCACCTTGAGGATGCCGAAGATACCGATCTTGATCATGCCGCCGGACATGAGGGCCGACACGTTGGACGGCGCCTCGGGATGTGCCTTGGGCAGCCAGCCGTGCAGCGGGATGATACCGGCCTTGGCGCCAAAGCCAAAGAAGGCGAGCACGAAGCACACGGATGCGACCGCGGGGCTAAACTGCGTGGCGCGGAAATCCGCAAAGGCAAACGAGCCGCCGGCGAAGTTGGTCATGGTGAGGAAGCTCGCCATGATGAGCACAAAGCCCACGTGCGCGATCACAAAGTAGAGCCAACCGCCGTGGATGGAGTTCTCGTTCTCCTCGATCACGACCAGGAAGTACGAGGTCAGCGACATGAGCTCAAAGGCGACCAGGAACCAAAACACGTTGTCGGCGGTGATGACGAGCATCATGGACGCCACAAAGGTGTTAAAGAAGAAGCCGGCGCGGCCCTTTTTGCCCGGGTACTCATCAAAGTAGTTGAGACCGTAGATCGAACCGGCAAACGCGAGCACCGAGATGAGCGCCACGAACAGGCCGGACAGCTGATTGAGCAGCAGCTGGAAATGGGCAAACGGGAAGAACACGATGGTGTCGACCGACGTGACATCGCCCAGCACGGCCTGGATACCGGCCACAAACGAAAGCACCGCGGCGACGGCGCCGATCAGGCAGCCGGCGGTCTTGGCGGCGTTGTCGGCCTTAATCAGCAGAACCGAGGCGAGCGCACCGATGCACGAGACGGCAAGCGATGCGATAAACAGCGTCATGCTATCCATTGTTTACGCTCCCTTCTGCTTTCTCGGACAGGCCCTGGGCCACAGCGGTAACGTCGACGACCGGACCGTTTTCGATCGAGCGCAGGCGCTTGGCCTCGTCGAGCTCGCGATCGGCCGCGCCGCCCATGACGGTCAGCGCCTTGGTGGGGCACGCCGCCACACAATGCGGGCCGTCCGGATCGAAGGCACACAGGTCGCACTTGACAGCGCAGGTGTACTGGCCGGGAGCCCACGTAAGCAGGCTGCTCAGGGACTTAGGATACGAAGGCGTCGGGTCGCACATGCCTGCGACACCGGCGATAGACGTGCCATCGGGATGGATGGCTCCGAAGGGGCACGCGATGGCGCACAGCCTGCACCCGATGCACTCCTGCTCCTTGACGTGGATGCGATCGCCATCGTGCTCGATGGCATTCACCGGGCAAACCTCGGCGCAGGGGGCACCCTCGCAATGGTGGCAGGCAAGGGCGGCCGAAATACCGCCAGTCTTCACGAGCGCCAGACGCGGCGTATCCTGAAGACCCTGCATCCGGTGGGCGTCGGCACAGGCGGACTGGCATGTTCCGCAGCCGATGCACCTCTCCGGGTTGATGTCGATGAAGCGGTTCATCCCCACTTCCTTTCAAAATAACGGGCCGGGCTCCCGAACGTACGGGACGCCCGGCCCAAAAAGCCAACGAGAACGGGACTACACGATTTGATTCACGTGCGTCTCGTCGTCGAACTTGGCGGCGCCAGGCTCAACGTCCTGGGGAGCGGCGGCGTCCACCAGAGCCTGCTTGAGCTCGGTGTACTGACGCTCGACCTCGCCCTCGGCCCAGACCTGGTCGGCGATAGCGTCGACCTGGCAGGCGGAGAACTTGTCCTCGGGCGTATGCGAGACCGGGTCGACCTTGTGCATGGTCAGCTCGTTGCACTTGCCGATCCACCACTGGTAGGTCATGTAGACCGTGCCCTTGTTGATGCGATCGCTTATGTCGGCGCGGCTGTATACCTGGCCACGGCGGCTGTGGATCGAGACGATGTCGCCGTTCTTGATGCCGCGCGCCTGGGCGTCCGCGGGATTCATGCGGACAAAGCCGGGCTCGTCGGCAAGCAGCGCCAGCGTCTTGCAATTGCCGGTCATCGAGCGGCAGCTGTAGTGGCCGACCTCGCGGACGGTGCACAGGATGAGCGGGTACTCATCGTCGGGAAGCTCGGAGGGCGCCTCCCAGTCGTGCGCCATCAGGTTGGCGCGGCCGTCCTTGGTGGTGAACTTGCCACCAGCGAACATGTCGGGCGTACCGTGGTCGTTCACATCGGTGCTCTTGACCGGCCACTGGGCGTAGCCGCCCTCGGGAGCCATCTTCTCGTAGGTCGCGCCCACAAAGTTGGGGCACAGGCTAATGCACTCGTTCCAGATCTGCTCGGTATTGTCGTAGTGCATGGGGTAGCCCATGCGCGTAGACAGATCCGCGAAGATCTCCCAGTCGTGACGGCACTCGCCCTTGGGCGGAACGGCCGCGTCAAAGTGCTGGAAGCTACGGTCGGATGCGGTAAAGACACCCTCGTGCTCGCCCCAAGAGGTGGCAGGCAGGATGACGTCGGCGAGCATGGTCGTCTGCGTCATAAAGATGTCCTGGCAAATGAACAGATCCAGCTCGGAGAGCGTCTTGCGCATACCGGCCGAATCGGGCTCGGTCTGCACCGGGTCCTCGCCGTAGTTGTAGAAGCAGTGCACCTTGCCCTCGTCGACCAGGTGGCCCAGGTCGGTGAGCTTGTAACCCTCCTCGAGCGGGAGCTTTTCCTCGGGCACGCCCCAAGCCTTGGCAAACTTGGCACGCACTGCCGGGTCGGTGACCTTCTGGTAGCCAGGGTACAGGTTGGGCAGCATGCCCATATCGCAGGAGCCCTGGACGTTGTTCTGACCGCGCACGGGCGCGAGGCCGGAATTGGGTTTGCCGATCTGGCCGGCAACGCAGGCGATGGAGGCGATGGTGTGCACCGTCTTCAGGTTCTGCTTCTGCTGGCATACGCCCATACCCCAGCCAATGATGGCAGAGGGCTTCGCCGTGGCGTACATCTCGGCAGCTTGGTGGATCAACGCGGGCTCGACACCCGTGATGTCCTGTACGGATTCGGGAGTGTAGTTCTTGATGGTCTCCCACCACTCGTCAAAGCCGTTCGTGTGCTCGGCGACGAATTCCTTGTCGTAGAGGCCATCGTTGACCAGACAGTTGGCAAAGGCGTTGAGGAACGCAACGTTGCAACCGTTCTTGATCGGAAGGTAGAGATCGGCGATACGCGCGGTTTCGATATGGCGCGGATCGGCGACGATGATCTTGCAACCCTTTTCTTTGGCTCGCACGATACGCCTTGCGACGATGGGGTGCGAATCGGCAGGGTTATAGCCGAAGAGGAAAATGCAGCCCGCATCCTCCATACCGGGGATGGAGCATGACATGCAACCTGAACCAACCGTGTCCATCAGACCGAGGACAGTAGGGCCGTGTCAAGTACGGGCGCAGTTGTCTACGCTGTGGGTGCCGATGCACGCACGCGTAAACTTCTGCATGACGTAGTTCGCCTCATTGCCGCCGCCTCGCGAAGAGCCGGTGGTCATGACAGCGTTAGGACCATATTCGTCAATTATGGCCTGCATCTTAGATGCGGTGAAATCCAGCGCCTCGTCCCAGCTTACGCGCTCAAGATCCGCGCCCTTAGTGCGGCGGATCATCGGGTGCAGTACGCGAGGAGTCAAGATCTTGGTGTCGTTGATGAAGTCGTAGCCGCTCATGCCCTTAAGGCACAGCTCGCTCTGGTTGGTGATGCCGTTGAGCGGTTCGGTACCCACGACCTGGCCGTTTTGGACCAAGAGGTTAAACTGGCAACCGGCGCCGCAATACGGGCAGATCACTTTATGCTTCTCCATGACACCCTCCTTCCTTTCTCTGCTACCGAATACTCGGTACTTATTTGACAATCATTGGGCCTGTCGCCCGACGCTTACGCCTCGTTTTCGATGGTGGCGCGGGCACGCTCGGCAGTCAGTTCTGCCAGACGCTCCTCGTCCACCAGGGTGAGGCCCTTGGTCGGACACGCCTCGGCACACGCCGGACCGCCGGGACGGTCCACGCACAGGTCGCACTTGAGCACGAAGCTCTTAGTCTGCGAACCCACGCGCACGTCGCCCATCAAGACGGGGACCTGCGTGGTCGCCACGCTCACGGCGCCAAAGGGGCAGGCCATGACGCAGCTCTTGCAGCCGATGCAGTTGTCCTCGTTAACACCGATGCGATGGTTCTTTGGATCAAAGAACAAGGCGCCCGTGGGGCAGGCCTTGGCGCACGGGGCATCCTCGCAGTGATGGCAAGCCACCGGTGCGGAGATCTCGTACGTACGCGTCACGCGCAAGCGCGGCGCGGCGATGTTGCCGGGAATATCGTGTGCCTCGATGCACGCCGCCATACAGGTTTGGCACCCAATGCAGCGTGAGGAATCGGCTACGACTCGTTTATTGCCCATGTTGTTCACTCCCTCCTGAATCCCATGCCAGAGAGACCCTGTCGACATTGACCCAAGCCGCCCGTGGCCTGGCATCGACGAATCGAATGCATGCGGCGAAACATGCACTCGGTAGAGTTTCTCCAACGATATACAGGTTAAATATACGCAGTTGCAGGGGGCAAACTTGAGCATAGGCCCTGCAATACGGGTGTATTGCAGGGGTTTTGGCAGGTTGGAATTATTCTCTAGAAGCTATAAAGGTGAGTGTATTACATGCGTACATCCAAGGGAGATTTCACGCTCGTTTATAAAGGACGTAATACGTTTGTGATAAATTTCGCGTTCATTAACTTGAGTGCAATAAAGTAGTGGTTATAAGATTAGCTACTAATATTCGATGCTGTATTTGACCATTCATATTGCACGCTCATTAAGGGGGGCCAGTGATGTCATCGACTCAAAAAAGAGCCATCCTGCAGGTGCGCATTCGCGAGGAAGACAAGCAGCATGCCGAGCATCTCTACGACGCCATGGGCACATCGCTCGCCGAAGCCGTCCGCCTATTTGTCGCGCAAAGCATTTTGATGCGCAAGCTTCCCTTTCAGCCAGTCGCCGTGCGCTCAAAGGACGGCACCGCCGCCTATGGATCGCTCAAAGCATATGGTGACCCCAATCGCCGCTCCGAGGAGCGCAATGCCTGGATTGAATACCTTGCTACAGAAAGCGACGATTCTATTTTGGGCCCCGAGGAAGTAGATATCCATGAGTAGCACCATCATCGACGAGACCGTCATCCTGCGCTACCTGCTTGACGACGACGAAGTTCTGTCCCCGCGCGCCGCCAAGGTCATCGCCACGCGCACCGCTCGCGTCTACCCCGAAATCATCACGCGTGTCGTGGTCACGCTGCGCGACGTCTATAAGGTTCCCCGCGTTGAGATTGCTACGGCCATGAGAAGGCTGCTCGATGACGTCATGGTCGACGAGCCCACCGTTGTCGCCCTTGCCATCAAACTCTTTGGCAAGACCCATATGGACTTTACCGACTGTCTGCTTGCCGCCCGTACCGCCATCTACAACGATGATGTCGTGAGCTTTGGCAAGCCCATCATCCAAGGCATGATCGATTACCGCCACAAGCGCCAAACCGCAGCCGAAGCCCGCAACCGCGCCGCCGAAGCCCGCAGTCACAGCACCGACTCCACCATCGACAAGCTCCGCCACCGCCCCCGCAGCTAAACCTATCCTTTCTAAGTCGCGGTGAACTAGTTCCTGGATTAGGCTTATTCGCACTTTTCAGAAATTAATTCACCGCAACTTCAAGGTTGGCCATCCAAAACCGGCAGCCTTGAACCGCAAATTCTACTGTTCGCCACGAAATGGGCCTATCTACTACGTTTAACCGATTACCCTCGACCATACCGAAATCCGAAATATCAAAACCGCTGGTAGACGGCTTGCCGATTTTACAAAAATGCTGCGATGGTCGACCCCTGCGGGCCAAACGTAGTAGATGGGCCGCTTTCGTGGCTCAGCACCAGACCAGTCATTTTGGAACAGGGCTTTTTGACCACATTTGCCAGCCGATTGCTAGAGTAAATCAAAAAAGCCCTTCCCAAATTAGCCGCCCCGGCCTTCAATGGGTTCGCAAAAGCCAAACGACAGTCCATATTTCACCACAACTTAGTTGGGGCGCGGGGCGGATTCGATTCCCGTCACGGCTTATAGGACAAAATGTGTGTCCCGATAGAACATCCGTTTCCATCCATTAAT
>UQXA01000026.1 GCA_900544865.1 uncultured Collinsella sp. | reverse complement strand
TGCCTCTTGACAATGTCCTGCTCATATTAAAAGGAACGTCCCCAAGTGCCGGCACTTGGGGACGTTCCTTATGTGCCGGCAGTTGGGGACAGCCCTTGACGATTCAATTGTGAACAGCCGCCTTACAGCTCCAGCGCCTCGGCGACTTCGGCAGCGCAGGCCAGGGCGTCGGCCATGGCGCTTACCACGAGCGAACTGCCATTGCGAGCATCGCCGGCCACGTATACCGGTGTGGCGTCCGCGGCGACGCCGTCGACACGCGCCGCAAGATGCGAGCCCTCGGCAGCCATCACAGGCAGCGGACGACCAGCAGCGGCAACGGGCACGCCAACGGCGTCGAACACACCGTGCTCCGGGCCCGTAAAGCCGCAGGCGATGAGCACCAACTGCGCCGGCACCTCGTGCTCGGAACCCGCGATGCGCTCCGGCTTACCGGCCGACCAGTCCAGATTGACCACACGCAGACCCGCGGCCGCGCCTTTCTTGTCCAGCAGCACCTCGAGGGTATCCACGCCCCAGGCGCGCATCTCGCCACCCATGGCAGCGATAGCCTCCTGCTGGCCGTAGTCGGTCTTCTTCACATTGGGCCACTGCGGCCAGGGGTTGCTCGCCGCGCGCTTATCGGGCGCCGCCGGCAAGAACTCAAACTGACGCACGCTGCGCGCACCCTGGCGCACCGCGGTACCCACGCAGTCGTTGCCGGTATCGCCGCCGCCAATGACCACGACGTCCAGGCCGCACGCGTTCACCACGGGCTCTCCGCCATCGAGCACCGAGACGGTCGAAGCCGTCAGGTAGTCCACGGCGTACACCACGCCCGGGGCATCAATGTTCGCAGCCGAAAGCCCACGCGGAGCACGAGCGCCGGCAGCCACCACGACGGCGTCAAAGCCATTGAGCTTGGCCGCCACCGCAGGGTTCGTAACGTCAGCACCCAGCTCGAACACAATGCCCAGCTCGCGCATAAGTGTCACGCGACGCTCGACCACGGACTTCTCGAGCTTCATGTTGGGAATGCCGTACATGAGCAGGCCGCCCGGGCGGTCGTCACGCTCAAACACCGTCACGCGCGCGCCGCGACGCGCAAGTTCCCATGCAGCCACCAGGCCAGCCGGGCCAGAGCCAATCACAGCGACCGTGGGCGCATCCTCCCCTGCCGGCTCAAAGCGGCGCGGGCCGCCGTTGGCCCACTCATGGTCGCTGATCGCACGCTCGTTGTCGTGAATCGTCGTGGGCTGGCCGTCGACCGAGCCCAGGTTGCACGCGGCCTCGCACAGCGCCGGGCACACGCGGCTCGTGAACTCGGGCATGGGCGAGGTGAGTGACAGACGCTCGGCAGCCTCGTTCCAGCGGCCGCGATACACTAGCTCGTTCCACTCGGGAATCAGATTGTGCAGTGGGCAGCCACTCGGACGCGCCTTGCCAAAGCTCGCGCCCATCTGACAAAACGCCACACCGCACATCATGCAGCGGCTCGCCTGGGCACGGCGCGCATCGTCGTCGAGCTCCACGTACAGCGGATCGAAATCGCGGCTGCGCTCCTCCACGGGGCGCAGCTCGTGGGTCACGCGATCGATATCAAGAAAAGCACCGGGCTTACCCATGGCACTTACGCCTCCTTCTTGGTCGAAGCAACAGAGCTGGCGGCGGCGGGCACAGCGCCAGCGACACCACCCGCCACATCAAAGCGAGCGACATCGGCGGCGTCGGCGCGACCGGTCACAATGTCAAACGCCAGCTCCTCGGCCTGCTCATGCGTCTTGCCGACGGCCTCGGCGGCGGCGACAATCGCCAGCACGCGCTCGTACTCGGTCGGAATGACCTTCACAAAGTGCTTGCTCATCGTCTCAAAGCTGTAGAGCAACTTAATGCCGCGCGGGCTCTGCGTCGCGTCCACGTGCTCCTGGACGAGCGCACGAATCTGCGCCAGCTCACCGGCCGTCGGGGCTTTAAGCTCAACGCTCTCGTGGTTCACACGGGCATCGAGCGTGCCGTACTGGTCAAAGACGTAAGCCACGCCGCCCGTCATGCCGGCGGCGAAGTTCTGCCCGACCTCGCCCAGGATGAGCGCCAGACCTCCCGTCATGTACTCGCAGCCATGGTTGCCGCAGCCCTCGACCACCACCGTGGCACCGGAGTTGCGTACGCCAAAGCGCTGGCCGGCCAGGCCGTTAATGAAGCCGCGGCCACTCGTAGCGCCAAAGAACGCAACGTTGCCCACGATGATGTTCTCGTCGAACTTGTAGGTCGCATGCGGGTTGGGGCGCACCGACACCTCGCCGCCCGAAAGGCCCTTGCCAAAGTAGTCGTTGGCGTCGCCGCACACGTTGAGCGTAATGCCGCGCGGCAGGAAGGCGCCAAAGCTCTGACCGGCCGAACCATCGCAATCGATGGTGATGGAGCCGGCGGGCAGGCCCTCGGGATGCGCCTTGGTCACCGCGTTGCCCAAGATGGTGCCCACGCAGCGGTTGACGTTGGCGATATCGGCGCGGAAGCGAATCGGACGCAGGTGCGCACGGGCATCGGCCGTATAGGGCACAAACAACGTGGAGTCGAGCGTCTTTTCGAGCTCGCTGTCCGCAGCCATCTGCGGCAGGAAGTGACGACCGTCGGCACCCGGGATGTGGGCACCGAACTCGCAGGTCGCGCTCGCCAGCACGGGCGACAGATCGAGCAGGTTGGCCTTGCGGTTGCCCGGGACCTCAATCTGGCGCAAGCACTCGGGATGGCCGACCATCTCGTCGACGGTGCGGAAGCCCAGGCTCGCCATGACCTCGCGCAGCTGCTCGGCAACAAAGAGCATAAAGTGCTCGACGTGCTCGGGCTTGCCGCGGAAGCCGCGACGCAGGCGACAGTTTTGCGTGGCGATGCCGGCCGGGCAGGTATCCTGCTGGCAGTCGCGCTGCATAAGGCAGCCCATGGAGATGAGCGGCATGGTCGCAAAGCCAAACTCCTCGGCACCCAGCAGGCAGGCGACGGCGACATCGGTGCCGTCCATGAGCTTGCCGTCGGCTTCGAGCACCACGCGTGAGCGCAGGCCGTTTTGCAGCAGCGTCTGCTGGGCCTCGGCAAGGCCAAGCTCCAGCGGCAGACCGGCGTGCCAGATCGAATCGCGCGCCGCAGCACCGGAGCCGCCGTTGTGGCCGCTGATCAAGATCTTGTCGGCGGCACCCTTGGCCACACCGGTGGCGATGGTGCCGACGCCGGCCTCGCTGACCAGCTTGACCGACACGCGTGCGCCGGGGTTGGCGTTCTTAAGATCGAAGATAAGCTCCGCCAGGTCCTCGATGGAGTAGATGTCGTGGTGCGGCGGAGGCGAGATCAGGCCGATGCCGGGCGTGGACTGACGGACCTCGGCGATCCAGGGGTAGACCTTCTTGCCGGGCAGGTGGCCGCCCTCGCCGGGCTTGGCGCCCTGGGCCATCTTGATCTGAATCTCAAAGGCGCTGCACAGGTAGCGGCTCGTCACGCCAAAGCGCGCGCTTGCCACCTGCTTGATGGCGGAATTCTTGGAGTCACCGTTAGCCAGCGGGGTCTCGCGGCGCGGATCCTCGCCGCCCTCGCCCGAGTTGGAACGGCCGTGCAGGCGGTTCATGGCGATGGCCATGCACTCGTGTGCTTCCTTGCTGATGGAACCGTACGACATGGCGCCGGTGTTAAAGCGGCGAACGATGTTGAGCGCGGGCTCGACCTCGTCGAGTGCCACCGGGGTGCGGCCGCCGGCATCAAAGTCCAGCAGGTCGCGCAGGCGCACGGCACGGCCGGTGCGGTGCAGGCGGGCGCTGTACTCCTTAAAGGTGTCGTAGCTGTCCTCACGGCAGGCGGTCCGCAGCAAGTAGACAGTCTGCGGATCGATGAGGTGATCCTCGCCGCCGAGCGGGCGCCACTTGGTCAGACCCAACGTGGGCAGCTGATCGGGAGCCGGGCTCTTAAGGATAGCGAGCGCGGCGTCGTAGCGCTCATTCTGCTCGCGCTCGACGTCCTCGACACCCATACCGCCCACACGGCTCACCGTGCCGGCGAAGTACACGTTGACGAACTCCGGAGTGAAGCCCACGGCCTCGAAGATCTGCGCCGAATGGTAGCTCTGCACCGTGGAGATGCCCATCTTGGACATGATGGAAACGATGCCGGCGGTCGCAGCCTTGTTGTAGTTGGCGATGCCCTGCTCGGCCGTCACGTCCAGGTCGCCGCGTGCCGCCAGATCGCGGATGCACGCATGTGCGTTGTACGGATAGATGCCACTCGCGGAGTAGCCCACCAGTGCCGCAAAGTCGTGCGGAGACACGGCGTCGCCGCACTCCACCACGATGTCGGCAAAGGTACGCACGCCGGCGCGGATCAGGTGGTTGTGCACGCAGCCCACGGCGAGCAGCGACGGCACGGGCACCTCACCCGCAGCGGCGCGATCGCTCAACACCACGATGTTCACGCCGTCGCGGACCGCAGCCTCAACATCCTCTGCAAGCTGCTTGAGCGCAGCCTGCAGCGCGCCCTCGCCGGCGTCGCGGCGGTACACGGCACGGAAACGGCGGGTCTTAAAGCCCACGCGGTCGATGGCGCAGATACGCTCGAACTCCTCCTCGCTCAGCAGCGGACGCTCCAAGCGCACCAGCTGGCAGGCCGTGCGGGAATCCTCGAGCAGGTTGCCGTGGTTGCCCAGGTAGAGCGTGGTCGAGGTGACCATATGCTCGCGCAGGGCATCGATCGGCGGGTTCGTGACCTGGGCGAACAGCTGATAGAAGTAGTCGAAGAACGAGCGCGTCTTCTTGGACAGGCAGGCCAGCGGCGCATCGATGCCCATCGAGGCGAGCGGGGCCTTGCCCTGCTGGGCCATGGGACGCACGACTTCGTCAACATCATCCCAGTGATACCCGAGCTTGGCCATGCGCACGGCGGCGGGCACCTCGGTATCCTCGGCGGGCGTGGGCGCGACGGGCTTGTCGAGCGCGTCGACGGTCAGCGTCTCCTCGGCGATCCAGTCGCGATAGGGCTTTTCCTTGGCGTAACGGGCGCGCAGCTCGTCGTTGTAGATGACGCGGCCGCGGGCAAAATCGACCTCGAGCATCTGGCCCGGTCCCAGACAGCCGCTCGTCAGGATGTTCTCGGGGCTCACCTCGATGGTGCCCACCTCGCTTGCCAGCATAAAGCGACCGTCGCGCGTCACATAGTAGCGGGCGGGACGCAGGCCGTTACGGTCGAGGGCGGCACCCAGCGTGCGACCGTCGGTAAAGGCGATGGCCGCCGGGCCATCCCACGGCTCCATGAGCATGGACTGGTAAGCGTCGTAGGCGCGGCGCTCCTCACTCAGGCTGTCGTTGTGGTCCCACGGCTCGGGCAACAGCATGGACGCGGCACGCGTAAGCGGGCGACCGTTCATGACCAAAAACTCAAGCACGTTGTCCAGAATCGCGGAATCGGAGCCCTCGCGGTTGATGATGGGCATCACGCGCTCAAGATCATGCTGCAGCACGGGACTGTACAGGTTGGGCTCGCGGGCGCGGATCCAGTTGACGTTGCCCTTGAGGGTGTTGATCTCGCCGTTATGGATGATATAACGGTTGGGGTGCGCGCGTTCCCAGCTGGGCGTGGTGTTGGTGGAGTAGCGCGAGTGGACGAGCGCCACGGCCGTCTTGACGGCGGCGTCGTTGAGATCGATGAAGAAGCGGCGCATCTGCGTGGCGACCAGCATACCCTTGTACACGATGGTGCGCGAGCTCATGGAGCACACATAGAAGATCTTGTCGCGCAGGGCAAACTCGACGTCGGCCTTCTTCTCGATGGTGCGGCGGCACACGTACAGACGACGCTCGAAGGCATCGCCGGCGGGCGTGTCGTCCGGACGGCCCAGGAAGGCCTGCAAGATGGTGGGCATGCAGGCGCGGGCCGTCTCGCCCAAATCGTGCGGGTCGACCGGCACCTCGCGCCAAAAAAGCAGCGGCACGCCGGCCTCGGCGCAGCCCTCCTCAAACACGCGACGGGCATCCTCTACGCCCTTGTCGTCCTGCGGGAAGAACAGCATGGCCACGCCATAGTCGCCCTCTGCCGGCAGAATCTGGCCGCACTTTT
This sequence comes from uncultured Collinsella sp., assembly GCA_900544865.1. Taxonomy (GTDB): domain Bacteria; phylum Actinomycetota; class Coriobacteriia; order Coriobacteriales; family Coriobacteriaceae; genus Collinsella. The sequence goes on along the minus strand of UQXA01000026.1, from coordinate 25,367 downwards.
GAGCCTCTTTGCGGAAAAAGTGATGCGGAACCTGAAACAGGATGCCGGCGCCGTCGCCGGTGTTCTTCTCAAGTCCCGTGCCGCCGCGGTGCTCCAAGTTGACCAGAATGGACAGCGCATCGTCCAGAATCTGGTGATGGCGCTCACCGTTGATATCGGCAAGCGCGCCGATGCCACACGCATCGTGATCGAATTCGGGGCGATAAAGGCCCTGCTGCTGAGCGGAATCTGCCTGCATCGCGATCCTCCCCTAAATATTAGACAATCAGTTGAATAGGCATACTAGGAGCATCACCGGCCCGTTGTGTTTCCCGCCCGTTTCGAAACAATCGCGTAACGCACGCCCTACGAGTGGACACCGCCGACCTCAAGGACGACAACAAGGGCCCCAAGTTCGGCCTGTAAGCTCACCGCTTCAAACATCTCAATCTGTAACAGGAAGACCCAATTTTGGCGCCTAGATGTTACAGATTGAGATGTTTTCGAGAGACAGTTCCGAATGTCTCGATCTGTAACACGAAGGGCCGGTTTTTGCAGCTAACTGTTACAGATCGAGATTTTCCATAGGACCATTTCTTCCTGTCTCGATCTGTAACACCTAGGTCCAATTTCCATCCCTAGTTGTTACAGATCAAGACATTTCGGCAACTCCTTTCCCCATCCTATTCAAATACAACAATTTTGTTAGTCTCGGTTAACCTTTAAGCCTAAAACGGGTACCCTTTACGGCGTCAAACAAACGGCACGCAGGAGTGCACCATGCTCAACCATCTCAAACAACACTTTGGTTCCCGGCGCACCGGTGGTCACGGAGGCCTAGACATTGCGCGGCATATCGGCCCCGGGTTGCTCGTCACCGTCGGCTTTATCGACCCGGGCAACTGGGCCTCCAATATGGCCGCGGGCTCGCAGTTTGGCTACGCGCTGCTGTGGATCGTCACGCTGTCCACGATCATGCTCATCGTGCTGCAGCACAACGCGGCGCACCTGGGCATCGCCACGGGCATGTGTCTTGCCGAGGCCACGACGCGCCACCTACCCCGCCTCGTCGGGCGTGCGATACTCGGCAGCGCGTATCTAGCCACGGTCGCCACCGCCATGGCCGAAGTCCTGGGCGGTGCGATCGCGCTTCAAATGCTCTTTGGCCTGCCCGTACGCGCCGGCTGCATCATCGTGGCGGCGGCATCGATTGCCATGCTCATGACAAGCTCCTACAAACGCGCCGAGCGATGGATCATCGCCTTCGTAGGCGTGGTAGGACTTTCGTTTTTAGCCGAGCTTGCACTAGTCAAGGTCGACTGGCCGCAAGCCGCCGCAAGCTGGATCACACCCTGTATGCCCACCGGCTCGGCCGCGATTATCGTAAGTGTCCTAGGCGCGGTCGTTATGCCCCACAACCTCTTCCTGCACTCCGAGGTCATCCAATCCATGCACTTTGAAGGCCAAGGCGAGCAGGTTATCGAAGAACGTCTGCGCTACGAGCTCTTCGACACGCTCTTTTCGATGGGCGTGGGCTGGGCAATCAACTCGGCCATGGTCATCCTGGCCGCAACGACCTTCTTTGCGCACGGCATGGTCGTAGACGACCTCGCCGTCGCAGCGGCCACGCTCTCCCCCATTCTGGGCCCGGCAAGCTCGACCATCTTTGCGGTGGCACTGCTGTTTGCGGGACTATCGAGTAGTGTGACGGCGGGCATGGCGGCGGGCACCATCACCGCGGGCATGTTCGACGAGGAATACGACATCCACGACCGACATTCCTCGATCGGGGTGGCGGCCTGCTTCGTCGGCGCAGTGGCGGCGTGCTTGGTCGTCCCGAATCCTTTTGAGGGTCTCATTTGGAGTCAGGCGCTGCTGTCGCTTCAGCTGCCAATTACGGTCTTTGTGCTCATACGACTCACCAGTTCGCCCCGCGTCATGGGCAAATACACCAACTCGCGCCCGCTCAACGCGCTGCTCGTAGGAATCGGCGTCATCGTGACGATTCTCGACATCGTGCTGCTAACGGGGATGTAATTAGGATGGCGTAACTGTCCAGATATAACGTCTCAATCTGTAACACGTGAGACCGTTTTAAACCGTCAGATAAATCAAAAGGGTCCCGGCCGAGAATTCGACCGGGGCCCTTGGACAGAGCTATATGTTGTTGCAAGTCGTGTGTCTACGAGCTACTCCTCGACAAGCTCAAACTCATCGGGGCCGACGCCGCAGACCGGGCACACGTAGTCCTCGGGCAGCTCGGGCGTGTCGACCTCAACCTCGTAACCGCAAACGGTGCACACAAACTTATACGTCTTCTTCTCCTCAGCCATGATGTTCTCCTCTCGAACGTGACTGCTGGTGTACTTACTTATTAGTATATATTCTCAATAACATAATGCAAGTATTTTTAGAACATTTCTAGCCTTGATACGACGAGGCTTTGGGCGGCGTCTTGCCCTTTAGCACCTTGTGATAGTAGTCGTACGTCAGCGGCGTCTCGTCGCTCAGGCGCTCGGCATCCTCGACCTCGCCAATAAACAGCAGATGCGTGCCCACATCCACAGTGTCGATCAAACGGCAGCTAAACAGGGCCGCCGCGTACTCAGGCACATAGGGCATGCCCAGAGCCGTCTCGCGGGTCTCGTATTTGGCAAACTTGTCATAATCGCTGCTGGTGCGGAACCCAAAGTTACCGATGTAGAGCATGTCGGCAGTCTGATCGATCACGGTCAGCGCGAACGCTTTGGCCGATGCGATGACGCCCGAGGTGACATTGTCCTTGTTCACGGCAACCGAAATACGCGGCGGCATGGACGTCACCTGCACCGCAGTGTTGATGACGCAGCCGGCGCGCAACCCGTCTGCCGCAGCGCTCACCACGTACAGGCCGCTCGGCATGGTAAAGAACGCAGTTTTGTCCATAACGATCACTCCCCTAGCTCGGGTTGGAACCTCATGAATGTATGTACCCACAAAAAAGGCGGCACCCATAACGGACGCCGCCTTTAAGACATATGTGTCAGAACAGTAAGAAAGATGAGACGCCCGCAGTTGCGGTGAAATAGGGACTGAATAGCCCCTCAAACAGGCAAAACAGTCCGTATTCCACCGCAACTTATACAGAGTGCCTAGCGGTTGCGTTCCTTAAGGGCGCGGTCGATCTCGCGTTGGACATCACGCTTGGCCATGTCCTCGCGCTTGTCGTAGAGCTTCTTGCCGCGACCTAGACCCAGCAGCAGCTTTACGCGGCCGTCGGTATTAAAGTAGAGCTCCAACGGAACCAGCGCATAACCACGGTTGCGAAGTTTGCCGTCAAGAAAGTCAATCTCCTTGCGGTGCAGCAGCAGACGACGCCGACGGTCGGGATCGCGATTCCACACGCCACCATGGCTATAAGGGTGGATATGCAGGCCGACGAGCCAGCACTCCCCGCCGCGGATCAGCGCGAAGGTATCGGTGATCTGGCAGGCGCGCTCGCGAATCGACTTGACCTCGGTGCCACTCAGTTCAATACCGCACTCAAATGTCTCATCGATAAAGTACTCGTGATGTGCCGAGCGATTCTTGGAAATGAGTTTGCGCTCGCGCTTACTGGGCATCGCCGGCCTCCTTGGCGCCGTCGGCGTTTGAGCCCGCAGCCTCGCGCTTTGCCTTGCGCTCGGCATTGAGCTCGGCGTCGCTCTCGCGCACCAGTTTGATAATCGCCGCGCAGGCCTCCTCGCCCACCAAGTCGCGAGCACGCACCGTCAGGCGCGTCGCCTCCTGCTTGTCGCCGTCACTTGCAGCATCGGTCGCGCACATAATCAGGCAGATGGCAATCTCGGCCGAAGGCGAGGTCGGCACACCTTGCAGGGCCAGTTCACCCATCACGTGGTCGTCGCTCTCATCGGCGGCATCCGGATAGGTGGTATGGATCTTGTTGAGCAGGCGCGTCGTATGCGCATCGTTGGGCGCCAGGCGCAGCGCCAGACGCGCGCAGCCCACGGCAGCCGAAACGTTCTCGGTCTCGGGCTCCAAGAAATACTGGCCTAGATTGGCGTAGGCGCGGGCGGCGCACTTGCCATCGCTTGCACGCTCCAGCACCGAGAACGAGAGCGATGCCCATTCCTGCTTGTCCTCGAGTGCGCGGAACAGCTCGGCCAAATCCAAGCGATAGTTGCAGTTCATGGGGTCCCAACGCACAGCCTGCATCAGGGCATTACGAGCGCTCACATAATCCTGCTGGCGAATGTAGGCAAACGCCATGTCAGAGTACAGGCGGTCAAACGGCACCTCGACCTGCACGAGCTCGCGCGGATCCTTCTCCACGCGGCGATAGGCCAAGCGCTCAAACTTGCTATCGAAGCTAAAGTATTGGCGCTTCTCCTCCGTCTTGCACTCAGCGTCGATATACTCCTCGGCGAGCTCCACCAGACGCTCCAGCAGCGGCGTCGCCGTAGCCAGGTCGCCCTGCGCCAGATAGTTCTCGGCATACGTGATGTCTTGCAAGCTGATGGGCAGATCCATGGCTACTCCTCGATCTGAGCGAAACACGGCAGGCGCCGTATATACGGTCAATACACAAAACCCGGGTCTCTTACGAGGCCCGGGCGTTCAATTTTGGTAGCCCGTACCAGATTCGAACTGGTGATCTCCGCCTTGAGAGGGCGGCGTCCTAAACCGCTAGACGAACGGGCCATATGTAGCAAATGCAATGGCTGGGATGGAGGGAGTCGAACCCCCATTGACGGAACCAGAATCCGCTGTCCTGCCATTAGACGACATCCCAATGACTGCATCGCTGCGCTCGGCTGTGCCTTTGCGCAAGAAAGAAATATACGGGAAGTCTCGCCGTGACGCAAGCCCCAATTTTGACTTTTTTGAAATTCAGTCAAATTGGCCTAATTTAGTCCAACCCGTGAAGGACCTGTGAAGCCAACCGCTGTACACGAAGGGCAAAACGCCGCGAGCGGTAGCCGTCAACCGTTGGCAGATTCTACCGCGAAAACGATAGCACCAGGCAACACAATCGAAGTATCAATGATCGCGTAGATATCGAGGCGCCATGGACGAAGAGCTTGATTACCTATGGGAGACCCTGGGCCTTGAGATCACTGCCGACCTTTGGCCCGAACGGGACAAAATCCATCCCACACTGCGCCCCGCCATTACTGTGGTGCAGGCAAAATACCGCCGTGCATCCTTTTTGATCATGCGGATGTCATGGCACGCGGGACTCCCCGACCTTAAGCGCATCCAGGCAAGCCTCGTCGAGTTGTCCGGTATGCCGACCGTCATATCCGAGGCGCACCTGGAGCAGCGCCAGCGCGAGCGACTGCAACAGCAGCGGATTCCCTTTATCTGCCCCGGCGTTCAGGCATATCTGCCCTTTATGGACGAGGAGTACTGGAGCGGCAAGCCCAACAAACACGTAAAGGTCTACGATCCGCACGAATGGGCACAGCTGGCGGACTGACTGGGGCAGGCCCGCCGGCGGAAAGTGCGCCCCAGATTTCAAGCTCAAACTGGTCCCCACTTTCCCGTCGAGCCCTCAACCGGAAACCGTGTCCCACAATCGAAGCTCAGAATGGGACGTGCTTTCCGCAACCGGCCACTTTGGGAAAGCGCATCCCATTCTGGAAGCGAATTCCGGGTCGCACTTTCCGCAGTCGCTACAGCAACGCCTCGGCCCAAGCCGCTTCCCTAAAGCCGGGAATCGCAAAGTCGTCGCCCACCAGCAGCGGACGCTTGACCAGCATGCCGTCGGTCGCCAGCAGCTCGTAGCACTCCCGATCCGTCATGCCCGCATCCAGACGCGCCTTCAGGCCCAGCTCTCGATATTTCATGCCCGACGAATTAAAGAAGCGCCGCACCGGCAGCCCCGAACGAGCAATCCAGGTCGCAAGCTCATCAGCCGTGGGATTGTCCAAAACGATATCGCGATCGATATACTCTACCCCATGTTCGTCCAGCCATGCCTTGGCCTTCTTACAGGTCGAGCACTTGGGATATTCAACAAACAGTACAGTCATGGGAATCCTCCGAATATAGATCGGCCAACGCAGGCACACGCCACACGAGGCGCCTTCGTATGATGGGCCAATTGTAGCCCGCGGGTCACACGTTAAACGAACCGTACCCCGAATCCGCGCTTGATAAACGGCAGCAGTTCCATTGCCTCGGGCGTGATATGGCCCGCAACGTTCATGCGCTCGTCACCGGGAAGATCGACCCGCGCAATCTCAAGCTCGCCTTCGTAGCGCCCATATCCGCTATTGCTCACAGCGATCGACCCCGCCTTTCGCGGCAGGCCGGCTCCGGCATCCGTCGGCACGGAATCCGGCTTAAGCTTCGTACGTGACTCCTGAGACCTAAAGATGAGGACACTCGAGTCGGGCCGGTCGTGATGAATCTGCCCGCGCACATAGGCATAACCGGGCTCAAGCTCGCATTGCAGGTCCACGTATCCGGCGGAAACTTGAGCAAACTGCGCCCAGCCCGCATCGGAAAGATCGGGGTCGCCGACCAACACAATGTCGCAATCGGCGCCATGTGCAAGCTCAAGCATATTGAGAGCAACCTTTGACGCGCGACCGCGCTGCGCCTCGACCGTCGGCAGTCCCTCGAATACCGGCCCGCGAACGTTAGCATCACCCGGCACAAAAGCCATGATTTCGAATCCAAGCGCCGCAAGACGAAGATTCGTCCGAGCAACATCTTCAAGAGCTAAACCGGTATAAGGCTTGGGGTAAAAATTGTGGCAGGCGGCAAAACGAGTCACATCGGCGCCGGCTTCACGCCACGATGCGATTTCATCAGAACTCACCGTCGATGCATTGACCACAATGCGAAATACACCGGACAGCTCCGCGACCCGCTGGGCGCTAAAGCCATAGTCCAAACGAAGGTATTCCAACCCCAGATCGCGCAGGTCCTCGATACGCTCAAGCCCGAGCAAATCGCACGTACGCGGCCCCACATCGGCAATGAGCGCAATGCCGCGGGCGGAAAGCAGCGACAGCACATGACGGACCTTATCGGCATACGCCGCTCCCCCATCCTCGGGAATATGCAGCGAGGTGAACGCATAGCGCGCACCCGCCGCGGCACCACGCTCAATCGTCCGCTCAATATCCTGCAGAGGGCTGGAAAGATAAATCGAAATACCCGTTTTCACGCTTCAACGCTCCTTTAAAAAAGGCCGGCGGAGCAGTTAGCCCCGCCGGCACAACCATAGCATCAAGAAATCTGCCGCGCACCGCGAGCCCCGAGCAACACGGCTCGCGATATCAAACTACTCGCCAAAGAACTCGTTGATCTTCTGCTCGTCGACGCCAAAGAACCACGTCAGGACAAAGCCGGCGGCATAGGCAAGCAGCATAGCGGCAACGTAGCCGAGCTGCTGGCCAGGAACAACGATCAGTAGGCCAAACAGACCGGAAACGCCCTGAGAAACCGTGCCGATGTGAAGCAGCGCCGCGAGCGCGCCGCCAAATCCGGCACCCAGGCAGGCCGTCACAAACGGACGAACGAGCGGCAGCGTAACAGCATACATCAGAGGCTCGCCCACACCCAGGATTCCAACGGGAATGGACTCTGCGACGTACTTCTTGAGCTTGGCGTTCTTGGTCTTAAAGTACAGCGCCAAACCGGCACCGACCTGGCCGCCGCCAGCCATCATAAGGATGGGAAGCAGGTAATTGATACCCTTGGTAGCGCCGTCGGGATCGTTGAGCATAGCGTGGATCGGCGTGAGCGCCTGATGCAGGCCGACGGACACCAGCGGCAAGAAGCCTGCCGACAGGATATAGCCGCCCAGGACGCCCAGTTTCTCGAAGATAAAGGTCAAAACGCTAAAGATGGCAGTCGTCAGCCATGCGCCAACCGGCTGGATGACGAGCATCAGAGCAAAGGCGCCGATGATGAGCACCAGCAGCGGGGACAAGAACGTGTCGAGCGCGTTGGGCATAACCTTGCGAATCTGACGCTCCATCCAGGCAAAAAATGCACCAGCGATGAGAGCCGCGATCATGCCACCCGCCGCGGGGTTGTACTGCGCATTGGTGAGCGGCAGCAGAATGGCAGTGGCAGGATCAGCCGCGCCAGGCGCAAGCAGGGGCATGGCACTGTTGGCGATACACATCATGCCGGCGATGCCGCCCAGCGCAGCGGAGCCACCAAACTCACGTGCCGCGTTATAGCCCACCAAGATGGGCAGATAGGCAAACAGGGCCCAGCCCATGGAACGAATGCCCTGGTACCACCACTCGCCTGCAAGCGCGCCTGCCGTCGAGACGTTAATGACGTTGCAGATACCGTTGATGAGGCCAGCCGCAATGATGCCGGGAAGCAGGGCGACGAAGACATTGGAAATCTTCTTGAGGAAGGCCTGAACCGGCTTGGACTCGTACTTGGCTTTCTGCGCGGCCTTGTTTGTGGCCGCAGCGTCAACCACGCTCTCGTCGGCAACGCCTTTCGCAAGGCCGGTGAGCTTGGAGAACTCCTCGAGCACCTTATTCACCTTGCCCGGACCCAGCACGATCTGCATCGTGTCGTCCTCGACCAGGCCCATCACGCCGTCGAGCGCCTTAATACCCTCCGTGTCGACGTTGCCCGTGTCTTTGACGGTCACGCGCAGGCGCGTCATGCACGCCGCGTTTGCGAGCACGTTGTCTTTACCGCCCAAAAGGTCCAGCAGCTTTTGAGCCAGCTCTTTGTTCGTCATAACTCCTCCTTGTATTGGGTATCTCGTCTAGATGTCATATCAGCTCACGCCGTGCACCTATTGGACATCGGCATTGCTCTTCTCATGGCCACTCACCGCAGTACGGACATGGCCGTGCGCCCGTTCAAGAGCTACCGCAGCCTGCTCGGCATCGCAGTCCAACAGCACCGAGACAATAGCGGTTTTTACGTGGCCGCCGGCATCCGCAAGCGCCTGAACAGCGCGCTCGCGCGTGCAGCCGGTCGCCTCCATCACGATGTTCTGGCCGCGCACCACCAACTTCTCGTTCGTCTGCTGCACATCGACCATCAGGTTTTGGTATACCTTGCCGATCTTGACCATGGCACCGGTCGAAATCATGTTGAGAATGAGCTTTTGAACCGTTCCCGCCTTGAGCCTCGTTGAGCCGGTCAGCACCTCGGGACCGGGCACGGGCTCAATGGCAAGATCTGCGCTCTCCCCGATCTTCGACCCTTGGTTGCAGGCAATTGCAATGGTCTTGCACCCAGTTGCCTTGGCGTACGCAAGGCCGCCCACCACATAAGGAGTACGGCCGCTTGCCGCCAGGCCAACGACAAGATCCTTGTCCGAGAGTCCACGCTCCCGCAGGTCGCTCGCGCCAAGCTCCTCGCTGTCTTCGGCACCTTCGACAGCCTTGATAAACGCCGTCTCGCCTCCGGCAATGAGCCCGACAATCAGATCGGGTGACACGCCAAACGTGGGCGGACACTCCGAAGCGTCGAGTACGCCCAGACGACCGCTGGTGCCTGCGCCCATGTAAAAGACGCGCCCGCCGCGCTCGAGTGTCTCAGCAGCCCAGTCGATTGCCATGGCAACCTGGGGCAACACTTTCGTGACCGACTGGACGGCACGAAGATCCTCATCGTTCATCGTCGTGACGATTTGCAGCGATGTCATCGTATCGAGGTCCATTGACCTTTGATTACGCTGTTCGGTCGTGAATTTTGTTAAATCGAGCATTTCATTCACCTCATCTTTCCTGTTTCTCGATGTAGTTTTGCTTTATGACATGCGTCGCCCGTTCGTAGTCGCTGGCAACGTAAGCAGCGTACAGGGCATCGACAACCATAAGCTGGGCCATACGCGAAGCCATGGCACCGCTGCGGACCAAGGGTTCACTCGCAGCGACGCCGAGCACGGCATCGGCCATGGTGGCAAGCTTGGATGATCCATCTACTTTGGTAACGGCCACAACGGGACAGTTGTGACGTTGAGCCTCGGCGGTGCAGTCCAGCACCTCTTGCGTCAAGCCCGAGTAGCTAAAGGCGATTGCCATATCGCCCTCATGCATGTTCTTGGCACATAAGAGCTGATCATGCCAGTCGTCGTACAGATGGCACTCTTTGTCGACACGCATGAGCTTTTGCGCCAGGTCGTGCGCGACCAAACGAGAGGCACCAATACCGAACAGATTGACCGCGCGTGCCCGCTTAAGACGGGCCGCGCATCGCTCCAAGACGGTGTAATCGAGCGTTCGCGCCGTCGCCTCGATTGTGCGCACGTTGCTTTTCATCACCTTCCCCACGATACGTTCGACGCTGTCATCCATGGAGATGTCCTCGAGGGCTATGTCTTTCTTGTCACCTAAGAGCGCCAGCTCGGCAATCAGTTCGCGCTGGAACTCCTTGTAGCCCGCAAAACCCAAACGCTTGCAAAAGCGCAAAATGCTCGAGGGCGAGGAGAACGTGACATCGGCAAGACCGCGGACGGACAGCCCGACCACCTCGTGCGGATGAGCGCTTACATATGCGATGACATTGCGTTCCGCCGGGCTCGCGCTGAGCTCACGCTCGCGAAGCCGCAAAAGCAATCCGTTTGCCATCTCAAACACCTCCGTTGAGAAGAATTAAAGACCAACGAACGATTCGTACCGGATACAAACAGCTTTTGCGGTACATTGTGCCGCATCGTGGCGCACAAAGGGCGAGCGTTCTACCGCTCGCCCCTCAAATCCGACCGCTCGGAAATACGCGCGACACAAAATAATTCAACAAGGTCGCATTATCAGAAACGGGTTTGTTACCGGCTAGCGCCTCGCATGGGCGCCGATCGGCCGAGTCGCATGGCGCACTAACGCCGCCGCCAGCAATACCAACAGCATGGCGGTGACATAGCCCGCAGCATCGAATCCTAAATCGATAACGTCGAAATGCCTGCCGGGAACAAAGATCTTATGTACCTGATCGCCAACGGAGCAGGCGGCGCAAAAGAGCAATACGGGCACGCAACGGGAGCATACGCTCCACGGACGCCTGGAAAAGCAAACCACGACCACGGAGGCGAATAATCCGACGAAGAAAAACTCTACGGTATGGGCAACGCGACGGACGTTTGTGCCCACCCGCATGCGAATGGAAGCAAGTCGGCCAGACCGGACATTCGAGGCAGCCGAATCGGCGCCTCCGGTCATTCCGTTCTCCGTCTGGGCTTCACCCGTGGCATCGGCAGCCTGAACGCCCGTAGCCTGACCCTCCACCACACGCGCGGTGGACTCGCTCAGCAACGACGTCTGCACCGCGTTTTGCTCCGTCAGCACCCAGATGCTCGCCAGCGTTGCAGCGAACAGAACGATCGCGGTCCATCCGATTATTTGTTTTACGCGAGCCAAGGGCCAACCTCCTTTTTTGAATATCAGCGAGTGTAGCCACAAATGGCATCGTCACCGTATCAAAATTTGAATCGCAACAGGAAGCGACAAAGCGACGCAAACCCCTACCCCGCCTCGCGCATCCAGCGATCGAACGTCCCCACGCACACGCCCAGGCATTTTGCTGCCTGGCTGCGGGTAATATCGCCTGCCTCATAGCTATCGCGCACCAGCTCAAACTGAGGAGGGCACGGCTTGCGAGGTCGACCGAAACGGACCCCTCGCGCTCGCGCCGCTGCAATCCCCTCCGCCTGGCGCCGATGGATATTCTCGCGCTCCACCTGCGCCACGTAGCTCAGCAGTTGCAGCACAATATCGGCAATCAGGGTGTTGGTCACATCCGGCGCGCCGCTGGCCCTGACGCGCGTGTCAAGCAATGGCATGTCCAACACCACAATGGCAACCCCGAGCTCCTTGGTAATGCGTCGCCATTCCTCAAGAATCTCGGAGTAATTACGGCCAAGTCGGTCGATAGAAAGCACCACCAGTACGTCCCCGTCTCCCAGGACGTGCAGCAGCTCGCGATAACGCGGTCGATCGAAGTCCTTGCCGCTCGCATGGTCGGCATAAATAATCGCCGAGCCCACGCCATAGGCGCCCAGCGCATCCAGCTGCCGATTAAGGTTCTGATCGCGCGAACTCACCCGCGCATAACCGTACACCGTCGCCATCTCATCCCCGCTTTCTTGTAAACCTGCCAAAAGGGACAGGTTTATTTTGGTAGGTTTTACCTCTCAAATAGCAGGTAAGCGGGCGGCCGAGCAGACGGCAAGGTAGCCACGATTCAAATGCGAAGGGCGGTCCCGAAAGGCCGCCCTCCGCTCCCCCACCATGAGTCGGGATTTGGCTAATGGATAAGCTTAAAGTCCAAGTGCCCACGCGTGGTATTGACGCGCGAGACCTCGATAATCACGCGCTGCCCCAGCTCGTAACGGGTGCCCGTGTCGGCACCTGTGAGCGTGAGCGCGTCCTCGTCGAACTCGAACCACTCGTTGCCCAGACTCTTGATCGAAACCAAGCCTTCGACCTGCGTTAGGTCCAAGCGCACAAAAAGGCCCATGCTGCTAACCCACGAGACGGTTCCGGCATAGCGCTCGCCCAGACGGTCCTCATAGTACTGGGCAATATTGATCTTTTGCGTCGCATGGCTGGCGGCATCTGCCGCGCGCTCGGCATCGCTGCATGCGCGGCAGATCTGCGGCAGAATGCGCGGCAGCGACTCGCGCCCCTTGCCGATCAGCCGCGGCGTACGGACCAAGGCGTCCTTGCCGCCGAGCCGCTCATAGGCCAACTGCAGTTTGAGCACGCGGTGCACCACCAGATCGGGGTAGCGACGGATGGGACTCGTAAAGTGACAGTAGCACGGCGCGGCGAGCGCAAAGTGGCCCTCGTTGCGCGGCTTGTACAGCGCGCGCTGCATGCTGCGCAGAAGCAGCGTGTTAACGAGCGGTGCGTTGGCCGTACCGGCGGCAGCATCGACTGCAGCCTGCAGCTCATCGGGGCTCCCCAGGGCAATACCGGCAGCACGGCGATCGTCGATGATGCCTAGCTGCGCCAGCGCAACGGCGGCACCGTGCAGGCTATCGGGGCTCGGATCCTCATGCACGCGATAGCAGGCCTCGATATCACGGTCTGCCAGCCACTCTGCAACGCACTCGTTGGCGAGCAGCATAGCTTCCTCGATAAGCGACGTGGCACACGAACGCTCACGCGCCACAATCTGCACGGGCACTCCGTCCTCATCCAACAGAGCACGAATCTCGGCCGTGTCAAAATCGACCGAGCCGCGGGCGCGACGGATACGACGGCGGAGTTCGGCGAGTTCGTTAGCGGCGACAAGGAAATCGCCGAGGTCGACGTTGTAGCCGCGGGCGGCCTCCTCGCACGCAAGACCGCGCTCAAGCGCTTCCTCGCGCGAGGTCTCGGCAGCCGCAACATCCTCGGCTGCACCCTCCAGCACCGAATACTCAACCGCGCCGGCACGCACCAGCAGCGCCTCGGCGCCGTCATAGTCCATACGCACACGCGAGCGAATCACGCTGGGGTACGGATCGTAATGCCGCACGCGACCCTGTGCATCGAGCTCAATGTCAACGGTAAACGCAAGACGGTCCTCGTCAGGGCGAAGCGAGCACAGGTCACAGGACAGGCGTTCGGGCAGCATGGGAAGCACGCGATCGGCCAGATGCACCGATGTCGTACGATGGCGAGCCTCAAGATCGATATGCCCGTCCCAAGCCACATAGTGTGAAACGTCGGCGATATGCACACCCAGCTTGTAGCCACCCTCGGGCGTGCGCTCCAGCGAAATGGCGTCGTCAAAGTCGCGCGCGTCGACTGGGTCGATCGTGATGACAAAGCGGTCGCGCAGATCGCGGCGGAGCGGGTCCTTAAGCGCCGCGGACACATCGAGCGAAAGCCCCTCGGCCTCGTCCAGCGCGGCCTCGGGATAGCTATCGGTATAGCCGTAACGCGCCATCACATATTGAACGCCCAAATCGGGCGCGTCATCTCCGCCAATGCGGCGTTCGATCGTCACAGCGCCCGATTCCAGGCGCGTCGGGTAGGTCAAAATGCGCGCGACAACAGCATCACCCGGGTGAACGCCCAGACGATCCGCCGAGGTATCCTCAGGCAGAATGAAGAAGTCAGCCTTCAGACGCGAATCGAGCGGCTCGATCACACCGAGCGGACCGGCGGTCTGGTACGTACCCACCACGCTTATGGCTGCGCGCTCAACCACGCCTTCGATCACGGCGCGCCGCTCACCGTGCGGGCTGTTCTTAATGCTCACGGCAACGGTATCGCCATCCATAATCTCGCGCTTGCCACGGCCCATGACCTTGTAGTCGCCATTCTCGGTTATGACATAGGCACTGTGCTCATGGAGCTGCACGCGCCCGGTCAGGCTCGGACGGCGTTCGCTGCGCACCGGCCCGCGCTGATTGCGAGCTCCACGCTTATGCTTGTTATTGCGCCCCATGGCGCCTCCTAACTATCGATTGCGAACTCCAAAGAGTCTACCCAAATGATTCGCTTTCCTGCCGTCCCCTAGGGATCAAAAAACGGGCCGCCCCATAAGAGACGACCCGTTGGAAGGGATGAATTCCAAGCATGCCTACACGCGCAGGTAGCGGCGCATGGCGATGGCAGAACCAAAGAGACCGATAATCACACCGACCAGAATCAGCGCAGCATAGGTCACCAGGTAGTACTGCATCGGCAGGGCAAACGACATCCAGCCGATGCTCTCCTGCAGACGCGGAATCATCAGATTGCGCAGCAGCTCCAGAACGCCGATGGAAAGCAGCGAGCCCAAAATGGCCTGCAGCACGCCCTCGGTGATAAACGGGCCACGAATGAAGCCGTTGCTGGCGCCGACCAGACGCATAATCGCAATCTCACGACGACGCGCCGTGATGGACAGGCGAATCGTGTTGTTGATGAAGATGAATGCGATAAAGGTCAGAAGACCAACGAGCACCACGGCGGCGATGCGGATGTAGTTGGTCACCTGGAACAGGCGGCTCACTTCCTCCTGGCCGTACAGCACGCTCGCGTTGACGTCGCCGTCATCCGCGATCTTCTGGAAATCGGCATCCTTCTTGAGCTTCTTTGCCGTGCTCTCGACCTTGGACGGATCGTCCATCTCAATAGCGAAGGAAGCCGGCAGCGGGTTCTGGCCATCGAGCGCGCTCATGGTGGCGTCGGCGTTGCCCGACATCTTGCTCGTATACTCGGCCAGCGCGTCGTCCTTGTCCTTATAGGTCACGGACTTGACGTTATTCCACGTCTTAAGCTCGGCCTCAAAAGCCTGAACATCAGCCTGATCGGCGTCATCACTAATGAACGCGTTGATGACAACCTGATCCTCGACGGTGCCGATCACGGAGTTCAGCATCGCAGAGCCCATGATGAACAGGCCGATGATAAACAGCGAAAGGAAGATCGTGATGACG
Organism: uncultured Collinsella sp.; assembly: GCA_900544865.1. Taxonomy (GTDB): domain Bacteria; phylum Actinomycetota; class Coriobacteriia; order Coriobacteriales; family Coriobacteriaceae; genus Collinsella. The sequence continues at coordinate 10,054 of UQXA01000026.1, read as the reverse complement.
GCGCCGAGCGAGGTAGTCCAGTTACGGAAGAAGTGGCTGATTGCCTCTTTGAAGGAGTAGCCCACGTTAGTTGGTGCCATAGTTGCCGTAACCTCCCCTCTCCTGGTCGCGGATGACGTGGCCGCCCTCGAGGGCGATCACGCGACGGTGCATGCTATCGACCATCTCGCGGTCGTGCGTGGCGACGATCACGGTGGTGCCGGTGCGGTTAATACGCTCAAGCAGCTTCATGATGCCCAGCGAGATCGCCGGGTCGAGGTTGCCCGTGGGCTCGTCGCAGATCAGCAGCGGCGGACGGTTGACCATAGCACGGGCGACGGCAACGCGCTGCTGCTCGCCACCGGAAAGCTGGTCGGGCAGCGAGTCCATCTGATCGGCCAGACCGACCAGGCGCAGCACCTCGGGCACCTGGCTGCGAATGACGCCCTTGGGCTTGCCGATGCACTGCAGGGCAAACGCCACGTTTTCGTAGGCGGTCTTTTGCGGCAGAAGCTTAAAGTCCTGGAACACGGCGCCAATCTGGCGGCGCAGGAACGGAACCTTGCGGTTCTTGATCTTCATGAGGTCCTGACCGGCAACCAGGATGCGGCCGCTCGTCGGCTTAACGTCGCGGTTGAGCGTCGACAGCAGCGTGGTCTTACCCGAGCCGGAGTGACCGACCAGGAAGACGAACTCGCCCGGATAGATCTCGATGTTGATGTCGTCGAGTGCAGGCTTGTTGGGCTGTGCCGGATAGATCTTGGTGACATGCTCCATAAGGATGACGGGCTCGACACCGGCCTGCTTGGCCATCTTCTTGCGGCTGGCCTGCGGATCGATGGGCGCAAACACCGACGTAAAATCGGGGTTGTTGAGCGCGTTATCGAGGCTTGCGACCTCGGCTGCCTGATCGCTCTCGACCACCGGGGCAGCAGGCTGCGTGGGGTCGGGAATAGCGGCAAAGAGACCGGACTGCGCAGGCTGAGGAGCCGGCGTCGCAGGGGCCAAGGGGTCGGGAATGCCGGCCATGGTAGGCTGCGGCGTGGCGGCACCAGCCTGAGGCTGCTCCACGCGAGCGGTCACGGCCTGAACGGGCTCAAAACCCGCCGTGCCGGAAAGCGCGACATCGCTGGTTGGATTGTAGGCAAAGGGATCGGATGCCGGCTGTGCCTGATCTGCCGGCTGAGCGGGGGCCTGAGCAACAGGCTGGCCCTCTGAATCCGGAGTGGCGAAACGACTGCCCTGGACGCCTGCCTGCGTCTTGGGGGCATCATCGCCCGCACCGGAGGTACGGAAGTGGTTACCCACTGGTGCTCCTTATCGTCGTGCGTTTAAACTACATGAGCGCTTTGTATTTTAGCAGTATTAGCTTTGCTGCACATAAGAAGCATGGCGTGCTTAGGGATCCCGTCGGCCGGGCACAGGGTTACTCTCCAAATCGTCCTCGGACATGTCGGAGCCCCCGCTGCGCGCTTCGCGCTGCGGGGGCTCCTCCGTCCTGCGGAAAGATTTGGAGAGTAGCCCTGTGTCCGGCCTGCGGTAACTAAGGGGTCGCCGCGTTTTACTTGGGGTGCTGCATATACAAAGTTGGAAGGGTCTGAATTGCGCTTTGTCGATATATGCCCTTTTCCCTGATGGGACCGTGCTTGAGGGGCGTCTTCATAAGTTGCGGTGAAATAGGGACTGTTTTACCAGTTAAAAGGTCTAATCAGTCCTTATTTCACCGCAACTGAAACAGGGGCGCTCTCCAAGAGAGCGCCCCTGCCGGGTTTCCATAGTACTGGCGAAACAGTTTTATAGTTCTGGCGAAGCAGTCCTTGAGATCCGCCTTGCCTTATGCCAAGAACTCCTTGGTGGTCGCCACGATGTTGGCGGCGTCCAGGCCATACTTGTGCAAGAGCTCGGCACCCGGGCCAGACTCACCGAAGGTGTCGTTGACGCCGATCTTCTTGAGCGGCGTCGGGCACTGCTCGCACAGGACGTCGGCAACGGCGCTGCCCAGGCCACCGATCACAGAGTGCTCCTCGACGGTCACGACGTGGCCGGTCTTGGTGGCGCTCTTGACGATCAGGTCGGCATCGATGGGCTTGATGGTGTGCATGTTGATGACCTCGGCGTCGATGCCCTCGGCAGCGAGCTGCTCGGCGGCCTCGAGAGCCTCGCCGACCATCAGGCCGCAGGCGATAATGGTCACATCGGCGCCCTCGCGCATGACAATGCCCTTACCCACCTCGAACTTGTAGGTCTCGGGGTCGTTGATAACCGGCGAGGCCAAACGGGCGAAGCGCATGTACACCGGGCCGTCGCACTCGTAGGCAGCGCGCGTCACGGCGCGGGCCTCCACGTCGTCGGCAGGAACGATCACGGTCATGCCGGGGATGACGCGCATGAGAGCGATATCCTCGCAGCACTGGTGCGTGGCGCCGTCCTCGCCCACCGAAATACCGGCGTGCGTGGCACCGATCTTAACGTTGAGGTGCGGGTAGCCGATGGAGTTGCGGACCTGCTCAAAGGCGCGGCCGGCGGCAAACATGGCAAAGCTGCTCGCGAAGGCGACGCGACCGGTGGTCGCGATACCGGCGGCGACACCCATCAGGTTGCTTTCGGCGATGCCCACATCGAAGAAGCGGTCGGGGCAAGCGGCCTTAAACTTACCGGTCTGCGTGGCGGCGGCCAGGTCGGCGTCGAGGACCACAAAGTCATCGTGCTCGCTGGCGAGCTCGACGAGGGCCTCGCCGTAGCTTACGCGCGTGGCGATTTTCTTGACGTCTGCCATCCTAGAGCTCCTCTCCGGCGGCCGTGAGCTCTGCCATGGCCTGCTCAAACTGTTCATCGTTGGGGGCCTTACCGTGCCAACCCACCTGGTTCTCCATAAAGGAAACGCCCTTGCCCTTCATGGTCTCGGCGATAATGGCAGTCGGATGGCCCTTGGTAGCGCGAGCCTCGGCAAAGGCGGCGCGGATCTGGTCGAAATCGTTGCCGTCGGCAAGCTCCACCACGTGGAACTTAAAGGCGCGGAACTTGTCGGCGAGCGGCATGGGGTCGTTGACCTCCTCGACGGGGCCGTCGATCTGCAGGCCGTTATGGTCGACGATCACGCAGAGGTTGTCGAGCTGCTGGTTGCCGGCAAACATGGCGGCCTCCCAGACCTGGCCCTCCTCGCTCTCGCCGTCGCCCAGCAGGGCGTAGGTGCGATAGTCGTCGCCCCAGTGCTTGGCGGCAACGGCCATGCCCACGGCGGCGGAGATGCCCTGGCCGAGCGAGCCGGTGGACATGTCGACGCCCGGGGTGTCGTTCATGTTGGGATGACCCTGCAGGTGGCTGCCGATATGGCGCAGCGTCTCGAGATCCTCCTTGGGGAAGAACCCACGCTCGGCGAGCACGGCGTACAGGCCCGGAGCGCAATGGCCCTTGGAGAGCACAAAGCGATCGCGGTCGGCCTTGCGGGGATCGGCCGGGTCGACGTTCATTTCCTCAAAGTACAGATAGGTCATGATGTCGGCAGCGCCGAGCGAACCGCCCGGATGGCCGGACTTGGCAGCGTGCACGCCGGTGACGATGCCCTTCCTTACCTCGTTGGCAACCTTTTTGAGCTCTTCGTCGCTCATTGTGCCTTCCTTTCATCCTCTTTAGACAAGATGCGCACGGCACGGAAAGGTAGTCCCAACACAGCCGCAATGCACGTACGTCATTCATTATGCTGGAAACTGATGGCTTTACCAGAGTTTTTATCATTATTTGAACAATTTAGCAGGCAGAACCGCTGATGAAACGGTTTATCAATGTGAACGTCTTTTGGATGGAACGCGATCGACCCTACGCGCTAATGTCCTTGAATCCCTCGCCGAAGGCTTCCGTAACGTCAGCGACCGTCACAATGGCGTGAGGATCGCGCTCGCGCACGATCGTCTTGAGGGTATTGAGCTCTCGACGGCTCACGATGACCATAATCACCGGCTTCTCGGCACCCGAATACATGCCAGTCGCCTTAAACTTGGTACAACCACGACCCAGGCCATACATGATATCGGCAGCGATATCAGGGAACTTGTCCGAGATGATGAGTACCATACGGCGCTTGTTGCCACCATCGACCACGGCATCGATCACGTAGCCGCTAATGACCATCGAAAGGCCTGCATATAGTGCGTTTTCGATTGAAAAGACCGGAGCCGACAGCGCGCATACGGCAACATCGATCGCCATGACGGTCGAGCCCACCGGCAGCGAGGTGTTACGCGAGATGATTTGGCCAATCGTGTCCGAGCCGCCGGTGTTGGCGCCGGCGCGCAACACCATGCCGTAACCGATGCCCGTTATAATGCCGCCCCACATGGCAGGGAGCATCAGGTCCGCATCCGCCAGAGGTGCTACAAACGGGGCGAACAGATCGGTAAAGAAGCCCAGCAGCACAAAGCCCGTCGCGGTCTGCACCACGTAGAACATGCCACCTTCGCGCATAACGACCAGCAACAGCAAGGCGTTCATCACGATCGTCTGAATACCGACGGGAAGCGATAGGCCACGCGATGCGCCGACCGCCTGGATAATGGTGGCAAGGCCCGTAACGCCACCGGCAGCAAGGCCGTTGGGAATCAAAAACAGGTCGGTCGCAATAGCGGCCAGAGCGCACCCCAACATAATCTGGGGCAGGTCGTGAAAGAAGTTCATCGATAGAATGCGCTTGATGTCCAGACGATATGCCATGCTGCCTCCCTCAAAAAGCGCACCCAAACGGATGCGCTTCGAACTTCTTGCTGTATTCGATTCTACCGATTCGCCGGACAAAAACCACCCCTGCGCAGGGTTTGCTCTGGATACAAAACCACCCTGCTGGGAGGGTTTTAATCCATCTCCACATAAACCGGGCGGTTTATGCAGACGGGGTCTCCGCGTCGGCGTTGCCGGTGGCCCAGCGATGGTAGCCAATAACAAACGGGTCCAGGTCGCCATCGTCAAGAACGGCCTCGACATTGCTGGTCTCCACGCCCGTGCGTAGGTCCTTGACCATCTGGTACGGGTAGAGCACGTAGCTGCGAATCTGGTTGCCAAAACCAATCGTGGTCTTGGGTCCGCGAATCTCATCCAGGGCCTCGGCGCGCTTCTCGAGCTCAATCTCGTACAGGCGGGCCTTGAGGATCTGCATGCACGCAGCCTTGTTCTGAATCTGGCTGCGCTCGTTTTGACAGGTAACCACAATGCCGCTGGGGAAATGCGTCACGCGCACGGCGGAGTCGGTGGTGTTGACGCCCTGACCGCCCGGGCCGCTCGCGTGATACACGTCCACGCGGATATCGTCGGGACTGATCTCGATGTCGATATCGTCAGGCAGCACGGGGATGACCTCGACGCCGGCAAACGTGGTCTGGCGGCGCTTCTTGTCGTCGGTGGGGCTAATGCGCACCAGACGGTGGACGCCGGCCTCGGCGCGCAGCATGCCAAACGCGTCCTTGCCCTCGACGGTAAAGGTCGCACGGTCGATGCCGATGACCTCAGCCGCGGGGCAGTCGTTAATGGTGACCTTCCAGCCGCGACGCTGGCAGTACTTCATGTACATCTTAAAGAGCATGAAGGTCCAGTCCTGCGCCTCCAGGCCACCCTGTCCGGGCTTGATGGTCACAATCGCGTCGCCGTGATCGAACTCACCGGTAAACCAGCTCGAAAGCTCGAGCTCGTCGATAGCGCGGGCCAGGCGTTCTGCCGTAGCGGCAGCCTCCTCGCGCAATGCGGCGGCGTCGGGGTCATCCCCCATCTCTTCGGCAAGCTCCAGCGCGGCGCGGGCATCGGAAAGCTCGCCGCGCGCGGTGTCCACGGCAGCGATATCTTCCTTGGTGCGCGCGATCTCCTCCATGGTGGCACGGGCGGCGTCGGCGTCATCCCAAAAGCCGGGGGCCACGCTTTTTGCCTCGAGCTCGGTCACGCGTGTGCGTTTCTCGTCCAAATGAAGATACGACTCGACCTCGCCGAGCCGGTCTGCAAACGCATCCAGCTCGGTGGGCGTTACCTCTAAAGCCTCGGCCATTAACGATTCCTGCCGTGGCAGTACTTGAACTTCTTGCCGCTGCCGCAGGGGCAAAGGTCATTGCGGCCAACGTTGACGTACGGATCGTCGCTCTCGTCCTTGCGGTAGGTGGTCACCTTGCCGCCGTTGTTGACAGCAGCCGGGCCTCCCTGGACGGCCGTACGAGCCTGCACCTGTGCCTGCTTGCGCAGCACCGAGCTGCCGTTGTCGCCATCGACATCGGCGGGGCCGGAGAAGTGCGCACCCTCGAGCGCGGGGTCCTCCTTGTGCCCCACGGCCTGCGGGGCGGCCTTGATCTCGATGCGCAGGACGGTGCGCAGGTAATCCTCGTACATGGTGTCGACGAGCATCTGGAAGGCACCGTAAGCCTCGGTCTTGTACTCGACCAGCGGGTCGCGCTGACCAAAGCCGCGCAGTCCGATACCGGTCTTGAGGTAGTCCATCTCCTGCAGGTAGTTCATCCAGCGGGTATCGATGACGCGCAGCATGACCTGGGTGTTGAGCTCGCGCATGAGGTCCTCACCCAGGCGCTCGGCCTTCATGTTGTAGCACTTCTCAACGTAGGCCAGGACATCGGCAGCCAGGGCCTCAAAGTCCTCGTCGGGGAACTTGGGCGTATCGATATGGCCGGTCAGCTCCACGACCCACTTGCGCAGGCCCTCCAGGTCGCGCTCGCCATCGTGGCTGTCCTTGGTGCAGAACTCCTGCACGCAGCGGTACACGGTGTCGTGCATGACCTCGGTGATGTGGTCGGTCAGATCCTTGCCGTCCAGAATCTTGTTGCGCTCGGCGTAGATGACCTGGCGCTGCTTGTTCATGACGTCATCGTACTCGAGGACGCTCTTGCGCATGGAGAAGTTGATGCTCTCGACCTTGTGCTGGGCATTCTCGACGGCCTTGGAGATGATCTTGTGCTGGATGGGCATGTCGTCGCCCATGTCGGCGGTAACCATCATCTTGGAGACGCGGTCCATCTTGTCGCCGCCGAACAGGCGCATGAGGTCGTCCTCGAGCGACAGGTAGAACTGAGTCTCGCCCGGATCGCCCTGACGACCGGAGCGGCCGCGCAGCTGGTTGTCGATACGACGGGACTCATGGCGCTCGGTGCCGATGACGGTCAGGCCGCCGGCGGCAAGCACGCGCTCGCGCTCGGCCTTGCAGGTCTCCTTGGCCTCGGCGTTAAACTGCTCGAGCTGCTCGGGCGTCACGTCCTCCATGGTCAGGCCCTCGTGCTCAAGGCGCTCGCGCACCAGCTCGTCGGGGTTGCCGCCCAGCAGGATGTCGGTACCACGACCGGCCATGTTGGTAGCGATGGTCACGGCGCCGTAGCGTCCGGCCTGGGCAACGATATGGGCCTCGCGCTCGTGATGCTTAGCGTTGAGGACCTCGTGCGCGATGCCGCGCTTGGTAAGGGCGGCCGACAGCTTCTCGGAGCTTTCGATGGAGACGGTGCCCACCAGGACCGGCTGGCCCTTGGCGTGACGTCGCTCGACGTCGTCGGCAACGGCGTTGTACTTGGCCTGGATGGTGCGGTACACCAGGTCCTCGTGGTCAACACGCTGGACGGGCTTGTTGGAGGGGATGACCTCGACGGGCAGCTTGTAGATCTCGCGGAACTCGGCATCCTCGGTGAGTGCCGTACCGGTCATGCCGGAGAGCTTGTCATACAGACGGAAGTAGTTCTGCAAGGTGATGGTGGCCAGCGTCTGGTTCTCCTCGCGCACGAGCACGCCCTCTTTGGCCTCGATGGCCTGGTGCAAGCCCTCGGAATAGCGGCGGCCTTCCATGATGCGACCGGTGAACTCGTCGACGATCTTGACCTCGCCGTTCGTGACCACGTACTGCTTGTCGCGATGGAACATGTACTGGGCCTTCAACGCCTGCTGCAGGTGGTTGACCAGTTGGCCCGAAAAGTCGGCGTAGATGTCCTCGATACCCAGACGGCGCTCGATCTTCTTAAGACCGCGCTCGGTGGCGGCGATGGTGTGCTTGGCCTCATCCATGACGTAGTCGCCCGTGGGCTCGACGTCCTCGGTGGCGGTGAGCATGTCGTGCGACACGTCCTCGCCGCGCTCCAGACCGCGCACGGCACGCGCGAAGTCCTTGTAGGTGCTGGCGGACTTGGTGCCGGCGCCCGAGATAATGAGCGGCGTTCTGGCCTCATCGATCAGGATGGAGTCGACCTCGTCGACGATGGCATAGTTGTGGCCGCGCTGTACGCGCTGCTCGGGGCGGGTGACCATGTTGTCGCGCAGGTAGTCGAAACCGAACTCGGAGTTGGTGCCGTAGGTGACGTCTGCCTGGTAGGCCGGACGCTTGAGCTCGAGCGGCATGTTGTTCTGGAGCAGACCGACGGTCATCCCCAGGTACTTGTAGATGCGGCCCATCCACACGGAGTCGCGCTTTGCCAGGTAATCGTTGACGGTAACGACATGCACGCCCTTGCCGGCGATAGCGTTGAGGTACCCGGCCAAGGTGGAGACAAGGGTCTTGCCTTCGCCGGTCTTCATCTCGGCGATATGGCCCTCGTGAAGCGCCATGGCGCCGATGAGCTGCACATCAAAGTGGCGCATGCCCATGGTGCGCTTGGAAGCCTCGCGCACGGTGGCAAAGGCCTCGGGGAGCATATCGTCGAGCGACTCGCCGTTGGCGTAGCGCTCACGGAACTTATCGGTCTGGGCGCGGAGCTCTTCCTCGGTCATCTTCTCAAACTGGGGCTCAAGACCGTTGATCTGGTCGACGATCTTGTAGTAGCGCTTAAGGTCCTTATCGGATCCAAAGGACAGCAGCTTTGACATGAATCCCATGTTGTTTTCCTTTTTGGCCATCGCCCGCGCCATGCAGCTCCGAGCGAGTTAAACACAGATAGTTGTACTTTAGCCAAACAGGACGCACCCTATGCGGTCGACCTCAACCGCCACGTAATAACTACGACCAACCTGCCAAAAAGGGACAGGTTTATTTTGGCAGGTTTTATATGGGCAAACGCCGCCTCTCTGTCATTTGGTGCAAACCAACCTGTCCCCTTCGCACCAATCTGGTGCAATGGGGACAGGTTGGTTTGCACCAATAAAAAGAAAAGGGCCGCGCACCCAATTGGATGCACGGCCCTTTTGCCATGAATGCGAGCGATTCCTCCGCGAGCTATTTACTCAGCAGCCTCGGTGGTCTCGGCCTCGGCAGCGGCCTCCTCGACGGGAGCCTCTGCGGGAGCCTCGGCGGCCTGCTTGGCAGCCTCCTCGGCAAACTTAGCAGCACGCTTGGCCTTCTCGGCAGCCTTAGCCTCAGCGGCGGCCTTGCGAGCGGCCTCGGCCTCAGCAGCCTTGGCAGCCTTGGCAGCCTTGGCCTCCTCGGCCTTCTTGAGCTGGGCGGCAGCGGCGCCACCGAACTTGTCGGCGAAGCGCTGGACGCGTCCACCGGTGTCGACGAACTTCTGCTGGCCGGTGTAGAACGGGTGGCACTCGTTGCAAAGCTCAACCTTCATCTCGGACACGGTAGCGTGCGTCTTGAAGGTGTTGCCGCAGGAGCACGTCACCGTGCACTCGACATACTGGGGATGGATACCCTGCTTCATGGTAGGACTCCTTATTGGTCAGGCGCTGGTTACCGATCAGCGCATAAGGCGTCTTGGTTTCCGACCAAGACAACAAACTCGGCTATGGTACCACGGCGCCGCGTGTCCCACAAAAGGTTCACGGTCTTTTCGGAACGACACGAATCTGACCCATCGAAACGCATCTCCACCGTTCCTTCAACTGGGAAAATGCCGTCCCCGGGGCCTGAGAAGGGCCCCGGGGACGTTCGACTGACTGCGGGAACGGCCTTTCCGCTCAATGTGTTCGGCTGAGATCGGAAATCAACCAAACTGAACCAGGTTCAGCTGACATGGTTAAAAACGGGGGCGACGCTTTTGCGTCGCCCCTCGTCCCGGCCGGGTTGCTTTAGTTGTACACGCGGTAGTTACACTTGAACTGGGTTATGTGTCCATAGTGGGAGCCGTACCAACCCGATGTATAGCTGATTACTTCTGGGCCTAGATATTCGTATCTCTTG
>UQXA01000025.1 GCA_900544865.1 uncultured Collinsella sp. | reverse complement strand
GAGATGCTCAGGAGTCTCGTGGGCTCGGAGATGTGTATAAGAGACAGGAACATAGTCGTGTAAGGTTTGAAGGCGTGCAACGCCTTAGGAAAAGGAGAAGCTTATATTCTGTCCCACTTGTGGTTCTCCCATTTCGGATGATGCCAAATTCTGCCCTGTCTGCGGTTCTGCCGTCGGTGCCGCTTCCGCTGCTCCTGCTCCGCAGCCCGCGCCACAGCCTGCACCTCAGCCCCAGCCTGCTCCGCAGCCCACGCAGATTCAGCCCACTCCGGTTCAGGCAGTTCAGCCTCAGCCTCAGCAGCAATACGCCGGGCAGCAGCAGTATGCTCAGCAGCCTGCACCTGCCCCGATGGGCTATACTCCGATTAAAACCGACCGTGGCGTGATCGGCTGGCTCCTGCTTTCCATCGTGACCTGCGGCATCTATTCGTATTACTTCCTCTATTGCCTCGCCCGCGACATCAATGTCATGTGCCAGGACGACGGCGATTCCACGCCGGGTCTGGCAGCATTTATCCTGCTGTCGTTCGTGACCTGCGGCTTCTACGCACTCTACTGGTACTACAAGATCGGTAACCGCCTGCAGGCTAATGCTCCTCGCTATGGCCTGATGTTCCAGGAGAACGGTACCACCGTTCTTATGTGGCAGATCGTCGGCGCGCTGCTGTGCGGCCTTGGCCGCATCTTTGCCATGAACATCATCATCAAGAATACCAATGCCATGGCAACGGCTTACAACGTCCGTCTTGGCGCTCGTGCCTAACGATAAGAGCGGCGTGAACAGCTCCCAGGGACATAAGGGCGCGGCGGAACTCATTCGCCGCGCCCTTTCTTGCATCGGCGCGCTCTTTGTCGCCTGGCTCGCACTCTACCTGCTCGATATCGGCTGCGTGTTTCGCCTGATGACGGGCATTCCCTGTCCGGGATGTGGCATGACGAGGGCCTGGCTGGCAGCACTGCGCCTCGATTTTGCGGCGGCCTTTGCCTACCATCCGCTGTTTTGGGTGGTGCCGATTGCGTTTGTGCTCGCGTTCGTGCGCGAGGAGGTGGCATCGAGCAAGCTAAAGCGCGGTATCGACATTGCGGTTATTGTTCTGTGCGTGCTGGTCGTCGCCGTATGGATCGTGCGCCTTATCAATCCGGCAGATGCCGGTCTACTCTTTGGCGGCCATGCGCCCGCCGGAGTCCCCGACGATATCATCCACCTCGAAACCCCACGCTGGCTCACCATCCTTCGCTCTTACCTGTCGTAACGGAGGACGCGCTAGAAAAGCAGTCGACACATAAGCGGGGGCGAACGTTGAGATAACGTTCGCCCCCGCTTTGCTCTAGCAAGGTTATTACGGGTGAGCGTGACGGCTACTCGTCGCGCTTCTCCTCATGGCGAGCAGCGGCGCGGGCATCGTGAATGCCCTTGATGGCGGCATGGCGGGCGGTGCGGGCGTCGTGCATGGCGTCGCGGGCCTCGGCGGCCGTTGCCTTGGCAGAACGCAGCTTGGCTGCCAGGTCGGGATTGGTCTCGGCAACCGCGGCGATCGTGGGGCCGTCGAGCTCTTCTTGCGTGGGCTCGGCCAAAAAGTCGATGGCATACTGAGCGGCTACCATGGAGCCCTTGGCGAGCACGCTCTCGTCGATCTTGTAGAAGCAGGAGTGCTGGGCATAGGTGGCGCCGATCTGGGGATTGCGCGCGCCGACAAAGGCGAGCACGCCTGGTACGCGACGCAGGTACTCCGAGAAGTCCTCGCCCGAAAGTGTGCCGCGATAATGGCCTTCGCCCGCGGGGCCCAGGCATTTGAGCACAGCTTGGCGGCAGCGCTCGCTCGAGGCGGCATCGTTTTCGACCTTGTAGTTGGCGATGGTGTAGTCGGTGAGTTCGGCCTCGGCGCCTAGTGCTGCTGCGGTGTGCTCCACGATGCGGCGCATAAGCTCGGGCATCTCCCCATGCGTCTTGTCGCCATAGGTGCGCACTGTGCCGGCGAGGTAGGCCGTGCCGGCGATAACGTTGCGCGCGGTGCCGCCGTGCAGTTCGCCGACGGTGATGACGGCGGGTTCGTAGGGGCTAATCTCGCGCGAGACGATGGTCTGCAGGGCGTTGACGATCTCTGCCGCAACCATAACGGCGTCGTGGCCGCGCTGGGGCATGGCGCCATGGCACGAGGTGCCGCGGACGTCGATGCGGAACCAGTCGGTGTTTGCCATGCGTGGGCCGGGCTCGCAGCTTACGGTACCGGCGTCGACCTCGCTCCAGATGTGCGCGGCGTAGGCGCCATCGACGCCGTCGAGCACACCCGTGCCAATCATGAGTTTGGCGCCCTGGCCGTTTTCCTCGCTGGGCTGGAATACGATGCGAATCTCGCCGTGGATGTCATCGGTCATGTGGCGCAGAATCTGCAACGTGCCGAGCATCATGGCGATATGGCAGTCGTGACCGCAGGCGTGCATGCAGCCCTCATTGACGCTGGCGAACTCCTCGCCGGTCTGCTCAGTGACGGGCAGGGCGTCGATATCGGCGCGCAGCAGGATGCGGCGGCGCGGCGTGCCGTCCTCGCGGTAGGCATCCGGCGCGGTGCCGCGAAGCGTCGCCACCAGGCCCGTCTTGAGCGGACGCTCGTAGGGGATATTCATGGCGTCGAGCTGGTTGGCGATGTCGGAAGTCGTGCGCTCCTCGGCAAGGCTCAACTCCGGGTGCTTATGGAAGTGCCGGCGCTGCTTGATGATGTAGGGTTCAAACTCGGCGGCGATATCCTGGATGGCCGCGGTGACGTCGTCTGCCGCGCGAACCTCGGTTGCCGCCATAATTTGCTGTGCCTTGGTCTTCGTCATGGTCGATTTGCTCCTTGCTGGGTTGATCGCAAAATCGTACAGGCTTTCTCCAGTATGCCACCTGCCGCTAGGGCTGGTAAAGTTGCCGTTTGCCGCTTGGGGTTTTGTTACAAGGGCGGGGGAGTACACTCGGGGGTGTTGAATTACCTGCCAGAGATGGGGATGCCCATGCGACATATCGATCGGATTATTCGCTCCAAGAACGTCTTTACCGCGCAAGACGGCATCGATACCGCCCGCGAGTTGGCGATCGCCATCGCGGGCGATCGCATCGTCGCTGTCGGCGCGCCCGATGACGTGATTGCCGCCGCACCTACCGCCACGCCGGTGGTCGATTACGGCGAGCAGTTTGTCTGCCCCGGTTTCCATGACGCTCATCTGCACTTCTTCCATACCTCGGTCGGTTCCTCGCCGTATATGCTCATGGATATGGGCACGTCCGAGGCGGCACTGGTGCAGCATGCGCTCGAGTTTTCCCAGGGCCTGCCCGACGACGCCTGGGTCGTGACCCAGGGCTGGCGCGATTACCGCTGGGATCCGCCCGAGCATCCTACCAAGGCCTCCCTCGACGCCGCCTTCCCCGGTCGCCCCTGTGTTATGTATTCGGGCGATGGGCATACGCTGTGGCTCAACAGCCGCGCACTCGAAGCCCTCGGCGTGACGCGTGACAGCGAGCCTCCGGCGGGTGGCAGTTACGACAAAGACTCAAACGGTGAGCTTACGGGTATTGCCCACGAGGCAGCTGCTATGCAGCTGCTGCCGCGCTGCCTGGAATGGCTGGGCGAGGACCGCATCGCGAGCGCTTACGGCGACCAGATGAAGCGTATGGCCGAGCAAGGCATCACCTCAATCTGCGATATGTCGCTCATGCCCATGCCGGGCTGCGACTTTATTCGCGACGATGTTTACGACAGGCTGCAGGCCGCCGGCAAGCTGGGCATCCGCGCCCATCTGTTTCCCACGCTGCTGGATGACCAATCGCGCTTGGAAGAACTCCAGACCCGCTACGCGAACAATGCGCTGCTCTCGGCGCCAGGATTTAAACAGTTCTTCGACGGCGTGTCGAGCGAGCATACCGCATACCTCACTGAGCCCTATACTAACCCGCGCTTCCCGGGTGACCAGGGGCGCCTGACGGTTCCTGTCGAGCGCATGCGCAAGTTGGTTCTGGCGGCAGCCGAGCGCGGCCACACCGTGCGCATCCACGTTATCGGCGACGGTGCCATCCATGCCGCACTCGATATCTTTGAGGAGGCGGCAGAGCTCTACGGCCTGCCCCAGCACGGTCATAATACGCTTGAGCATTTGGAGAATCTGCTGCCTCAGGACATCGATCGTCTGCGCAAGCTCAACGTCATTGCCTCGAGCCAGCCTTGCCACATCACGCTCGACCCGGGTGGCCCGGAGCGCGACCTGGGCCTGGAACGCAGCCGCATCATGTGGCCGTTTGCGACCTATAAGCAGCGCGGCATCCGCCAAGCTTTTGGTACCGACAGCCCCATCACGGCCGTTACCAGCATGAACGTGCTCTACACGGCTATTACGCGCCAAGACCCTCGCAGCCACTGGCCCGAGGGCGGCTGGCTCCCCAGCGAGCGCATCGATGCGGCAACGGCCCTGCGCAACTACACGCTTGGTAGCGCGTACGCAGCGGGCGACGAGCAAAACCTCGGCAGCCTAGAGCCCGGCAAATACGCCGACCTGGTAGTCCTGGACCAAAACCCGCTCACCATTGACCCCCAAGAGCTCCAAGACACCAAAGTTCAGGCAACCTATCTGGCAGGTAACTTAATCTACGAGCGTTAACCCCACATCCCACCCCTCAGTTGCGGTGAAATACGGACTAAATAACACCTCAACAGCCAAAAACAGTCCATATTCCACCGCAACTTAAGGGGCACGTTTCAGCAACGTGCCCCTTTCTTGTGCACCCTACCCGCATCGCCATTTTGCTGCACTGACTTTTCTGAATGCCGGGCCCGATAACGTTGACTCAGCTCCCGTGTGGCGCCGGAGGGGCGGGGCATAAGGTTTATCGCGAGTTCCGCACGAGCCGAAGGCCACTTAATGTGGCCTTCGTGCGAGCAGGACTGCCCGAGCAGGAAACCTTATGCCCCGCCCCTCCGGAGCCACACGGGAGGCATCGCTAAGTTATCCCCCGGCATTCAGAAAATCTAAGTGCCAAAAAATAAGATTTTTTGACTCCGTGTTGTATAACCCGCCATTCGTGGGTACCATTCAACGCGTACGCAAACAAAAAGGGTTAATTCGCGTGGCATAACCACGCGGCCCAAAAAGGAGGAGACAAGTATGTCGTCTTTGAAGCCGCTTGCAGATCGTGTTCTGGTCAAGCCCGACGAGGCCGAGCAGAAGACCGCTTCTGGTCTGTACATCGCCAGCAACGCCCAGGAGAAGCCGCAGCGCGGCACCATCGTTGCCGTGGGCGCCGGCAAGGTCAACGACAAGGGTGAGCGCATCCCCATGGACGTCAAGGTCGGTGACGTTGTCATCTACGGTAAGTTCGGTGGCAACGAGGTCAAGGTCGACGGCGAGAAGTATCTGCTGATGCGCGCCGACGACATCTACGCTGTCGTCGAGGCCTAGTCTCGTCAGAATCTCTGATTCGTCTTTGAACGCGCCCGCCGCATAGGACTCGGAAGCGGCGACGCGAGTCACATTTCTTTTGGAGGATTACCTACCATGGCAAAGAACATTACGTTCAACACCGATGCCCGCGCTAAGCTTGCCAAGGGCGTCAACACTCTGGCCGACGCCGTTACCGTCACCATGGGCCCCAAGGGCCGCTACGTTGCGCTGCAGCGCACGTTCGGTGCTCCGACCATCACCAACGACGGCGTTTCCGTCGCCAAGGAGATCGAGCTCGAGGACAACATCGAGAACATGGGCGCTCAGCTGGTGAAGGAGGTCGCCACCAAGACCAACGACACCGTGGGTGACGGCACCACCACCGCAACCCTGCTCGCCCAGGCCATCGTCAACGACGGTCTGCGCAACGTCGCCGCTGGCGCTAACCCGCTGGCCATTCGTCGCGGCATCGACAAGGCTGTTAACGCCGCCGTCGCCGAGATGAAGAAGCAGGCCAAGCCGGTCGAGACCAAGGAGCAGATCGCTTCCGTCGGTACCATCTCCGCCGGTGACCCCGAGGTCGGCGAGAAGATCGCCGAGGCCATGGAGGTCGTGGGCAAGGACGGCGTCATCACCGTCGAGGATTCCCAGACGTTCGACATCACCATCGACACCGTCGAGGGCATGCAGTTCGACAAGGGCTATGTCTCCGCTTACTTCGTCACGGACAACGACCGCATGGAGGCCGTGATGAAGGATCCGTACATCCTCATCACCGACCAGAAGATCTCCAGCGTTCAGGACATCATGCCCGTTCTCGAGGCTGTTCAGCGCGCTGGCCGCGGCCTGCTCATCATCGCTGAGGACATCGACGGCGAGGCTCTGCCGACCCTGGTCCTCAACAAGATCCGTGGCGCCCTCAACGTCTGTGCCGTCAAGGCCCCGGGCTACGGCGATCGCCGCAAGCGCATCCTCGAGGATATCGCCGTCCTCACCGGTGGCCAGGCTGCCTTGGACGAGCTGGGCGTGAAGGTCGCTGACATCACCGCTGATATGCTCGGTACCGCTAAGTCCGTCACCATCTCCAAGGACAACACCGTCGTCGTCGGCGGCGCTGGCTCCAAGGAGGCCATCGACGCTCGTATCGCTCAGATCAAGGGTGAGATGGAGAACACCACCTCTGACTTCGACCGTGAGAAGCTCCAGGAGCGCCTGGCCAAGCTCTCCGGTGGCGTTGCCGTCATCAAGGTCGGCGCTGCTACCGAGTCTGAGCTCAAGGAGATCAAGCATCGCGTCGAGGACGCCCTGCAGGCTACCCGCGCTGCTGTCGAGGAGGGCATTGTCGCCGGTGGCGGCGTCGCCTTCATGGATGCTGCTCCTGCGCTCGATGCTGTCGAGATCGACGACCCCGAGGAGAAGATCGGCGTCGATATCGTCAAGAAGGCTCTGACTGCTCCGGTCGCTACCATCGCCAAGAACGCTGGTTTTGAGGGCGCTGTCGTGGTCGACAAGGTTGCCGAGCTGCCCGCCGGCCAGGGTCTCAACTCTGCCAACGGCGAGTGGGGCGACATGATCGAGATGGGCGTCCTCGACCCCGTCAAGGTCAGCCGCGTCACCCTGCAGAACGCTGCTTCTGTCGCCAGCCTGATCCTCATCACCGAGGCCACCGTCTCCGATGTGCCCAAGAACACTCAGCTTGAGGACGCTATCGCTGCTGCTACCGCTGGTCAGCAGGGCGGCGGTATGTACTAAGGCCGACAAGGTCTAGAACTCCCACCGGGAATCCGGGGGCGTGACGGGGGCTTCTCTCCGGAACGTCCTCGGACATGCAAAGAGGCTCCTATTTGGCAAGGTGTTTTTTAGAATCCATTTTGCGCTCGGCCTCGAAGGCCTGCCTGTCCCAATCGAGCGGAAGTCCGGCCTCGACCCATGCCTCGTAGGCCCTCCTTATGGGCTTGAGCTCCCTTTGGCCCCTCTCCAGCATCGAGATGTACTTCTCGCTGGTGCCCAGTATGGACGCCGCCCTCACCTGGCTGACCTTCGCCGCGCGCCTGGCCGCCACGAGCTCCGAGGCGTCCTCGGGCCTCCTGATCTCGTGCGGGCGCATCAGCGCCCGGTACGCCTCCCTGGCCACGTAGCGCTTGAGGCACCTCATGACCTCCCTGTCGCTCTTTCCCCGCGCCCTCGCCCTCTCGGCGTACTCGGCGGTCTCGGGGTCGCGCATGACCCTCTGCCTCGCGATCTCGTGCAGCGCGCTGTTCGCCTGCCGGTCGCCGCCCCTGTTGAGCCTGTGCCTCACGGTCTTGCCGCTCGAGGCGGGGATGGGGCAGGCGCCGCATATCGCCGCGAACGACGCCTCGGAGCGCAGCCTGCCCGGGTTGTCCCCGGCCGCGACCGCGAGCTTGGCCGCGCTCACGGGCCCGCACCCGTACATCGCCAGCAGCGCGGGGCAGTTCTCCTCCAGGGACGCCTCGATCGCGAGCTCCATGTCGAGCGCCGCGTCGCGCGCCGCCGCCCACAGGTCCGCCAGCGCGCCGAGCGCGGCGCCCAGCGCGCCCTCGGCGCGCACGGAGGGGAGCTCCTCCATCAGCCTCGGCCCTCCCATGCCGCGGAACCTCGACCTGAGCCCCTCCGGCGCGGTGGTGAGCAGCGACCTCGCGGTGTTGATCGCCGAGGTCCGCGCCTTCACCGCCCCGGAGCGCGCCGCGAGCATGCAGCGCACCCCGTCGACCCACCCGTCCTGGCTCTTGGGGGTCCCGAGCTTCGAGCCGGACATCGCCGCGCGGGCGGCCCTCTCCGCGTCCGACTCGTCGCACTTCCCCTGCCCCGGGCGCCTCCTCTGCGTCCTCGCCGGGGAGAGCGCCTCGCGCACGGGCATCCCCAGCGACGCGAGGTGCCTGGTGAGGCCCGCCCCGTAGGACGACGTCCCCTCCATCGCGACGCAGGCCGGCTCCCCGGCCGCCGCGATCGCCCCGGCGAGCGCCTCGTATCCCGCCGCGTCGGCGGGGAACCGGCGGGACAGGACCCTGCGGCCCCTCCAGTCCAGGACGCACAGCCAGTGCGAGTCGGCGTGGGTGTCGACCCCGCAGAAGACCGGCCCGCGGGCGCCGGGTGTCGATTCGGTTCTCATGTCTCGCTCCGTTCTTTCCGTGCTCGCCTGGACCGGGCAGACGGCACACTGACGGGGCGCGATAGAATGCGGTTGTTCGGGTCCGCGGTATCGCTCCATGCTCCTATTAGGTCATGCGGCGGTCTCGGCTCGCCGCGGCCCGCGCGGGACATGTCAGGAAACGAGGGCAGCCCTGTGGGCGCCAGCGGAATGTGGGGTCACCGCGCGGTCCGCATCTGATGGTGTCGACGTCAATGGTATACGGGTGCATCATCGACGTCTTCAATACAGAAAATATCAGTGCGGAATGTTCCGGAGAGAAGCCCCCGTCACGCCCCCGGATCCCCTGCGTTTACGGCCTTGAGGTCGGCGTGGGCGGAGAATGTGGTTGATGGGGATACGTGTCCCTTTCGCTGTTTCGCGGCTTTGCCGCGAAAAGCGCGTTACTTTGGGATGGGTGGGGAACGTGGTTGTTGCGGCAGCTGATCCCCACCATAAATTACCCTCGGCATACTTGCGCGAAAACCTGCTCGTGCTACACTTGCAATTGCTGTTTCAGGGCGGGGTGGAATTCCCCACTGGCGGTAAATCGGGCGGTGTCAAAGGGACGCCGTGGCGCAGGTGAGATGCCTGCGACCGAGCCGATGAGTCCGCGACCCGTGTGTGCGTTGGTTCGCATGCCGGCTGAACTGGTGAGATCCCAGTACCAACGGTTAGAGTCCGGATGAAAGAGGCAGGTGATCTTATGTCTGAACAGTCGCAGCATATCCATTTTGAGAACACGAATAGGTGGAGCACCAAACAGCTCGTTACCATGGCGCTGATGTGTGCCTTGGGCGCCCTGTTTATGTACGTGCAGCTGCCCATCCTTCCTTCGGCGCCGTTTTTGACCTATGACCCGTCGCTGGTGCCGGCGATGGTGTGTGGATTTGCGTATGGCCCTGGTGCCGGCACAGCTGTTGCCGCTATGGCGATCGTTATCCATGCGCTTACCACGGGCGATTGGGTCGGTGCGCTTATGAACTTGGTTGCCACGCTGGGCTATATTCTGCCTGCGGCTATCGTCTATCAGAAGATGCACACCTACAAGGGTGCCGTGATTGGCCTGGTGCTCGGCGTCATTGCCGCTACAGCGCTGTCTATGGTCGCAAACCTTACTATTGGCGTATGGTTCTGGTATGGCTCGGCCGATGTGATTCTGCCGCTCATGCTTCCCGCTGTTTTGCCGTTTAACCTCATCAAGACTGTGCTTAACTCGGTACTCACGCTGGCGGTGTACAAGGCGGTCTCTAATCTCATCACGCCCAAGAAGGACCAGGTCAAAGGCCGCGCATGATTGAGTGTCGGGGCGTTTCCTTTAGCTATGACGGTGCCGCCCAGGCGCTTGACGGCATCGATCTGAGCATTAAGGACGGGGAGTTTTTCTGCATCCTCGGTGGCAATGGGTCGGGCAAGTCGACGTTTGCCAAGCATCTGAATGCGCTGCTGCAGCCCGATGCGGGCACGGTGCGCGTCAACGGCATTGATGCGTCCGATCCCGAGTTGGTCTACGACATTCGTTCGACCGCGGGCATGGTGTTCCAGAATCCCGATGATCAGCTGGTGGCAACGCTTGTCGAAGATGACGTTGCGTTCGGTCCCGAAAACCTTGGCGTGCCATCGGCGCAAATTGCGCAGCGCGTACGCGAGGCGCTGAAGGGCGTGGGCCTGGTGGGCTTTGAGCGCCACGAGACCCATGCGCTCTCGGGCGGACAAAAGCAGCGCGTGGCGCTTGCCGGCGTGCTCGCCATGGAGCCGCGCGTTCTCATTTTGGATGAGGCCTCCTCGATGCTCGACCCGCGCGGACGCAAGGGTCTTATGAAGGCTTGCCGCGCGTTGCACGCTCGCGGCATGACTATCGTGATGATTACGCACTTTATGGAAGAGGCTGCCGAGGCCGATCGTGTCGCCGTGTTTCAGACGGGACGAGTTGCCATGCTGGGCACGCCCGAGGAGATTCTGACGCGGGCGAATGAACTCGCTCAGCTCAACCTTGACATGCCAGAGTCGTGCCGTTTGGGCATGGCGCTTCGTGCGAAGGGCGTGCCTGTTCATTCGCAGGTGCGTGAGGCAGATATGGTTGCCGAGGTTGCGCAGGTCTATACCGAGCGAAGTGAGGCGGGCACCGCGGGGCAGCCTTCCGCGCCCCAGTTGGAAATCGCTGACGGCACTGTTTCGGCAGACAACGAGGAAAACGCGTCGGAGCCCGTCATTGAGCTATCCCATGTTTCGTACAGTTATTCGCTCAGTCCGCGCGAGCGCTACCGCTGGCGCAAGCGCTCGACCACTGCGGACACATCGAGCAAACAGGCTCTCTGGGGAAACGACCCCAGCAGCCCGTGGGCGCTGCGCGATGTATCGCTGACGGTGCGTCGCGGCGAGTTCCTGGGCTTGGCAGGTCATACCGGTTCGGGTAAGTCGACGCTGATTCAGCATCTCAACGGCCTGATTCGTCCCCAGGAGGGTTCCGTTTACGCATTGGGGCTCGACCTGGCAAACAAGAAAGATGCCGCCGCGGTTAAGGCAAAGGTCGGCGTGGTGTTTCAGTATCCAGAGCGTCAGCTGTTTGCCGAGACCGTGGCACAGGACGTGGCGTTTGGTCCGCATAACCTTGGCTTGCCGCAAGATGAAGTCGACCGTCGTGTCGAGTCATCGCTCTCACGCGTGGGCCTCGACCTTTCCACGGTCGGCGACAAGAGTCCCTTTGAGCTTTCGGGCGGTCAGCAACGGCGTGTGGCATTCGCCGGCGTGCTCGCCATGGAGCCCGAAGTCCTGGTGCTCGATGAGCCCATGGCGGGGCTCGATCCGGCTGCGCGCAGGGATTTCCTTGAGCTTATCGATCGACTTCACCGCGATGGCCTGACCGTTGTCATGGTTTCGCATAGTATGGATGACCTGGCCAATTGCTGCGACCGTATCGTCGTAATGAACGAAGGTGCGGTGTTTGCCGAGGGAACCCCCGTGCAGGTGTTTGCGCATGCCGATGAGCTCAAGTCGATCGGCTTGGGCGTACCTGCTGCTCAGCGCATGGCGTTGGCGCTCGCGGAAGCGGGCGTGCCGCTGCGTCGCGGCGGGCTCTATACGGTTGAGTCGTTGGCCGACGAGTTGGTAGATTTGCTGATCGGTCGCTCGGACGGTCCTTCTAACGTCGCGGACATTGCTAAATCCAAGACGGTCTCGCGAGAGGAGGGCTGCTGATGGAGGCGTTTTCGTTTGGCAGTTACTATCCCGGCGATAGTGCAATCCACCGCCTGGACCCGCGAACCAAGTTGCTCTTGGGCTTTGTGTTTCTGACCACGACGCTCACGGTCAGTGGCTTCCGCGGACTGGCCCCGGTCGCAATTTTCGTTGTGCTGACCTATGCCGTGTCTCGGGTGCCGGTTCGTCGCGTTCTGTCGTCGATGGCGCCGCTGCTGGCAATCGTCGTCGTGGTCGCGGTGCTCAACTTGTTTACCGATCAGAGTGGGCGCATCCTGTGGCAGCTCGGCTTTCTGCAGATAAGCGAGGGCTCACTGCGTTCTGCCGCCTTTATGGCGTGCCGCCTGACGTTGATGATGGCCGGCATGAGCGCCATTACACTCACCACGCCGACGCTCGACCTCACCGCGGGCTTTGAGCGCCTGCTCGCGCCGTTTGCGCGTGTGGGACTTCCTGCGCACGAGCTCGGCATGATCATGGGTATCGCGCTACGCTTTATGCCGCAGTTTGCCACTGAGATGAAGCAGACGGCCGATGCACAGGCAAGCCGCGGCGCGCGCGTGACGGGCGGTCCGCTCGGCGGCGTGCGTATGCTCGGCAGTGTGGCGATTCCGCTGTTCACGGGCGTGTTCCGCCATGCCGAGACGCTGTCTGCCGCCATGGATGCACGCTGCTATCACGGCGAGCAGGGCCGCACGCGCCTGCATGCGCTTGCATTTGTCCGCGGCGATGCGTTGGCGGCGGTGGTGACGGCGTTGCTGCTCATCTGCGTCATCGTCATCAATCTTCAACTTGTTTAGGCGCGATTCGGGCGCAAGAAAGGGGTCCCTATGACCGACAACGACCGCACGGCTCAGCTTGAGCGCGCCTGTTCGTATCTCAGGCGCATTCCGGCGTGGTATCTGGCCACGACCGATGCAAGTGACGGGCATCAGCCTCGCGTGAGGCCGTTTTCGTTTGCCATGGTCGATGACGGTAAGTTGTGGTTTTGCACGTCGCGCGACAAGGACGTGTGGGCGGAGCTGAGTGCGAATCCCAAGTTTGAGCTCTCGGGCTGGAAGCCGGGGGAATGTTGGATCGTATTGACCGGCGAAGCCGCACTTGAGGACGACGCAGTTGCGAGCGACAAGGTGCGTCAAGCGGGTTTTAAGCACATGGTGGGCATTGGCGAGGAACACGAGAGTGCCAACGACGGCCGCCTTGCTTTCTTTTCGGTCCGCAATATTGCCGCGCGCTTCTGTGATATCGACGGCAGCGAGGAGCGCCTGGAGCTCTAGCTCGCACAACCAGGCTCACAAACTAGCTGGTACAGGAGGACACATGGACGGATTGAATACGGTGCTGGAGTATCTGACGTCGGTGCCGGCGTGGTATCTGGCGACGAGTGTGGACGGGCAGCCGCATGTGCGTCCGTTCTCGTTTGCACAGATTCAGGACGGCAAGCTGTGGTTTGTGACGGCGCGCACCAAAGATGTGTGGCAGGAGCTGCTGCAAAACCAGCGCTTTGAGGCCACGAGTTGGTGGCCGGGCCATGGTTGGCTCATCTTGCGCGGGCGTGCGGGTCTGGATGACCAGGCCGCTCCCGATATGCGCGAGGCCGGCTGGAAGCATCTGGAGCGCTTGGGCGAGCATTATGAGGGGCCCAACGACCCCACGCTCGTCTTCTTTAGCGTGGAGGAACCCGAGGCCTTTATCTGCAACCATGACGAATGGGTGCCGGTCAAGCTCTAAACGAGTCTCTCAGCAAGCTTCGACAATTCAAATTCTCGCATGTAGCGGGCCCCACATTGCAACGTCACCGTAAGGCGCACTGGGCAATATGGGGCCCGCATTTATTTGTCAATTCCTTCGAGTGAATGTGTCGGGACTGTTTCAATGCATGAATATGCAAAAGATTTGCGTAGATATGCATCTTTTGGTGCTAAAGTTTCAACCCACTTCATAACGACGGCTGCGGGATGCGCATTGGTGCATAACTACAGACAAGGAGTCTGATATGTCATTGAAGGTTGGAATCGTCGGCGCGGCTGGATATGCCGGAGCCGAGCTCATTCGCCTCGTGCTCGGCCATCCCGAGTTTGAACTTGTTGCCATTACGTCCAACGCCGATGCCGGCCAGCCGCTGTCCGCGGTGTATCCGAGCTTTGCTGGCGTGAGCGATCTGGTTTTCACCACGCATGACGCCCCCGAGCTTAAGAGCTGCGATGCGGTTTTTCTTGCCGTGCCGCACACGGCTGCCATGGCACAGGTGCCCGCGCTGCTTGCATCGGGCGTCTCCTGCTTTGATCTTTCGGCCGACTACCGCCTGAACGACGCGTCCGTCTTTGAGACGTGGTATGCCGCCGAGCATACGAGCCCCGAGCTGCTCAAGACCCGTGCCTTTGGCCTGCCCGAGCTATTCTGCCGGGACTTGGAGACCGCCGCATCCGACCATGCCGACGGCAAACCCGTGCTGGTCGCCTGCGCCGGTTGCTATCCCACCGCAACGAGCCTTGCCGCCGCGCCCGCCGTGCGCGCTGGCTGGGTTGCCCAGAGCGGCCCCGTGATCGTTGATGCCATCAGCGGTGTGACGGGTGCCGGCAAGTCCTGCAACGCTCGTACGCATTTTTGCAGCGCTGACGAGAACTTGGAGGCCTACGGCGTGGGCAAGCATCGCCACACGCCCGAGATTGAGCAAATCCTTGGCCTGACCGATCGCGTCGTCTTCACCCCGCATCTGGCACCGCTCAAGCGCGGCCTGCTCTCCACGGTGACGCTGCCGCTCACGCCGCAGGCCATCGACTCCCTGACTCTTGAGGATGTCGTCGACTATTACAAGCAGTTCTACGCTGGACGCACCTTTGTGCGCGTGCTCGACGCCGGCCAGCAGCCCAAGACGGCTTCGGTCGTCGGAACCAACGCCGCCCAGATTGGCCTCGCGCTCAACAAGCGCGCGGGCGTTCTGGTGGCGACGGGCGCCATCGACAATCTGTGCAAGGGTGCAGCAGGCCAGGCGGTCCAGTGTGCCAACATCGTCTTTGGTTTTGACGAGCGACGAGGCTTGCCCACAGTGGCGTGCCCGGTGTAGCACATTCGATTGTTAACGATTTGGTAGTCGGGCATCGAGTGGGGCGCCACTCTTAAGCTGGTCTAGTAGTTGCGACCGGTATGGCGTGCCAGCCGATGCCCGCTTTTTTGTTTGATATAAGGAGTCGTAGGGACGATGAACACCGACCTGATTGATATCAAGATTCGCGCCGTCGAGGGCGGCGTTACGGCGGCTGCCGGCTTTAAGGCCGCAGGCATCCATGCGGGATTCCGGAAGAATCCCGAGCGCTTGGACTATGCGCTCGTCGTGCCTGATAAACCCTGTCCCGGCGCCGGCGTGTTTACGACCAACCGCTTTTGTGCGGCGCCCGTGCAGGTGAGCCGTGCCAACCTGGGCGGTGCGGACAAGGGCTATGGCATTATCGCCGGTGTTTCAATCAACTCCGGCAATGCGAATGCCGCCACGGGCGAGACCGGCCTAGCCTGTGCGCGCGAGACATGCAACATCGCGTCGCAGGTCATCGGCTGCGAGCCCCAGCAGATTCTGGTTGCCTCCACGGGCGTGATTGGCCAGATTCTGCCGATCGACACGTTTGAGACCGCCATTCCTGCTGCCTACGAGGCGCTCTCCGCCCACGGTGGCGCCGATGCCGCTCGCGCCATCATGACGACTGACACGCACTCCAAGGAGTACGCCGTGTCCTATGTCAGCGAGGCTGCGGGTCATGCGGGCAATGTCTATACGGTAGGCGGAATGTGCAAGGGCTCGGGCATGATCATGCCCAATATGGCCACCATGATCGCAGTTATCACCACCGATGCCCCCGTCGAGCCTGCGGCACTTCATGCCCTGCTGCTCTCGACCGTCAAGCAGACCTTTAACAAGGTAACGGTCGATTCCGACACCTCGACCAACGACACCTGCATCATGCTTGCCTCCGGCGCCGCTGCCGCAGATGCCGAGCCTATCGTCGAGGGCTCCGATGCCTTTGACGAGTTGGCATTTGCCGTGCACGAGGTGTGCGAGAGCCTGGCGCGCAATATCGCCGCCGATGGCGAGGGCGCATCCAAGCTTGTTACGGTCAACGTTACCGGCGCCGTGAACGACGAGGAGGCCGATATCGCCGCCCGTGCCGTCGCCAACTCGCCGCTCGTTAAGACCTGCATCGCCGGCCACGACTGCAACTGGGGCCGCGTTGCTATGGCGCTTGGCAAGTGCGGCGTGATGTTTAATCAGGAAGACGTTTCCATTGACATGATGGGCATGCCTGTCTGTCGCGACGGTCTGACTGTTCCCTTTGACGAGGACGAGGCTCTACGACGTTTCGAGGCGCCCGAGATCGTGATCTCGGCCGACCTGGGCGCAGGCGACGCGGCAACGACCGTGTGGACCTGCGACCTCACGCACGAGTACATCTCCATCAACGGCGACTACCGTTCCTAGATTCCAGGCACGCTGCGCATCTCGCCGCGATTGCGGACAGCGGAGCACGGCGCGATAACGATACGAAAGACGAGGCAGATTATGAAATTCGCACGCGATTGTCGTTCGAGCGAATCCAACGAAGCAACCGCGCAGCTGCTGTTCGAAGCACTGCCGTGGATTAAGAACCTGACCGGCAAGACGGTTGTTATCAAATATGGCGGAGCCGCCATGGTTGATGAGCAGCTGCGCCGCGACGTGATGAGCGACATCGTTTTGCTCAAGATCATCGGTATGCGCCCCGTCATCGTGCACGGCGGCGGCAAGGCTATCAACGAGGCGCTGAGCCATTACGATATTCCCGTCGAGTTTAAGAACGGCCAGCGCGTGACCACGCCGGCGACTATGGATATCGTGCGCGAGGTGCTGGGCGGCAAGGTTAACCAGGAGCTGGTTGCTGCCATCAACCACCACGGCAACCTGGCCGTGGGCGTGTCGGGCAGTGATGCCGGCACGCTCATCGCCGAGCCGCTCGACCCCGAGCTCGGTCGTGTGGGCAAGGTCACGCACGTTAACACCGACTATATCGAGCGCCTGCTCGATAGCGAGTACATCCCCGTCATCGCTACCGTCGCGGCGGGGGAGGACGGCGGTTTCTTCAACATCAACGCCGACACCGCCGCCGGTGCCGTTGCCGCGGCGCTCCACGCGCATAAGGCGATCTTTTTGACCGATGTCGATGGCCTGTACAAGGACTTTAGCGACAAGGACTCGCTTATCTCCAACCTAACGCTCGACGAGGTTAACGAAATGCTCTACGGCGGCGAGGTCGATAAGGGCATGATTCCCAAGCTGCGTGCGGCCGTCGATGCGCTTACCGGCGGCGTATTTCGTGCCCACATCATTAACGGTACTACGCCGCATTCGCTGCTCCTGGAGCTGCTGACCGATGCCGGCGTCGGCACCGTGATCCATTCCACCGAGACGGCTTACGAGTTCGATACGCATCCGCATCCGCTTTCGACGTTTGCTGCGCGTCTGACCGAGAACCTTGACGAGGTCGAGAAGCTTCAGACGGTCTAGCTGACCCGCAGCCGCCCCATTCCTGCACCCATAGCCCCGCGCCGTCTGGCGCCCAACGAAAGGCATCTCATGTCACTTGCAGCTCAGCAATCGCTTGAATCCCATTACGTTATGCATACCTTTGGCCGCTCTCCGGTCGAGTTTGTCAAGGGTCACGGCATGAAGCTCACCGGCGACGATGGCCGTGAGTACCTCGACTTTCTTGCCGGCATCGGCGTGTGCAGCCTAGGTCATGGCGACCCGGCTGTGCTCTCGGCGCTCGAGGCACAGACCAAAAAGCTCATGCATGTCTCCAACTATTTCTACATCGAGCAGCGCGGACAGGTCGCGGCGCTGCTGTCCAAGCTTGCTAACGACGACGTAGATGGTGCGCGCGTGCTTGCCGATGCCATTGTCGCCGGCGATGAGACCACGGCAGCTGCTCTTGGTGCCCCGGCTGCGGGCGAGCGGGTGTGGGAGACGTTCTTTGCCAACTCCGGCGCCGAGGCCAACGAGGGCTCGATGAAGCTCGCGCGCCTGTACGCCAAGCGTGCCGGTAATGGCGGCAACACCATCGTGTGCATGCGCGGTGGCTTCCACGGTCGTACGCTCGAGACCATTGCCGCCACCATGCAGGATTGGCTGCAGGACAGCTTCCGCCCGCTGCCGGGTGGCTTTGTGGCCTGCACGCCCAACGATGTCGATGAACTGCGTGCAATCTTTAAGCAGCTGGGGAGCGAAATTTGTGCCGTGATGCTCGAACCGATCCAGGGTGAGAGTGGCGTGCACCCCATGACCGAGGAGTTTATGGCGGCAGCGCGCGACCTGGCACACGAAGTGGGCGCCGTGCTTATCGCCGACGAGGTCCAGTGCGGCATCTTCCGCTCCGGCAAGCCATTTGCATTCCAAACCTATGGCGTGGAGCCTGACATCATGAGCCTTGCCAAGGGCATTGCCGACGGCGTGCCCATGGGTGCCGTCGTGGCAAAGAAGGAGATTGCCGACGTGTTTAAGCCCGGCGATCATGGTTCGACCTTCGGCGGTAGCTGCTTGGCCATCGCGGCGTGTGCCGCGACGCTCTCCGCGCTTGTGCGCGGCGATTATGCCGAGCATGCCGCCAAGGTGGGCGCCTATATGGAGCAGGCGCTGGCTAAGCTTCCGCATGTGGTAGAGGTGCGTGGCCGTGGCCTGATGCTCGGCTGCGATCTTGACGATACTGCGGGTGATGCACACGACGTTGTGGCCCGTGCATTGGGGGCCGGTGCCGTAATCAACGCTACGGGTGCCCATACGCTGCGTTTCCTGCCGCCACTCGTCTGCGAGGAAGCCGACGTGGACAGCCTGATCGAGATCCTGTCGGATGTCTTGGGCTAACGCGGCGCAATAACTCAATTTGGACCGGGTTCCGGACTGTGGGCGTGTCCTATGCGGCATGATTCAGCGGTCTGGAGCCCGTTTTGCCTTAGATTTGCTAAGGCAGGGAGACCTGCTGGTCAAAAAACATCAAATATGAGTACTGTTACCGATTTGGTAGCAGCAATTTTGGACTAATAAGGCCAGATAGCAAGTCGAAATGACGATGAAAGCACGATTTTGATCTAACTGTTAGTCCTTATAATGGACATATGTTGCGTAACTTAAGCAAATACTGTCTATTTATATGTTGCAAACAAAGTAGCAGTACTCATTTTTGCCATTTTTGACCACGGCCTTTGTGACAGACGTGCTGGCGGGTTCGAATCCCATGCGCTGGGCCCAAACAAAAACGGTCCCCTTTCGAGGACCGTTTCCAATTCAGTGGTGGGCGATGAGGGATTCGAACCCCCAGCCTTGTGCGTGTAAAGCACCTGCGCTAACCGTTGCGCCAATCGCCCGTGCGGAGAGAGTATAGCAAAACAATCGCCCCATTCACCTCATATCCATTAAAGGTAACCGGCGCGTGTCACAGCGGAGCTGATTCAGTTGAGATTGCCTGAACATTCCGCCCCTCTTTACGCCCTCGGGTATACTCAAAAGCTACTGATTCGATTTGATGCCCAGCAACAGCAGAGGGGATAGTATATGTGCGGTTTTGTCGGTTTTGTCGGTGGGACGGATAACCAATCCGAGGTGCTCACCAAGATGATGGACCGCATCGTCCATCGCGGTCCCGACATGGGCGGTCAGTTTATCGACGGCCGCGTTGCCCTGGGCTTCCGCCGCCTGTCGATCCTCGACCTGACCGAGGCCGGCGCTCAGCCCATGGCCAATGAGGACGGCAGCGTCGTCATTGTCTTCAACGGCGAGATCTACAACTTCCAAGAACTCCGTTCCGAGCTCGAGGCCAAGGGCTACAAGTTCCACTGCGGCGCCGACACCGAGAGCCTCCTGCACGGCTACGAGGAGTGGGGCGAGGCCGTACTCGATCGTCTGCGCGGTATGTACGCCTTCGTCATCTGGGACAAAAAGAAGAACAAGCTTTTTGGCGCCCGCGACATCTTTGGCATCAAGCCGCTCTACTACTATCCCATGGCCGATGCGGGCGACGGCGCTCCGGGCGTGCTCTTTGGTTCCGAGATCAAGAGCTTCCTGGACTACCCGCACTTCCACAAGGCGGTCAACAAAAAGGCTCTGCGTCCGTACATGACGCTGCAGTATTCGGCGACTGAGGAGACCTTCTTCGAGGGTGTCTACAAGCTGCCGCCGGCGCACTACTTTACCGTCGATATCCCGACCGGCAAGATGAACATCGAGCGCTACTGGGATTGCGATTACTCTGCCGTCGAGAAGCCGTTCGAAGAGTATGTCGATGAGCTGGACGAGGTCGTGCACGAGAGTGTCGAGGCCCATCGCATCGCCGACGTCAAGGTCGCGTCGTTCCTCTCCGGTGGCGTCGACTCCAGCTACATCGCCGCTTGCCTCATGCCCGACAAGACCTTCTCGGTGGGCTTTGACTACAAGAACTTCAACGAGACCAACTACGCCAAGGAACTTTCCGATAAGCTCGGCGTCGAGAACGTTCGCAAGATGATTACCGCCGACGAGTTCTTCGGTGCGCTCGAGGACATCCAGTATCACATGGACGAGCCGCAGTCCAACCTGTCTTCCGTGCCGCTGTGGTTCTTGGCCGAGATGGCCCGCAAGGACGTTACCGTCGTGCTTTCGGGCGAAGGCGCCGACGAGCTCTTTGGCGGCTACGCCTACTACGAGGACACGGTCCCGGTGCGCAAGTACAAAAAGATGGTGCCGCTGCCCATCCGTCGCGCGCTCGGTAACCTGGCGCTGCATATGCCGTACTTCAAGGGACATAACTTCCTGGTCAAGGGTGCCGAGATCCCCGAGAAGTCGTTCCTGGGACAGGCTCTGGTATGGCCGGAGCGCGAGGTCGACGGCGTGCTCAAGCCCGAGTACAACACCGGCGATGGCGCCTTTGAGCTCGCTGCACCCATCTACGCACGCGTGAAGGGTCAGCCCGAACTGGTCAAGAAGCAGTACCTGGACATGAACATGTGGCTCCCGGGCGACATTCTGCTCAAGGCTGACAAGATGTGCATGGCGCACTCGCTGGAGCTGCGCGTGCCCTTCCTGGACCGCAAAGTCATGGAGTTCGCCGAGCACATTCCCGATCGCTACCGCATCAACGAGAACGGCAACAAGCAGGTACTCCGCCACGCTGCCAACAAGTCGCTGCCCGATGAGTGGGCCACCCGTCCCAAGGTGGGCTTCCCGGTGCCGATTGTCTACTGGCTGCGCGAGCAAAAGTGGTACGACTATGTCAAGGAGTACTTCACCGCGCCGTGGGCAAGCGAGTTCTTCAATACCGACGAGCTCATGCACCTGCTCGATCTGCACTTTGCGGGCAAGGGCGATTTCCAACGCAAGATCTATACGCCGCTCGTGTTCCTAGTGTGGTACAAGCGCTTCTTTATCGACGAGGACCAGCCCGCTGTTCAGGCTGCCTAGCCTCGGCTTACGAACGCCTGCGCGTAACGGCTCCTCCGGGAGCCGTTTTTGCGTGGGTGCGTTTCAGTTACTATAAAACCGTCCCTGCCAAATGGCTGAGAAAGGTGAAAGATGCACCATTCGGATTCCGCGACCGTGACCACGGTCGATACGCTTGCCAAGCTTCTCGATGTGTGCGGCGAGCTGCGCGCATCAGAGCAGATTGACGAGCGCGCCGTGACCGGCTGCTCGTTTGATTCGCGCGCGGTCTCGGCAGGTGACGTATTCTTTTGCAAAGGTGCTGCCTTTAAGCCCGCGTTTTTGAGCATGGCGCTCGATGCGGGCGCCGTCGCATTTGTGTGCGAGGAGTCGCTGGTCGAGTCTCTGGAGCCGCTGGCGCAGGAGAGCGGTGCTGCGATGCTGGTTGTTGATAGTGTTCGCACGGCCATGGCCCTGTTGCCGCCGGAGGTCTACGACCGTCCCGACCACGACGTCAAGATCGTGGGCATCACCGGCACCAAGGGAAAGACCACGGCCGCTTTTATGCTCCAGTCGATTATCAAAGCGGCGGGCGAGTCCTGCGGCATGATCGGCTCGGTGAGTACCGACGATGGCATCGAGTGCTACGAGAGCACCAATACTACGCCCGAGGCCCCCGAGATCTGGCGCCATATCGCCAACTGCCGCACGTCCGGTCGCCAGTCCATGGTCATGGAGGTCTCGAGCCAGGCGCTCAAGTACCAACGCGTCGAGAATCTGCCGTTTGACGTGGCGTGCTTCCTCAACATCGGCCGCGACCACATCTCGCCGATTGAACACCCCACGTTTGAGGATTATTTTGAGAGCAAGCTTAGGATCTTTGACCAGGCAAAGACCGCCGTGGTGAATCTGGGCACCGATGAGGTTTACCGTGTGCTAGAGGCAGCGTCGACGGCCGAGCGCTTGGTGACCGTTGGCGTCGAGCATCCCGAGGCAAGCCTGTGGGCGAGCGATGTCCGCATGCTCGGCTTTAACATCGAGTTCAACTTGCACGGCATGAGCGCCGACGAGCCCGAGGCGGGGGAGAAGGTCCTGCTGGGTATCGCGGGCGACTTTAACGTGGAAAACGCGCTGGTCGCTATCGCCGCTGCGCGCGAGATCGGCATCGGTATCGAGGCTATCAAGAAGGGCCTCTCCAAACTGCGTGTGCCGGGCCGCATGGAGGTCGTGGAGTCGAAGGACGGCCGCGTGATCTGCGTCGTTGACTATGCGCACAACCAGCTTTCGTTCCGTTCGCTTTTCTCGTCGGTCAAGCGCGCGTTTCCCGCTAGCCCCGTCATTGCGCTGTTTGGCGCCGCCGGCGGCAAGGCGCAGGAGCGCCGCGAGCAATTGCCACGCGAGGCCGCACCGTATTCCGACCTGATGATCTTTACGAACGAGGATCCAGCTCACGAGGACCCGATGAAGGTCTGTCGCGAGCTTGCCGAGCATGTTCCCGACGATACGCCGAACAAGATCATCCTCGACCGCGAAGCCGCTGTGCATGCGGCGTTCAAGGCGGCGCGCGAGGAGTACGTCAACCCCGATGCTCCCACCATTGTCTTGCTGCTGGCAAAGGGTGACGAGGAGCTCATGCACGTGGGCGACGAGTTCGTGCCCATCGAGAGCGACCTTTCGCTGGCCAATCGCCTGATCGATGTTACCCAGTTTGACTAATGAACCATGATGGCGGCGGCGCCCTGAGTGCGCTGTCGCCATAAGCGTGTTCCCTCAATCAAAACATGCCGTCCAAGTCCAAACCCTTCTACGTAAACGGAGTAACCATGTCCCACAATACCCTGCCGACCGTTGCCGAGCTTTCGGGCGAGATGCGCGAGCGCTTGGCCAAGGTCAAATACGTCTTTACCGACCTGGATGCCACGATGCTCGCACCCGGCTCGTGCGTGCTACGCGACAACGACGGCAACCCCTCGACCAAACTCGTCGAGGCCGTCGTGGCGCTCGCTCGCGCTGGTATTCAGGTGGTTCCCACCTCGGGCCGCAACCGTACCATGATCCACGAGGACGCGCGCGTGCTCGGTCTCAACTCCTACATCGGCGAGATGGGCGGCCTGGTCATGTACGACCTCAAAGCCAACGATTGGGAGTATCTGACCGGCGACATGCCCTACGACTCCTCTTGCGGCCTCACGCCGCACCAGGTAATCGAGCAGACCGGCGTGTGCGAGAAGATCCTCGCCCGCTGGCCGCACAAGATTGAGTATCACAACGACATGTCGACCGGCTACAAATACCGTGAGGTCACCGTCGGCATGCGCGGCGATGTGCCCGACGATGAGGTTCAGGCCATCCTGGACGAGGCCGGCTGCGGTCTGATCTGGGCTTGCAACGGCCATCTGACTCACCTGTCCAAGCCGACGACGCTCGAGCTCGATCGCGTCGAGGACGGTCGCGCATTCAACATCAACCCCGCGGGTCTCAACAAGGGCGTTGCCATCGCGCGCTTCTGCGAGCACCTGGGGATCGAGCGCGAGGAGACGCTCGCGCTCGGCGATTCCGAGTCCGACTTCTACATGGCCGATCACGTGGGCACGTTCTGCCTGGTCGAGAATGGCCTGACGAGCGCCGGCGCGCCCGAGTTCCTGGCTGCTTGCGAGAACGCTTTCGTTACGCGCGGCAAAATTGTCGACGGTTGGGCGGCGACGGCAGAGCTGCTGGTCGCGGCGCGTTCGTAGCGCGGCGCCGCCGCACTTGGACATGTCTTTTCGAGAGACTGGTGAGGTAATGTCCGATATCGAGAATCCGGCAGGCGACACGCGCCCGATTGGCGTGTTCGATTCTGGTTTGGGCGGTCTGACGGTTGCGCGCGCGATTGCGACGGCGCTGCCGCACGAGTCCGTCTACTACTTTGGCGACACCAAGCGCTGCCCCTACGGCACCCGCACCGAGGATGAAGTGCGCTCGTTTGCGTTGCAGGCGGGTCGTTGGCTTTCGAAGCACGACGTCAAGATTATGGTCATCGCCTGCAACACGGCGACCGCTGCGGCCTTGCGTCTGGCCCAGCAGGTGCTCGACGTTCCCGTGATCGGTGTGATCGCGCCGGGTGCCCGTGCGGCAATCAACAGCACGCGTACGCGTCGCGTGGGCGTGCTCGCCACCAACCTCACTATTCGCTCGGGCGCCTACACGCGCGCCATTCAGGACCTGGATGCCGGTGTCGATGTATACGGCTGTCCTGCCTCGAGCTTTGTCGAGGTTGTCGAACACGAGCTCGCCTCGGGTGCACATCTGCAGGAACAGTGGCTTGAGAACGAGGACATCTTCGATACGCCTGCTGTGCGTGCGCTGGTGGGTGCCACGGTTGAGCCGCTACGCGACCACGGTATCGATACCGTGGTGCTCGGCTGTACGCATTTCCCGCTGTTGGTGGGACCTATCCGCCATGCGCTGGGGCCTGGGGTGCGCGTCGTAAGTTCCGCCGAGGAGACTACACGCGAGCTGACCGATATCCTCACACGCCGCGAGCAGCTGGCGGGCGACGCCGCCGAGCCGCAGCATCGTTTTGCCACGACGGCCGATAACATTGCCGAGTTTGCGGTGGCGGGCAGCTTTATCTTTGGTCAGCCGCTCAAGAGCATCGAACATATCGATATCGATGAGCTGAAATAGATGTAAGGCAGCTGCCAGAGCCTTCGCCACATCTTTTGCCGAAAGGAAATTTCTATGGAGTACATGCAGGTCAACCGCGCCAACGGTCGCGCCGCCAACGAGTTGCGCCCCGTTAAGCTCACCCGTGGCGTCATGAAGCACGCTCACGGCTCGTGTCTGGCCGAGTTCGGTGACACGCGCGTGCTGTGCGCCGCCACTATCGAGGAGGGCGTGCCGGGCTGGCGAAAGGGAGCTAAGGCCGGCTGGGTGACCGCGGAATACGCCATGCTGCCGGCGTCGACCGGCAAGCGCTGCAAGCGCGAGCACGCCAACCGCAAGGGCCGCTCCATGGAGATCGAGCGCCTCATTGGCCGCAGCCTGCGTACCGTCGTCAACATGAAGGCGCTCGGCGAGTACACCGTCACCGTCGACTGCGATGTGATTCAGGCCGATGGCGGCACGCGTACAGCGAGCATCACCGGCGCCTGGGTGGCGCTGCACGACGCCCTCGCCATGTGGGTCGAGGCGGGCAAGATCGAGCGCATCCCGCTTATCGGCCAGGTGGCTGCCATCTCCATGGGCGTTGTCGACGGCAATACGCTGCTCGACTTGGATTATTCCGAGGACAGCCATGCCGAGGTCGACATGAACCTCGTCGCCACCGACACCGGTGAGATGATCGAGCTCCAGGGTACCGGCGAGCAGGCGCCCTTCGACCGCAAACGCCTCAACGCCTTGCTCGACCTGGGCGACAAGGGTATCGCCGAGCTCATCGAGCTTCAGCGCCAAGCCATCGCCTAACCTGCCAAAAAGGGACAGGTTTATTTTGGTAGGTTTTATCTGCTGAAATGCTGCGTTGAAAGGTCCGATCGCCTGAGAGGGGAGGGGTCAAGTGCCCAAACGCCCCTCACGCGGCTTGCTATAGAGACAAGGAGGCCAGTTATGGCACTTGAGAAGATTGACATCGACACCCTCGACCCGGCGGCGACCATCGTCGTGGCAACGGGCAACGCCCATAAGCTCACCGAGATCGAGGCCATTTTGGGCAAGGTCATGCCCGAGGTGCGCTTTGTGGCGCTCGGCCAGCTGGGTGATTTTGAGGATCCCGAGGAAAACGGCACGACGTTTTTGGAGAACGCCATCATCAAGGCCCAAGCCGCGGTTGAGGAGACGGGCCTTATGGCCATTGCCGACGATTCGGGCTTGGTCGTTGATGCCCTGGACGGCGAGCCGGGCGTGTATAGCGCGCGCTATGCGGGCGTGCACGGCGACGATGCCGCCAACAACGCCAAACTCCTCGTTAACCTGGATGGCGTGGCCGACGAGGATCGCACCGCGCGCTTTATGAGCGTCGTCGCGCTCATCGACACGGACGGTTTGGTCACCTATGGCGAGGGCGCCTGCGAGGGCGTTATCGCGCACGAGGGCCGCGGCGATCACGGCTTTGGCTACGACCCGCTGTTCCTGCCGGTCGACACGCCGGGCAAGACCATGGCCGAGCTGACGGCTGACGAGAAGAACGCCATCAGCCATCGTTTCCACGCGCTCGAGCATCTGTCCGCCAAGCTGACGGGCGAGGAGTAGGCCATGCGTGCGGTGGTGCAGCGCGTGCTCAACGCCGGCGTGACGGTCGACGGCGAGTGCGTGGGCCGCATTGGACGCGGCTACCTGGTGCTGCTGGGTGTGGGCCATGGCGATACGCGTGCCGAGGCCGACAAGCTGTGGGGCAAGCTCCGGGGCTTGCGCATTAACGAGGACGAGAACGGCAAGACCAACTTGGCGCTTGCCGATGTCGACGGCGAGGTGCTCGTGGTGTCGCAGTTCACGCTGTTCGCCGACTGCCGCCACGGTCGCCGCCCATCGTTTACGGATGCTGGCGCCCCCGATGTCGCCAACGAGCTCTACGAGTACTTCCTGACGCTTGTTCGTCAAGATGTCGAACACGTAGCACATGGCATCTTCGGCGCCGATATGAAAGTCGACTTGGTCAACGACGGTCCATTCACCATCGTCCTGGACACCGACAACCTTTAGGTTACGCGGTTTTACCAAACCGCGTAACAACTGGTCATGCGAGATTGTCGTCTGGTACGTATTTGGGACGGGGCTTATTTAGCTACTTGCGTATGGCGGCAGCAGGGTGCTATAGTATTAGAGTTTTGTCTATCTTAGGGGTATTATCCCCTTTTTGAATTGCACCTTCTGGAGGCCCTGTTCATGGAAGAGATGGAAGTCAATCACGTCGACGACATCCACGAGAAGCTGACCGATATGGTGGGCGATCGCGTCAAGGTTAAGGCCAACATGGGCCGCACCCGCGTCGTCGAGCGCATGGGCACCATCAAGAGCGTCCACCCCGCCGTCTTTATCGTCGAGGTTGACGAGCGCCGCGGCCGCAAGTCGCGTCAGTCCTACCAGTATATCGATGTCCTCACCGGTCAGGTCGAGCTGTTCGACCCTGAGAGCGGCGAGCATATCTTTACCCCGCTCGGCAATCAGCTCGAGGAGCATTAACGGTGACCGATCGGTCCCTGACCCTTTCCGCGCCGGCAAAGATTAACCTCTACCTGGGGGTTCATACCGAGCGCGATGACCGCGGCTACCACAGGGTCGATTCCCTGATGGCGGCCGTCGGTCTTTCCGATACCGTGACGGTCACGCCGGCGCAGGCGCTGACCGTCCAGACGGTTCCAGCATCAGATTTTCCCATGCAAAAGAATACGGCGTATCGGGCTGCGGTTGCTATGGCCGAGCATTATGGTCGCGAGGCAAACATCTGCGTGACGATTGAGAAGCGCATTCCATTGTGCGCCGGCTTGGGCGGCCCCTCGACGGATGCGGCCGCGGTCATTGTCGCCTTGGCGGAGCTCTGGGGCATTGATCGCACCGACCCAGCGCTCGACGATATTGCGCGGGGCATTGGTGCTGACGTCCCGTTCTTTTTGCACGCGAGTCCTGCGTTCTACGTAGGTGGGGGAGATGTGCTGGCAACTGAGTACCCCGCGCTGCCCGCGACGCCCGTCGTGCTGGTCAAGCCGCGCGAGGCAAGCGTTTCGACAATTGAAGCCTATCGACGTTTTGACGAGGCCCCGGTGCCTGCGGACAAGCCCGGCGCGATAGCTTCTGCCTTGCGTGCTGGTGATGCCGAGACGGCATATGCACTCATCCATAACAACCTTGGTGTCATTTCCGCACAGATGGAGTCGCAGATTCAAACGGTCCTCGACTGGCTGCGTAAACAGGACGGAACCGTTGCTGTAGATGTGTGCGGATCGGGTGCCTGCTCGTTTGCCATTTGCGACACCGCTGCCACGGCCGAAAGGCTTGCCGATGCTGCCCAGCAAAATGGCTGGTGGGCCTGCGCGACTGAGCTTATTTCCAACACGGTTCAAATCGACGCGCCAAAGAAATAAAAATTTCTCTAGCACGCGGCGAAAATCTTTGTTACTATAGTCAAGCTAACGGGTTGTGGCTCAGTTTGGTAGAGCACTGCGTTCGGGACGCAGGGGTCGCTGGTTCAAATCCAGTCAACCCGACCAGAGCATGAGGAGGGACCGCTTCTTGCGGTCCCTTTTTTTAGCTAGTGTTGTGATACCGCGATACCCGCGGTATACTCATTCGAGCTTGTCTCGCTGTATTGTGGAGGTCTACATGTTTGGACTGAGGGCTCCTGAGCTCATCATTATTCTCGTCGTTGTCCTGATTATCTTCGGGCCCAAGAACCTGCCGAAGCTCGGCAAGTCCCTCGGCTCTACCGTCAAGAATATCCGTGAGGGTATGGAGGGCGACGATAAGGCCGAGACCAAGCAGGCCGAGGAGGTCGTGGTCGAGCAGTCCGAGGAGGACAAGGAGATCGCTGAGCTCGAGGCCAAGCTCGCTGCTGCCAAGAAGAAGCAGGCAGAGGACAGCGACGCGGACGCAGAGTAGTCCCATCCCTTTGGGGTGAGCACCTGACCGGCTTGCCCGCAGGCTAGCCGGTCTTTTTCGTTTTGTTGACAGTTGATTGTTTGATCAGAGTTGGGGAGATATCCGTATGGACGCAAGCCAGATCGTACTGACCGCTGAGGGCCGCCAGAAGCTCGTCGAGGAGCTCGCTTGGCGTGAGGGCGATTACGCCAAGGAGATCGTCGAGGACATCAAGGAAGCCCGCGCGTTCGGCGACCTTTCGGAGAACTCCGAGTACGACGCCGCTAAGGACAAGCAGGCCCAGAACGCCGCTCGTATTGCCGAGATCCAGGCCATCCTCGCCAACGCTCAGGTTGCTGCCACCACGGGCGACCTGACCGTCTCCATCGGTTCCACCGTTTCGCTGATTGATCCCAACGGCGAGGTCATGGAAGTCACGCTCGTCGGTACCACCGAGACCAACTCGCTCGAGCACAAGATTTCCAACGAGTCTCCGGTCGGTCACGCCATCATCGGTCACGGCGAGGGCGACTCCGTCGAGGTCGTTACGCCTTCCGGCAAGACTCGCGTCTACACCATCGCCAAGATCGCACGCTAGACCACGGTCCCGCGTAAAGGTATGTTTTCGCTCCCTGGGACCGAATCCTGGGGAGCGTTTTAGTTTGAGGAGCTAACTTATGGCAGAGAACCAGAACGCCGCCGATCAGGCATCGACGCTCAACGACGAGCGCGCCACCCGCCTGGCCAAGCGCGCCGCCCTGTTCGAGGCGGGCCAGAACCCCTATCCCGAGCACTCTGAGCTTGAGGACTACGTCGCCGATATCGAGACTAAGTACGCCGATCTTGCCGATGGTGAGGACACCGAGGATGTCGTGAAGATCGCCGGCCGTGTGGTCGCCAAGCGCGGTCAGGGCAAGATCATGTTCATCGTCGTGCGCGATGCGACTGCCGAGATTCAACTGTTCTGCCGCATCAACGACATGGACGAGGCTGCCTGGAATACGCTCAAGGCCCTCGACCTGGGCGACATCCTGGGCGTGACCGGCGTGGTCGTGCGCACCCAGCGCGGCCAGCTTTCCGTTGCTCCTAAGAGCGCGACCCTGCTTGCCAAGGCCGTTCGTCCGCTGCCCGAGAAGTTCCACGGTCTTTCCGACAAGGAGACCCGCTATCGCCAGCGCTATGTCGACCTGATCGCCAACGACGACGTTCGCGAGACCTTTCGTAAGCGTTCGCAGATTCTCTCCACCTTCCGTCGCTTTATGGAGTCCGACGGCTACATGGAGGTCGAGACCCCCATCCTGCAGACCATCCAAGGCGGCGCTACTGCCAAGCCGTTCATTACCCACTTCAACGCGCTCGATCAGGAGTGCTACCTGCGTATTGCCACCGAGCTGCACCTCAAGCGCTGCATCGTCGGTGGTTTTGAGCGCGTGTTCGAGATCGGCCGCATCTTCCGTAACGAGGGCATGGACCTTACCCACAACCCCGAGTTCACCACGATGGAGGCCTACCGTGCCTTCTCCGACCTCGAGGGCATGAAGGCGCTCGCCCAGGGTGTCATTAAGGCGGCTAACAAGGCCATCGGCAACCCCGAGGTCATCGAGTATCAGGGCCAGACCATCGACCTTTCTGGTGAGTGGGCCAGCCGTCCCATGACCGACATCGTCTCCGACGTGCTCGGCAAGCAGGTCACCATTGACACGCCGGTCGAGGAGCTTGCTGCCGCCGCGCGCGAGAAGGGCCTGGAGATCAAGCCCGAGTGGACTGCTGGCAAGATCATCGCCGAGATTTACGATGAGCTGGGCGAGGACACCATCGTCAACCCGACGTTCGTGTGCGATTACCCCATCGAGGTCAGCCCGCTCGCCAAGCGTTTTGAGGACGACCCGCGTTTGACCCACCGCTTTGAGCTGGTCATCGCCGGCCACGAGTACGCCAACGCTTTCTCCGAGCTCAACGACCCGGTCGACCAGGCCGAGCGCTTTGCCGCCCAGATGGCCGAGAAGGCCGGCGGTGACGACGAGGCCATGGAGTACGACGAGGACTACGTGCGCGCCCTCGAGTACGGTATGCCTCCCGCGGGCGGCATTGGCATTGGTATCGACCGCGTGGTCATGCTGCTCACCAACCAGGCTTCTATCCGCGACGTGCTGCTGTTCCCGCACATGAAGCCCGAGAAGGGTTTCCAGTCCGGTGCCGCTGCCGCCAAGGCTGCCGAGGCCGGCAACGCCGCGAGCCCGTTCGTTACGTCGCTTAAGCCCACGCTCGATTACTCCAAGATCGCCGTTGAGCCGCTGTTTGAGGAGTTCGTCGACTTTGATACCTTCTCCAAGAGCGACTTCCGCGCTGTGAAGGTCAAGGCATGCGAGGCCGTCAAGAAGTCCAAGAAGCTGCTGAACTTTACGCTCGACGACGGCACCGGCACCGACCGCACCATCCTCTCCGGTATTCACGCTTATTACGAGCCCGAGGACCTGGTTGGCAAGACCTTGCTCGCCATCACCAACCTGCCTCCGCGCAAGATGATGGGTATTCCCAGCTGCGGCATGCTGATCAGCGCTGTCCACGAGGAGGAGGGCGAGGAGCGCCTCAACCTGATCCAGCTCGACGCCTCCATCCCCGCCGGCGCAAAGATGTACTAGGGGGTTACGGCGTTTTGCCAAACGCCGTAACCACTCGACGCTGCGCGGGCCGCATTTGGACAATCTGACGTTCAACTTCAAGGGCGC
>UQXA01000024.1 GCA_900544865.1 uncultured Collinsella sp. | reverse complement strand
GAGAAAAACACCGTGCAGGAGACGCTGATCCTCCCGCTGTATTCCCGGAAGCTGTGTACGGAGCTGTACCCGAACCTTTACAGGGATGAAACAGCGGTTCGTCTGCTCGACCAGATCGACTACGACTTTTCAGAGGCAGAGAAAAACTCCCGCAGCCTGATGCAGCGCTTTGGTGCGCTGGAGGTGGCCATGCGGCAGGGTGATCTTGCTTTCGAGGTGCGGGATTACCTGAAAGGCCACCCCAATGCGGCGGTGGTCAATCTGGGCTGTGGGCTGGACAACACCGGCAGAACCTGCGATAACGGTAGATGCAAGATCTACAATCTGGACTTCCCGGATGTGATTGCCTTGCGGCAGCAGCTGCTGCCCGCCGAGGATCGAGAACAAAATATCCCCTGCGATCTGAAAGACACCGCATGGTTTGGCAAAATCGATGCCTCCGGCGGGGCGGTGTTCTTTGCCTCCGGGGTGTTCTATTACTTTCTGAACCAGCAGGTCCGGGAACTGGTGCGGGAGATGGCGGACGCTTTCCCCGGCGGTGTGCTGGTCTTTGATGCTGCCAATCGGACGGCAGTAAAGATGATCGCAAAAACATGGCTTAAGACTGCAAAAATCAAGGATGTTGGGGCATATTTTGCAGTTTCGGATGCCGCCAAGGAAATCGGCGCGTGGGACAGCCGTCTGCAGGTCACAAGTCGCGGCTATATGCTGGGCTACAACGATTTGAGAGACCCTTCTGTCAGCGGCTTTTTCCGGTTTCTCGCAAGGGTCGGTGACAACGGGATGAAAATGCAAATCGTGAAAATAAGATTTTGAGAGACAAAAATGCAAAAGACGAGCACTTCTTGCCGCTCAATTGGCAAGAAGCGCTCGTCTTTTCTTAACGCGTTGTATGGCGGAGAGAGCGCAAGTTAAGCGAGCGCCCTTCTTGCCAGCTCGGCCGCGCCGAGGATTCCTTGGTCGCCGCCGCAGCCCGGGGCGCAGATGTAGCTCTCCATGTCCTTAAGCTCGGCGGTCTGGATGTAGCCACCCAGATATTCGAGGGTCTTCTTGCGGACGATGCCGTAGAGCTGCTCCTGGTGCATCACGCCGCCGCCGAGGACGATGCGGCGAGGCGAGTACATGAGCACGAGGTTCGCGCACATCTGCCCCAGATAATCCCCCTCGAGCGCCCACACCTC
The DNA here is from genome assembly GCA_900544865.1 of uncultured Collinsella sp. Lineage (GTDB taxonomy): Bacteria > Actinomycetota > Coriobacteriia > Coriobacteriales > Coriobacteriaceae > Collinsella. Next base: position 31,576 of record UQXA01000024.1, on the reverse strand, counting down.
ATCGTTGTCCGCGAGCTCGGCCGCGGGCTTTCCCCAGCGCGCGGCAATGGCGGGGCCGGAGGCGAGGCCCTCGAGACAGCTCGCGTGGCTCGGGCAGACGCAGCGTCCCTCCTCGGTGGGACGGGTCCTTACCAGCATGTGGCCGGCCTCGGGGTGCAGCATGCCGTGAAGGAGCCTGCCCGCGCACATGACGCCCGCGCCCACGCCGGTGCCGATGGTCACGTAGACGGCGTCCTCGAGCCCCTTGCAGCAGCCGAAGACCACTTCGCCGAGGCAGGCAACGTTCACGTCCGTGTCGTAGGCCACCGGAATCCCGAGGGCGTCGGCGAACGCGGCGCGAAGACCATGGCCTCGCCACGCGAGCTTGGGCGTCTGGAGGATGGAGCCGTAGCGCTCGTCGTTGGGGTCGACGCAGGTCGGGCCGAAGGCGCCGATGCCCAACGCGTCCACATCGCGGGCGGTGAACCACTCGATCATCTGCGGGACGGTCTCGGCGGGCGTAAGCGTCGGGGTCTCCATACGGTCGAGGATCTCGCCGTCGCCGGACACCACGGCACAGACCATCTTGGTCCCGCCGGCCTCGAGGGCGCCGAGCCTCATTTGCTTTTCGCTCATGTGATCCTCCTTACAAAGGGGCGCCCGCAGTCATGGTCAACCGCGGGCGCCCATAACGTTGGCTTGTTTCGAGGCGACCCTACCTGGGCACGCGGTCCTGCCTTGCGGCAAACGGGGCGAGCACGGCGTGCGGCTCGCTTTGGTACCAGTAGGCGACGGTGGAGATGTCGTCCTCGCGCTCGTAGAGCTTGATGTCGTCGTTGCCGAGGTCCTGGAACGTCACGCGCAGGTCCTCCTTGAACGAGATCGGGTCGGGAAGGTGCCACCTGTAGAGGCCGTGCCTGGGCAGCGCGTCGTCGTTGGTCGCGAGCATCGGGTTCGGGTTCGGCTTGCCCGCGCTGAAGCGGTCGCGCGTGGCGTCGCGCGTCGAGCGGTACGGGTAGCCGGCGAACAGCGTGTTGAAGCACTGCGCCTCGGGCAGCGCGTGGGGCGGCCTGTCGAGGAAGGCCCAGGCACCGCCGAAGTAGTCCTCGGCTCCCGTCGAGGTGACCGTGGGGAACTCCTCGTCGCCGTCGAGGAAGAACTTCATCTCGCCCTCGCCCCACCAATAGCGCTCCAGGGCGCACAGGGCCATGTAGGTGCCGACGTAGTAGCCCTTGCCGCGCACGCCGTCGAGCACGGTGTAGTCGACGCCCCTGTGGGTGCTACGCTCGCGGTTAAAGCGGGCGTGGAAGTACATGGCGTCGTTCGGCACGTCGGTGAGCGCGTAGTTGAACGTGTAGAAGATGTACTTAATGAACCCGGGGTGCTCGCTCGTAAGCGTGACCTTGGCGTGCTTCCTGAAGGGCATCTCGAAGTAGCAGTTCATGCCGCCCGTCGGGTTCACGCAGATGGGCATCGAGTTGACGATGGCGCGCTCACCGAAGCCGTTGCAGAAGAAGTCGCCGACAGGGCACTCGACCGAGGGGGTCTCCTCGTCGTCCCAGTAGAAGCGCAGCACGAGGTCGCGCATGACGAAGCTGCCGGCGGCGGTCTTGTCGGGGACGGTCATCCAGATGTGGCGGATGATGCCGGGGCCCTCGATGTCCGCGAGCGTGATGGTCTCGCCGGACTCAAGGGGCACGCAGCACGAGCCCTTGCGGCCGACGCCGAGGTGGCTGGCCGACATGGCGGCGCGGCCCTTCTCGCCCGTGATGTTCTCGGGGGTGATGGCGCGGCTTTCCTCACCGCCGTGCATCCACACGTCTTTAAGGAACTCTCTCATCGTCGACCTCCTCTATTCGTCGTCTTCGCACTCGGCGGAACTGGCACCGTTCACGTAGACGATCTGCTGGCGCGCCTCGTCGACGAGGGCGTCGAAATCGAGTTTCTCGTCGGGGCGCGCGAGCGCGACCGTCATGGCGAGCGGGAGGTTGACACCCGCGATCACGTGGATCCGGTCGGAGGCGAAGCGGGAGAAGCGCTGGTTCACACTGCCGCCGAGCGCGTCGGTAAGGACGACGACCTCGTCAGTGCCCGAAAGCGCCGCCTCGACCGCCGCGTCGAGCCCCTCGCCGTTGTCGTTCACGTAGGCGCACACGGCGTTGACGGCGTCGCTCTTACCCGTAAGGAACTCGAGGGTGTCCTTGAAGCCCTGGGCGAGAAGGGAATGGCTCGCCACAACTATCTTTCTCATTGATTCACCAATCTCTTGGGTCGAAGCTAGGCGAGGATGCCGGCGGCGGAGGCGACCATCGCGAGGACGATCACCACGAGGATGAGGGCCGTCATGCTCGCGTTCTTCTTGGTAAGAAGGTAATACGCGCTTCCCGTGATGGCGGCGGGGATCATGGCAGGCAGGATCTTGTCGAGCAGCGGCTGAATCTCCATCGAGACGTCGCCGAAGCTGAAGCTAATCGGGCAGGTGACGCCGATGACCGAGGCGATGAGGCAGCCGACCACGGTGAGGCCGAGCACGGAGGCGGCGGCAGTGAGGTTGGGAAGCTTCTCGCTGAAGTCGGTGACGAGCTTCACACCCTGCTTGTAGCCGAACTCGAGGGCGTGCATGCGGACCCAGAAGATGGCCAGGATGAGCGCGAACCAGATGCCGGCTCCCACGGGGTTGCCCTCGATGGCCATATAGGCGGCGATGGAGCCCATGATGGTCGGGATCATGGTCATGAGCAGGGAGTCGCCGACGCCGGCGAGCGGTCCCATGGTGCCGATCTTCAGGTCTTGGACGGCGTCCGCCGCCGCGAGGCCGTCACGCTCCTCCATGGCCACGCAGGCGCCGAGGATGATGGCGGCGAGCCAAGGCTGGGTGTTGTAGTAGCGGAAGTGGTTGTTGAGCGCTTGCTTATAGTCCTCGTCGTTCGTGTAGATCTTCCTCAGGATCGGCGAGAGGGCGTAGGCGACCGAGGCGCCCTGCTGGGTCTGGTAGTTGAAGGTGCACACGCTCATGAGCCAGCGCCAGTTCGCGTTGCGCAGGTCCTTCTTGGTGACCTTATAGCCGGAGGGCTTGCCCTCGACGGCGGTGATGTTCTCGTTTTCCATGGTTACTCATCCTCTCCGATGAAGGCGTCTGCGGAAGCGTGGGCGGCGAGCTCGGTGTCCCTCTCGGCACGCTGGTAGAACGCGATCGCGAGGGCAACGCCGACGATGGCGGCGCCGATGACAGGCACGTTCAGGAAGGCCGAGAGGAAGAAGCCGGCGAGCAGGTACTGGAAGTACTTGCCGGTGGGCATGTAGCGGAGCAGCATGGCGATACCGATGGCCGGGAGCATCTTGCCGGCGAGGGTGAGGCCGGAGAGGAACCACTGGGGCATAACCTCGAGGAGCCAGTTGACGGCGGGCTGGCCGAGAGTCACGGAGACAAAGACGGGCAGGGCGGCGCACAGGCCGAAGAGCGCGGGGCAGACCCACAGGATGGCGTTCATCTGATTGAACTTACCCTCGTTGCAGAACTTCTGGGACTTCTCGACGACGAAGCCGTTGAGGATCTTGACGATGACGTCGAGCTGGATGCCGAGCATGCCGACCGGCAGGCCGATGGCGAGGCCCGTGTCCGTGCCCAGGGTCACGCCGTAGGCTGTGGCGATGATGGCCATCGTGCCGTAGTCGGGAATCGACGAGCCGCCGAAGCCCGCGACGCCGAGCTGCATGAGCTGGATGGTGCCGCCGATGACGAGGCCGGTCTGCCAGTCGCCCATGACGACGCCGGTGATAAGGCCCCAGAAGACGGCATAGTTGACGAAGATCATCGGGATGCCGTAGTAGTCCACGTGCTTGATGAAGGCAAGCAGGGTCAAAAGGACGACCTGCAGAATAGTGAAGTTGACCATGATCCCTCCTTAGATGAGGTCGGCGACGGAGACGGGCTTGTCGGCGGGCACGAACTGTGCCGTCACCTTGACGCCGCGGGCGATGAGCGCCTTGTAGCTCTGGACGTTCTCGGCGGAGGCATAGGCGCGCTGGGTGAGCTGGACGCCGTCCTCCTTGACAAGAGAGCCGCCGACGATCAGCGACGGGAGCTCGATGCCCGACTCGACCAGGTGAAGGATCGTCTCGGGCTCCTTGGCGATGACAAAGACCTTCTCGCGGTTGTACTTGCCCGCCGCGAAGTTCTTGAGCGCGGTCTGCTCGGAGATGATCGAGACGGCCATGCCCGCGGGGCGCGCCATCCTCATAGTGGACTTCAGGACCTCGTCGCCGGCGACCTTGTCGTCGATGACCATGACTCGGGTCGCGCCCGACACCGGGGCCCACTGCGTCACGATGATGCCGTGAAGCAGGCGATTGTCGATTCGTGCCATAACAACACTCATGTTTGCTCCTATCAAATGAAGTTTTACGTTCGGTACTGCCTCGGCGCTATCCGGATTCGCGCCGGGCAAGGGGTTATCGGATTATTGAGGACGCGCGGTCAGCTTGCGGCGGCGCGGGGAAGGTCACTCGTCGAGCAGGAGGTCCGAGGAGCCGAGGCGCTCTTCTCGCGCCGGGGCGGCGCTCACGCTTATGTAGTCGAAGACATATGCGATCTCGCTTACGGGAACCTCTACGCGATAGCGCGTCGAGATGCTCGAGAAGCTCTGCCTGAAGGACTCGATGAAATCGGCGCGTTCCTCCTCGAAGCGGTCCTGGCCAACGTAGGTCTCAATGGGGTTTCTGGTAACAAGGCGCTCGACGAGACAGCAGAGGTGAACGTAGAGCCCAATGATGGCGTTACTGCCGATCTTCTCGCCTGTCCTGCGCTGAAGCTCGTGCACGGCGCTCTCGATCTCATGGAATAGCCGCTCCGGGTCGAGGATGGTGATGGAGCGGATGACGTTCTGCAGCGTCATGTTCGAGAGCAGCTTCTCGTGGAAAGAAGAGAGCTCGGAAGCGTCAAGCCACCTGCCGAACACGGCATCAACCTTAGAGGCGGACGCCGTCGACATGATGTCCTCGAGGGCGACGAAGGGGACGGAGGCGACCCCGGGGTCTCCCGTGCCGATGACGGCGCAGACGCGGTGCTCGGAGAAAACGGCGTCGTTCGACCCGTTCGCGACGAGCTGCTTGAAGGGCCTCGTGAGCAGGCGCGCGCCTATGGTGCGCGGGAGGCTCTGCGAGACGAGCTGGCGTATCCTCTCCGCGGCGTCGACCCCGGACTCGGAGCAGAAGACAATGGCGTCCTCACGGTTGACGCGCTCGATCACCTTGCAGTGCGTCACGCACGCGGCGGTCGCATCGCCAAGAACCTCGGCGATGGACTTGCCGCCGAGCAGCCCGACCCCGATCTCGAGCGCAAGACCGGTAGAGACGTTGTTCACCACGCCGATAGTGGAGTCGGTAACGTTCTCGAGGGCCTTATAGGCCTCCTCCAAGGAGCCCATGTCGACGAGGAACACGACCCCGGTGCAGTAGGAATGGCGGTCGACGAGGCGCTGGAGCGGACCGACGATGTCCTTCAGCTGCTGGTCGTAGGGCATGTCGACCGCCTCGTACACATGCATGCCGAGCATACGGTTCGCCGCGTCGGCGATGCTCGTCGCCGTTGAGTAGCCGTGGGACAAGATGACGCAGAGCGTTCGAAGGGCCTTCGCGTCGCGAGACTCCGATGCGACGCACAGCGTCAGAAGCGTCTTCGTGAAGTGATCGAGCGAGATTCCCAGCGCCCCTTCCACGTCTGCGGCGACCTGATCGGAGACGCTCGAGGCAAACGGTAATTCGGAGGTCACGGCACCGAGGAGATGGGAGATTTGCTCCGCACAGGCAGACTTTCGCTTAGCCAGGCCGATGCCCGGCCACAACTGCAGGCAAATCTCCTGGGCCAGTAGAAAAGCGACCTTCCTCGAAAGCTCGATGCCATAAGAAGAGCCTGCGTCGGCAAGGACCGCGCCCACGATGCGCTCGAAGGCGCGCGACCTCGAGGAGGTAACGCCGCGGCCGAAGATCAAGTGATCCTCAACGCCGCGCACAGCGGAGACAGCTTGCGAGACGAGCTCGGAGACAGAGAGCTCCCCGGCGCAGAATCGCTCATCGAGAGAGCACAGGGCATCGAGCGCCTGCTCGACCGGCCCTGTGCTCTCGGCGGCATCCAGGGACGCGTCGATCAGAACGCCATCGTCGGGCTGTTGATCGATCTGCGCGGAGGAGAGGAGCCCGCTGGGAAGAAGATACGGGCGAACGACGACGTAGTCGCCCTCGCGATTGAGGAACGCTTTGGCGCAGCAGTTCGTCACGCAGGCGCGCAAGCCGGCGATGTTATCGGAAAAGTCCGCGTTCACGAGGCAACGGTATGCGCCGCGGCTAATCTTCACATCAGAACCGATTCGGCACCCCTCGCTGCGCAGGAAGCTCAAGATGAGATCCTCGCGCTCCTCGGGGGTCCGCTCCTTGAGTGAGGGGACGCGGGCACAGATGGGCATTTTGCTGTAGGCCGAGGAAACCTTCAGGTCATCGGCAGAAAGCGTCGTCGAAAGAACGAGGCGAGCGCGCGGCGCATCCTGGGAGGCATCGAGCCCGAGGGCCGTCGCAAGGCAGTGCTCCATCGCAGAGGGAGAGAGTGCCTCGATGCCGTTGACAAAAACCACACCCCCGCGCGATTTCGCGATCGACTCGTCAAGAAGCCCGTTGAACGAGGCGGCGTCCGGGACCCCGGCGCAGTCGATGCGCACATAGGAGGAGTCGCGGGACAGCAAGCCCTGGTTCTTGCCGTACTCGTACACAAGGCGAGAAAGGAAAGACTTACCGACACCCACGCCGCCGCTCAAGAGGATGGGTAGGCCAAACGGAGGGTACTGAACCGCAGCCTTGCACTGCTCGACAACGGAGCTGAGGCTCAGGTCGAAGCCCACGGCACGCGCGAAGTCGCGGTGATCGGCGATTCCCGTCGCCTGGATGAGGTCGGCGAGCGAGGCGTACTCGCTTGCAGAGAGCTTTACCTGAAAACGCTTCTGGAACGCGCGGCGATGAAAATAACGGACAGGCCTGCCCGCCACCTTAACCACAAGGCCGGCGCGAACAAGGTCGTTGAGGTACTGGCTCGCCAGGCTCCTGGAGATGATGAGCGTCTCGGCGATGTCGGAGGTGGACAGACGGACAAGGTCATCGAGCGAGACGGCAGAGGTGAGGGCCTCGAGATGCTCGAGAATCCTGTCCCTCATGTCGACGGGTTTCTTTGCCAAGCTGTCCTGTGTGGTCTTGTCCATGACTTCTTACCTCCTCGTACAAGGAGTATAAGGGGAGAACAGAGAACGGAAGGGGGCGCGTGGGGGAATCAACAGCTCCGAGGAAAAGTCCACCACTTGAGGGACAGAAAACAACGGTCATTGAACATTCAGGGCCGACGCTCAACACTTCGGCTCGACACTTCGCTTTGGAAAGGGCCCTGCGCGATGGTGCAGCCCTCCATCTCGCAGCACAGGTCGCCGAAGGTCGCGAGGATGCGCTCCTTCTGTTCCGCGGGCGAGACGACTCGGTGGGCAAGGTCCTCTCAAAAGGGGTCGTCCGACGCCGCAAGACCTCGATGACCGACTACCGCCTCGAGCAAGCGGCGGATTACCTCTGCACTATCGAACTTGCCTTGGTCAAGTGCGAGGCCAAGGAGAACGGTGAGACGTACAACAAGTTCTTCGGAGGTATAGGCTCTTTCAAGAGGAACTGGCTCAAGCAAGCCCGCAGCAAGCGGATATAGCTGGTCTCGCGGTTTCGCAAGGAACGGTCAGTTCTCCTCTGGCGAGGAACCCCGGGCGACGTGCTTCGAGCAGCGGAAGCTGAAGCGCAAGCAGAAGCAGCGCGGGCATTGATCGGTGCCGACATGGGCCCAGACGTGAACAGTGCTACATCCCCTGTTCACGGGGCGCGAAACCGCAAAGGTTGCACAGAGGTTGCAAAATAAGAAGCCCCCGACCTGTTTTCGCAGGTCAGAGGCTTGAAATCAACGAATATCGTTTATTCCCACTCGATGGTCGCGGGCGGCTTGGACGTGATGTCGTAGCACACGCGGTTGGCGCCGGGAACCTCGGCAACGATGCGGCCGGAAATGCGGGCCAGCACGTCGTAGGGCAGCTTGGCCCAGTCGGCGGTCATGGCATCGCTGGACTCGACGGCGCGCAGGATGATCGGGCGCTGGTAGGTGCGCTCGTCGCCCATAACGCCGACGGACTTAATGTCGGGCAGGACCGCAAAGTACTGCCAGCAGCTGTGCTCGGAGTTGCGCTCGCCGGTCTGCTCAAACAGACGCTGGTTGTAGGCGTCGAGCTCCTCGCGCACGATAGCGTCGGCGTTCTTGAGAATCTCGAGCTTCTCCTTGTCGACCGCACCGATGATGCGGATGGCCAGACCCGGGCCCGGGAAGGGCTGACGGAACACGATGTGAGCCGGCAGGCCCAGCGCCAGACCAAGCGCGCGGACCTCGTCCTTAAAGAAGTGATCGAGCGGCTCGATGAGGTCGAAGTGCACGCCCTCGGGGAACGGGATCAGGTTGTGATGGCTCTTGATGGTGGCCGTCTTACCGCCCGTCTTGCGAGCGCCGGACTCGATGATGTCGGGGTAGATGGTGCCCTGAGCCAGGTACTTGACCGGCTTGCCGTCGGTCTCGAGCTGCTGCGCCACGGCAAAGAACTCTTTCCAGAACTGCGTACCGATGATGCGGCGCTTCTCCTCGGGCTCGGTCACGCCGGCCAGAAGCTCGGCATAACGGTCCTCGGCGTGGGCGTGGATAAAGTCGACGTCAAACTGCTTGGTGAAGACCTCCTCCACCTGCTCGGGCTCGCCCTTGCGCAGCAGGCCGTGGTTGATGAACACGCAGGTCATCTGCTTACCTACGGCACGAGCACCCAGCGCAGCCACGACGGAGGAGTCGACGCCGCCGGACAGGGCCAGAATCACGCGGTCGTTGCCGACCTTCTCGCGGAACTCGGCCGTCATGGTCTCGACCAGGTTGTCCATGCTCCAGTTGGGCTCCAGGCCGCAGATCTCAAACAGGAAGTTGCTCAGCAGCTGCTGACCGTACTCGGAGTGCTTGACCTCGGGGTGGAACTGAGTGGTGAAAATCTTGCGCTCAACGCACTCCATCGCAGCGACCGGGCACACGTCGGTGCTGGCGGTAACGGTAAAGCCCTCGGGCACCTCGGAAACGGCGTCGCGATGGCTCATCCACACAGTCTGCTCCATGGGCGTGGAGTTAAAGAGCTTGGCGCCGGCCGTGCGCGTGATGGTGGCGCGGCCGTACTCGCCCACCTCGGAGTGGCCGACCTTGCCGCCGAGCGTCACGGCCGTGATCTGATGGCCGTAGCAAAAGCCCAGGACGGGAAGGCCCAGGTCAAAGATGGCGGGATCGATGGACGGAGCGTCCTCGGCGTACACGGAGGCCGGGCCGCCAGAAAGGATGAGCGCAGAGGCGTTCATCTCGCGAATCTCGTCGGCCGAGATGTCGCAGGGGACGATCTCGGAATACACGTTGAGGTCGCGGACGCGACGGGCAATGAGCTGACCGTACTGCGCACCAAAGTCGAGTACGAGGACCTTTGCGGAAGCCTTTTGATCCATGGTTCCCCCTCTTGTTGGCGGGGAGCCGGTGCCCACCCGCGTGAATGAACGAAAATAACCTCCATAGTGTACACGTTATATGGGGTTTCTCGCCCCTCGCGGCCATCAGCGCACGGCAAACGCACGACCTGGGCCCCTATTTGACGGCAATTGAAGTGTTTTCAAACGTTACAGATGATGTAATACGTTTGAACATTGGACGCCCTGTGCCACAATACTGCCGAACGACTCCGCCTCTGCGGCGGCAAATACGATAGGAATACCAGCATGAAGCGCATCCTTCTCATCGCCACGGGCGGCACCATCGCATCGACCGAGGACGGCAACGGCCTCTCCCCCGCCCTGACCGGTGAGGAGCTCGCCCAGAGCGTCCCCGAGATCTCGGGGCTCTGCGAGCTCGACGTCGTGCAGCCCATGAACATCGACAGCACCAACATGCGCCCGAGCGACTGGATGCGTATCCGCGACGTCATCGTCGAGGGTTATGCCGACCACGACGGCTTCGTGATTCTGCACGGCACTGACACCATGAGCTACACCGCGGCAGCGCTTTCCTACCTGATTCAGGACAGCCCCAAGCCCATCGTGCTCACCGGCTCGCAAAAGCCCATGGGCAATCCCTTTACCGACGCCAAACTCAACCTGTACCAGAGCCTGCTCTATGCACTCGACGAGCATTCGCACGATGTGTCGATTGTGTTTGGCGGCGTTGCCATTGCCGGCACGCGCGCCCGCAAGCAGCGCACCATGAGCTTTAACGCGTTCATTAGCGTCAACTATCCGCCCATTGCCTATATCCGCAACGACCGCATTGTGCGCAACGGGCTTCACGGGACTCATCAGAATGAGAGCCCGGTTCGTTTCTACGACAGTATTGACCCGCGCGTGTTTGTCCTCAAGCTTACACCCGGCGTGAACCCGGGTATCCTGGACGCCCTTGCCGATAGCTACGATGCTGTAATTCTTGAGACCTTTGGCATTGGCGGTATTCCCGAGTTTGGCGAGTCCGGCGAGTCATTCCAGGAGACGATTTTCCGCTGGGTCGATTCGGGCCGTACTGTCGTTATGACCACGCAGGTCCCCGAGGAGGGCCTCGATCTGGGCGTTTATGAGGTCGGCCGAGCTTACGCCGATCATCCGGGTATTTTGCGCGGCGACGACATGACCACCGAGACGCTCGTGGCCAAAACCATGTGGGCGCTCGGCCAGTCGCGTGATGCGGCCGAGATTCAGCGCCTGTTCTACAGCCAAGTCAACCACGACCGTATCCCGATGGTGTAATTCAGTTTTCGACGGGTATCCCCTATTCGATACCCTCGAGAAGCTCTGACACCGTCATGCCGAGTGCGGGCGCGATCTTAAATAGAACCTTGAGCGTGAAATTTGCCGTCCCATCTTCGATTCGGTCGAGGTAGGGTCGGCTGATTCCTGTCGCCACACAAAAATCAACCTTGGAGATACCAAGGTCCCTGCGTGTCTCTTCGACCCGCCTGCCAAGAATCTGTTTCGCACGTTCGTCCATGCAGCCGAGTTTGAAATGGAGCCGAACATAAACGTAAACTATAGTTTACGTTTTGCCGAATACACAGGAGTTTTCTATGTCGGGTTCTTCGGTCCGCATGTACCGAGCCACGCTTCGCACAAACAGCGCACCGCCCAAGCTCGTCGTCGTTGAAGCAGAATGCCTTTCGCCCGATGAGCGCACAGCATTTGCATTGCTATCAAGTCGCGTCGCCGCCGTTCTGGTCCCTTGCCCGGCGCAAGGTGAACTTGCCATCCAATGCCAAGCGCACAGCTGCTCGCTCAATCAGGCTGCCGTAATCGCAACCAGCCAACGCGGTCTGCCCCTTCTCCTGGAAGCCGGCATCGCACTCGCCCTTCGCGGTGCCGGATACGAAAACGAGACCGCCGCCGACATGGTCTTTAAACCACGATCGAGCGGCGGCCTCGCAGCAGCCATTGAATATATGTGCAGGCTCGTTGCCTAAAAGGACAAGCTAGAAACCAAGGCCAAAGCCCGTTCCGGTAATCGCCGAGTACATAAAGTAAACGTTGACCACGTTGAGGAACACACCCGTGATGCAACCGTTGCGCAGGTAGCGCTCGCACACGATGCGCGCCATGGCGGCGGAGTCATCATTGTTTTTAGCCTGGCGTCCCGCCGTAAAGTACGTCGCCACGCTCAGCAGCAGGTTGAGCACCGGCAATGCCAGCAACTCGTAGCTCTTGCCCCAGCGCGTCGCCTCGCCGGCAGCATTAAACTTTGTTGCCACCTCGGGACCAATGTTGGGGATCACAAACGCTGCGACCACCAGCGGAATCACCGCAAGCACGAGCAGCGCAATACCCATGTAGCCAGCTTTTTTGCCATATTTAAACATATGCGTCGTCCTTACACGTTAAAGCGGAAGTGCACGACGTCGCCATCGGCCATGACATAGTCCTTGCCCTCAATACGCAGCTTGCCGGCGGCCTTGGCGCCCTGCTCGCCGCCGAGCGCAATGTAGTCGTCGTAGCCAATGACCTCGGCCTTAATAAAGCCGCGCTCAAAATCGGTGTGGATGACGCCGGCGGCCTGCGGGGCGGTCGCGCCCTGACGAACCGTCCAGGCCTTGACCTCCATCTCGCCGGCCGTAAAGAACGACTGCAGACCGAGCAGCTTATAGGCCGCCTGCGCGAGCACGTCCAGACCGGGCTGCTCCAGGCCCAAGCTCTCCAGGTAGTCGGCGGCGTCCTCGGGATCGAGCTCGGAAAGCTCGGCCTCAATCTTGGCGCAGATGGGCAACGGCTTGACGCCATCGATGGGCGCCAGGTCCTCGTTGAGCATATCCTCGTCCACGTTGGCCACGTACAGAATGGGCTTCATAGTGAGCAGGAACAGGCCCTTGGCGGCGGCACGCTCCTCGTCGGTCATCTCCATGGATGCGGCGCGCTTGCCCTCGTTGAGCCAGGCAAGCAGGCGCTTGGCCACCTCGAACTTGGGCATGAGCTCCTTGTCGCGCTTGGCCTCCTTCTCGAGCTTGGGCAGCTGCTTCTCGAGCGTGCCCATGTCGGCCAGGATGAGCTCGGTCATGATGGTGTCGGCATCGCCGGCGGGATCGACGAACTCGCCCGTGCGGCCCACCTCACGCATGACGTTGGGGTCCTTAAAGTAGCGCACGACCTCGCAGATGGCGTCGGTCTCGCGAATGTTGGCCAGGAACTGGTTGCCCAGGCCCTCACCCTCGTTAGCGCCCTTCACCAGACCTGCGATGTCGACGAACTCGACCGTCGCCGGCACAATACGACCCGGGTTAACGATGTCGGCAAGCTTTTGCAAGCGGCTATCGGGCACGTCGACGATACCCACGTTGGGGTCGATCGTGGCAAACGGGTAGTTGGCGGCAAGGCCGGTCTTTTTGGTAAGCGCGGTGAACAGCGTCGACTTGCCCACGTTGGGCAGGCCCACGATACCGATGGAAAGGGACACGACAGCTCCTTTTGGTACAGGTACTTCAAACCGTATAAGTATAGCGCCGCCGCAGCATCCGGGCGAATCCGGACACCGCGGCGGCGCAAATGAAGCAGAGATAGAGCTCGCTGACTAGTCCGCGAGCTTCTCCACCTGATCGAGCATCTTGTTGAGCTTTTCCTTTGCCTCGGCCTTGGCCTTCTGGGCCTCTTCGTGGGCCTTGGCCTTCTGAGCGGCCTTTTCCTCGGCCTCGGGGTCGACAACGACCAGATTGGACGCATCGTGCTCGACCAGCTTGAGCGCATGCTCGGGGCACACCTTGACGCAGGCTCCGCAACCTAGGCAATACGTGGACTCCAGTGCAAAGCGACCGCTTCCCACCAAATCGCAGGCAAACGTGGGGCACACGTTGACGCACTCGCCGCACGACGTGCACTTGTCAAAATCGCATTCCGGTGTGCTCACCTGCATATTCTGGGCAAGCTCGGGGTGGTTCTGCAGCGTCGAGAGCACCAGCTGCCGCCCATGCGTGAGCGAACGGCGACGCTTGGTCGTCGTGGTGCCGCACATGGTGTTGAGCGTGCGCTCGAGCTGCGTGATCTGGTGACGGTGAGCCTTCAACTTCTGCGTCACCGAGGCCAGCGCCGCCGTCGCCGGATTGAGCTTGGTCACCGTCAGGCCCGTGGTGCGGGCAATCTTATCCATGTACTCCTTGCGCTCGTACTCGCGGCGCTTATGGCATTTGAGGCTCTTGGGGTCGACCTCCAGGCCCATGCCCGTACCCGCCCACTCCTCGGCGGTAGCAATGGCCTCGCCCAGAATGTCCTCGCCACCGGTGTTGCGGCACTTATCGCACACGCCCAGTGGCAGGTAGACGCTCACGTTGGGATAGTCCGCCAGTACCGAGAACCAGGTCTCGGCCGTAATATCGCCCACGCAGGCAACGACGACCTCGTTTTCGCGCGGCATGCGCTTGAGGGCGCGTGTGCAGGTGACGTAGGCGGTCTCGTGGCTCGTAGCAGCGGAGACAATGTCGTCGTAGACGTTTTTGGGCGCCAGGCGCGGCGAGATGATCGCCTCGGTCGGACAGGCAGCGGCGCACAGGCCGCACTTGCGACAAGAGTCGAGGATCTCGATAGCGTCTTCCTCGACCTCGATGGCGTTGACCGGGCACACGTCCATGCACGCGGTGCAGCCGCTCTTTTCGTTTTTGCAGGTCAGGCACGGAATGGTGTTGCCGCGCGGGCGCTCCTTGTAGTCGGCAGGATTCCACTGCGGCGCCGACGGATCGAGTGCATCGGTCACGCCGCCAAGCGGGTTTTTAAGAAAGTCGAAACCCTTGCTGATCTCGATAATGTCATCAAACAGATCGTGTTCCTGCGCCATGCGCGGCCCCTCCCTGAGCAGTGCAAACAAGCAAGAGATAATGATACGCTATCGGCCCACACCTCGGGCAAATTACACGCGGAGCATCTTTGCGGCAAATAGCCCATGGCCTATCGCTGCCTCGATTGCACAAGGTCAATCAAGCGCCAAGCTATGCCTCGCACATGAGCTGCACGAGCTTTTGTTTGGTCACCTTGGTCTGCTCGTTGGCCATGTTGCGTTCGTTTCTAAAGGCCGCATCTGCAACGCTCATCAGGTCGGCATCGGAAATCTCGCTGCACGGACCGTCCATCGACGCCGCCGTGGGACATACGCACAACGGCAACTCGGCATAAAACGCAACGGCCTTGGCGATATCGAGCATCTTGCCGCCGCCAATGCCCACCACCATGTCGCAATACTCGGCCCTGGCTTCCTTGGCCATTTCGACAACCGCATCTTCCGTACACGGACCGTTATAAATCTTAAAGAACGGCTCGCTTAGATCTTCGCCCAGAAATCCATCGACGATCTGCCTACACAGCCGATCCTCGGTGCCCTGGTCAAACAAGACATAGGCAGCGCAGCCCAACCATGACAAATACCTGCCCTGACGCGAGAGCTCACCCGGCCCCTGAACATATCGTCCGGGACCGCCATAAACCATGGGAAGCGCCATACGAGAATCCGCCCTTTCATCAACAACAATTGGTGCAAAGCAACCTGACCCCTTTGCACCATAGCAAATAGGGGCAAAGCCATCTGCTGGCTTTGCCCCTTCCTTAGCTTGATTTACTCATCCATGAGATAGTAGTGGCCCAGCGCGTCGGCACCCAGGATGGCATTTGCGACCATCTCGGGCGTCACCTCAAACGGCATGTTGCACATGGTGTCATCGGGCGCGCAGGCGGCCTCGGCAACAATCATGGCCTGCTCGCGCGTAAGCTCGGCAACGCCAAGCTCCTTCATCGTGACCGGCAGGCCCAGCTCAATGCAGAAGCCCAAAACTTCCTCGAGCTTCTCGGTCGGGGCATCCTCGAGTACCAGCTGGACGATGGTGCCAAAGGCGACCTTCTCGCCGTGATACATGCCGTGGCACTCGGGCAGCATCGTCAGGCCATTGTGGATGGCATGAGCAGCAGCAAGACCCGAGCTCTCAAAGCCAATGCCCGAAAGCAGCGTATTGGCCTCGATGATATGCTCGACGGCAGGCGTCAGCGCACCCTTCTCCAGCGCGACCTTGGCCTTGACGCCATCGGCCATGAGCGTCTCATAGCAGAGCTTGGCGAGCGCCAGGCCGGCCATTCCGCCCTTACCGCCGGCGCAAGTGCCACCGTCGGCATCATGCGTCGCCTGGGCCTCAAAGTAGGTTGCGAGCGCATCGCCCATACCGGAAACCGTCAGGCGCACCGGGCTCGCCGCGATAACCGTCGTATCCATCAGGACAATGTTGGGGTTTGCCTTAAGGAAGAGATACTTGTCGAACTGGCCGTCATCGGTATAAAGCACCGAAAGCGCCGAACACGGGGCATCGGTCGAAGCAATGGTGGGGCAAATGATAACCGGGGACTCCAGGTAATAGGCGACGGCCTTCGCGGTGTCGAGGATCTTGCCGCCACCGACGCCGACGATGATGTCGCAACCGTTGTCGCGAGCGAGCGCAACCAGGCGATCGACCTCGCCCTTGGAGCACTCGCCGTTAAAGTCCTCAAACAGCAGCTCGGCCTTAGCCTCGGCAAAGCCGCCCTCGATCTTGGCACCGACGCGCTTCTTGCCCGAAGGCGTCACGATGACGAGGGCCTTAGCGCCAAGCGGCTCAACGTAAGAGCCGAGCTTGGCGAGCTCGTCCGGGCCCTGGATGTACTTGCTGGGGCTATTGAAAATTGCAGCCATAACTATCCCATTCTCTAAAAGAAAAAAGAAAGGGGCTCCGTACGGATACGTGCGGAGCCCCTCGTTACGATAACAAGAGTCGATTAGAAATCGATGTCGGTGTCGTAGTAGCAGGCCTTGAGAATCTTCTCGAAGTCGGCAGCCTTGGTCTCACGCGGGTTCTCGGGCGTGCAGGCGTCCTGCTCGGCGTTCGCGGCGATCTCGGGCAGCTTGGCGAGGAACTCCTCCTCGGAAACCATCTGCGGGTTCTCGGCGTCGACCTTCACGCCACCATTCGCGTAATCCTTGATGGACTGCGGAATGTTGAGCTGGTCGTTGAGGTCGCGAATCTTCTGGACAAGCGCGGCGATGAGCTCCTCGTTGGTCTCGCCGGGAAGGTGCAGGATCTCCTTGGCCACGTAAGCGTAACGCTCGGCAGCACGCGGGTCCTTGGAGTTCCACTGGATGACCTTGCCCAGGTACATGGCGTTAGCAGCACCGTGGATGATGTGGCCGTTCTCGAAGGCAGCACCGGTCTTGTGAGCCATGGAGTGAACGATGCCGAGCAGGCCCGAGGAGAAGGCGATACCGGCGATGCACTGAGCCTCGTGCATGTGCTGACGGGCCTCATGGTCGCCAGCATAGGACTTGGGCAGCCACTCGACGATCTCGCGGATGCCGTGCAGAGCGTTGGCGTCGGTGAACATAGAGGCGCAGGTGGAAACGTAGGCCTCCATGCAGTGGGTCAGAGCATCCATGCCGGTGTGAGCGCACAGCTTGGCGGGCATGGTGTAGGTGAGCTCGGGGTCGACGATGGCGACATCAGGGGTGATGTTGAAGTCGGCCAGCGGGTACTTGATGCCCTTGGCGTAGTCGGTAATGACGGAGAACGCGGTGACCTCGGTAGCGGTGCCGGAGGTAGAGGAGATGGCGCAGAAATGAGCCTTCTGACGCAGCTCGGGGAAGCTGAACGGCTGGATGATGTTATCGAAGGACTCCTCGGGATACTCGTAGAAGACCCACATGGCCTTAGCGGCATCGATGGGCGAGCCGCCACCGATGGCGATAATCCAGTCGGGCTCGAACTCGCGCATGGCCTCGGCGCCCTTCATGACCGTCTCGATGGACGGGTCGGACTCGACGCCCTCGAACAGCTTGACCTCGAAACCGCCTTCCTTAAGGTCGGCCTCGACGTCCTGCAGGAACCCGCCGCGGCGCATAGAGCTGCCGCCAGAAACGATGATGGCCTTCTTGCCCTTGAGGTTCTTCACCTCGTGGCGAGCGCCCTCACCAAAGTACAGATCGCGAGGATTGGTAAAACGTCCCATACTGTGCCTCCTAAACAAGCCCCTCTTAGACTTGCGTATATAACGGAGCACCCAATTGGCTCCGTTAGGACCGGTTTGCGCGTTGCCGGCGATGACAATGCGCGATGTCTAAACGTCTCAACGCTCAGACAAACACTATTTTACCGTTCTGGTTGGTCAGTTATTCACCTAAAGCCGCCAATGATGAAACGTTTTTTCTATCCTGAAACCTCTAGCGTTGCGGTTATTGTCCCAAGCTGGGCAAACGCTTTATCAAGGTTGGCTACATACCCCGGGCAGGACGGTGCCCCTCCAAAATATGCACCGTTCGCCGCCAAAAATCGACCGTTTGCGGCACCGTGATACCACTCGGTCGTCCAAGGTGCCGACATTTGTGCGACATCCGTCTTCGTGGTGCAAAGGTGCAAGTCCAAGTGCGGTACCCCCGGTGTGCCACATGCGGGTAAACTAGAACCTTATATAGAGACATTTGAACCCTAACCGCAGCAAAGGAGGCCCCATGGCATTCGATCCCATTCAAGAGGATTGCCATCGCCTCGTTCTTGAGGCCTTGCGCCGCGACAATATCCCGCTCACCGACGGCCCCGCCGTCGAGCGTCTGATGGAGCAATTCACCCGCGACCCCGCGCCGCTCATCGTGCACGATCGCGACCGCGCCGGACATCTAATTGCCAAGGTGGTCGAGGCCGTCGACTACCGCATTCCCTTTATCCCCGACGATACCCAGGCCGAGCAGGAAGAGGCCGCTGCCGAGAACATGCTTCGCGAGGCCGCCGCACTCGATCCGACCAACTGGGATGCCCAGCGCATGCTGACGGCCCTCACCGCCGACTCCAACGAGGAATACGTGCAGTATCTGGTGTCCAAGCGCGATGAAGTCGAGCATGATCTGGCGCTCAAGATCGCCTCGGCGCAGGACCCCTACGAGCGTGAAGCCGCAGGCGACCTTATGCGCCGCCCCTACCTGCGCTGGCTTGCCGCCCTTGCGTCACGCGCCCTCATTAGCGGCCGCTATCGCATGTCGCTCGAAGCCGCAAATCGCAGCTTGGACTTTGCGCCCAACGACCCCGCTGGTGTCCGCCACACCGCGATGCTCGCTATGGCAAAGCTCGAATACCCCGCCGAGGAGCTCAAGCGATTTCGCTCTGCCCACTCCGTCCCCTATCTCGCCAACACGCCGCTGCGCCGTCGTCCCAAGGACGCGGAGCGCGACTTGGACCCATGGACGCTCATCGCGCTGATGAGCGCTGCCTGGCGCGAGCTGGACTACGAGGGCGCCGAGCACTATTTGCGCATCCTCGTACGCTCGTGCCCGCACGCGGCCGAGGCACTCTACTTCCAAACCGAGTTTCCCGATGGCGTCTATGCCCGCGTCAACGTGGGTGTGGGCTCCACCGACGAGCTCGTCCTTGCGCTGTCCGAGGCAACGCCGGTGCTGCAGGAGGGCCTGGGCGCTCCCGACAACGCCAGCTTTGCCGCCTGGGTCGCCACCAACGATATCGTGCGTTCCCAGATCGACGAGCGCATCCTGCGGGCGGCCGAGCAGGGCCTGCCGTTTAAGGGAGGAGACCTCTAATGGATCCGAGCGTCTACATCCCCGCCTACCTGGAGCGCGCCTACCTTGCGTCGCACCCCGAACTCACCGATGCAGCACGCGAGCTTGTCCATAACGACGTGAACGTCAACCCTCATAAGTATGCGCAGACCGAGCATGCCCAGGCACTGCTGTCCTACGCCGGTGTTCATCGCCACCTGCTCGACGAGCTCCATCGCATCGAGGACATGGGCAGCGACGAGGAGTTCGAGCAGACGCGCAATCGTCTGTTCGACGATATGCGCGATGAGCTGCTCAAGATCGTCCGCATCGATGCGCATGTCCTCGACGCGCAGCTGCTCGCCATCATTTTGGCGGACACGCCCGTCGACGCCTGCCTGGGCGACCTGATGAAGCTCGAGGCGACCACGGCCGATTACCTGCAGCAAAGCGTGCCCGGGTTCGACATGGAAGCCCCGCACTACTGGGCCAATAATGTTTTGACCGACGGTGTCACCGCAGCAGACCTTACCGTGAGCGAGCCGGCTCTTATCGGGTGGCTCCACACGCTCGAGGCCATCTCGCAGCTGTGCATGGCGAGCGCCCGCTACCGCGCTGCTGCCAACTACGCCCGCCGCGTCCTTAAGGCGGAAGGCTACCCCACCCGAGCCGCAGGCACCGTGTTGCTCGCCCTCGCTCGCCTGGAAGACCAGGACGGCTTTTTTGCCCTGGCTCACCAACTCGAGGAACAGGTGGGGGCTGATGCACTCGAGAACTCCCCCTGGTACCTGCTCGCCCGCATCATCCTCTTGTTCAAAACAAACAAGATGCGCCCGGCGACACGCGCGCTGCGCGAGTTTGCCAACCGTTGCGAGGGCGGTGCGTTCTTCTTACTGAACCCCATGTACCAGACACCGTACCTTCCCTGCCGGCCCGAGCCACACGATCCCTGGGATCTTTCGCACCAGGCCGTTTGGGAAGCGGACGGTATTATCTCGGACACTCCCGACTTTGCCCCCTGGGCCAATGCCTGCGAAGACGTGTCGCAGCTTGCCCAGGAATTTGCGCGCCGCTACGGTTTTTAGTGACGCACTCGACCCGACCATGTCGTTTACGTTAGGAACGGTTTCATGAACCTCCGCTCATCTCTTGCCTGCACCTCGAGCGATTTCGCTCGCTGGGGGCTGCGCTCCGTCCTTAAGCGCCAGGGCGGCGTACTCCCCGGCCGCATCGCCATGAAGATCGACCCCGAGCTGCTAAGCAACCTCGCGAACCTGGTCGACCGCAGCGTGGTGATCACCGGCACCAACGGCAAGACCACCACCTCCAACCTCATCGCCGACGCTGTTGCCGCCAGCGGTGCCACCGTGGTATGCAACCGCGCCGGCAACAACATGGAGCCGGGCGTGGTGGGCGCACTGCTCGAGGCGCGCAGCGACCTTAAGCACACTGACAGCGGCAAGCGCGTGGGCGTTTTTGAATGCGATGAGCTCTACACCGTGCGCGTCCTGCCCAAGCTCAAGCCGACGTACTTCGTGCTGCTCAACCTGTTCCGCGACCAGCTGGATCGCTATGGCGAGATCGATCACACCCAGGAGGTCATCGCCCGTGCGTTGGAGCTTTCGCCGGCAACGACGCTCATCTACAACGCCGACGACCCGTTGTGCGCCTCGATTGCCGCGCGCATTCCCAACGCGAGCATTGCCTTTGGCATCGACGGCGCCACCAACACCGAGTCTGACCGCATTAGCGACTCGCGCTTTTGCTCGCAGTGCAACGCCCCGTTGGAGTACGACTATGTGCAGTATGGTCAACTCGGCGCCTACCATTGCCCCTCGTGCGGTTGGGCACGCCCCGCACTGGTCCGTCGCGTGACGGGCGTGGAGCTCGGCTGCGACGGCTACGGCTTTGACCTGGTCTTTGGATCTGCGTCCGACGCGGCTGCCGTACACATCGCCACGCGCTACAACGGCCTGTACATGGTCTACAACGTTGCCGCTGCATTCTTTGCCGCACGCGAGTTGGGCGTGGACACGGCGCTTCTACAGCCCACGCTCGATGCCTATGTGCCCGCCGGTGGTCGTATGGGGCGCTGGGATATCGCCGGCCGCACCGTCGAGGCCAACCTGGCTAAGAATCCCGTGGGCTTCGATCGTCAGATCCAGTCCATTAAGACGGCGGGCGGCAGGCTCTGCGCTTTCTTCCTCAACGACAACGATGCCGACGGCCACGATGTCTCCTGGATCTACGACGTCGACTTTGAGCGCATCGCCGACACAACGGGACTTGTCGCCTTTGCCGGAGGCACGCGTGCGCACGACATGCAGGTGCGCCTCAAGTACGCCGGCATCGATGCCGCGATTATCTCGGACGTCGCGCAGGCAATTGGCGCCGTGGCAGACGAGGCCGCCGATGACACCTTCTACGCCGTCGCCAACTACACGGCCTTCCCGCCGCTGGTCAAGGAGCTCGACGGGCTGAAAGGCGCCACCGCCGACGCTGTTGCCGGGCGCGCCGTAGCCCGTGCCGACGGCAGCGCTCTTCCTGTCGGTATCGCGCCAGTCGAGCTTTCGCGCCCGCTGCGCATCGTCTACCTGTATCCCGATGCCCTTAACCTCTACGGCGACGGCGGCAATGTTATCGCGCTCGAGCGCCGCTGCGCCTGGCGTGGCATTCCCGTGCGCGTGGACGAGGTCCGTATGGGCGAGTCACTCGATCTCACCGATGCCGATATCGTCATGATGGGTGGCGGCTCCGACCGCGACCAGCTAGCCGTGGCACACGAGCTGCTCGCCCAAAAAGACAAGGTCGCGGCCTATGTTGAGGACGGCGGCACACTGCTTGCCATCTGTGGCAGCTATCAGCTGCTCGGCCGTTCGTACTACATGGGCGACGATCGCATTGAGGGCCTGGGCGTCATTGCCGCCGAAACCGTACGCGGCTCCGATCGCCTGATCGGCAACGTAGCCGTCAAAACCGATCTGGCACCTGAGCCCTTTGTGGGATTCGAGAACCATGGAGGTCGCACCCTGCTCGACGCAGAGGCCACGCCGCTCGGAACGTCCGTCGTCGCGGGCACCGGCAACAACGGCGACGATGGCTTTGAGGGCATCATCTACAAGGGCGTCATCGGAACGTACCTGCACGGACCAGCGCTACCCAAGAACCCTGAACTCGCCGACTGGCTCATCACCCACGCCCTCGAGCGCCGCGGCGATACACAGGCCAAAGCCCTGCTGCCGCTCAAGCCCCTCGACGACACCTACGAGCACGCCGCCCACGACGCAGCCATGAAGCTCCTCCCCTAACGCCCCGCCACCACAAAGGGAACAGGCACCTTTGTGGTGGTTTTTCAATCTGCCAACGATATGTGAACGGATAAAAAAGTCTGCTATACTCTTTCCCGCTGTCCCCATCGTCTAGCGGCCAAGGACGCCACCCTTTCAAGGTGGATATCGCGGGTTCGAATCCCGCTGGGGGCACCATTTAAACTGAGAAGCCCGTTGCCCTCGCGGTGACGGGCTTTTTGCTATCCATGTGCCGGGATTCGAACCCGACAGGGTGCGGAGCTGTGGAAACGCGAAGCGTTTTCCAGCGCAGCACGCAAGGAGCGAAGTGACGCAGCGAAGGCGGGCGGCGCCAGCCGCACGCGGACATCCCGCTGGGGGCTCAATTTAAACTGAGAAGCTCCTTGCCCTTGCGGTGACGGGCTTTTTGCTATCCATGTGCCGGGGATTCGAACCCCGAGGGCATTAAATCACACTGTCATCCAAGGGCCCGTGGGCAAAAATAGCAAATATGAGTACTGTTACCAATTTAGTAACAGCGATTGCATATCACCAGAAGGCGATTTAGACGCCAGGAATCCTACGGCGGAAGAATTGCAGGCTTTTATCAACTAAGTACTTGGACATATGTTGCGTAACACAGCATATTTTACAAAAAAATAATGCTACAGCACTTGTGACAGTACTCATATTTGACGTTTTTTGCCCACGACCCCTTATTGCGTGGGTGAATCAGTTGCAAAACGGGCTTCAAAGCGTCCTTCTCAAACAAAAAGCCGGGGCCCGCACGATGCGGACCCCGGCTCAATACCGTGACGATATGTCAGTTATATTCTACACGTAGAACAGGATGTCGTCGTAGGTCGGGACCGGCCAGTAGTCGGCGGCCACGATCTCCTCCATGGCATCCACGGCGGCGCGCAGCGTGTCCATAGCGGGAACAACCTCGTGTGCGTACACATTGGCCTGCTCCTGACCATCGAGGGCCTCGGCCTTCTGATGCACGGCGTCGAGCGCCTTGATAGAGTCGTTGATGGCGGTGATGCCGTTGCAGAGCTTGTTGAGCGTGTTCTGCTCACACTGCATGGCGGCCTCAGCACCGGCGGCACGAATAGTCTCAAGGCCCTTCGCGACCTTGGTGGCATAGGCGGTAATGACCGGGCGATAGGTACGACGCGCCTCGCGAACCATCGTGGTAGCCTCGATGTTCATGAGCTTGTTGTACTTCTCGAGCTTGCAGTCGTAACGGCACTGGGCCTCGGCCTTGGTCAGGACACCCGTCTCCTCAAAGAGCGCGATAGCCTTATCGGAAACAAAGGCGGGCAGGGCGTCGGCCGTGGTCTTGTTGTTGGCAAGGCCGCGCTTCTCGGCCTCGATAGGCCACTCGTCGGAGTAACCGTCGCCGGAGAACAGGATGCGCTGGTGATCGGTCAGCACCTTCTTGCAGTACTCGAGCGCGGCGTCCTGGAACTTATCCTCGGGCGTACCCTCGAGTGCGTCGGCGAAGGACTTGAGCGACTTGGCCACGGCGGCATCGAGCACCAGGTTGGAGTCGGAGACGTTCTGCTCGGAGCCGCAGGCACGGAACTCGAACTTGTTGCCGGTGAAGGCGAACGGGGAGGTGCGGTTGCGGTCGGTGTTGTCCTGCATCAGCTTGGGCAGGGTATCGGCGCCCAGGTCGAGCACGCCGCGCGTGGCATGGACGGAAGCCTTGCCATCGATGATCTTCTCGACGACCTCGGTAAGCTGGTCGCCCAGGAAGATGGACATAATCGCCGGAGGAGCCTCGTTGGCGCCCAGACGATGGTCATTGCCGGCCGAGGCAACGGAGGCACGCAGGAGCTCCTGATAGTTATCGACGGCCTCGATCACCGCGGTGAGGAAGACAATGAACTGCAGGTTGTCGAGCGGAGTGTCGCCCGGATCGAGCAGGTTCTCGGACTCGGTACCAAGCGACCAGTTGTTGTGCTTGCCCGAACCGTTGATGCCCTCGAAGGGCTTCTCGTGCAGCAGGCAGACCAAGTCGTGGCGGGAGGCGATGAGCTTCATCTTCTCCATCATGACCAGATTCTGGTCGATGGCCTCGTTGACCTCGCCATAGACAGGGGCGAGCTCATGCTGGCAGGGAGCGACCTCGTTGTGCTTGGTCTTGGCGGGAATGCCAAGCGCCCACAGCTCATCGTCCAGGTCCTTCATATAGGCCGAGACGGTGGGGCGGATAGCGCCAAAGTAGTGCTCCTCGAGCTCCTGGCCCTTGCAGGGAGCAGCGCCAAAGAGGGTGCGGCCGGTGATGACCAGGTCCCTGCGCTTGCGGTAGGCGTCCTTCTTGATCAGGAAGTACTCCTGCTCATCGCCCACGGAAGGAACGACCTTCTTGGGGGTCTTACCAAACAGCGCCAAAACGCGCTTGGACTCACGCGAGAGCGCGGTCATGGAGCGCAGCAGCGGGGTCTTCTTGTCCAGGGCCTCACCCGTATAGGAGCAGAAAGCCGTGGGGATGCACAGGACATCGTCCTTAATGAAGGCGGGGCTGGTGGGATCCCAAGCGGTGTAGCCACGGGCCTCGAAGGTGGCGCGCAGACCGCCGTTGGGGAAGCTGGAGGCATCCGGCTCGCCCTGGATGAGGTTCTTGCCCGTAAACTTGGTAATGGCGGTGCCGTCGTGGTTGGGCTCGAGGAAGCTGTCGTGCTTCTCGGAAGTAATGCCCGAAAGCGGCTGGAACCAGTGCGCGTAGTGCGTCGCGCCCTTGGAGATGGCCCAGACCTTCATGGCGTGGGCAACGGCGTTGGCCACATCCAGGTCGAGCGGCTCACCGTCCTCGAGGGTTGCAGCAAGGCGCTTCCAAATGTCCTTGGGGAGGTAGTCCTTCATGACTTCCTCAGAGAACACCATGGTCCCGAAGCGGTCAGTAAGATCGGCCATACGGAACTCCCTTCGTATCGGCACCGCGTGAGATGCGGTGTTGATTACTAACGAACGAGTCATAGATTAGGCTCGCCGTGTTTCCGCGACATTACCGTTATGTTGCTGTCGCGAAACCAATCAATGAGGTTACCGCATCGCAGCGGCGCTGCCACCCTTAATGGCCAATCAACTGTATAAATTGCAGACCTCTCCCCATAGTTTAAGGTTTGTCAATTTGGGATGGGACTCTATTAACTGGTATTTCGCATCAGATACCAGTCTTTATAGCCACATCCTAGATTGACCGCACTGTTATAGGAAATGCCGATAGCGAAGCATTTTCGATTGGTATCCCCAAATAGCGAGTAAAACTCCACCGTGGCACAGTGGTGCTGTAGAATCCTTACAACACATCGCACTAAATATCTAAAGGAGCACGATATGCGCGTCGACGAGGTTTTTAAGCAGGCAGCATCCCAGGGCACCGCACCCATTTCGTTTGAGATGTTCCCGCCCAAGGGTGAGCTTACCCTCGACACGGCTCGCGAGGTGGCAGGCAACCTGTGCAAGCTTTCGCCGAGCTTTGTCTCGGTCACCTGCTCTGCCGGCGGCTCGGGCAACGGCGCCACCACCGCCCCCATCGCACATATGATTACGAGCGAATTCGATACGCCCTCGGTGGCACACCTTACCTGTGTGGGCCGCTCGCACGCCGATATCGCCGCCAAGATTGACGAGTATCGCACCGCCGGCGTTGAAAACATCCTGGCCCTGCGTGGTGATCTTCCCGCTGGCGCGACCGAGGACGACAAGCCCGCCTCGGACTACGCCTACGCCCGCGACCTCATCCCCGAGCTCGTCGACGCCGGCTTTTGCGTGGGTGCCGCAGCCTATCCCGAAGGCCACATTGCCTGCGAGGATCTCAACCTCTCGGTCGAGCACCTCAAGCAAAAACAGGACGCCGGCGCGAGCTTCTTTGTGACACAGCTCTTCTTTGATAACGAGTGCTTCTATCGCTTCCGCGAGCTTGCCGACAAGGCCGGCATCACCGTGCCCATCACCGCGGGCATCATGCCGTTTATGGGCAAGTCGCAGATCAGCCGCATGGTCTTTATGTGCGGCGCGTCGCTGCCCTCCCCCGTCATCAAGATTCTCGCCAAGTACGAGAATGACCCCGAGAGCCTGCAGGCAGCTGGTGTAGATTATGCAGCCCGCCAGCTTTGCGACCTCAAGGAGCACGGCGCCGACGGCCTGCACCTGTACACTATGAACCGTCCTGTGATCGCCGCGACCATTATGGAGCGCCTGGGGTAATGGAAAAACCGCACATCGATACAACCGCTGTCGAAGTGCCGGCCGACCTTGCGTCGCCGGCGCTTTACCGTATCGATGCCGCGCACCGTCCCCGTGTCGACCGTGCCGAGATGCTGCGGTATCTGGGTTACGGCGGCCAGCAGATTGAGCCCGAACTATCACGACGTATTGAGCTTGTCGTTGAACGTCTGGAACTGGACATTGAGCCCCGTGGCGTGCGACGCGTGTTTGCCGTCGATGCCACGGGCGTTGACGAGCAGGGCGAGCCCAGCATCCGTCTGGTTGGCACCAACGTTGAGCTGCGAGGTCGCGATATCTATCGACATCTCAAAGATGCCCGCTTTGCCGCGCTCATGGCATGCACCCTCGGCATGGACGCCGAGCGTCGCCTGCGCACCACGGGAGCCCAACATCCCCTGGAGGGCGCCGTGCTCGACGCCGCGTGCTCCGCTTACGTGGAAGCCGCCGTTGAGCAAATGGACCAGCAGGTCAAGACGGACGCCGCCGTTCATGGGCTCGCCGGCAACTGGCGCTTTAGTCCCGGCTATGGCGACTGCCCGCTCTCGGCCCAGCGCTCGATCGTCAATGCGCTCAACGCCACGCGGCTCATCGGCCTGACCGTCACCCCCACCAGCCTACTCATGCCCACCAAAAGCGTGACCGCGGTGATCGGTCTGTTTGACGGCGAGGTCCACGACGCCCAGAGCCGCCCCACCTGCAATATCTGCCGCATGCGCGAACACTGCCGCTTCCGCGCCGCCCACACCACCTGCTATTCCAGCCATTAGGAGCCCCCGATGTTTACTCCGCTTATCACTCATGATTCTGACGGCACTGCATTGGCGGCACCCGTTGATGCCGCACGTCGCAACGGTGCCACGTACAAGACGCGCACGATCGACGATCTGCGCATTAAGGACGATCGCCTGCGCGCCGCCATCGAGGGCACGGGGCACCTGCTGTTCGACGGCGGCATGGGCACCATGTTGCAGGCCGCTGGCATGAAGGCGGGCGCCCTGCCCGAGCTGCTCAACTTTGAGGAACCCCAGGTTATCACCGATATCCAACGTCAATATGTCGAGGCTGGCTGCGACGTGATTACCGCCAACACCTTTGGCGCCAACGCCCACAAGCTCGACGGTGCCGCCACCGTGGCAGACGTCTTTGCCGCGGCCGTCGCCTGTGCCCGCGAGGCCGGCGCCCGCTACGTCGCCGGTGACATCGGCCCCATCGGCGCGCTGCTTCGCCCCCTGGGCACCCTCAGCTTCGACGAGGCCTATGACCTCTTTACCGAGGAAGTGCGCGCAGGCGTCGCCGCGGGTGTGGACCTCTTTATTATCGAGACTATGACCGACCTGGCCGAGATCAAGGCGGCCGTCCTCGCCTGCCGCGAGAACTCCGACCTGCCCGTCTTTGCCACCATGACCTTCGAGGAAGACGGTCGCACATTCCTGGGTACGAGTCCCGAGGTTGCCGCCATCACGCTCGACGCCATCGGCGCCGACGTTTTGGGCATCAACTGCAGCCAAGGACCGGCCGAGCTCCGAGGACTCGCCGCGCGTATGCTCACCGTTACCGACAAGCCTGTTATGGTGCAGGCCAACGCAGGACTGCCCCACGTGGACGACGACGGCAATACCGTCTTTGATATCCAGGCCCCCGAATACGCCGAAGCCGTCGCCGGCATGATCGCCGACGGCGTGAGCGTCGTGGGCGGCTGCTGCGGCACCACGCCGGCGCACATGGCGGCCTTGCGCACGCTTATCGATAACCACACGCCCAGCCCGCGCCGCCGCAAGCCCAGCATGTCGGTCACGAGCGCTCAAACGGTCGTGGACCTTCCCTGCGACGGCCACAAGATCGCCGTCATCGGCGAGCGCATCAACCCCACCGGCAAAAAGCGCCTGCAGCAGGCCCTGCGCGACGGCGACCTGGACTACGTCGTGAGCCAGGGCATCAGCCAGCAGGAACAGGGCGCCGACATCCTGGACGTCAACGTGGGCCTGCCCGAGATCGACGAGGTCAAGATCATCCAACAGGCGACCGAACAGCTCCAGGGGTCCACGCTGCTGCCGCTGCAGATCGACTCCACCGACCCCGCAGCCGTCGAGGCCGCCGTGCGCCGCTACGCCGGCAAGCCCATCATCAACTCGGTCAATGGCAAGCAGCAGATCATGGACGAGATCTTCCCGCTGGTCGCCCACTACGGCACCAACGTTGTCGGCCTTACGCTCGACGAAGGCGGCATCCCCGATTCCGCCGAGGCTCGCTTCGCCATCGCCGAGCACATCGTGGCCGAGGCCGCCCGTTACGGCATCGGACCGGACCGCATCCTCATCGACTGCCTGGTCATGACCGCCTCGACCAATCAACGCCAGGCCGAGCAGATCCTACGCGCCATGTCCCTGTGCAAGGAGCGTCTGGGCGTCAAATGCGCGCTCGGCGTGTCGAACATCAGCTTTGGCCTGCCTGCCCGCCCGCTGCTGGGCTCGGTCTTTTTGGCTGCCGCTTTTGGCGCGGGTCTGGACGCCCCCATCATGAACCCGGGCTCCAAGCGCTTTATGGATACCGTCTACAGCTATCGCGTCCTGAGCGTTGAGGACGAGGGCTCGACCGGATACATCGAGCGCTACGCCGGCTGGACCGATCCGTATAAGATCGCCGCAAACCCGGCAGCAGCTCAGGCCGCATCGAGTGATACCGCGCCTGCCGCGGGCACCGCCGGCACCGACGGCAACGACGACCCGATTCGTCGCATGGTCGTCTCGGGCCGCAAAGGCGAGATCGCTGCCGAGACCGAGCGTCTGCTGGCAGACCACGACGCCATGGACCTCATCAACAATCACTTTATCCCCGCCCTCGACGAAGTTGGCGTCCTCTTTGACCAGGGCAAGTTCTTCTTGCCGCAGCTTATGGCCTCGGCCGAGGCCGCACGCGTGGGCTTCGACACCATCAAGCGCCTGATGCCCGCCGGCGAGATTGCCGACAAGGGCAAGATCTGCGTGGCCACCGTCAAGGGCGACATCCACGATATTGGCAAGAACATCGTCAAAATGCTGCTCGACAACTACGGCTACACCGTCTTTGACCTGGGCCGCGACGTCGATCCGCAGGAGGTACTCAAGACCGTCAAGGAGCGCGATATCAAACTCGTCGGCCTCTCGGCGCTTATGACTACCACAGTCGTCGCCATGGAGGAGACCATCAAGTTGCTCCATGCCGAGGTTCCGGGCGTCAAGATCATCGTGGGCGGCGCCGTGCTCACCCCCGAATACGCCAAGCAGATCGGTGCGGACTACTACGCCAAGGACGCCGCCGAAAGCGCTCGTATCGCCGAAGAGGTCTTTGGGCAGTAACACAACGGAAACAACCGAGCACCAAAACGTGCCGCATGCGCCACTTGGCACGTGCGGCACGTTAGAATAGATAAGACTATGCTCGTTTTGGCAGATAGGAGCGCAAGGATGGCGATCACGCCCGCAGAAATCGCGGAAACCCGCGGCATGGTTGAGGAGCAGAACCTCGACATCAGGACCATCACCATGGGTGTTTCGCTCATGGGTTGCGGTGACGAGAACCTCGACCGCATGTGCACGAAGATCTACGACCACGTGACGCACACGGCTGAGCATCTGGTCGAGACCGCCGAGAACCTCGAGCGCGAGTACGGTATCCCCATCGTCAACAAGCGCGTTTCCGTCACCCCGGTGGCCCAGATCGCCGCGTGCTGCAAGGATGAGGACCTCACCCCCATCGCGCATGCCCTCGACCGCGCGGCCGAGACGCTCGGCATCGATTACCTGGGCGGCTTCTCCGCGCTCGTCCAGAAGGGCATCGGCGACGCCGACCGCCGCGTCATCCAGTCCATCCCTCAGGCGCTCGCCACCACGAGCCGCGTCTGCTCCAGCGTCAACGTCGCCAGCCTGCGCGCCGGTATCAACATGGACGCCGTGCTCATGGCCGCCCAGACCATCATCGACGCCGCCAAGCTCACGGCCGACCAGGACTCCGTCGGCGCTTCCAAATTTGTCTGCTTTGCCAACATGGTCGAGGACTCCCCGTTTATGGCGGGCGCCGTCCACGGCGGTGGCGAGGCCGACGCCGTCATCAACGTAGGCGTTTCGGGCCCCGGCGTTATGGCCGCAGCCCTGGAGACGCTGCCCGATTCCGCATCGATGATGGAGGTCGCCGAGAAGATTAAGCAGACCGCCTTTAAGATCACCCGTGCCGGCGAGCTCATGAGCCGCGAGGCCGCCCATCGCCTGGGTGTCGAGAAGGGCATTGTCGACCTCTCGCTGGCTCCCACGCCTGCCATCGGCGACTCCGTCGCGCGCATCCTCGAGATCATCGGCGTGGGCACCTGCGGTGGCCCGGGCACGACCTGCGCGCTCGCCATGCTCAACGATGCCGTCAAGAAGGGCGGCGTCATGGCCAGCTCCAGCGTGGGCGGTCTCTCCGGCGCCTTTATCCCCGTGTCCGAGGATGCCGGCATGATCGCCGCCGTCGAGGCCGGTGCGCTTTCGCTCGAGAAACTCGAGGCCATGACCTGTGTGTGCTCCGTTGGCCTGGACATGATCGCCATCCCTGGTGACACCTCGGTCGAGACCATCGCCGGCATCATCGCCGACGAGATGGCCATCGGCGTTATCAACAACAAGACCACGGCCGTCCGCGTGATTCCCGCCATCGGCAAGGGCGTGGGCGACTGCGTCGAGTACGGCGGCCTGTTTGGCCGTGCGCCCATCATGCCGGTGAACCCCAACGCCGGCACCGTGCTTGCCCACCGCGGTGGACGCTTCCCGGCGCCGCTGAACTCGCTGAAGAACTAGCTGAGGGGTTCGGGCGAGGAGCCCCGGGGAGGGCAAATATATAAGGTCGCCTGCTCGGGCAGTCCTGACTCGCACGGAGAGCACATTAAGTGCTCTCCGGCTCGTGCGGAACTCGCGATCGACCTTAT
>UQXA01000023.1 GCA_900544865.1 uncultured Collinsella sp. | reverse complement strand
GTCTCGTGGGCTCGGAGATGTGTATAAGAGACAGTTTTAAGGGTGGTTCTGATTTCGACTTTGTAAACTAGAACCTCCAATCTCTTTACGTTCCCTTTACGATTGCCTCCAGCGCAGCAGGTATCCTTTTAGAGAAGTATGACAGCCGTATAAACGCGGGCTGTAGCGGCGATGCCGCGGTACTTGTGTTATTAGGAGGCTTTAGTATGGCAGCACGTGCGGACAAAGTTTCGCGTGTCGACCATGATGGAGTTACGTTGGTGGAGGGCGCGACATCCGATGTTCGCTTTGCCTTCACCGAGCGTGCCGGTGGCGTTTCCGAAGATGCGTACTCCTCACTCAACTTGGGCTCGCATGTTGGCGATGACCCCTTTGCTGTTCAAGAAAATCGTCGTCGTGCGCTCGAGGCTATGGGTGCCGCCGAGTGCGAGCACAACCTGCTCGTTCCCAATCAGGTCCATGGTGATCATATCGTTGCGGTGACCTCGAACGGCGCCGATGACCTTGAGGACGTTCGCGAGCAGATTGCCGAGGGCTGTGATGCCATCGTCTGCACGGCGCATAACGTGCCCGTGCTGCTCTGCTTTGCCGACTGCGTTCCCGTGGTGCTGGTGGCCCCCGGCGGATTTGCCGTGGTGCACTCCGGTTGGAAGGGCACGATTGCACGTATTTCCGCCAAGGCGTGCCAGGCGCTTTGCGATGCTGCCGGTTGCGATGCGAGCGACGTTTCCGCCTATATCGGCCCCCATATCTTGGGTGACGAATATGAGGTATCCCAGGAACTCATGGATCGCTTTGCCGCCGAGTTCTCTTGCATCGATGCGAATACCTCTCGCATGCTCGATCTTTCCGCTGCCATTCGCGAGGCGCTGGTAGATGTCGGTGTCGACGCGGATAATATCGTGGATACCCAGCTTTCGACCGTGCGTCAGAACGACCGCTTTTATTCCTACCGTAACGAGGACGGCACCTGTGGGCGCCATGCTGCGATCGGCGTGATGCTATGAGAAAGATCGTATCGGTCCTGAGCGCCGCTGTGCTTACGCTTACGCTGTGCGCCTGTTCTTCGGGATCTTCTAGCTCTTCCATTACCGTGGCCGGCTCCACGACCTGCCTTCCTATCGCCGAGATTGCGGCCGAGGGCTTTAAGGAGGAGACCGGCATCGACGTGCTCGTTTCCGGTTTGGGTTCTTCCGCTGGGATCGAGGCCGTCAGCGCTGGCACGGCCGATATCGCCAGCTCCTCCCGTGGACTCAATGCCGACGAACAGGATCTGGGCCTGACTCCCATCGTCATTGCCCACGACGGTATTGCGGTCATCGTGAACGACGACAACCCCGTCGATAACCTCTCGACCGAGCAGCTCCGCGATATCTACGCCGGCAAGATTACCAATTGGAAAGAGGTCGGTGGCGAGGACCTGAGGATTCAGGTCATCAACCGAGACGAGGCGTCCGGTACGCGCGAGGCCTTCCGTACCATCGTGATGGATGGCACGCCGTTCGATCGCCGCTCGGCTGTTCTTTCGGGTACGGGCCAGGTGCGCGACGTGGTATCTCGTTCGCGTGGGGCCATCGGCTACATTTCGCTGGGCTTCGTCGATAGCCTCAACGCCAAGACCTCGGTCAAGGCCGTCTCGGTCAATCATGTTGAGGCGTCCGAGAAGACGGTCGCGAGTGGCGGCTATCCCATCTCGCGCGACCTTTACTTCTTTGTGAAGGGTGCGCCTTCGCAGCAGGCGCAGGATTACATCGACTATGTGACGTCCGAAAAGATGGACAAGCAGATTCGCGAGGCGGGCTTTATTCCCGTCACCAACGACGAGAAGGGGAGTGAGTAGCATGGAAGCACAGGAAAACTCCCAGACTGAGCAGAATGCTCAGGCACCCAAGAAGCGCGAGCTGGCGCTCGTATCGCGCAGTACCTATATCAAGGAGAAGGCGCTGCAGTGGATCTTCTTTGCCTGCGCGTTCTTGGCGGTCGTTACCGTCATCCTGATTTTTGTCTTTACCACGTACTCGGCGCTGCCCGTCTTTACCGACATCGGTCTGGCGGACTTCTTTAGCTTTACGTGGGCGCCCTCTGAGGGCCACTACGGCATCATGTCGCTGCTTGCCGGCTCAGGTCTGGTGACCGTCGGTGCGCTCGCCATGGGCGTGCCGCTGGGCGTGGGTACGGCCGTTTACCTGGTCGAGATTGCCAGCAAGCGCGTGCGCAAGCTCATCAGCCCCGCCGTCGACCTGCTGGCCGGCATCCCTTCTATCATCTACGGCTTTTTCGGCATGATCATCATCCGCCCGTTTATCGCACAACTGACCGGCGGCCTTGGTTTTGGTGCGCTGACGGCGTGGTTTGTGCTCGCCATCATGATCGTCCCTACCATCACCACGCTCACCATCGATGCCCTCAATTCCATTCCCATGGGCATTCGCGAGGCATCGTATGCCATGGGCGCCACAAAGTGGCAGACCATCTATAAGGTCGTGCTACCTGCCGCGAAGCTGGGTATCGTTGATGCCATCGTGCTGGGTATGGGCCGTGCCATCGGCGAGACCATGGCCGTGCTCATGGTCGTAGGTAACGCCCCGGTTATTCCCGACAGCATTGCGAGCCCCATCTCGACGCTCACGAGCCAGATTGCGCTCGACATGAGCTATTCCTCGGGTCTGCACCGCTCGGCGCTGTTCGGCATGGGTGTGGTCCTGTTTATCATCTCCGCCACGCTGGTGGGTATCGTCCGTCTGATTTCCAAGAAGAAGAGGGGGTAGGCTATGTCCGATTCCGTTGACACGACGGTCGATACGACCTCGTCGCGCGAGCGCATCAAGCGTGCCCTTTCCCACGGCAAGAAGGGCCGCATCAACAAGGACCTGTCCAACAAGATCATGCTTGGCGTGTTTCGTGCCGCTGCCTACATCACCACGCTGGTGCTGGTCGCTATCATCGCCTACGTGGTCATCAACGGCCTGCCACACATCTCGCTCGACTTTATCTTCGGTTGGCCCCAGGGCGTCAACGCCGAGGGCGGAATTTGGCCCACGATCGTCTCGACCGTCTACGTGACGGCGCTCGCCATGCTTATCTGCACGCCGATCGCTGTGCTGGCAGCCGTCTATCTGGCCGAGTACGCCAAGCAGGGCAAGGTCGTCGAGCTCATTCGCTACGCTGCTGACGCTTTGGCCTCGGTGCCCTCCATCGTTATGGGCCTGTTTGGCTACGCCTTGTTTGTCGAGGCTATGGGCCTGGGCCTTTCGATGGTCTCGGCCGCCCTGGCGCTCGCGCTCTTGATGCTTCCCATCGTCATGCGCACCACCGAAGAAGCCATTCGCGCCGTTCCGCGCTATATCCGTTGGGGCGCGTACGGCCTGGGCGCTACCAAGTGGCAGGTCGTCTCCAAGATCGTGCTTCCTTCGGCCTTTGGCCGCATTGCCACGGGCATCGTCCTCGCCATCGGCCGTGCCATCGGCGAGACCGCCGTGGTGCTCTACACCATGGGCCAGGCCATCAATCTACCTATTTCGCCGCTCGATTCCGGTCGTCCCATGACCGTTCACCTGTACCTGCTTGCCAACGACGGCATCAACATGAACGCAGCCTACGGCACCGCGCTCTTGCTGATGGTGATCATTTTGGCCTTCAACCTGTTTGCGCGCTTCCTGTCGCGCAAGCGTCGCTAGTTAAGGAGTCCCATGTCCGTTTATCAGTCCGCTCCCGCGTTGGAGCAAGCGGCCATTACGGCCAAGGATTTCAACTTTTGGTACGGTGACTTTCATGCGCTGACGGGGCTTGACCTCAACATCGCCAAAAACGCCATCACCTCCTTCATTGGCCCTTCGGGCTGCGGCAAGTCGACGTTTTTGCGCTGCATCAACCGCATGAATGACCTGATCGAGGGCACGCGCGTCGAGGGCACCATGACGCTCGACGGCAACGATATCTATGCCGAGGGTGTCGACCCGGTCGACCTCCGTCGCCGCGTGGGCATGATCTTTCAGCAGCCCAACCCGTTTCCCAAATCCATCTACGAGAATGTCGCCTTTGGCCCTCGTCTGCAGGGCGTGACTAGCAAAAGTGACCTCGATGACATCGTGGAAGAATCGCTCAAGCGCGCCAACCTCTGGAAAGAGGTATCCAATCAGCTCAACAAGGATGGTTTGGCGCTCTCGGGCGGTCAGCAGCAGCGTCTGTGCATCGCGCGCGTGCTTGCGGTGCAACCCGATGTCCTTCTGATGGACGAGCCCTGCTCCGCCATCGACCCCACGTCCGTCTCTAAGGTCGAGGATCTGATGGCCGAGCTGGCGCCCGAGATGACGATCATCATCGTCACGCATTCAATGCAGCAGGCAGCTCGCATTAGCGACTACACCGCATTCTTCTTGCAGGAAGTTGCCGGCGAGCCCGCTACGCTCATCGAGTATGGTCAAACCGACGCGATCTTCACCAGCCCGGTAGACTCGCGGACGGAAGACTATATCACCGGCCGCTTTGGCTGATCGGTGCGACTAGTCCCAGGCCGATCGGATCTGGTCCGGTGCGTATTCACTGTGCGGGCGGCATGACCGCACCCAACTGATTGGAGTGAACCATGCGCAAACTGTTTTCCCGTCAGCTCATCGAGGCCCGTCACGAGATGCTGAGCATCTACGAGGCCGTCGATCTGGCCCTCCACGATGCCGTGAAGGCCTATGTGACCGACGACCGCAAGCTCGCCACCAAGACCAAGAAGCGCACGCTTTCGATTGACGCACGCTGCGCCAACCTGGAGGCCGTCTGCTACAACCTGATTGCCACGCAGTCACCGGTCGCCTCCGACTTCCGCTTGCTGCAGACGATCATCTACGTCGACTTTAACCTGCAGCGCATGACCGATAAGGTTCGCCAGATTTGCCGCGCCACGCGTCATATGATCAAGGCCGACATCTCGCTGCCCAAGGAGCTTGTCGGCACGGTCGAGGCCGAGGCTGAGGCCGTCTACCAGGTACTGGGCTCTTCGCTTTCTGCGCTCGTCACCAACGACATGTCCATCATCTGCAACTTGGCCGTCGAGGACGAGCCAGTGCACGCCGCCTACGAGAAGTTCTTCCGCACCTTTAACCGCATGGACACGGGCGATTTTATGGACGACGACAGCAACTATGACGACCTGCGCCGCGCCATCATGGTATCGCGCTATCTCGATCGCATCGCCTCGATTTCCATCGATGCCGCCTGCCGTCTGACCTTCCTGTTGACCGGACAGCGTATGACTGCCGGTGATATCGCCTGCACTGATGAGGATGAGCTCGAGAGCATGCGCGTGCCTTCGGGCGAGGGTGTTATCATGAGGCCCGCCGTCGATGCACGCTACGTTGCCAAGGTGCCCGTTAACGAGGTCAGCGAGGGTCTTCGCTACCTGCTCGATCATCTTGAGGATGAGGACGATGGCGAGGACGACGAGGAGTAAGTAACCCCGTTCGTCGAAAGATTGTAAATACCTAAGTGAGCGCGGCCTTGCACATGCGGGGCCGCGCTCTTGCGTTAGCATGGGACTACTTGTTTGGCTGTCAGCGGAGGCGATTGGCAATGGATAACTATTTGGACTTGATGCGCGCTCGCCGCGAGCAGATTCTGGAACGTTTTTATGCGGCGCTCGATCGCGCGGGCCGTCCCCACGACGCCGCGAGCCTCATTGCCGTGTCCAAGACCGTTGGTGTCGATGAGACCGTTGCCGCCATCCAGGCGGGGTATCGCCATTTTGCCGAGAACCGCCCGCAGGAGCTGGTTCGCAAGCTCACGGGTCTGGCGGAGCATCCGGAGCTGCCCG
Source organism: uncultured Collinsella sp. (assembly GCA_900544865.1). Classification (GTDB taxonomy): domain Bacteria; phylum Actinomycetota; class Coriobacteriia; order Coriobacteriales; family Coriobacteriaceae; genus Collinsella. Next base: position 28,054 of record UQXA01000023.1, on the reverse strand, counting down.
AGGTGCGCTTCGATATGATCGGCAACCTGCAGACCAATAAGATCAATGCGGTGCTGGGCTCAGCCGAGCTGATTCACTCGGTGGGTTCGCTGCATCTGGCGCAGGCGATCTCGAGCCGTGCTGTTCGCAAGATTGAGGCAGGCGAGCTCGTCGGCCCCCAGCGTGTGCTCATTGAGGTCAATGTGAGTGGTGAGGAGTCGAAGGGAGGCTTTTCGCCCGACGAGGTCCGAGGCGCCGCAGGTGAGCTTGCGGAGCTTGAGGGAATTTGTGTGCAGGGCCTTATGACTATGGCGCCCCGGGGGAATAAGAATGTGGCGCGCCGCACTTTTGCCGGACTTCGCGAACTAAGGGATGAGCTTGAGGCGACGCACTCCGACCTGAGCCTGCCCGAACTTTCCTGCGGCATGAGCGAGGACTTTGAGCCTGCCCTTGAGGAAGGCTCTACGCTCGTTCGCCTGGGCAGGGTAGTATTTAGCCCGGAGTTTGCAGTAAAATAAGGCTCTGAAGTGCGCACTGATTATCAGAGCGCCTGCACTAAACCGCGAGAGGACACAACCATGGGCTTCCTTGACGAGATTAAAAATAAGATGCACCTGGGCGGCCAGCAGGGTTACGACCAGGGTTATGGTCAGGACGACGACTACGGCTACGATGACGGCTATGACGATGGCTACCAGAACAACGGTTACAGCGGTGCCTCGGGCGAGGGCTTCTACACCCAGGATGAGCCGAGCAACGGCCTGTTGGGTCAGACGCGCCGCGGCGAGGCCGAGTCGGTGGCCGTGTACACGCGCTCCGGTCAGCTGGTCGGCGACGATTCTCGCCACGCTACGACCTACAACCCGCCGTCGCGCTCGCAGGAGACGGTTGCGGGCGGTTATCGTCCCGGTGCCTACGACACGCCGTCGAGCTACGCCGAGAGCACGCGTGCCCGCGCTGCTGCCCCCGCACCTGCTCCCTCACCGAGCGATGCCTCGGCGTATGCGAGCAACATCATCAACGCTACGCCGCAGCTGCCGGCCTATGTCCTGCGCCCCGAGAGCTATGACGACGTAGAGACCGTCGTGCGTCGCGTGCGCACCAAGCAGCCTGTCGCGCTGATTTTTGTGGGCGTTCGTACCGAGGTCGCCAAGCGCGTCCTGGACTTCTCTTACGGCTTTGCCTGCGGCCTGGGCGCCACAGTCAAAGAGGTGGGCGATCGCGTGTTTATGGTGCTGCCCGCCGGTTGCGAGGTCAAGGATTCGGACCTCAAAAAGCTCCGTGCCGACGGCTACCTTAAGTAAAGACAAGACGAGGAGATTCCCATCAACATCTACACTATCGTCCAGCTGGTCAACACGCTGTTCAACTTCTATTCCACGCTCATTGTCGTCTACTGCTTTATGACGTGGATTCCCATGAAGCAGGGTGGTTTGCTTCAGGATATTGCCGCGGTGCTTGATAGCGTGTGCGGTCCGTGGCTCAACCTGTTCCGTCGTTTCATCCCGCCGATGGGCGGTATCGATTTTTCGCCGGTCGTTGCGATTATTGCGTTGCAGTTGGTGCAGAGGCTGGTTCTGCAGCTTCTTATAGGTATACTCGTGTAGAACTGACTTAGTAACTTACGTCGGGCGTGTAGCGCCGAGGCGATGAAAAAGGAGACTTGTTATGGCTATTACCCCTGCAGACATCCAGGCTCAGACTTTCTCTGAGGCCAAGCGTGGCTACGATCCTGCTGAGGTCGACGTCTTCTTGGAGACGCTGTCCTCCGAGGTTGACGCTATGCTCGCTAAGATCGTCGACCTTAAGGGTCGTCTGACTGCTACCGAGCAGCAGCTTGCCGATGCGCAGGCTCAGCTTGCCCAAGCTCAGGATGCCACCGCCCAGGCCGTTCCTGCCGCCCCCGTGGCTGCTCCCGCCCCTGACTTCTCCGCTCAGGAGCGCCAGATTTCCGCTGCCCTGATCGCTGCCCAGCAGACCGCTGAGACCATCGTCAACGATGCCAACGAGAACGCTGAGCGTATCCGCAACGAGGCTGACGCCAAGGCCCGCGAGGTTATCCGCCAGGCTCTGACCGAGAAGCAGGCCGAGCTCGAGGAGATCGATCGTCTCAAGGCTTCCCGTGAGGAGTTCAAGGCAGAGTATCTCAAGCTCATCCAGCACTTCATGGACGATGCCCAGAATTCCTTCCCGGCCGATCTGATGGCCTCCACGCCGGTCGGTTCTGCCGCTTCTCCTGCAGTGACTGTTCCCGCCGAGCCGCTGCCCGTCGCTGACCCGGTTGTCCCCGTGGCCGATCCCTTCGCCCCGATCGACAACTTTGCTGCCGACGACCTGGACTAACATTCGGCCTACAATTTAGTGCCTAGAAAGGACCCGCAGCTTGCGGGTCCTTTTTTATGACTGTGCAGGGGCGCGTAACATAAAAAACCGAGCCCTGCACATTGTGGCGCAGAACTCGGCGAATGGGTGAGCGGTAAAAGGTAGGTTTTAGGGCATGTGCCAAAAAACTACTTGAGGAGGAAGTTGGGGAGGGGAATGGTACGGGCCTCGCGATGCTCGGGGTCGGCGATGTGGTCGGCAGGATAGCCACAGACAAGCATGTGATAGGGATAAACGCCCTTGGGCAGATTGAACTGCTCCTGTGCCACCTCTGGCTTAAAATGGCATACCCAGCACGTTCCCAGGCCCTGCTCGGTGGCCTCCATCATCATCTGATCGCAAACGATGGATGTATCGATTTCGCTGGAATTCATCTGATCATACGGGCGCACCCAAGCATCATCGGTAACGCTGCAAATAAGGAAGATAAGCGGAGCGCCAAAGATAGACCCATCACGAGCAAACCGAGGCTGACAAGCAGCAGCCTTCTCCAGAAGCTCAGGCGTATCCAACACCATCACACGGGTTGGATGGTTATTACAAGCAGAAGGAGCAATACGCCCAGCCTCAACAATGGCATCCACAACAGCTTGCTCCACAGAACGATTCTCAAAAGAACGACAAGAATACCGATCCCGAGCCAGATCCAAATAAGACATACAAGCCCTCCAACAATTAAAAATCAAACAAACCCAAAGTAACCCAAACGGTACCCAAAGCAGCAATCAGCCAAACGCTCATCGAGGGCCAAAGTGTCCGAACGGATACCAAAGGTCCCTTCAGCCAAACCCCCATTGCGCTATAACTATCAGCCAAAGTTCCCAATGGTGGTACGTAAGGGAGCGGGCCCGGCCACTAATAACCTTTTGAACGACTCTGCTTGCAGCCGGAGTGAAAAAGGTTATTAGTGGCCGGGCCCGCGACCGCCGGGGCACGTACCCCCAATTAACTGTTCTTCATGACAATCGAATCCACAACATCGGCCACATTCTCACAGCAGTCAGCGCAGTACTCCAGGAAGGCGTACACGTCACGCCAGGCGATGACCTCGAGCGGGTCCTTGCCGTTAACGTGCAGGTTGCGCATGGCGTTGATATAGAGCTCGTCGGCTTCGGACTCGATGGTGTTGATCTGGATGACGAGTTCGCGCAGGGTCTTGGACTTGCGGTAGTTGGGCAGCTCGACCATCAGGTCTTTCATGGCGCGGCAGGCGTCAGTCACCTTGTGAGCGATGACGATGGCGTCGGGATGGATGCTCTGGATGTTGGTGAAGTAGACGCGCTGCACGACGCCCTCGATGCGGTCGAGCACGGTGTCGAGTGAGCAGCTCATCAGATCCAGATCCTCGCGCTCGAGCGGGGTGATAAAGGCGGTGAGCAAGGCGTCTTCGAGCTCGTGGTGCTTCTTGTCTGCCGCATGCTCAATCGCATGCATCTTATCGAGCATGTCGTGGATCTGCGCGGGGTCAAAGTTCTCAAAAATCTTGGTGAGCAGCTCGGCTGCCTGAACGGCGAGGTCGGCGCAGGCAACGTAGTTATCAAAGTAGAACGAATCGGGTTTCTTTGCCATGGGTGGGTCCTTTCGAGGCGAAGACGGGTGGGCGAAGTAATGCGGTCCGGATGGACGTTCGGTTTGACTAGAGGAACATCATGAACAGCTTGGCCATGACAAAGCTGATGAGTCCGCAGGCGGGGAAGGTGAAGAACCAGGTGAACATCATGTCCTTGACGACGCCGAAGTTGATGGCTGAGAGGCGCTTGACGGCACCGACGCCCATGATGGCGCAGGTCTTGATGTGTGTGGAGGACACGGGGATGCCGGTAAGGGTGGCAAGCAGCAGGTTTGCGGCGCCCGCCAGGTCGGCGGAGAAGCCCTGATACTTTTCGAGCTTGACCATGCTCTGGCCGACGGACTTGATGATGCGCTCGCCGCCCACGCTGGTGCCGATACCCATAGTGGCCGAGCACAGCAGCATAATCCAGATGGGGATGCCTGCATCGCCGACGCTCGTCTGGCCGCTGGCAAAGGCCACGCCTAAAAAGAGCACGCCGATGAACTTCTGTCCATCCTGCGCGCCGTGCATAAAGCTCATGGCCGCAGCGCTCGCGATCTGAGCGTATTTAAAGAAGACATTGGCACGTCGCCTGTTGGCGGCGGCGAAAAGAATCGAGACGAGCTTGCACAGGACCCAGCCCATGACAAAGCCCAGGCCGATGGAGAGCGCCAGGCCGTAGATGACCTTCATCCACTCGTGGACGTTGACGCTGCTCGCACCGCCGAGGGCGATGGCGGCACCGGTCAGGCCGGCGATAAGGCTGTGGCTTTGCGAGGTGGGGATGCCAAAACGCGACGCTGTGGCGCCGTAGACGACGATGGAGAACAGCGCCGCGCATAGGCAGGCGAGCGCCATGGTGCTGTTTCCGCCAAAGTCGACGATATGTGAGATGGTGTTGGCGACGCTCGCGTTAAAGTGCGTCATGATGAGCACGCCGAGGAAGTTGAATGCGGCGCTCATGAGAATGGCGGCGCGGGCGGGCATGCAACGCGTAGTGACGCAGGTCGCGATGGCGTTGGGCGCGTCGGTCCATCCATTGACGAAGATGGCGCCCAACGCGAGGATCACGGTGACGGCAAGGACTGGGTTCGACACAATTTGGCCGAGGAAGGTTGAGAACGTTACGTCCATATATGGGCTTTCTCGAAGTTTGCAGACACGTTACAAAAACATGATAAATCGTATCACCTCCTGCGGGTCTCTTTACCGAGTTCTGATGGGAGAAGTGAACTTTTTGGCACTAAAATTGAATATTAGCCCTGTTGACCGCGGGTGTTCTTTTTGCTAACACGCCATGCGGACACGTGCGATTACTACGACACTCCAAAACCACAGTCTGTTCGCTTTACAACATGCAAACATGCGTTCGATAATAGGGGCATGGAATATCGACAGACAGACGGCAAAACTCGGCGCGTACACAAGCAGTATGTGGACGTCGTGGCTCGCATCCTCGCGGGCGGACAAGTCGTGCCGGTCACCGTCTGCTGGGTCGACGGACGTTGTTTTACAATCGATGAAATTATCTCGACCACCGGGTTTGGCCTGACGGTCCACGGCATCCGTACGGCGACCTATAAGGTGCGTTTTGGCGGGCACGCGACCGAGTTGTATCTGGAGGACCAGACGCGCGAGCGGGCGGACGGCTCGCAGGCACACGTGATGCGTTGGTGGGTCTGGGCCTTTGATCGCACGCTCGAGGGCGAGCGCCGTAGGTAAGGACGTGCGGCATTCGGGTACAATGACAGGAATCTTGTCATCTGCTGCGCCGTCTTTCACGGCGCTTTGTGAAAGGACGAAGTATGAACGATATCCAGGGCTATCAGAACGGCCCCATCGAAACTGGCGCAAGCCGTGCCAAGGAGATGTCGCCGCGTGCGTACAATCTTTCCATGTCTGCCCTCATCTTCTTGGGCTTTTGTGCCATGGGCGCTGGTGCTTACTTTACGAGCACCATGGCGTTTGCCCGCATGATGATGAGCGGCGCTGCCCTGCCACTGGTCTTTGGCTCGTTTATCCTGACTATTGTCGGCATCGTCATGATGTCGGCTGCTGCCAGCAAACAGTCCGTGGGCCTGTCGCTCGTGGGTTACGTGATCTTTGCGAGCACCTTTGGCCTGACCGCGTCGTTTGGCCTTGCCAACTATGACCTGCCCACCATCAACACCGCCTTTATCGCCACCGCTGCCATCACCTTTGTCTTTGGCGCCTTGGGCGTGACGTTCCCCAAGTTTTTCCAGCGCGTATATGGCATCGGCTTTGGCATTCTGCTCGCCACGATTCTGGTTGAGGTCGTGCTGATGTTCATGGGCGTTTCGCAGTCCATCACCGACCTGATCGTGATCGTGGTGTTCGCCGGGTTTATTGGCTATGACACCTATGTTGCCACGACGGTGCCGCCCACACTGCCCAACGCCGTGCTTATGGCCTCTAACCTGTTCGTGGATATTATCAACGTGTTCCTGCGCATTTTGAACATCCTCGGCCGTCGCGATTAAAACGCGGCATTGCGACGCTTCCTGCCGGACACGGTAAAACGATGCGAAAGGCGGTCCTTCGGGGCCGTCTTTTTTGTGCGCGGCGGGGTATCATGGATGGGAAAAAGCCGATAGCGGCAGCGACAGGAAAGGTGGCCACGTATGGCAGACGTCGACAACAGGAACCGTAACCGCAGGTCCAACCGAACGGGTCAGCCCAATCCCAAGCGCGAGGCGCGTGCCAAGGCCGCCGAGCGCCATGTGGCGGCTGTGTCCGAGGCCTGCGCCAAGGACATCGAGCGTTCGCTTGCCGGCGTGTGCGAGTTCGATGGTATGCCTGCCGGTTTTGTCGCGGCGATGAAGGCCAAGGCCCAGGTGGCTGCTGCTGCCGAGGAGCAGGTTGCCGAGGAGCCCGAGGCCGCCGAGGTCGAGGCTGCAGTCGATACCGAGGTGGCGCCCGAGCCCGTCGAGGAGGCCGCCGAAGCCGAGTCCGAGCCCGCCGAGGAGCCCGCTCCGGTCCTGCCCGAGGTCACCGTGCTTGACGCCTCTGCCACGCAGGCCATTCTGGATAACGGCCGAGGCTACGCGCAATTCTGCGACATGGCCGTACTCGCCTTTGCCTCGTTCACCAACCCGGGCGGCGGCTACATCCAGGGCTATCTGGGTCAGGAGGCCACGCTCTGTGCCGATTCGTACCTGTACAACGTGCTCGATAAACAGCGCAAATGGTACGGCGAGAACCGTCGCCGCAACATCAACTGCGAGCTTTACCGCAACCGTGCGCTGGTGGTGCCTGCGGTGCGCTTCGACCGCAACCACGTGCATGCGTATGCCGACGTAATCGTCGCCGCTGCACCCAACGCCAAGCGTGCTCGCCAGGAGTACCGCGTGAGCGACGATGCCTTGCTGGACGCTCTGCGCGATCGCATCCGCTTTGTGCTTGCCATCTGCGACGAGCTGGGTCGCGAGAAGCTCGTGCTGGGCGCTTGGGGCTGCGACAACAACGGCTTTGACGCCGAGGCCGTGGCCGAGCTCTTCCGCAAGGAGCTCGCATCGGGCGACTTCAAGGTCAAGCAGGTCTTCTTTGCTGTGCCCTCTACGCGCTGGGACGAGGACTTCGCCAAGTTCGAGCACGTGCTGGCAAACTTCCCCGAGCGCAACGAGGAGTCCTATGCTCAGGTTGCCGCCCGCGCCGCAGCAGCCCGTGCCGCCGAGCAGGCCCAGGCTGCTGCCGAGGACGACGAGGATGACGACGACTGGCGCAAGTACCTGTAATCGGTACGCGCTGACGGATATGTCGTGCCGACGGGGGAGGTTGCTCCCGTCGGCTTTTTACCGAGCGAGGGGTTTACGATGAAAAACGTTCTATGTTTTGGCGACAGCAACACCTATGGTTATGATCCGGCGGGCATGCGCGACGGCACCGCGGTGCGCTATGGGCAGGATGTGCGCTGGTGCGGCGTGGCCCAACGTGACTTAGGCGAGGGCTGGCATGTAATTGAAGAAGGCCTCAACGGCCGCACGACGGTACGCGACGACATGTGCCATCTGGATACCAATCTTAACGGCATCCGCGCGTTGCCGATGCTGCTCGAGGCTCATAAGCCGCTGGATGCGATCGTGATTATGCTGGGCACCAACGACTGCAAGACGGTCTTTAGCGTGGGGGCTGCCGATATCGCTGACGGTGTCATGGCGCTGATTCGCACCGTCCGCGCGTTTCCCTGGACCGAAGCCGCGCCCTGCCCGCGTATTCTGCTGATGGCGCCTATCAAGATTAAACCGCAGATCGCCGATGTGTACATGACCGACTTTGACGAGCGCTCCGTCGAGGCCTCGGAGCATTTTGCCGAATACTATGCGTATGCTGCTAAACAGTTTGACTGCGACTTTTTGAATGCCGCCGAGTTTGCCGAGCCGGGCGATATCGACTATCTGCATATGATGCCCGAAAGCCACGAGAGCCTGGGTCACGCCGTGGCAGCCAAGCTCCAAGAGATGCTTGGTGAGTAGCGCGACCCAAAGCAGTACAGAAGTTCCCCTTGCGACGGCTTGTTTCGTTGGTTTGTTTTGATCTGTAACAGTTGTAAGGCCGAAAACGGGTTAGATGTTACAGATTAAGATTATTTAGGTTGATATCGGTCGTTTGTCTCGATCTGTAACATCTAGGGTCGATTTCGCCGAGTTAATGTTACAGATCGAGATGTTTGTGGGAACCACCACAAAGGTGTCCTTTGCGGTGGTTTTGGGCTGCGAATCTTAATACTGCCACATGTGGTTGACAGGGCCGGAGCCTTTGCCCATGTCCAGGCCGGCGGCCAGAGCGCCTGTCAGGTAGGCCTTGCCGGCGTTGACGGCGTCGGCAAGATCCATGCCCTGGGCCAGCGCGCAGGCGATGGCGGACGAGAGCGTGCATCCGGTGCCGTGCGTGTTGTCGGTCTCGATGCGCTTGTGGCGGAACCACGTGGTGAGTGGATCTCCCAGATGGTTGCCCTCGTCATCGAGTGGAGCGGGTTCGGCCAGTACATCGTTGGCCTCGTTGACAAGATGCCCACCCTTAACGAGGGATGCGCAACCAAAGCGGCGGGTGAGGAGCATGGCAGCATTTTGCTGCGTGCGCTCGGAGTCGACCTCGAAGTCGAGCAGGGCCATGGCCTCGGGAATATTGGGCGTGATAACCGTCGCTAGGGGGAACAGGCGGCGGGTGAGCGCTTCGGCGGCATCTTCGGCAATCAGCCGTGCGCCCGAGGTGGCTACCATGACGGGGTCGACTACCACGTTTGTCGCGTTCCAGGCACTCAAGCGGTCGGCGATAACATCGATAATCTCGACAGAAGAAACCATGCCGATCTTGACGGCGCTCGGGCGGATATCGTCAAAAACGGCGTCAATTTGCGCGGCTACGATATCTGGTGAGATATCCTGCACGGCGGTGACGCCCAGTGTGTTTTGCGCTGTGATGGCGGTGATGGCCGTCTCGGCATACAGGCGGTGCGCCGTGATGGTCTTGATGTCGGCCTGAATGCCGGCGCCACCGCTGGAATCGGATCCTGCGATGGATAGAACGGCAGGTACCTTACTGCGATCCATGTTCGCTCCCTTGTTCGGTCGGAATCAAATGGGTCTATAAGCCAGCATTATAAAGATGCCCGGGCCGACTCTATGTCGAACCCGGGCGGGCGATGCAATCTTTACGCAAATGCAAGCAAATGTTCACACGTTAACAATTGACAGGCACCAGTTCACCGCCAGAAGCGGCCGCGGCGACAGGGCTAGTCCTCCATGCCGAGGTCGATCGTGGTGCCCTCGAAGATCTTGTTGACGGTGCGGACGGCGCACATCTTGCCACACATGGTGCAAGTGCCCTCGGTGGCGGCGGGGGACTCCTCGTAGCGCTTTTTGCCCGTAACCGGGTCGAGCGCGCACTTCCACATGGCGTCCCAGTCGAGCTTGCGGCGTGCCTGGCCCATCTTGTCGTCCATGTCGCGGGCGTGGGGCACCTTTTTGGCGATGTCGGCGGCGTGTGCGGCGATCTTGGTGGCCATGAGGCCGTCGAGCACATCCTGGGCGTTGGGCAGGCATAGGTGCTCTGCCGGTGTCACGTAGCACAGGAAGTCGGCACCGGAGCTGGCGGAGATAGCGCCGCCGATGGCAGCGGTGATGTGGTCGTAACCCACGCCGATATCGGTCACCAGCGGCCCGAGCACATAGAACGGAGCATTGTGGCACAGGCGCTTCTGCAGTTTCATGTTGGCGGCGATCTCGTCGAGCGCCATGTGACCCGGGCCCTCGACCATGACCTGGACGCCGGCGGCCCAAGCGCGCTTGCACAGCTTGCCCAGCTCGATCATCTCAGCGGTCTCGGTGGCGTCGTTGGAGTCGTAGAGGCAGCCCGGGCGGCAGGAGTCGCCGAGCGAAATCGTCACGTCGTACTCGTGGCAAATCTCGAGCAACTCGTCGTAGAACTCATAGAATGGGTTCTCGTTACCGGTGACCTCCATCCAGCCAAACAGCAGTGAGCCGCCACGGCTCACGATGTTCATCAGGCGGCCGGTCTCCTTAAAGGTCTTGGTGACCGACTTGTTTATGCCGCAGTGGATGGTCATAAAGTCCACGCCGTCCTCGGCATGCGCGCGCACGACTTCGAACAGGTCGTCCTTGGTGAGCTTGACCAGCGGCTTTTCCATGTAGCCGATGGCGTCGTACATGGGGACGGTGCCTACCATGAGCGGCGTCTCGTCGATGAGCTGCTGGCGGAACTGACGTGTCTTGCCCGAGTTGGAGAGGTCCATGATGGCGTCGGCGCCAAAGTCCTCGGCGATCTTGACCTTCTTCCATTCCTCGGCGGCATCGGCCTTGTCGCCCGAGATGCCCAGGTTCACGTTGACCTTGGTGGACAAGCCCTCACCGACGCCAAAGGCGCGCATGCCCTTTTTGATGTGCACGATGTTGGCGGGAATGGCGATGCGGCCGTCGGCCACGCGCTCGCGGATGTACTCGGGGTCGCGATGCTCGCGCTCGGCGACCTCCTTCATCTGCGGTGTGATCTGCCCGGCGCGGGCGAAGTCGATTTGCGTGACGAGCTTGGGCTCGGTCTGTGTGCTCATTGGCACGGCTCCCTTCGTTGGCATTACCCATATCAGGTTTGCGGGTCAGGGCGGGCGCGCCCAGTCTCAGCCTGCCGTCTTGTCCTGCAAGCTCCCCGTTTATGTGGTGGGCTCAAGTATAGCCTGAATGGGTACGATTGGGCCAACAAGCGTGCCTGTGGGGAGGCGAACATGGAAGACAAGCATCTATATCGAGAGACACAATGGGATGTATCGGCCGAGGAAAGCCGTGCGCACCATGGCCTTGTCGCGATTGGTTTTGCGGTGCTTGCCGTGTTGGTGATTGCCTTTTGTATTTGGACGTTCGGCGGTCGTGGCGGCGTCACCTGGGGGTTTGAAGCCGACGATGCCCTGCCGATTATGACCATGAAAGTTTCTGGTGGCAACACGGTTGCCGCACCGGGCGACTATTGGTATCCGCGCGACGAGTTTGTGCAGCTGCAGTTGAGCGGCGGGTCTATTCCGGGCGAAGAAATCGAACGCGTGACGTTTGATGAGGCACTCAAAACACTCAAGGTGAAGCTCAAAGATCAGGGCGATGTGCCCACGACCATGGATATCGCTCTGACGGAGTGGCGTCTGGAACCTCCGTCGGGCGTTACGGTATCCGACGTAGAGCACGTTAAGATTACCTACCAAGATGGCTCGACGAGCGAGATTGCAAAGGCCGATGGCTTGGCGGAGTAACGGGGTGTTTGGAAACGGCGGGCCTATAGTGCCTGCGCGTTCATGAAAACCAGGGTGTTTTTGTCTGAAAGCTCGGGGATGTGCCGATAGCCGATATTGAATGCGGTAAGTTCGCTTGCATCCTCGAGCTTGTTTTCTGCCATCCACCGCACCATGGAGCCGCGCGCCTTTTTGCTGGCGGTCGACTGTTGGATGGGCTTCCCGTTGCGGATGCCCTCGCCAAAGAGGCATGTGACGGCTGTGGCGTCGCCCGCGAGGTGGGGCAGAACGGCTTTGGCATACTCTACGCTGGCGAGGTTGACGATCGTGGTGTTTGAGCCTGCCGGGGCGATAGCCCGCGCGAGCTTATCGCTCCAAAATGCGTAGAGGTCTCGGGCACCGTCGACGACAAGCTTCGCGCCCATCTCCAGCCGATACGGTTCGACGGCATGAAAGGGACGAACGCACCCGTAGAGGCCGGAGAGGATCCACAGATGGTCTTGCAGCCATGCGAGCTGTGCGGAATCCATCACCTCGGGTGCCATGCTCTGGTATTGAATGCCGTGATAGGACATGACGGCAGGGGAGAGGTGACGGGCGAGTGCGGGATTGTCGAGATCGCCGCTTTTCAGGATGGGCCCGAACTCATGCAGTGTGTTGAGGCAAGGTCCCAGCAGTTTGTCACTCACGTTCCACAGCGCCTGCAGGCCGCCGCTGCCTTCATTCCGCTCGATATCTAGCAGTGCGCGGTGGAGGCGAGCCGTCTCGCGCACAAAGGGTGGGATGCCCAGGACTTCAAAAGCATCTTGGGCCGCGCGCATCTGCTTGGCGGGCGAAATGATGACCTGCAGCATGGACTCTCCTCTGCCAAAAAAGTTGCGGTGGAATACGGTCTGTTTTGGCCGTTTATGGGCCAGTTTAGTCCGTATTTCACCGCAACTGATGAAGGGTTGGTTAGGCTCGCTCGATGAAGGCCTTGTAACCGCGATATGCCTCGTAGATGTCGGCCTTGTTGGCGACCTCCCACAGGGCGTGCATGGACAGGACGGCAACGCCGGAGTCGATGACGTTCATGCCGTACTTGGCCATGATGTAGGCGATGGTGCCGCCGCCACCAGCGTTGACGCGGCCGAGCTCGCAGGTCTGGAAGTCCACGCCGGCCTCGTCCATGATGTCGCGGACGAGGGCCACATACTCGGCGTCGGCGTCGTTAGAGCCGCCCTTGCCGCGGCTGCCCGTGTACTTGTTAAAGCACAGGCCGCGACCCATGAAGGCGGCGTTCTTGGTCTCGAACTTGCCGGCATAGCCCGGGTCGAAGCCGGCGGACACGTCGGAGGAGAGCATACGGCTGCGGGCGAGCGCGCGGCGCAGAGCCAGCGGGCTGTCCTCGCCGGCGAGCATCATGATCTCGGCGACGGTGTTCTCGAAGAAGCGACTCGTCATGCCGGTGGCACCCACGGAACCGATCTCCTCCTTGTCGACGATGAGCGTGATGCTCGTGCGCTCCACGTTGGTGACGTTGATCTGGGCGAGCATGGAGGGGTAGGCACAGACGCGGTCGTCATGGCCATAGCCCAGAATCATGGAGCGGTCGAGGCCCATGTCGCGGGCGGGGCCGGCGGGCACGACCTCGATCTCGGCGGAGAGGAAGTCCTCCTCCTCGACGTCGTACTGCTCCTTGAGGATATCCAGGAACATCTGCTTGACGGGCTCCTTGGGGGCGTCCTTGTCGTCCTCGTCAAACTTGACGGGGCGGCCGCCCACGATCACGTCGAGAATCTCGGCATCGACGGCGTCCTTGGCAGGTTTGGACATCTGCTCGCTCGAGAGGTGGATCAGCAGGTCGGAGATGGTAAAGACCGGGTCGTCCGCCTTGTCGCCGATATTGATGTCGACGGTGGTACCGTCCTTTTTGCAGATGACGCCCACGAGTGCGAGCGGGGAGGCCACCCAGTGGTAGCTCTTGACGCCACCGTAGTAGTGCGTGTCGAGGTAGGCCATGTCGCCGGCCTCGAAGGCGGGGTTCTGCTTAAGGTCTAGGCGCGGCGAGTCCACGTGGGCGCCCAGGATGTTAAAGCCCTGCTCGAGCGGGGCGTTGCCCAGGTTGACGAGCATGAGGTCCTTGCCGTGATTGGCGGCGTACACCTTGTCGCCTGCCTTGAGCTCGCGGCCTTCGGCTATCACGGTCTCCAGGTCGACGTATCCCGCCTCCTCGGCCATCTTGATGCCGGTCTTGACGCACAGGCGCTCGGTCTTGTTCTCGCTCAAAAACTGCTTATAGCCGCGGCAAAGCTCCTCGAGCTCCTCGACTTGCTGTGGCGTGTACTTTTTCCATGCGCAGGGACGCTCCATGACGCAGGCTCCTTTCGGATCGATCGTGCTGGTTGATGTACCGTGAGCCATCGTATCACGCGCGGGCTCACGGTGGCGGGGGAGCTTGATGTGAGGTGGCCGCGGGGCGGGGAGCGTGTAAACTGGAGTGAGCAAACCGTGCCCAGCCCAAAGCGAGGTATTTAATATGTCTGACAAGCGCCGCACTTTTGCCGTTATCGACGGCAACTCGCTCATGCACCGCGCCTTTCACGCCGTGCCGCCGACCATGAACGCGCCGGACGGTCGCCCCACCAACGCGATCTTTGGCTTTCTGAACATGTTTCTTAAGATGATTGATGCCTTTAACCCCGACGGTGTGGTCGTGGCGTTTGACAAGGGTAAGCCGCGCGTGCGCATGGAGATGCTGCCGCAGTATAAGGCGCAACGCCCGCCCATGGACCCCGATCTGCATGCGCAGTTCCCTATGATTAAGGAGCTGCTCACCGCGCTCAACGTGCCGATTCTGCAGTCCGAGGGCTGGGAAGGCGACGATATCCTGGGAACCATGGCGCGCCTGGGCGAGCAGGCCGGCTGCGACATGCTGCTGGTGACCGGCGACCGCGACATGTATCAACTCGTGACCGAGCACGTCAACGTGGTCTCGACCCGCAAGGGCCTGTCTGACGTGGCGATCATGACGCCCGAGAGCGTGGACGACCTGTATCACGGCATTACGCCGGCGCTCGTGCCCGATTTTTACGGTCTAAAGGGCGATACGTCCGACAACATCCCCGGTGTACCGGGCATCGGTCCCAAAAAGGCGAGTGCGCTCATTGCGAAGTACGGTAGCCTGGACGAAGTCATCGCGCATGCCGACGAGGTCAAGGGCAAGATGGGCGAGAACCTGCGTGCACACATCGATGACGCACTACTGAGCCGCAAGGTTGCGACAATTCGCACCGATGCGCCCGTCGAGCTCGACTTTGAGGCGACGTCCTTCCCGGCGTTTTCTGCCGATGGGGTTTCCGCGGCGCTGGGTACGCTTGGTATCACCGCCATGCAGAACCGTTTCTTGGCGCTGATCGGCGGCGAGGGCGGGGCTGCTGCCTCCAGTGTGTTTGAGATACCTGCTATGGTTCGCGCAGCCGCCGGCGATGCCGACGCGCTTGGTGCCGTTGCGGCTGAGGTCTCCCGCGCGATTGATGCCGGCGAGTGGGTCGCCGCCGTGGTGGACGACGACAAGGAAGAGGGCGCGCTCTTTGGGCTGACGCGCACGCTGTGGTTGGCGACGTCCAAGGGCCTGTTCGCGCTCGAGGAGGGCGACAGCTGTGCGGCGGCTGAGGTTGAGGGCTTCAACTTCGCTCACGGTGTGATCACCGGCGTGCTTGCGCGCCTGTTTATGGAGGGCCGCGTGGCGAGCCCGGATACGAAAGCGCTGCTGCACGAGCTTTCGCCCATCGATTCTTCTGAGCCCGAGCTCATGGATCCGCTCGCTGCCGATTCCACGCGTATCTTCGATACCGTGGTCGCTGCCTATCTGCTGGATTCCGATCGCTCCGAGTTCGATGAGGCATATCTGGCCGATACCTATCTGCAGATGGCGTTGCCTGCGGCGCGCGGTGCAGAGGGTGCTGGTGAGGACGCTCCGGCGCCTGCCGCCCGTACTGCGGCTCTGACGCTGGCGCTCGTGGCGCCGTTGCGCGAGTGCATGGCCCGTGAGAACGCCGCCAACGTGTTCGATGGCATCGAGATGCCGCTCGTTCCGGTACTTGCCAAGATGGAGCGCGCGGGCATGCTCGTGGACCCCGACCGCCTGCACAGTCTGTCCGAGGGTCTGGCGACCCAGATCACCGAGGTCGAACGAAGCATTCGCGACCTTGCCGGTGACGAGACCTTTAACATCGGCAGCCCCATGCAACTTTCGCATGTGCTCTTTGATGTGATGGGCCTTCCGACCAAGGGCCTCAAGAAGACTAAGCGCGGCTATTATTCGACCAACGCCAAGGTGCTGAGCGACCTTGCGCGTGACCACGAAATCGTGCGTCTGATCTTGGACTGGCGTGAGAAGTCTAAGATCAAGTCCACCTATCTGGACACGCTGGGCCCGCTACGCCGTGGTGACGGTCGCGTACACACTACGTACAACCAGACCATCACGGCAACGGGGCGTCTGTCCTCGAGCGACCCGAACCTGCAGAACATCCCGACGCGCTCGGAGCTGGGTCGTACCGTCAAGACGGCGTTTTCGGCAGGCGAGGGAAGCGTCTTTTTGGCGGTGGACTACTCGCAGATCGAGCTGCGTCTGCTGGCGCATCTCTCGGGTGACGAGCATCTGGTGCGCGCCTTCAACGAAGGCGAGGACTTCCATGCCGAGACGGCGGCGCGCGTGTTTGGTGTGCCGGTGTCCGAGGTAACGCCCGACCTGCGCAGTCGCGCCAAGGCCGTGAACTTTGGCATCGTGTATGGCCAGCAGGCCTACGGCCTGTCGCAGTCGCTGCATATCTCGATGGCCGAGGCGCGCGACATGATCGACCGCTACTACGAGGCCTACCCGGGCGTGCGTACGTTCCTCGACAACGTGGTGGCGCGCGCCAAGCAGACGGGCTACGCCGAGACCATGTACGGCCGCCGTCGTCATATTCCGGAGCTCAAGGCCAAAAACCCACAGCTCCGCGGCTTTGGCGAGCGCACGGCCATGAACCATCCCATGCAGGGAACCGCCGCCGACATCATCAAGATCGCCATGGCCCGCGTAAGCCGCCGCCTGGAAGAAGAAGGCTTTGCCGCCCACATGATCCTGCAGGTACACGACGAACTGGACTTTGAGTGCCCCATCGACGAAGTCGAGCGCCTCACCGCCATGGTCCGCGACGTCATGGAGCACGTCGTAGACCTCCGCGTCCCCCTAATCGCCGAAGCCAGCACCGGCATAACCTGGGCCGACGCGAAATAGAAAAACAGCCACAGGTCCAAAGCAGCCAAACCAGAAGGGAGTCCCTTTCAGCAAGGAACTCCCTTCATCCATAATTATTCAGCCAAGTATCTAGACGCCAAGACGCATCTAGGCGGCAAGCAAGTCACCCTAGGACCTGGCCGGGCGAGGCGGGTAAGTTTTTCGTAGATTCCGCACGAGCCGGAAAGCACTTAATGTGCTTTCCGAGCGAGCCCAGGACCTGACCGAACGAAAAACTTACCCGCCTCGCCCGGCCAGGTCCGACGAGCCACGTTAACGAGCCGCCAAGATGGCGTCGATGAGCGTCAGTACGCCCCCGTCGTTGTTGCTCGGAATGCGCCACTTGGCGTGCGCGTTCATGTGCTCTTCGGCATTGTCCACGATAAAGCTGTGACCGACGCGCTCCAGCATGGGGATGTCGTTGTAGGTGTCGCCCACGGCGGCAGCATCGGCAATATCGATGCCCAGGTGCTCGCACAGGTGAGCGACGCCGGCGCCCTTGTCGACGCCCAGGTTCATAAAGTCGATCCACTCGCGCCCAGCGTTGGTGACGTAGAGTTTGTCCGAGAACTCGGGGCTATAGGTCTCGCGGAAAGCGGGCTCGGCGTCGTAGCCGGGGAAGAAGACCGAAATCTTGTTGGACTCGAAATCAATGCCCTCAAAGCTGTCTACGTAGTTGATTGTGTTGTAGTAGACGCTGATCTCGTCGTGGTATTGATGGTCGCGGGCAAGCACGTAGAACTCGTCGAAGCAGCACAGGACGGGGACAGCGCGAGGATCCTCCGAGGCACGGTTCAAGACCTGCTGATACAGCTCCACGTCAATATTGCTTTTATAGATATAGCTGCCGCGATAGATCACGCAAGCTCCGTTGTCGGGACAAAAGGCGAGGCGGTTCTTGATGCCCTCGAACATCTCCTCGAGCTTGGGGGCGGGACGTCCGCTGGCGGGGCAGAATACGATGCCGGCGTCGGCGAGCTTGTCCAGGCGCTCATCAAGACCCTGGGGCAGCACACGCTCGTCGGTCAGCAGCGTCTTGTCCATATCGACGGCGAGAATCTTAATGTTGCCGATGTTGGCGTCCGATTCGTAAGTTTGCATAAAAGCGAGCCTTTCGTTTCGAGATTGTTTCAGACGTTATAACCATCAACTCGTAGTCGAGCGTATTTTCGCAGGAACGGAGCGTGTTTGCACCACGCTTCACAAAGTAATGAAAAAACTTTTCAGAAATTTGAATTTGTCGCTTGTGCTGCGGGCACTTTAGCGTAATATAGCGACCATCGAAAACGGAGACGGAAAAACAACCGCTTACCGAGTAAAAGGTACCGTTTACGATATTTGAATTGCGCCCGGCGATACGTGAAAGGAGAGGCAGATGCAGTTCGTAAAGATCATCACCACTGCAGACAATGCCATCCGACGCCAGCGCGCAATTTCCCGACGACGATAACAATCGTCTCTGTCCGCATGGGGCGAATTGCCTCAACAGAGTCATTTTGAGGTCGTTGGGTTTTAGCACGACATTGCTGCATGTTTCTAGGGCATGTATGTGCTGATTTTTGCTATTTAACCTGATATTGCACGGTATATGACCTTGAAATGACTTGCAACTGACCGATGTTCTAACTAGCTACCAAGGGCGAAAGGAAACAGCCATGAGCAAGGAAAAAGTCGTTCTCGCATATTCCGGTGGTCTTGATACATCCGTATGTGTCAAATGGCTCCAGGACGAGAAGAATCTCGATGTCGTTTGCGTCTGCGGCAACGTGGGCCAGGAAGAGACCGGACTGGATGCCAAGAAGCAGAAGGCGCTCGACCTGGGCGTTCTCGATTGCCAGGTGCTCGACCTGCGCGACGAGTTCTCCGATGAGTTCCTGACCAAAGCCATCGCAGCAAACTCCATGTACGAGAACAAGTATCCGCTGCTCTCCGCCCTGTCTCGCCCGCTGCTTGCCAAGAAGCTTGTTGAGGTCGCCCACGAGTTTGGCGCGACCTACGTCGCCCACGGCTGCACCGGCAAGGGTAACGACCAGGTTCGTTTTGAGGCTGCCGTCAAGGCCCTCGACCCTGAGCTCAAGGTTATCGCCCCGGTGCGCGAGTGGGATCTGAAGTGCCGTCCCGACGAGGTCGCCTATGCCCACGCCCACAACGTGCCGGTTCCCGAGGGTGCCAACGATAACCCCTACTCCATCGACGACAACCTGTGGGGTCGCGCCATCGAGTGCGGTCACCTGGAGGACCCTTGGAATGAGCCGCTCGATGACGCTTGGGTTATGACCAAGAACCCCGAGGACACGCCTGACGCCCCGACCTATACCGAGATCGAGTTTGAGGCCGGCAAGCCTGTCGCCGTCGACGGCAAGAAGATGAAGCTCTCCGAGATCGTCATCGCCCTCAACAAGATTTCGGGCGACAACGGCTTTGGCCGTCTTGACCTGGTCGAGGATCGTCTGGTGGGCCTCAAGAGCCGCGAGTGCTATGAGGTTCCCGGCGCCCTGACGCTCATCACCGCCCACAAGGCGCTCGAGGACATCTGCGTCGAGGGCGACCTGCTCAAGACCAAGATCAAGCTCGAGCAGGATTGGGCCACCGCCGTGTACAACGGCCAGTGGTACAGCCCGCTCAAGAACGCGCTCGACGCCTTTATGGCCGATACCCAGAAGTTCGTGACCGGCACTGTCCGTCTGAAGTTCTTTAAGGGCAACTGCCATGTCGTCGGCCGCAAGAGTCCCTTCAGCCTCTACGACTACGGCCTGGCTACCTACGACCGCGACACCACGTTTGACGAGAAGGCCAGCGCCGGCTTTATCGAGATCGATACGCTGTCGCTCAAGACGTGGGCAAAGGTCCAGGGCCCCAGCTCTGCTGCCGCCCAGGCCTAGCGCCTCCTTCCCTTGGTATCCGCGCGGCCCATCCGCGTGATACATAACGGGCGCACGGGGTCCCTACCTTTCGTTATGCTTGCTGACACTTCTTAACATCGGTGGCCCCTACGTTCCGCCCGCATATATGATGCCGCGACTGTGGCTGAGTCCGAGCCCCGCCGGGGTTGTCCGGCGGGGCTCCTTCTATCAATTTGGCGGCTCTGCGCCTATATATATATGAGGAGTATCCATTATGTTCAATGCTTTCGCGCATGCTTTACTTGCCCTCGCGCCCGAGTTCGATGCTGCAAAGGTCGAGGACGTTCCTATGAGCCTAAAGGCCTGGATCGATGGTTCGCAGGGCAACATCCGGAGGGAGACGTTGGGCGCCAAGTGCATGGCGCGTCACTTCTTTGCAAATTAGCTACATGGCTCCGCACACGGTTGGGAATGTGTAAAACTAGCGGTTGAAAAATCGCTTTAGCGATATGGCGCATTGCTTTGGGCGCTTGTTTTGGTATTTGGAGAAAGGGGATGGTTCCATGGCTCTTTGGGGCGGTCGTTTTGAGGCAGGCGTGGCCGAGGTCACGCAGGAGTTTGGCGCGTCGCTGCCGGTCGACAAACATCTCTATAAACAGGATATCGCCGGCTCTAAGGCGCATGCCAAAATGCTGGCGGCCCAGGGCATCATCAGTGCCGAGGACGAGCAGGCGATTGCCGAGGGTCTGACCGGAATCGAACAGGATATCGATGCCGGCAACTTCACCTTCGACATCAACGACGAGGACATTCATATGTCCATCGAGAGCGAGCTGACGCGTCGCATCGGCGAGGCTGGCAAGCGCTTGCATACCGGACGTTCGCGCAACGATCAGGTGGCGACCGACACGCGCCTGGGCGTCAAGGCGCTGGCCAAGGAGCTCATGGAGGCCAATCTAGAGCTGCGCCATGTGCTGGTGGATGCGGCTAAGAAGTACGACAAGGTGATTTTGCCGGGCTACACGCACATGCAGCACGCTCAGCCCGTGCTGCTGTCGCATCATCTGCTGGCGTATTCCTGGATGTTCGCGCGCGACTTTACGCGCCT
The DNA here is from genome assembly GCA_900544865.1 of uncultured Collinsella sp. Taxonomy (GTDB): domain Bacteria; phylum Actinomycetota; class Coriobacteriia; order Coriobacteriales; family Coriobacteriaceae; genus Collinsella. The sequence continues at coordinate 7,171 of UQXA01000023.1, read as the reverse complement.
GAAGGCCGCCTTTGATGCCGCCGACAACTGCCCGCTGGGTGCTGCCGCGCTTGCCGGTACGAGCTATCCGCTCGATCGCCAGATGACGGCTGCCGAACTTGGCTTTGCGGGTGTGATTCCCAACTCGCTCGATGCGGTTTCCGACCGTGATTTCCTACTCGATCTGCATTACGCCGGCTCCGTCATGGCCATGCACCTGTCGCGTCTTTCCGAGGAGATCGTGCTGTGGTCGAGCTCCGAATTCGGCTTTATCACGCTTTCCGACTCGTACTCCACCGGCTCGTCCATCATGCCGCAGAAGAAGAACCCCGACTTTGCCGAGCTTATCCGCGGCAAGAGCGGTCGCGTGTACGGCAACCTGGTGCAGCTGCTGGTAACCATGAAGGGCCTGCCGCTTGCTTATAACAAGGACTTGCAGGAGGACAAGGAGGGCGCGCTCGATACCGCCCATACGCTCATGCAGTGCCTGTCGGTTATGGCCGGCATGATTTCGACTTGGACCGTCAACGAGGATGCCATGGCGCGCGAGTGCGGCGTGGGTCACCTTGCCGCCACCGATGTTGCCGATTACCTGGCTAAGCGTGGTCTGCCGTTCCGCGAGGCACATGCCGTGGTGGGCCATCTGGTCCTGATGTGCGAGAAGCGCGGCTGCAATCTTGAGGACCTGCCGTTTGAGGTGTTCCAGGAGGCAAGCCCGCTCTTTGAGCACGACATTACCGAGGCGCTCGACATCCCGTCGATTGTCGCCGTGCGCACGACCGAGGGCGGCACCGCCCCTGCCGCCGTTGCCGTGCAGCTGCAGCGTGCCGAGGCGCAGCTCGTGGCCGACGAGGGCGTGTTTGGATCGCTGACTAAGGTCGTCGAGATGGGTCACGGGGTAAAGTAGGGATTTGGCTGAAGCCGTTTTGGCCATGTATTGATAAATCTTTTTCACTTTACGGGCGCCTGCTGATGTGGGCGCCCGTATTTTGTTGCTATGGGGGAGGGGCTTGTCGAGAACTTCTGTAGGACCTTTGGGCAGGTTGTGAAGGGGCTACGTTCGCGGGCGGCAACCGACCGCCTGCTCTGTTTGATGCGGTTGATGGGCGGTCGGATGGTACTCTAATCGGGCTTCGAAACAGAAGTGACACATATGGAGCGCTTTAATAAATTGCAACGTTTCAATAAACAGCTTTTTGTTTAACTGCAGCTAAAACTCTGTTACGATGCAGTCCAGGCGGGTGCCGGAATGGGACTTGGGCACGCGCGAACCTACTTGAAAGGCTACCTTATGGCTATCGAGAAGACCTTCATCATGATTAAGCCCGACGCCGTGCGCGACCGCAAGATCGGCGAGATCGTTGCTCGCATTGAGCGCAGCGGCCTTGTCATCGAGCGCATGGAGATGACCACGCTCGAGCGCGCTACCGTCGAGGAGCACTACGCCCATCTGGCCGACAAGCCCTTCTTTGGCGGTCTCTGCGACTTTATGACGAGCGGTCCGGTCGTCAAGATGGTCGTTTCCGGTCTCTCCGCTGTTGCTAAGATGCGCACCCTCATGGGCGCTACCAACCCGCTTGACGCTGCTCCTGGTACCATCCGCGGCGACTTTGCCGTCGATGTCAACGCCAACGTGATCCACGGCTCCGACTGTTTGGAGAACGCCGAGATTGAGATCAAGCGCTTCTTTGGCTAAACCAGCTTTGACTCCTTAAAGCTGTTAGCGTGTGGCTTGGGCGCCGCGGAGCTCCATCCGCGGCGCCCTTTTATTTCAAAATCTATGAAGGGGCCCGCTCGGACATGCGTTCCGAGCGGGCCCCTGCTGTTAGCTTGTGGCACTGAATAGTTTAGGCTTCGTCGACGATCTTAAGGCCGCGCGTGTGATCGATCTCGTTGAGGAGGTTAACGCGACGCTCGTGACGACCACCCTCAAACTCGGCGTCGAGCCACTCGTCGACAATCATCTTGGCGAGTTCGGAGCCCACGACGCGGGCGCCAAAGGCGAGCACGTTGGTATTGTTGTGCATGCGGGAGAGCTTGGCGCTGAAGGGCTCGGAGCACACAACGGCGCGTACGCCCTCGACCTTGTTGGCAGCCAGGCTGATCCCGACGCCGGTGCCACAGATGAGGATGCCCAGGTCGACGTCGCCGTTGGCAACGGCCTTACCCACCTTGTAGCCGGCGATAGGGTAGTCAAAGCTCTCGGAGGTGTCGGTGCCAAAGTTCACGACCTCGCAGCCGCGCTCCTTCAGGTGCTCGGAAATGATGTTCTTGAGCTCGACGGCGGCGTGGTCGTTACCGATACCGATCTTCATGGATAGTTCCTCTCTGGTCTGTGCGGCGAGATTGCTAAAGGTTTTACCGCGTTCGACTGCATGATAGCGCGACTTTTGTGTAAACGCTTGGGCGTTTTTTGGTCAAACGCTTTAGCATGCAACAAGACCGGTTTCTCATGAATGAATGCCGTCAGTTTGCGCCTGAATGCCGTCTACCGGAACCTGGGTTGCGGTTTTTGATGCATTGTTATCAAATAAAAGAGCTAATTATTATTGAGAGCCCAGCCCGTTATACAAGTAGGAGATACCTATGCCTGCCGATTCCCTTCGTGATGCCGCGTTTTGCGATGTTTTGAACCGCGAGCTTGTCTGTGCACTCGGCTGCACCGAGCCCATTGCCGTTGCCTATGCAGCGGCGTTGGCGAGCCAGACGCTTGGTTGCGAACCCGATCATATGGATGTTGCCTGCTCGGGCAACATCATCAAGAACGTCAAGAGCGTGACCGTGCCCAACTCGGGTGGTATGCACGGTATTGAGGCCGCGGCCGTGCTGGGTGCCGTGGGCGGCGACGCCAAGAGCGCGCTTGAGGTGCTCGAGAGCGTTAACGATGAAGACCGCGCTCGCGTGGTCGAGCTCCTCGCCGACGCCGACTACTGCGATGTGTCGCTTGTCGAGGGCGTGCCCAACCTCTACATCAAGGTGACTGCGACGGCCGGGGGCCATACCGCGGTCGTCGAGATTACCGATCACCACACCAATGTCACGTGCCATACGCTCGACGGTATTCCGGTGTGCGGCAAGTCGGCGGGGGAGTGTGCCGCCTGCGCCGAGCGCGTGGTGGCCGAGCGTGCGGCGGATAAGGCCGACACGCCCATGTCGATTGAGTCCATCATTGACTTTATCGAGGACGGCGACATTGAGGACGCCCGCGCTGCCGTTGAGCGTCAGATTGAGCTGAATGGCGCGATCAGTGCCGAGGGCCTTGCGCACGCTTGGGGCGCCGAGGTGGGTCGTACGCTGCTGGGTGCTCGTGCCGATGACGTCGCCTGCCGTGCCCGTGCCCGTGCGGCCGCCGGGTCCGACGCCCGCATGAACGGCTGCGCGCTGCCGGTCGCCATTGTGTGCGGCTCGGGCAATCAGGGCATTACCTGCGCATTGCCCGTCATGGAGTATGCCGAGTACCTGCGTTGCGACCACGAGCGCCTGGTGCGCGCCGTGATGCTGTCCGATCTTATCGCCGTGCATATCAAGAGCTATATTGGTGCGCTCTCGGCGTTTTGCGGTGCTATTTGCGCTGCGTGCGGCGCCGGCGCTGCGATTACCTGGCTGTGCGGTGGCACGCGCGAACAGATTGGCGCGACCGTCTCGAACACGCTCGGTAACGTGGGCGGCATCGTGTGCGACGGCGCCAAGGCGAGCTGTGCCGCCAAGATCTCGGCTGCCGTCGATGCGGCGATTCTGGGCCACGATATGGCCATGCAAGGCCGCGGCTTCCGCGCCGGCGAGGGCCTGATCCAAGATACCGTTGAGCAGACGATCGCCAGTATGGGCTACGTAGGCCGCGTGGGCATGAAGGACACCGACGTCGAGATCCTCAACATCATGATCGGTAAAACCCAGGTGTGCTAGTTACGCGGTTTTACCAAACCGCGTAACCAGTCGACGCTGCAAACGCCCCTAAGCGGCAATCTGCCTTTCAATCGTCGGGCATGGCCAGAAGGCCTATGCCCTCCTCTTTCAAGGCACATTGCTCGCTTAGGGGCGTTTTCGCTGACTTATGCTCAACCTGTGGCGCTTTTTTTGGAGCGAGGGAGGGGTCCTACGACAGTTCGTCGGCTATTTGGTGCTCGTAGAAGGCTTCTACTACGGCGTTGAATTCGCGGGCGAAGTCTTCCATGGTTCCGCGCCAGGTGGCTCGGCTGGGCTTGCCTTGGCCCACAAAGGCGGTTTGGATGCCGCAATCGGGGGACGGGAAGTCGCGTTTGGGATCGTTGCCCACCATAAGGACCTCGTGTGGCTCGAGCCCCATCACCTGAAGCTGCTCTAGATAGTAGGTAGCATCGGGCTTGCAGCGGGTGGTGTTTCCCATGTGCGTCACGAGTTCAAAGGGGGCGTCGGCCAGGTCGCCCCAGCCCATGCGGCACTCGATGGCCCCCTGGGGAAAGCTGGGGTTGGTAAAGAGCGCGCAACGCAGTCCAGCGTCCTGTACGGCCTGGAGCGCGGCGTGCGCGCCCGGCATAGCGTGGGCGTTAATGACATCGTCGTTCTTGTACGGAAGAACTTCGCGGTCATAGTAGGTAAACGCCTCGTAGATGAGGGGATCGGAGAGGCAGATCCCGCATCGGCGCTCGACCTCTTCTTGGTAAAACTCAAGATTGGTGCGGTTGTCCGTGCCGCTGCGGCGATTGGCGTTGAGGTCGACCAGGATGGTGCCGAGGCGTGCCATCGTGCCACCGCGGCTGCGGCGCCCGATATCCGCGAGCATCGAAGAGACATCCTTAAAATAGCGAAGGATGAACGCGTTGAGGTTGATGCTAAGAAGCGTTTCGTCCATATCGAAAACGACTGCTTTGAGCACGCGGGCACCTTTCTCGAAAAATCGATCTAGAATCGTTGGCTCCGGATACTTTACCCCAAAGCCGAATGCCTGGCTGGTTATCGTCAAGTTGCGGAGACGTGTGTTCATAAGATTACGAAAAAGTCTCCACACGAGTAAAAAATCGCAGTTCACGCTTGAAATCGAACTCATTTCCCCGTAACCTATACGAACGTGATTGCATAAGCGTCACATTAGTATCTGTCGGCTCCCGAGTGTTCCTAAACGTTGTGTGCTTGTCGCACCCTTCTGTAGGTCCTAGCAATCGGGGCCCCGTAGTTCGAAAGGGGTCCACCTTTGAGTGAGATTCAGAACTCGTCCATTTTCTCTCTTGACGATGTCAATGAGGAGGAGATGAACAACCTCATCGACGGTACGATTACCGACTTTGATGAGGGCGATCTCGTTAACGGCACTGTCGTTAAGATCGAGCATGACGAGGTGCTCGTTGACATCGGATTCAAGTCCGAGGGCGTTATCCCGGTCCGCGAGCTGTCCATCCGCAAGGACGCTAACCCTGCAGACATCGTTGCACTCGGTGATCCCATCGAGGCTCTGGTTCTCCAGAAGGAGGACAAGGACGGTCGTCTGGTCCTGTCCAAGAAGCGTGCCGAGTACGAGCGTGCTTGGAACCGCATCGAGGAGAAGTTCAACTCCGGCGAGAACGTCGAGGGCGAGGTTATCGAGGTTGTCAAGGGCGGCCTGATCCTCGACATCGGCCTGCGTGGCTTCCTGCCCGCTTCCCTCGTCGACCTCCGTCGTGTCAAGGACCTCACCTCCTACATGGGCACCCGCATCGAGGCTCGCGTCATCGAGATGGACCGCAACCGCAACAACGTCGTCCTCTCCCGTCGCGTCGTGCTCGAGGAGTCCCGTAAGGCCGAGCGCTCCGAGATCCTGTCCAAGCTCAAGTCTGGCATGCGTCTCCAGGGCACCGTTTCCTCCATCGTCGACTTCGGCGCCTTCGTCGACCTCGGCGGTATCGACGGCCTCATCCACATCTCCGAGCTCTCCTGGAACCACGTCAACCATCCTTCCGAGGTTGTCAAGGTCGGCCAGGAGGTCGAGGTCGAGGTTCTCGACGTCGATCTCAACCGCGAGCGCATCTCCCTGGGTCTCAAGCAGACCACCGAGGATCCGTGGCGCGCACTGGTCAAGAAGTACCCCGTCGGCGCTATCGTCGAGGGCACTGTGACCAAGCTTGTCCCGTTCGGCGCTTTCGTCGACCTGGGCGAGGGCATCGAGGGCTTGGTGCACATCTCCGAGATGGCCAACAAGCACGTCGATCAGCCTTCTCAGGTCACCCACGTGGGCGACAAGGTTCAGGTCAAGGTCATGGAGATCGACCTCGACCGTCGTCGTATCTCCCTGTCCATGAAGTCCGCTGCTGAGACTCTGGGCGTCGAGATCGAGGTTACCCCGCTTCCTTCCGAGAAGAAGGACGAGGAGACCGACGCCGAGTAAATCGGTTTGACGATCACTTGTTTTAAGGGATCCGTCCGTAATGGACGGGTCCCTTTTTGCATTTGGTGCCGAGATGCACGATGCTGCCCATGCTGTCCACAGGCTATTTGGTTGTCGCTGCATGAAAAAACGCCGACATCCCGCCTCGGGGAGGAGGCGGGAACGCACCGAGTAGACGGAGGGGTGCGGAGCGCGGTCGCGTCTCGACTGACGACGTTGCCCATCGACAGGACCATTGTAGCGCATGGCGGTTCTTGGTTTATCGTGTCGAGCGTTTGCGTTGTGCCATTGCCTGCGGCAACGGTGTGTTACACTCTTGCACTGCTGAGTGGGCCAGACGGTCGCGCGATGTGCTGCTTGCAGTACGCGTGAGGAAAGTCCGGGCTCCAGAGGGCGGGATGCCGGCTAACGGCCGGGCGGAGTGATCCGACGGAAAGCGCCGCAGAAAAGAAGACTCCCACCTGCGCCGCAAGGCGTAAAGGGAAAAGCTGAAACGGTGGTGTAAGAGACCACCAGCGTCGTGGCAACACGGCGGCTTGGCAAGCCCCATCCGGAGCAAGCGCGAATAGGAACGCTATGGGCCGGCCCGGTCCGCGTTCGGGTAGCGTGCGTGGAACTGCACGGTAACGTGCAGACAAGATAAATGACCGTTCACGACAGAACCCGGCTTATAGGCCCACTCAGCAACTATGTTGACGCTGCGAACCCGTCAGCGCGGCAATCTGCCTTTCAAGCCTTCGGGCATGACCATAAGGTCAATGCCCTTGTCTTTCAAGGCACCTTGCTCGCGCTGACGGGTTCTCGCTCATATGACCCAATCCGCTGTCAAGAGCCACAATGGCCCCGCCGACCGCT
>UQXA01000022.1 GCA_900544865.1 uncultured Collinsella sp. | reverse complement strand
ACGAGATGCTCAGGAGTCTCGTGGGCTCGGAGATGTGTATAAGAGACAGCCCCATCCCTCCGCGCCCAAACCAACGCCACGCCCGAGGCAATCTCCACTGCGGCAGAAACAGGCTACGCCCACTCCGCCACCGCAAGCCAAAACGGCGTCATCTTCACCGTCTCGTGGAACGATGCCCCCGCGGGCACCGCGACGACCTTCCACGTAACCCAAACCAACGGCTCCTCCCAGGCCAAAGCGCGCATGGACGTGCCCACCTACTGGGACGGCGGCAGCCAGGAAAGCGTCTGCGACCCGTCGCGCCCGGCATGGGCTAGCTACTACAGCCTGGGCACCGCGGGCCACGACTTCACCTTCGATTTCACGGCGTCGGGCACGTACCGCATCCACTTCTACTTTATGGACAACGACAGAAACGGCCCCCAAAACGACAAGGGGATCTACTACCTGCGCACCACGGCGGAGGTGACCGAAAACGACGCCGCCCGCCCAAGCGTCACGCAGATCGTCAACAAAGCCGTGGCCCAGTGCAGGCAAGAGACAGACGGCTCGGAATACGACACGGCGCTGTGGCTCCACGACTGGACGCTCGACCAGCTGGAGTACGACCACGGCCTCAACTGGTGCTCGGCCGAAAGCGGCCTCACGCGCCACCAGGGCACCTGCGAGAGCTACCAGCGCATCTACTCCAAGCTCCTTGACGCAGCGGGCATCGCCAACGGCCGCATCACCGGCAACGGCCACACCTGGAACGCCGTAAAGATCGACGGCAAATGGTGCCAGATGGATCTAACCTGGGACGACACCAACGACAACTGGTACGGAGACCTGGACCAGCGCCATCTGTACTTTGGCCTGACCGACGAGCTCATGGCAATCGCCCACTCCGACCACACGGCAAACTACCAGAAGGCCGACTACACCTACCGCTCGACCGACCTATCCAACAATTACTTTGTGCGAAATGGCAAAGCCGATGAATGGGTGGAGAGGTATGCCGACCGCATTCAGCAGCACTTGGATGCCAAGGAAGAGAACTTTTCCATCGATGCCGACAATCAGTCTTTCCCGCCGAGCATCTCAGGGATTCAAAACGGAATTATTGTTCACGCAATTAATGCAAAGAAATGGGAGGCCAGTAATAGCAAGGTCAATCTCATCGCCATAACGAACTACACAAGTGAATCAAACGACAAGAGGAGTACCAAGTTTAAACTAAAGGTTCAATATGTACAGATGATTTTTAATAGAGTCCTAAATGACGGCCCCTACCGCCTCGTACCGTCGTTGGCAGGCGGCATGGCAGTCGAGCCAGCTGCGTCGGGCTGCGCCCTGTCCTCCGGGGCGGGCGCCCTGCAATTCGAGCGCGACGCCGCCACCGGCCTCTACCGAATCTCCTCGCATGGCCGGATGTTGACGGAGTCGGGCTGCCGGGCGGTCCTCGCCAAGCCTGACGGATCCTCGTCCCAGCTGTGGCGCGTCGCAACCCGCGGCGCCGGCTACTCGCTGACGTCAGCGTCCGGGCTAGCGCTCGACGACTGGGGGCTGCGCACCGCCGAGGGCAGCGCGGTCGGCCTCCACGAGCCCAACGCGGGCGCGGCGCAGACGTGGCTGCTCGCAGATGCAGCATTCATATCGCCTGCCACCATACTGACTAAATTTATATAGTTGATTTATATACTACTCAGTCCATCAATCCCATCGGATGAAAGGCAAAGCAATACGGCTGAGACAAAACTCTCGAACGGCCAAAAGAAAATAATGATTAGGACCAACCTAAGCACAGCCCCACCCCATGGGATAATTCAAATCGAAAATAAGCCAATCACAGCAAGTGAAACAGAGGCAAAGACCAAGAACTGTCTATCTGCGGAAACGATAGGCAGCCGGACACGCATTCTATCCGAGTGGTTAAAAGTAGACACAAGATTCAAACACCTGAAAAAGGGGCGTCGACCTACGCCGACGCCCCTAGTGTGGACATACTTTTTATCATAAAAGGCCAAATTAATAGCTAACCCGATTAGGCGGACAGTTTGCCAAGAAGAAGGTCACGTCTCAAATAGCAAAACAGGGCAGCGAAAACAAAGAGTGCATATCGTACAACGACAAACGGGTACAGCAGATAGCATGCGAGCATAACAACAGCCACAGTACCAGCAAGACACCACACAACCCTAGGATTAAACATCTTCTTTGCCGAGTTACGTCCAACATGTTTACAACAAACTCGCCAGCTAAAAACAGTGTGCGCAAACGCCAAAAGTGCATAGCAAATGACGGTGCTGTAAGCAGCGGCAATAAAACCAAACAAAGGAATTAGCAACAAATTCAAAGCGATATTAACAACAGCGGCAATCATCGAAGCGAATGAAATGAATTTATTCTCCATGTAATAAAACTCGTAATTTGACAAAATGTTATAGATAAAAGTAAAAACAACGCTCAAAACAACTGGAGGCATGACAATAACAGCTTCTTGATATTCCGGAGGAGCAGCAACCAAAAGGATTTCTGGAGAAACTAATGCCAGCGCAATTCCAATAACAGATAAAAAAGAAATGGTGATAGTCACTCTCTGAGCCAATCCAGCCAAATTCCGCTGCTTAATTTTTTCAAACTGCCAAGGAACGATGGAGCTGTTAAGCGCACTTGAAATAATCGATAAAGCCATTCCAATTGTATATGCAACAGCATAATGTGCGGCAGTTCTTTCACCAATCATCGATGCAATCATGATTCGATCAATTTGACCCAATACAATGAGGGACAAATAGTGAGGTATTAATGGCACACTAAAATTGAAAGCAAATCTCCAATATTTAAATACAACTGGTTTTAGACACTTTCTCTGTGTACTAATAATAAGACCAATTGCAACGATAAGTCCGCCAACAGCCGATGAAAACACCTTGGCAGAGGCCTTCATCGACTCATAGGGAAAAGCAGAAACAACCAAGACAGAGAATACCGTAACAGCAACGGCAAAAATAAATGTCATTGCAAGAAGAGATCGATATTTGTATTCATATCTCTGCCTAGCACTCCAGAGAGCAAATATTTGATTTGCATAAATCTGAATAAAGATACAGAAAATGAACGGAAGCGGAAGGTCAATCAGGTTGGGGTTTAAAAAGCAAGCACCCAGCACAAATGATCCGACAATTATATTAACAACGGAAAAGAGACCTTGCATCGAAGATGAGTACTTATCCCTATCTCCGGAGAATTTAACCATACCATTATTAAAAGCCCCGGCAGCAAGGTTTAACGTGGCAAAAACTGAAAATAACTGTACCCATGAATTATAGACTGTGACCACGCCATACTGGCTCGAAGACATAAGCCGTGTAAACAATGGCATAGAAAGAAAGGTAATACCAGAAGAAATACAGTTACAAACGGTAAACCAAATCGCAGCCTTAGATGCCTCAGGCATATTCTCGTATTTTTTAATTATTGTATTATCCAATTTTTCCACCCATCAGCTTCGATTACAGCCGAGCCTATATATTCACACCGATCTTTTCTCGCATTAAACCAAAGAGCAACTGACCCATCTTCATTTATCAATGCGCTAGGCTTATAGACAGCATGCGCATCCCATCGATTACGAGTTGGCCCAATCAACGGATTATATTTCGACCTCTTCCAAGTCGAACCTGAGTCAAAAGAGACCGCAAGACAAATGCGTGCAACGTCCAAATTTTGATAACCAATGTAAAACATTGCCAACAAGTTATTCGAAAGACTTACAACCGAACACCCTCCGACTTTACAGGAGTCATATTGCTCATAGCCTTTCATCAAGACAGGCTTTTCAGTTTTATCCCAATTTATGCCATCATGACTTCGAGCTTCGCAGATAACATCGGGCTCATAGTCTTCCCCAGCCGAATACCACATCCGATATTCACCATCTTCAAAAAGAACACACGGGTTCATAACAGAATCGCCTTCGAAACCGAGCTCAGGCACAATAACAGGGTTTGAAGAATGTCGCTTAAAAACAAATCCGTCTTTACTTGTTGCATAGCCAATGGAGCTTTTACACCCACATTGACCTGTATACCACATTTGCCATTCATCATTTACTGAAAGCACCCAGGCGCGATTAACCGTGGAATCCCACTCAGAAGAATCTGGAGACGGCTCAAGAGCGGTCCCCTTACAAGACCAATCAATGCCATCATCAGAATCCCAGCGTTCAACAGTACCGGCGATTCTCCTTGAGACAAACATGGCGTAACCGCCCTCCGGAAGCGCCACAACACAAGGATCAAACATTGATCCGGTCATAGAATCGCCCACAATAGGAGAAGGATGCCTTACAACCGAAGGCGCAGCTGACGGGTAATCATACGCTCTCCGCTGATTCATAATTTTATTCAGTTTCCTAGCAACTCGCCGCAAAGCTCGATACAAGAAAAAGCACTTACCTGTCACCAACAACCTCCGAATCAAAATGGGCTAATGAATCATAGAAATTTGAACGTCGACTCAAAAAATCGGACGATTTAGCAAAAGCCATCAACGAGAAGAAATTGTAGGAAAGGCTCATCAAATGTTCATTAACGAACGATGCAGCTGCGACAGCAAAAATCAGAACAGCAACCACTCCTGCGTCTGAGCGAAGACGATGGAACGGCAAACTGCAGATAATAACCGCCATCAACAAAGTGACCAAACCAAATCGAAGTAAAATATTTACATAAGAATTATCGAGGTAAAAATAATTCTCAGCCCAAACAGTTCTTCCACCGCCCCAGCTAATCATCTCAATTTGCTGGCCGAACAAAGTGATTCCATATCTCATGTAACCGAGATGCGCATAATACAACCGATTGGTAAGTAACTTGTTTAGCAAGCCAAGTATTGAAGCGTTTCTATATACAATCATTAAAACTAAGCTGATAAATGCCATAATAATAAAAGACATTTTCATCCACTTAGGATAGCAATAATCGGGACCAACAGCATTTCTACGTCTATCCTCAACGAAAACAAGCGGAACGATCAGCATTGTAAGGAAGAACGAAAGACGTCCGTCTGTCAGAATAAACGTCAAAATCGCAACAATAAGTACCGGTAAATATACCTTCATCGTTAAACGATCACGATGGACATATATCCATGCAATAGCCATGCATAAAACATGAGCGCTAAACTCAGTGCTGTAGTAAAACCCATATGAATAAACCACCGCATCTCCGCGGGGGACGGAAACATTTTGAATAACACCTAATAGAGCCAGTCCAATAGTAATGACGGTAAGGGTGATACTAGACCAAAGATATATTTTCGCAATCCTATCGAAATTAACATCGGCAGCGCCGACCACCATTATTAAAAACTGAAAGGGCGCAGCATAGCCACCGACCAAAATCGTAAAGAAACTAAAAACCAATAAACAAATAGCGGAGAAAATTCGAAAAATCGATGATGAAAAGCTGGAAATCGCAACCTTAAGCGCAACCAGCGAAAAAGCAATGGCCTTTAAAGCAGGTAAAAAACTATCCGCTAAAACAGGATTAATCATTGTGGTATCAATAAAGGCCTGAACAAAATAGACTAAAACCGCTAAAAGATATACGGCTTCATCAACGCGAATATAACGAAAAGCCCTTATCGAACCAACAATATCTTGATGCTTTACATCCGATTTGGAAATGCTCATTTCACACCGCAAATTTCTTTCATTACATTTTGATAGCGAAGGGCAAAAGTATCGACAGTAAATTCCTTGCGATAAATATCCTGATTCATAGCGCCCAGAGAATCACGTTCCTCATGAGTCATTCCAATTAGTTGATTAACGATCTCCGCAATTGCCGCACAATCATCATAAAGAAGAATGCCAGGGGAATTAAATTGTTTGAAGTATGAATTTCCACCTGTATTCGATGCAATGACAATCTTCCCCAACGAAAGCACCTCTAGCATCACCAAATCGAAATACGTCTCTCGATTTGGCAGAATGAAAGCATCGCTTGCCGCAATCAATGAATGGGGATCGTCTGTCCAACCAGCTTCAATCCATCTTTTATGGTTCAATCCATACAATGGGCCTTCTCGTCCAGCAACCAAAAACCAAATATTTTCATCGTTCAAGAGTGTATCGGCAACCGACTCAAGAATGTCATAACCTTTAATATGATTATGCCGTCCCGCATAGCAAACAACAAAAGCATTTTCGGGTATTCCATACTGTTCACGAATTGCCCTTCGGCTATTCAGAGCATAGGCGGGAGCAATACCTGTTGGAACATAACGTAATTTTCCGCGATCACGCACATCTTGATACTGTTTCCAAGTATGGAAATACGGCTCTTCAGCTTCCTCGCAAGGAAAAATTACATAATCGGCCCTCTTAAATGCATATTCATCGATAATTTCTAGGCGTTCGAGGGCCTTTGAATGACGTTTTGAGTCAATTGGATTGAGTCTATCGATAAGCTCCTTGTGATATACGCATGGCGAATGAGAGGTTAGGACAACCTTTCCTTCATAACTATCAAGGGCCTTGCGATAAAGATACAACTCTTCAGTGGAATGAAAGTGAATTGCATCATAATTCGAGTAATCAACAACTGGTAAAGCAGTTTTATCGGGGAGAGAAAGCATGTTCCTTAATCTCCTGAGATCCTTAATGCGAGAAGGAATAATCTTTTTCAGCGTGCTATTTTGCTCGTAACTAACACCAACATTTGGAAGAAATTCGATGTTATTAATCACATTATTCTGAAGACCCTGCTTCAAATTGCACAAATAACCCGCAGTCCCCCTTTTGGAGCAATTTCATTCTCAGCAAAATGTATAAGGATTCTATTTGAAGCACTCATCGCCGGCCTTTCTCGATGCAATTAATCATCTTTTCAAATAAATTGTCCGCAGAATACAAGTTAAACCTCTGCAAGCAAGCAAGTTTAAAATCCATTATTCGATAATCATTCTTTGCAAGAAGATCAATTGCAAAAGCAAGATCCTTCGCAGTGCCCCCATATTCATAGCTATACCCGGTCACGCCGTCATCCAACATTTCTGAATAGTAAGCCCAGCGACTTGCAACTACAGGCAATCCTGCAGCAAAAGAATCTATAATTGTCCCAGGAAAACCTTCGGACTCCCATTTAGTAGGGAAAAGCAGGGCCCAATACCCACGCAACACTCCTACACTTTCATTCGGATCAACACAGCCGCAGTACCTAGCAAACGGTGATTCGGCGAGAGCCGCCTCGAGTTCATCACGAAACCCGGGATCAACAGGGCCGTAAAGATCGAGACTCCATGAGTCCGCGCCGTCACGATCACACAAATACGCAACGGCACTGATAGCTTCCAAAACACCTTTCTTTTCTGTCATGCGAGCAAACATGCATAACTTACGAGGACCACCGGTTAAAGGTACCAATTCGGCTGTCTTCAGAGGAGTAATCTGTTTAAAATTAGGCAAAAATGAGCAGTTATACACCCCAAGTGATTTTAATTCAGAAACCATACTTCTAGATTCAAGCCAATTCACCTGAAAAGAATTAAGTTGACGAGCAACTTGCGGATTACGTCGCACGTCTTTCGCAAGGGAACCCCCTATGAGATTGTGATAAATTCTTTTATTATTACGCTTGGCCTGCATCGCCAATAGTGGAAAGAAGAATTTGCGTCCATTATTTGAAAGAAGGACGACGATATCGTCACATTCTTTCATACATTGAAAATATTCACGCGAAACACGAAAAGGCTCAGATTTATAGTTTAGAGTATCAACTAAAACAATATTCTCTTTGCCGTAACGGCTGCAGAGCATCTGCCAAATAGTTCGAGTCTTAACCGTCTGCCCATCCTTCAAGAGACAACTCGGGTCAACGCGACCAATTAGACCAATCTTATTCAAATTGAATCACTCTCCTGGATTTCGCTTAAAAGCTAACAGGGCATGACAATTCAGCGAAAAAAGACCTCATGCATCCCAGCCAAACAACAATTGCGTTTCGTGTATATAAGTATTTCAATCTTGGAGCACCATGGAATTGAAAACACTTTTGCCATGCAGCGCGAGATCAATTAACGGCTCAAACACATAAACAACCATATAAGCGCATTAATGAGTCAGTTTGGACTCAAATCTCTTGTTGAACCACAAGGACAATATCCTGTCATGGACAGGTTTGAAAAATCCCAAAGTCTTATCAAAGTCCTCAAGACTATCGTTTCAGGAAGAAAAAGATACTTAATCACGCTTAAACAAATCGCGTGTAAATACCTTTGCAGCAACATCCTCAAGCTCGTCGCTCCACCGATTCGCTACGATCACATCGCATTGAGTCTTAAATTTAGCGAGATCGTGTGTTACCTCAGAGCCAAAGAACTCCGACTCGTTTAGCGTGGGTTCATAGACAACCACAGGAACACCCTTTGCCTTCACGCGTTTCATGACACCCTGGATGGAGCTTGCACGGAAGTTATCGGAGTTGGATTTCATCGTCAGGCGATAGACGCCCACGACCGGCTTCTCCTTGCCCTCGTACACGCGGTCCCACACCATCTGTAGCACCTCGTCGGCCACGAAGTCCTTGCGGGTGCGGTTGGCCTCGACGATGGCCTCGATCAGGTTCTGGGGCACGTCCTTGTAATTTGCCAGCAGCTGCTTGGTGTCCTTGGGCAGGCAGTAGCCGCCGTAGCCGAAGCTGGGGTTGTTGTAGTGGCTGCCGATGCGCGGCTCCAGGCACACGCCGTCGATGACGTCGCGGGTGTTGAGGCCGCGGACCTCGCAGTAGGTGTCGAGCTCGTTGAAATAGGCCACACGCAGCGCCAGGTAGGTGTTGGCGAAGAGCTTCACGGCCTCGGCCTCGGTGGTGCCCAGCACGAGCTCCGGGATGCCCTTCGAGCCGTCGGCGTTCACGCGCTCGAGCTCTGCGGGGTCGGCGCCCTGCGCGAGCAGGCCGGCGAAGCGCTCGGCAGCCGCGACGGCCTCGGGGTCGTCCTTCGGCGCGCCCACCACGATGCGGCTGGGGTGCAGGTTGTCGTAGAGTGCCTTGCTCTCGCGCAGGAACTCCGGGCTGAAAAAGATCCTGCTGTCACCGAGCCTATCGCGCAGGCCCGCGGTGTAGCCGACGGGGATGGTCGACTTGATGACGATCCAGGCGTCCGGGTTCACCGAGCGCACGGCGGCGATGGCGGCCTCGACGGAGCTGGTGTCGAAGAAGTTCCTGTCCGAGTCATAATTGGTTGGCGTGGCGATGACGGCGTAGTCGGCACCCGTGTAGGCCTCGGCCACGTCGACGGTGGCGTGTAGGTCGAGCTCGCGCTCCCCCGCCTTGGCCTCCGCCAGGAACCGCTCGATCTCGTCGTCCTGGATGGGCGACTGGTATGCGTTGATCTTCGCGACCTTCTCAGGCACGATGTCCAGCGCGTGAACTTCGTTGTGCTGCGAGAGCAGGACGGCTAGGGACAGGCCGACGTAGCCGGTACCGGCGACAGCGATCTTCATGGGGCTATTATTTGCCATTATTTCCTCTTTTTTCCGGATAGGTGCGTTTCCATACGGCGAGAAACGCGTAGCGAACGAAGCAGTAGATAGCTTTGTACATTGGCAGTTTTGCGATTTGACGATAGAAGTACCATGTACCGCGAACAGCCTTGACCTTGTTGCTGGAAAGAGACCCGCTCGTACGTCTGTATTGGCACAGAACTTCGTTGACGCCAATACAGTCATGCCCTGCTGCCAAAACCTGTAACCACGTTGCGGCGTCTTGTCGTCTTCTCATGTCCGGCATGACAAGAAGACTTTTATCGACTCTCTCCAAGTCCGCCATTATTCCGACGGTCTGCAGATAGTTATTCGTGAGGTAACCCCAGTAGCTTGTATTAGGCGGCATATGCACGGTGCGCCCTAGGGGGGAGCCCTCCTCATCAATCACCTCATATGAAGCGCAGCTAAATCCCGCGTTTTCGCGATCCATGCAGGCAATCTGCTTCTCAATCTTCTCGGGCAGCCACAAATCGTCTGCATCGAGATAGGCGATATATCGTCCGCGAGCGTTATCGAGAGCAGTGTTGCGAGCAACGGCCGCACCGCCATTCTCGCTCTGGCTAATAAGGCGTATGCGTGAATCTGACTCAGACAGCTTTTTAACGATCTCACTGGTTTTATCGGTGGAGCAGTCGTCAACGATGAGCAGCTCCCACGAGCCCATAGTTTGCGCCTGGACGGAAGCGACCGACTCCGCAATATGCCTCTCTGAATTGAACGCCGGCATGATCACGCTGACGATGGGTGATGCAGTATCAGAGACATTCATCGCCCGGTCCTCCTTTTACCAAACATGGCACCGAAGGTGCCCATGAAACATTTCCAGTCCATACGGAAGCAACGGTTCCGTACATAGTGGAGCTCGATCTTCTGCCACATGCCGCTCTCGAAGGTCGCGGCGTTGCGGTCGGTGGCCTGCCACAAGCCGGTAATGCCCGGCGTGACGCTCAGCAGCTCCTCCTTCTCCTCTTCGGAGAAGTGCTGTTCCAACTCGTCACGCGTGATGGGGCGCGGACCGATCACGGACAGATCACCCTTGAGCACGTTGAGGAACTGCGGTACCTCGTCGATGGAGCACTTGCGGATGAACTTGCCCACCTTTGTGATGCGTGGGTCGTTATCGACCTTGCGCTCCACCTTCCACTGGTGCAGCTGCTCGGGGCTCAGGTACTTCTGCACATCACCTGCATCAGAGACCATGCTGCGAAGCTTAAGCACGCGAATCACCTGGCCTCCCCTGCCCACGCGCTCCTGCGTGTAGACCGGGCAGCCCGGGGACTCCACGCAGATCGCGGCGCAGACACAGGCCATGGGAATCGCCAGCACTGCGGCACACCCGGCGCTGAAGGCTATATCGAACGTTCTCTTGCATATGCGGTAGAAGAGGGTCCCGGTAGGTTTCCTAGGCATGGGCTAGCACCCCGCCAACGGAAAAGTCTCGGGAAATGCCTCTAGCAGGCACCCCCCCCCGTTATCATTTCGACGACCGTGAGCGCCACGATCTTCAAGTCGGTGGCCACGCCACGCTTCGCGATATACTCCAAGTCGCGGCGGACCATGCCGTCAAAGTCGGTGTCGTTGCGGTCCGTAACCTGCCACCAGCCGGTGATGCCTGGCTTAACAGCAAGGCGCTGCAGGTCGTACTCTGTATACTCAGCCACCTCGTTCGGTAGCGGCGGGCGCGGTGCCACGACGGACATCTGGCCCAGGAACACGTTGATGAACTGAGGGAACTCGTCGATGGAGTGCTTGCGGATGAACTTCCCGATCTTGGTGACGCGCGGGTCCTCCCTCATCTTGAACATGGCGCCGGCGATCTCGTTCTGCTCCCTGAGGTCGGCGAGGCGCTCGTCGGCGTCCCTGTACATGGAGCGGAACTTCCACATGCGGAAGGTGGACAGGCTGCCGTCGGGGCGGGTCTGGCCCACGCGGATCTGGCTGTAGAACGGGTTGCCCTCGCTCTCCAGGCGGATAGCGGCGGCAAGAATCAGGCTCGGTACGGCGATAACGGCCAGCACGCAGCCACTAAACGCGATGTCGAAGGCGCGCTTGGCGACACGGTAGGCCAGGCGCGAGCGGTCCCAGTCCATGATGGATTGCATGGCCCTATAGCGGCCGGCGCCCTCACGCCGGTCCATGGCCTGGGCAATCAGCGACGCCCCCACGGGCGCATTGCTCTCTGTTACTTCTTTAGCAGACACAGTCAAACTTACATCCCGGTTCCCCGAGAATCCCCCAATCGGTAAATTCACAAATGCGAACGAATAGCTGGTGCAACGTCTCCCTTACGTCTTGATGGGAACGTCGAGCGGAAGCACTTCCCTAAAGCTGGAATCGCCTTCGCCTACGTCCACCAGACACCAGCGCTTGCGACGGTCGATCTTGTGCACGCGGGCCTCTTGCCCCACCAAAGGGCCCTGCTCTATGTGCAACACACCGTCTTCTATGCGCGCGACGCTGTTGCGCACCACGCCGTCGTCGTCCAGCACGCTGCGGTACCAATCCTGCGCATCGTCCGGCATAGGCATGTACGCCCGCTCCCTACTACCGGCGATGCGACAGCCAAAGCTCAACTGGGCCAGGGCCCTATCGAGCGCAGCAGCATCGTGCGTGGCGACGAAGAAATATCCTTTTACATGGGTTTGGTTTAGAGCGACCATGCGCCGTCCCGCTTAAACCAGAACTCCTTTTGCATCACAAAAGCGTCCTGCATAAGGTTGTGCGGGATAATGCAGCGGACCTTTTCGCAGGTCTCGCGCTCTTTTCCATGGGGGTGTGGACCAGATACCAGCGGACGCGGCCATGCTGGCTGTTGGCGGTGGCGCCGTTAAATGCGCCTGGCAGCTGCTCTTGGCGCCGTGCCGTCTGTTCCATGTTCTCGCCCCCTCTTTTGGCTTTGCGGTGCACGCAAATGCAGGGGCGTTTAGAACAGGCTTCTCGCTCGCAGCTAGGCCCAGTCGCAAAAGTACAGGTTTTTGTATCTTTCGATAGACGATATTATACGCGCAATTAATCAGCGTTTACCCAGATTACGCAAAATGTACTGCTAGTAGGTGCATCTCCATACCCCTCTACAAAAACCTGTACCTTTTTGTGCAACAAAAAAAGCCGCTCAACCAGCGGCTTTTCTTATTTTGGTAAGAAAAAGGCGACCGCCCTTTGTGGACGGTCGCCTATGTTAATTGTTGTGAAGCTTGCCTTAGGCGCGGGTCTTAATCTCCTCGAGCACCTTGGCAACAAACTCGTCAACGCTCATCTGAACGGTCTCGTTAGAGCGATCGCGGACGGAGATGTTGCCGGCCTCGACCTCCTTCTCGCCCAGAATGAGCATGTAGGGCACACGGTCGATGCTGCGGGCCTCGCGGATCTTGTAACCGATCTTCTCGTCGCGGTCGTCGCAGACCACGCGAATGCCGGCCTCCTCCAGCTTGGCGCACACCTCGTGAGCATAGTCGCGGCTCTTCTCGGAGACGGGAAGTGCCTTGACCTGCACGGGAGCCAGCCAAGTGGGGAACTTGCCCGCAAAGTGCTCAATCAGAATACCGATGAAGCGCTCGATGGAGCCAAAGCATACGCGGTGCAGCATGATGGGGCGCTTCTTGGTGCCGTCGGCATCCACGTACTCCAGATCAAAGTTGAGCGGCATCTGGAAGTCGAGCTGCACGGTACCGCACTGCCAGGTACGGCCGAGCGAGTCCTCCAGGTGGAAGTCGATCTTGGGACCGTAGAAGGCGCCATCGCCCTCGTTGACCTCGTAGTCCATGTGCAACTGCTCCAGAGCGGTGCGCAGGCCCTCCTCGGCGCGAGCCCAGTCCTCGTCGGAACCCATGGAGTCCTCGGGGCGGGTGGAAAGCTCTACATGGTACTTAAAGCCAAACTTCTGGTACACGGAGTCGATGAGGTTGACCACGCCCACGATCTCGTCGGTCAGCTGGTCGGGACGCACAAACAGGTGGGCGTCGTCCTGGTTAAAGCAGCGCACGCGGAACAGGCCATGCAGGGCGCCGCGCAGCTCGTGGCGGTGCACCAGGCCAATCTCGCCGGCGCGGATGGGCAGCTCGCGGTAGGAGTGCGGCTTGGAGGCGTACACCAGCACGCCGCCCGGGCAGTTCATGGGCTTAATGCAGTACTCTTCGTCGTCGATGACGGTGGAGTACATGTTGTCCTTGTAGTGGTCCCAATGGCCCGAGGTCTTCCACAGCTGCTTGTTCATGATGAGCGGCGTGGAGATCTCCACGTAGCCGGCCTTGTGGTGAATCTCGCGCCAGTAGTCCAGCAGCGTGTTCTTAAGGATCATGCCGTTGGGCAGGAAGAACGGGAAGCCGGGGGCCTCATCGCGCATCATAAAGAGGTCCATCTCGCGGCCGATCTTGCGGTGGTCGCGCTTCTTGGCCTCCTCCAGCATGTGCATGTGCTCGTCGAGCTCTTCCTTGGTGGCAAAGGCAACGCCGTTGATGCGAGTGAGCATCTTGTTGTCCTTGTCGCCCTTCCAGTAGGCGCCCGAGACGCCGGTGAGCTTAAAGGCCTTGAGGGCCTTGGTGTAGCAGATGTGGGGGCCGACGCACATGTCGATGTAGTCGCCCTGCTGGTAGAAGGTGATGCGGGCGTCGTCGTCCAGGTCGCCGATGTGCTCGACCTTGTACTTCTCGCCACGCTCCTCCATAAGGGCGATGGCCTCGGCGCGGGGCTTCTCGTACACGGTGAACTTGAGGTTCTCCTTGACGATCTTTTTCATCTCGGCCTCGATCGCGGGGAAGTCGTCCTCGCTGATCTTGACGCCCTCGGGCAGGTCGACGTCGTAGTAGAAGCCGTTGTCGGTCGCGGGGCCGTAGGCAAAGTCGGCCTCAGGATAGAGGCGCTTGATGGCCTGCGCCATGATGTGCGCGGCGGAGTGGCGGATGACGTGCGTGACCTCGTCCTGCGGAAGTTCGGCCACCGAACCGTCATTGTAGAGTGCCTTCATGGGTATGTTTTCTCCTCTCGGATGCCTGATGCAAGTGCGTGCGATGCGCTCGGCGTTTTTGACTTGCATCATTATAGGCAGGTTGCCTTGGTATACAAGCGCCCGCCGCACCTTAATGGCACGGCGGGCGATTTTCTACGCATGCTTCATCGTGTGGGGGCGGGTTGCGCGTGTGGCTTGCGCGGGACGCGCGGTGCCCGTTGCTTGCGGCCAGCCCGGCGATGGATGCATTACTGGATGCGAGTTCGGCAGTAGGGGCAAACTTTCCAGTGCGCATCGAGCGGGCGATGGCAGCTGGGGCAGACATTGCGAACCTGGGTGTCGCACACCGGACAGACGACGAAGTCCTTCTCGATGGGCGCGCCGCACTGCGGGCAGGTGCCGTACTGGGCAAGCTGGCGCTCGCGAAGGGCCATGTCCAGCTCCTGCTCCTCACGGTCGGACGCGTAGGAGTGCGGGCGCAGGACCAGGTAGGCAATGAGGCCTACGAACGGGATGAGGGCGATGATGCCCCATGCCACGTAGGCGCTGGCGCCGCGGCGGCGAGCGTCGATGAACACATAGACGACCGACAGCACATACAGGGCGATGATGAAGCCAACGAAGGCATAGACGACGCCCATAAGCTGCGGCGACATGAGCTCGGAGATGTACTTGGACATTACGGGTACCTTTCGGAATATTAACAGTTCGGTCAAGTTTACCACGGGGTTTGTTTATATGGGACCACGGCTAGGGGCGGGGCTGGCGCGGACACAAACATCTCAATCTGTAACATCTAGAACCCAAATCATCAGCTAACTGTTACAGATTGAGACAAAGGAAAACGTCCAGACCGAACGTCTCAATCTGTAACAGCTACTCTGCAAAACTAGCCCCAGATGTTACAGATCGAGACAAATCTCTGACACCAGGGACGGCAGACGAGGTCACCGATGGTCTTGGGTCTCCCCTCACCTGCCGTTGGCGGGTGTTGCGGGGCTGTTCGCCGCATTGCCGCTGCGCTGGGGGTGTGTAGACCGTAGGATAGTCTTATTGACAGCCTGTCAACTCGTCTGGGAGGCACTGTGACAGAAACGTTTGATATCGCTATCGTGGGCGCGGGCATCACGGGATGCGCCATCGCGCGGCAGCTCGCACGCTATGACCTGTCCATCTGCGTGGTCGAGGCGGCCAACGACATCGCCCTGGGCGCATCGAAGGCAAATGGCGGCCTGGTGCACGCCGGCTACGATCCGGCGCCGGGAACCGTAAAGGCACAGGTCAACGCCCGTGGTTGCGAGTTGTACGGTACGTGGGCACAGGAACTGGGCTTTCTGTTCTGCCGCACCGGGTCAATGGTGTTGGGCTTTAACGACGAGGACCGTGCGCATCTGGAGCAGCTACGTTGCAACGGCCTTGCCAATGGCGTGCCCGAGCTGTCGATCGTCGGACCCGACCACATCCACGAATTAGAGTCGCGCGCCAATGCCGATGCAACGTGCGCGTTGTGGTGCCCCTCGACTGGCTTTGTCGACCCGTTTGAGGTTGCCATCGCCGCGCTGGAGAACGCCGTGGCCAACGGGGTGACGTTTATGCGGTCCGCGCCGGTGGAAGCGATTGAAGTCGCGGGCTCGGGCGACGACGCGCGCTTTACGCTGGCGACGCCCGTCGGCGATGTGCGCTGCCGCTACCTGATCAATGCCGCGGGCAACGGCGCCGCGGACATCTCGCATATGGCGGGCGCCGAGGAGTTCCAGATGGTCTGGCGTCAGGGCAACATCGTGGTGCTGGACAAGGAGCCGCGCACGCTCATGCCGCTCTACCCCGTGCCGACGCCGGTGTCGAAAGGCGTTATCGTGACGGGCACCGTGCATGGCAACACCGTGATCACCGCCACGGCTGCCGTGCGCGAGCCGGGCGACACGCAGACCTATGCAAGCGATGTGAACGCGCTGCTGACCGGCGCGCGCAAGCTGGTGCCCGATCTGGATACGCGCCGCGTGGTGCGCGCATTTGCCGGCGGGCGTCCGGTCATTCAGGGAACGAACGACTTCTTTATTGGACAGTCGGCCGTGGTGCCGGGGCTTTTCCAGGCGGCGGGTATTCAGTCGCCGGGTGTGGCAAGCGCGCCGGCCATTGCCGAGCGCATGGAGCTTGTGATGCGTGAGGCGGGCGTGGAGCTGCACGAGCGGGCGGACTGGAACCCAATTCGCCGCGCGCCGGACGACTTTGACCGCGCGCCGCTGGCGCGCAAGGAGGAGCTGATCGAGTCAGATCCCGCGTGGGGACAGATTGTCTGCCGCTGCGAGACGGTGCCCGAGGCCGAGATTGTGGCCGCGATTCGGCGCCGCCCGGGCGCGCTTTCGGTCGAGGGTGTTAAGCGCCGCTGCCGCGCCGGCATGGGTCGGTGTCAGAGTGGTTTTTGCCAGAGCCGCGTGGTTGCGATCCTGGCGCGCGAGCTGGGCTGCGACCCCAGCGAGGTGCTGCTGGAGGATGCCGGCTCCTGGCTGGTCGAGGGACCTTTGAAGGGGGTGCGCTAGGATGGCGGAATTCAAATCGAGCGCGATTGATTGCGGCGTCGTAGAAGCCGTACAAACGCAAGCCTTCGACGTGGTCGTTATCGGCGGCGGACCTGCCGGCATGGCTGCCGCACTTGCCGCGCATAAGGCCGGCGCGCGCGTGGCCATCGTGGAGCGCGAACAGCACCTGGGCGGCATCCTCCGCCAGTGTATTCACCCCGGTTTTGGCCTTTCGCACTTTAAGCAGGAGCTCACCGGTCCCGAATACGCGCAGCGCTTTATCGACCAGGTGCACGCAACCGACATTGCACTGTTCCTGGACAGCATGGTGATTGGGATTGATTCAGGCGAGCCTACGGAAGACACCGCGGTCCATGCCGTCACGCTCATGAGTCCTGCCGGCATGCTGCAGCTCACCGGGCGCGCGATCGTCCTTGCCATGGGTTGCCGTGAGCGCACCCGCAGCGAGATCAAGATCCCCGGCAGCCGTCCCGCCGGCGTGTTTACGGCCGGCTTGGCGCAGCGATACATCAATATCGAAAACCTCAAGCCCGGCTCGCGTGCCGTCATCTTGGGCTCGGGCGATATCGGGCTGATCATGGCACGCCGTTGCACGCTCGAGGGAATTTCCGTCGAGGGCGTATACGAGCTCATGCCGTACGCCAACGGACTGCGCCGCAATGTGAAGAACTGCCTGGACGACTTTGGAATTCCGCTGCACCTGTCCACCACCGTCACGCGCGTGATCGGGCACGACCGCGTGGAGGCCGTCGAGGTAAGCCAGGTCGACGAGCGCTTGGCGCCCATTCCGGGGACCGAGCGCATTGTTCCGTGTGACACACTGCTGCTTTCGGTGGGTCTGATTCCCGAGAACGAGCTTTCGGTTGCCGCAGGCGTTGAGCTTGACCCTCGCACGCGCGGTGCCGTTGTGGACCAGAGCCTGCAAACGGGCGTGCCGGGCATCTTTGCCTGCGGCAACGTACTGCACGTGCACGACCTGGCCGACAACGTGACGCGTGAGTCCAAGAGAGCTGGCACAGCTGCGGCGGCGTACGCGCTGGGGACCGGCGCGGACGCCGTTCCGGACTGCGAGCTCACGGTCTCCCCTGCCGGCATCGCGGGCTACGCGTTGCCGGGACGCATTACGGCCGCAGCGCTCACCAAGCTCAACTTCCGCGTGCGCCGGCCAGTCAATGCCGCCTGCGTGAGGATCTTGGCCGACGGCGAGGAGCTGTTCGTCGGCAAGGTCCGCGCGTTTAAGCCTAGCGTTATGGAGAGTTTCCCACTACCGGCAAAGGTGATCCAGCGCGCACTCGACCTGGGTGCCAGTGAGATTGTCCTGTCCGTTGACCCTGTTGAGGAGGCGTAAAACCATGAGCACGAACGCAATCGAGACGCTGCAGTTCAACTGCACCACCTGCCCATCCGAATGCCTCCTGACCGTAGAGGTAGAGCGTGACGCAGACGGCGCCGTGGTAGAAGTGCGCTCCGTAACCGGCAACAACTGCCCGCGCGGCGATAAATTCGCACATCAGGAGCTCACCTGTCCCATGCGCGTGCTCACGACGACCGTGGCCGTCTCCGGCGGCGACGAAGCACTGCTCCCCGTGCGCACGGCCGAAGCCATCCCGCTGGCACTCCACGCCCAAGCCATGGACCTCATCCGCGACGTGGTCGTCGAGGCCCCCATTCGCATGGGCGACGTCGTGCTAGAGAACCTCCTAAACACCAACATCAACCTAATCGCCAGCATGGACATCGACCGAGCCCAAGTAGCTAATTAGGGACGGGGCACTTTTAGCTACTCCACCATCCACCCCGCCCTCCTCAGTTGCGGTGAAATAGTTCCTGATTTCCGCCAAAACCCCAGCATCCAGGAACTATTCCACCGCAACTATCCTTGGAATCGGTATTTAGCTTGTGCCTACTTTAGTGCCATTTCAAAACTATGCCGGATTACGGGGCTGATTCGGAAACCCCCATCCATACCGGCCATTTTCAATTTTTGACAAGCCATCTACCTGCAGTTTTAATTTCGCGATTTTTCCCATGGTCAAGTAATACAGGTCCAGCCCCGTAATCCGCCATACTTTTGAAACCAGCCCATTTGGAACGGGCCTCTTATGACTCCTTTTTCCTGCACACTTGCCAGGCTGGCCATGCCAAGGAGTGTCCCGAAGTGCCGACATAAAAGGAGCGTCCCTATGTGCCGGGCTTGGGATACCATGGTGGCACCCTAACGAAAGGACGATGTATGGCACATGTCGATGACCAGCGTGTGGCGCGCGCGCTCGATGCGCTCGAGGCTCGGCACCCCGGCGCGCAGCTGCTTGTGAATGACCCGTGGTCGATCTACTATCTGACCGGGTTTTATGCCGATATGTTCGAGCGTTTTTGCGGCGTGCTGCTTGCACGCGATAGCGAGCCTGTGATCTTGGTCAACGCACTGCATCAGCTGCCCGAGTATGATAATGCGCGCGTTGCCTACCACAACGATACTGACGTCGTGGCCGACGCCATCGTTCGCGAGGTCGATCCGAACAAACCACTCGGCATCGACACCGTCATGCGTTCCGGCTTTTTGATGCCCCTCATGGAGCGTCACGCCGCGAGCGAATTCTTCCTAGGCGACTTTGCCATCACCGCCGCACGCTCCTGCAAGGATGCCGCCGAGCAGGAGCTCATGCGCGCGTCCTCGGCCGCTAACGACGCCGTGATGGCCGGTGTCATCAAGCTCGTCCACGAGGGCGTGACGGAGCGCGAGATTGCCGACCAGATGCTCGGCTTGTATCGCAAACACGGCTGCGAGGGCTTTAGCTTTCCGCCCATCGTGAGCTTTGGTGCCAACGCCGGCGACCCGCACCACGAGCCCGACGACACCGTACTCAAGCGCGGCGACGTAGTGCTGTTCGACATTGGTGGACGCCATCGCAACTACTGCTCGGACATGACACGAACGTTCTTTTGGGGCGAGCCGGACGAGGAGGCAGCACGCATCTACGATATCGTGCGCCGCGCCAACGAGGCCGCCGAGGCGCTCATCGCACCGGGCGCGCGCATGTGTGACCTGGACCGCGCCGCTCGCGACGTGATTGAGGACGCTGGCTACGGCAAGTACTTTACGCATCGCCTGGGTCACTCGATCGGTCTGCAAGACCACGAGCCGGGCGATGTCTCGCTTGTCAACGAGCAAGTCGTAGAGCCGGGCATGACGTTCTCCATCGAACCGGGCATCTACCTCCCCGGCCGCACCGGCGTCCGCATCGAGGACCTAGCCCTGGTGACCGAGAACGGCGTCGAGATTCTCAACGCCTACCCCCACGATCCGCTCCGCCTAGACTAGTCCTTACCCAATAGCCCCTCAATAAGTTGCGGTGAAATACGGACTGCTTAAGGCTTCTAGCCCATAAAATAGTCCCTATTTCACCGCAACTGCCAAGGGGACCAGGGTAGTCAAAAATGCCCCGTCCCAAATTAGCTGCCCTGCAGTCAAACGAAAGGCCTCCCGATTCCCCGACGAGAACCGGGAGGCCTTCTTGTGTCCTAGAGCCCTAAGGCTCTAAGCTCGCAGCCTTACTCCGCACGATGGCGCAGCTTTTCGATCGCTGCGGCAATCAGCGCCAGCAGGCCGGTTCCGCCAAGCGCCGCGACGGCCACGGCAGTGTTGTCACCCGTCTCGGCCAGGCTTCCCTTAGCGGCCTTCTTGCCATTCTTCTTGCCCGAAGGATCCTTGGTATCGGGCTTGGCACCGTTATCCTTGCCGCTCGTCGGCTTCTGCACGACAGCAGGCTCAACAACCTCGACAGTCACCGAAGCAGTGAGCTGCTGAGGCGCCGGCGTCTCCGCAGCGCCATCCTCGGCAAGCGTCGCAATCGCCGCGGCATCACCATCAACGGGCATCGTCGCGGTAATGACGACGGTTCCGTTCTTGAGGGCCTTGACCTTACCGTTCTCGACCGTGGCGATCGTCGGGTCGGACGAGACCCACGTCACGGCACCACGCAGCAGAGCGCCATCGGCCGCATTGCTTGCCGCGGCAGCAAGGTCAATTTCCTTGCCGCGCTCTACCTTGAGCACGGTTTCGGCAGTCGTGGCCTTGCCGTTGTGGTCAACGATAACGAGGCCCTTGGCCGCCGGGCGCGGCTTAACGCGTACCATGCAGCTGACTGTAAGCTCCGTACCGCGAACCTTACCGCCCACGGTCACGTCATCGGCACCCCAATCCAGTGCGGGAACATTCTCCCAATCGACATCGTAGTCTTCCTGGCTGTCGTCCTTCATCATCACGGAGACCTTCTTGGGCAGCGCCTTCAGCACATCGGCGGCAGAGCTTGCCTCAAACACCTCAACGGGAGCGAACGTCGCAGGCCTTACGGGAATCTCGCTTGCCGGCGTCTCGACGACCAACTTGCAAGTCGCCTTGAGCGTCGTGCCTTCAACGGAGCCCTCGATCGTGTACTCGCCAACGGCGGCAAGATGCTTGTCCAGGCCATCCGTATTCCACGTGACCGCGGCCTCGTCCGTGTGACCATCGGAATAGGTCACGGTGACCTTCTTGGGCAGCTGCCCCGTCACGGTGTCGGCCTTGGCATCACGCTCAACCGTGATCTGCGGCACCTCGGCAACCTTGTTAATCGTCGTCGTGGAGGTGACGACAACTTCGACCGGCAAGTTGCCATTCTTCGTGACGCCCTTGGCGACGACGCTGTTGCCGTACGTGTCGGCCGCGGCAGGAACCTCAGTCCATGTGATCTCGGACTCCGCCGTCGTCTTGCCGTCTTTCATAAGGATCGTCGCCTTGACGCCCTTGAGCGCCTCGCGCACCGCGTCGGCAGACGCACCCTCGGGGACGGAAATTCCGGCAACAGACTCAACGGACGTCGGAATCTCGGCATCGCTCTTTACAACCGTCACCGTGCACTTGGCCTTGACCGAAGTGCCCTCGACCGTGCCCTCAAGCGTAATGTTGCCCAGTTCACCCAAGGCAGTAGCCGTGAGCGGGGTCTTATCCCACGTAACGGCGGCAGTCTTCGTCGAGCCGTCGGACATGTTGAGGGTCACCTGGGCAGGCAGCGCAATATCGCCAGCAGCAGTGTTGCGAGCAACCGAAAGCTTGAAGTCAGCGACGCTCTCGACGACCGGCACCAGGTTAACCGTAGCCTTAACCTCAAAGCTGCCAACCGCGGATTTACCCGTAACGACAACGCTCGTACCGTCATTCTTAATGGTGACGGCCTCCTTGGGAGCAGTCCAGTCGATTTTCGAATCGACCTCTGATCCGTCTTTCATGGCGACCTTCACGGTCTTGGGCAGGGCGGCCACAACAGCCTCGGGCTTCGCCCCGTCGTCGAGCGTCACAGTGTCAACCGTACCAGCAAGGTGATCAGGAATCTCGCGAAGCGGTTTAACGACCTTGATGGTGCACTCCGCCTTCTGATCCGTGCCGGCAACCGTGCCCTTAACCGTAACTTCACCTTCCTTGGCAAAGTCCTTGTCGGAGAGGCCCTTGGTATCCCACGCTACCTTGGCTTCGGAATCGGTATCGTCAGAGTAGATCGCCGTGACCGTGGCGGGCAGCTTGGCCAACGCATCAGCCGCCTTGGTATCGCGCTCGACCTCAATCTCGTCAACGGAATCAAAGTCCACGATATGCGCCGTCACCTTGACCTGAACCTTTACGGTCATGCCGTTGTCCGATAGACCCGTAACCTCAAACTCAGTGCCGGCACGACCCAGGCTGTCGACCTGAGACCACTTAACGGGCGTCTCTTTCTTGGTCTTGCCGTCCTTCATGACCACCGTCACCTTGGACGGCAGTTTATCCATAAGGTCGCTGACCTTGGCATTGTCCGCAATCTCAACAACATCGATCGGCTCGACGTGGTCGGGCGTCTGGGCATCCTGATCCACCACGGTCACATTGCAGGTCACCTTGGCGCCGTTGAGCTTAACCGTACCCGTGATCGCCACGGTGCCGGTTCCGTTGAGCAGCTCGTCCGTGACGTTAGAAAGATCCCACACGTCAATGTCGAGCAAATCGGTCGAGCCGTCGGAGTAAGTCGCCACAACCTGCTTGGGCATCTGGGCGTACAGATCCTGCTTGGACGTACCACTGGCAACGTTAAACGACTTGGCCTCGAGCTTGGTGATGGTTCGCGGCGCCTCGGAGACGTTGACGTACACGATAGCGTTGACGTTGTCGACATCCTTGAGCTTACCGACGAGTTTGTATGTGCCCTTCTTGGCGAGCGGCTTGGAAAGGTCGATGCCGTCGGTGTCAGTCCACTTTTCGATCTCGATGCCGCCTAAACTGCTCCGAATATCTCGCGCTGAGCCATCCGAGTAATATACGGACGCGGCATCGGGCAGCTCCAGCATCGATCCGACCGTGGTGTTGACCACGACAGCCTCGGGCTGCAGCGCCACCTTCTTCGCCTTCTTGTCGGCAACCGTCACCTTAGCAGTAACGTTGCCGTTCTCATCCACGCCGACCTTCTGGCCGCCATCGTCAAACAGCGCCATAACGGCAGCGGCATCAAAGCCGACCACGTGGCCCGTCGCATAGAACGAACCAGGCTGCTCGTACTTCTCGGGCGCAATCGGATCCCAATCAATAGCCGCCGTCGAAACGGAGCCGTCGCTCATCTCGACCGCCATCTTGGACGGCATGGTCGGAGCGGTACCGGCCTTGGTGGTCACTGCGGTCTCGCCGTTATCGATTGCCTTCTCAACGCCTTGGATAACGATCTTGGTCTGAACAGTGAGACCGGTGTTAGCGCCGTCACCGTATCCGTCGAGGCCGCTTGCAAACAGCGTGCCAGACACTGTCGTGACCTGACCCGCCTCTCCGGTATAAACCGAGGGACGAACGTAATCCCATTGAACCTGGGCATTATGAGTTTTGCCGTCACTCGTGGCAACCGAGACACCCCACGGCAGCTCGGGGAAAACACCGCTGGCCGTATTAATGCGCTCAGGAACGGCAACGGAGATGACGGAACAGACGTCAACAGTGATTGTCGCCTCGGCACCACCTTGGAGCTTGCCCTTCACCTTAAACGAACCGTCCTTGGCATAAGCGTCTTCGGCGACACGGTCCCATGTGACCTTTTCGCGCTGGGGCTCAGAAGACACATCGTTGTCGTATCGAACCTCAAGGTATTCCGGCAGCATCGGCTTGGCGCCGGGAATGGTCCATATGGTTCCGCCCTGAACCGAGGTCGCCTTACTCGCGATCTTAACGGTGGCAGTAATCGGAACGTCAACCGTCTGCATGCCGTACCCTGCATTAAAGCTAATTGTTGCAGTGCCGCGAACAACGCCACCCTGAGTCCAATCAAAACCCTTCGTGTTCCACTTGACCTCGGCATATTTGTGCGAATAGTCCGGATGTTCTGCCGCATCAGGACTGACAAGATCGACATAGCTGGGAAGCATAGCGGTACCGTCGCTGCCCTTGAGCACCGTAAGGGTTTGCGGCTGAGCCTCCCAGTTTTTAGTCACGATGACGTGGACCTTCACGGGGATATTCGTTCCGGCTACCGTTCCGGTAATCGTGCAGTCCTTCTGGGGGCACCTATCGTAGGTATCCCAGTTGACGCCGAGACTGTCAAAAGTCGTTCCATCCTGCAATACGCCGGACACGTAGAAGTAGTCTAGATTGACTTCCTCACCGGGGTAGATAACGCGCCAGTCCTCGTACGACTGCCCAAGCGTCACACCGTTATCGCTATAGTTGTTAACGCCCTTGACCTCGCCGCACGCCGCTGTCGCATGGATCTTTGCCAACGAGCCAGTGATAGTACCGGTAATTTCGTACTCGCCAGGCTTGCCGTCCAGCAGTTCTTGAGGAAACTCATCCCAGCTATAAGGTTGCCCCGACGAATACTGGGGATAGAACGAGCTGCCATCCGACAAATACAGCGTGGATGTGTAGCGCGGAGCCAGAAGTCCGGCGCCGGGAACATAAGCAATCTTGCCGATGTTGCTGTCCTCGAGATCGCAGACGTTGACCGTCGCCGTAGCCGGAATGTTAGAGCCGGTAAAGTATCCGCTAACCGTAATCTGGCCAAGGTTCTTTAGGGCGTCCTGACTAATCGTCGACCACTGAACGGGGAAATTGCCACGCGAGCCATTCCACATCGTGGCCTCGATTGAACCCGGCATATTGGGCTGGCAACCGATAAGCGTGCTTGTCGATGTCGAGGAAGGCATCTGCAGGGCGCGGACGGAGATGGTCGCCGTGACTCGGTTGCTGTCACCCAGTTCCACCTGAGTAGACGATGAAGATGAGGTATTGGTCCAATACGACAGCGAACCGGAAAGCTTAAACGACCCCTCACTTGCCACCTGCGTGTCCAAAATAGGGTCCCACGCAATGTTGCACTGCTTCTTTGTACCGTCGGTGAATGCAACCTCAACGCTGTAGGGAAGACCGCCGCCCGTTGTAGGACGTACGCCGACGGGCGTGTTAACGGGAGCAAGAGCGTCGATAGAGGCAACTTCTTTGACCTCGACCTGAGCAGTTACCTTTAGGCCATTAGCGGCTGAAGATTCATTATATGTCACAAGCGTGCCCGTGACCGTATAGGTGCCTGCCTTTTGAAATTGAGACACGTCGGCGTTGTCCCAATTAACCTGATAACCTTGGGTGTATGTAGTGTTATTTGACTGCGTAAACGGGAAATAGACATACGTGCTAAGAGGAGAAATGTCGCCGACCACGCGCTCGAACCTCAGAGAATTAAGATCGAGTACGTCCTTAGGATCTTTGACGGTAACGGTGCAGGTAACCTCACGGTAATCAAAACCGTTTAGTTTACCTTTAACCGTAAACGAGCCCACCTTAGAGTAAAGCGACGCGTCGAAAGAATCCCAAGACACCGGGATCTGCTCGGTGGCGCCGCTATCAAAGACAACCGAAGCAGAATACGGCAGAGACGGGACCTCACCAGTTAGGGTCGTACACGTCAACTCGGTCTGGACGCTCTTAACAGAGCGGACTGCGACCGTGCACTGTGCGAGCATAGAGGGATAGCTCTTCAAATGTCCCTCGACAACAAAGGTTCCTTCCTTTTGGTACTGATCAGCCGAGATCTCATTCCACTCAACAGGGCATGTATAAGATTGACCATTTGAATAATTGACCGAAATGCTGGACGGAAGCGCGGGAGCAATACCAGCTGCAGTCCATACCCATGAGCCATTACTGGTTGAACGGGGAACGTACACCTTGAGCACACCACTCACTTTGTACGGCTCCGCGAGCGTGATCCAGTTGTTGTTCACGCTAACGCCGGTAATCTGTCCGGTGATGGGGACTTCGGATTCCTCCGTCGCCGTATCAAATGCCGTCTGCGACTTTTCGTCCCAATCAACATACGCCGAGGTCTCGGTGCCATCCGACAGCTTTACCTTAACGCTCGAAGATTGGATCTGGCCGTAGTAATCGGCACCGACGTATTTTTCCAGAATCGGGTTGGCGTCGATCGACTCGACCGTAATGCCACTTTCGTTACTCGTCTCTGTGACATCGGGGGCGTTTACTGCCGCCGGATCTACCACTGCCGGGTCCGCCGTAACAGCTTCGACAACCACGCGCTGCTTGACCGTCTGCGTGGTGCCGTCGACGGTACCCTCAAACTCATACGAGCCGGCAGGCAGCTGTACCAGAGTTGCCGGAGCATCAGCGCCGTTCAACTTCCAGGTGACGTTTTCCTGCTTGGTGGTACCGCTCTCGTAGGTTGCCGTTACAGTCTGGGGCAGCGTGGCGTCGGAACCCTCAGCAACATGAAGCTCGTTCAGGCTGGCAAAAGAGGCAATCTTATCTTCACTCTGGTCTTGCGAGGTTGCCTGACCGGTGTCCGCAGACGCGGCAGCCGCACCCGTCGCATCACTTTGTTCGGCAACGACTTGGGTGGTATCACCCTGCATCATCTCGGCGAACGCCTGCGGCGGCACCGAGCCGACCGTCATCGTCAGAGCCAGACCCGCGGTAATGGCCGCGTTGACATGCCTTCTGTTCATGTTTCCTCCCGACACGCTCAACGGACCAAACAGCACTGGTCCGATTGGCAAGTTAAGTTGAGCGTATCCTTCGCCAATGGAGGTTTGCAATATGCCACAGGTTAAGCGGCATAAATGGTTTCGTAAACGGGCACCCAAGCGCAGCCAATTTGAGTTGCGGTGATATACGGACTGTTTGAGGCTTCTGGCTTGTAAAACAGTCCGTATTTCACCGCAACTGCTGAGGGGATGGGTTAGCGCAGCAGGCCGGCTACTTCGCCGGCTAGGGTGATGGTGCCGGCTGCTACGAAGGGCTCGCCTGCGGCCTTGAAAGCTGCAAGGGCCTCGGAAACGCTGGGGTACACGCCTGCGAGCTTATCGGCGTCCACAAGGGCGGCGAGCTCCTCTGCCGGCAGGGCGCGATCGGAATCGGTCTGCGTCACGACCACGCGGGGGAACGCCGGAACCAGAACGTCAACGATGCCTGCCACGTCCTTGTCGGCCAGCGCAGCGCACAGCAACGTGGGGCGATTCTCCACGCACGGATCGATCTCGTCCAGCGCGCTTACAAAGTTCTCGCAGCTCTGGGGGTTATGACAAGCGTCAATCAGCTTGAGCGGATCGGTCCCCAGCACGTCAAAACGACCCGGCGTGGGGCAGCCCATAAGCGACGCATCGAGCTTGTCATGGTCGAGCTCGCGGCCCAGATAGCCCTCGCACAGCATAATCGCGCACGCGGCATTCTGCGGCTGATAGGCCGGCTTGACCATGCTCGACGTATAGATCGCACGCGGTGTGGTGCAGCTAAACTCAACCGTATCGCCCACGTGCTCCGGCACCTTGGTCGTGGCATGGTTCACCACCAGCGGCACTATGCCGCACTCGCGGCAACGGGCATCCATCACGCGTTGAACGCTCGCCTCGTGTGTGCCCTCGCCCAAAACAACCAAGCGCCCGGGTTTGACAACCGCAGCCTTCTCACCCGCAATGGCCTCGAGCGTGTCGCCCAAAATACGTGTGTGATCGAGCCCAATGCCTGTAATGGCCACGGCGACAGGATCGGTCGCACTCGTAGCATCCCAGCGTCCGCCCATGCCGACCTCAAGCACGGCCACGTCCACGCAAGCCTCGGCAAACACCACCAGTGCAGCAGCCGTCAGCAGGTCAAACGGCGTGATGGTATAGGCGCGCTCCCCCGCCGCCACACGACGCGCATTCACGCGACGCCCCGCCTCGACAGCCGCCGAAACGCCACGGGCAAAGGCCTCGTCGCTCACAACGCGCCCGTCAACCTCCATGCGCTCGGGATAGCGCACCAGCTGCGGCGACGTATAAAGCGCGGTCTTGAGCCCCTCGCCGCGAAGGATAGCAGCCGAAAAACGCGTAGTCGAAGTCTTGCCATTGGTACCGGCAACCTGAATGCAATCGAAATACTCGTCCGGACGCCCCAGCTCATAGAGCATATCGACAACCGTCTCGAGCAGAGGACCAGCATCCCCAGAAATCCGCCCCGTATCAGCAGCAAGCCCAACAGCCTCATCAAACGAAAGCAACTCAAACGAGAAAGGAACGACATACGACCCAGAACGCTTAGCCATAACCCAAAGTCCCCCATAACAGAAAAAGAGGCTCATCAAAAAGAATGAGCCCCTCGCGTTGACAATTTCAGCCTTTATCCGCTTGCAGCAAGATCAAGGCCACAACCCAGTGGCCCCAACCTACCAGTTGCAAACAACCACGTAACCGCACTAGGAGCGGCCCGATGCTTTTCTCGCCGCAAGTTCCGCACGCAAAGGACAGCACTTAATGTGCTGTCCGTCTTGCGCAGGACTGTTCGCAGCGGAGAGCAAAGCATCGGGACGCGCCCCCAAGTTAGACCTACGAGAAGTCAGCAACCTGAGCAGTCAGCGCCGCCAGGATCTCCTTGAGCTCAGCTGCACGGTCCCTCTTCTTCTGGACCACCGCAGGCGCGGCCTTGGCCACAAAGCCCTCGTTGGCGAGCGTCTTCTCGCAGCCGGCGAGCTCCTTCTGCGCCGCGGCGATCTCCTTCTCCAGGCGCGCCTTCTCGGCCGAAAGATCGACCTTGCCCTCGAGCACCACAAAGACCTCGACGCCGCTGTCGACCACGGCGATGCTCGCGGCCGGCTTCTCAACGTCGGTACCCATGACCAGCGAGGCGGTGTTGGCCAGCGGCTCAATCGTGGAGCGCAGGCTCTCGAGCTTCTCGATGTCCTCGGCACCGGCGCGCACGACCACGTCGAGCTCGGCCTTGGGGCTCAAGCGATAACGCGAACGCGTGGCGCGAGCGGCGGAAACGACGGCGCGGCACAGCTCAAACGCGCGTTCGGCGTCCTCGTCGACATACTTGGCGTAGTCGGCGGGCTCGGGCCACTTGGCGATCATGAGCGCCTCGGCGCGGTCCACGTTACCCTCGGCGTCCAGGTCGAGCACGCTCGCCGGCATGTTGTCCCAAATCTCCTCGGTGACAAACGGCATAAGCGGGTGCATCAGG
The DNA here is from genome assembly GCA_900544865.1 of uncultured Collinsella sp. Classification (GTDB taxonomy): domain Bacteria; phylum Actinomycetota; class Coriobacteriia; order Coriobacteriales; family Coriobacteriaceae; genus Collinsella. The sequence goes on along the minus strand of UQXA01000022.1, from coordinate 5,827 downwards.
CGAATGGAGGTGTCGAGCACAAAGATCAGGTTGCGCTGGGCCTGCAGACGGCCCTCGCCCTTCAGGCGGGCCTTGGTGACCTCGACGTACCAGTCGCAGACCTCGTTCCAGAAGAACTGCTGCACGCCGCGGGCCATGTCGCCAAAGGTGTAGTTCTCAATACCCTCGGTGACCATCTTCACGGCCTTGGCCAGGCGACTGAACATCCAAGCGTCGGCCGACGTCTCCACGACGGGCTCGCCGGGCGTGTAGCCCTCCATGTTCATGAGCAGGAAGCGGCTGGCGTTCCAGATCTTGGTCACAAAGCTCTTGGCCTGGTCGGTGCGCGGGCTGTCGATGAGCTTCTTGGTCTTCTTATCGATGTTCGCGTCAAACTTGACGTCCTGGTTGTTGGTGCACAGCGTCAGCAGGTTGTAGCGCATGGCGTCGGCGCCGTACATACCGATGAGGTCCATGGGGTCAACGCCGTTGCCCTTGGACTTGGACATGCGGCTGCCGTCCTTGGCAAGGATCGTCGGGTAGATGACGACGTCCTTAAACGGCACCTCGTCCAGGAAGTACAGCGAGCTCATAACCATGCGAGCAACCCACAGCGCGATGATGTCGCGCGCGGTGACGAGCGCCGTCGTGGGATGATGCCCCTCGAGCAGCTCCGGCTTTTGCGGCCAGCCCTGCGTGGCGAAGGTCCACAGCTGCGAGCTGAACCAAGTGTCCAGCACGTTCTCGTCCTGATGCACGTGATGGCCGCCGCACTTGGGGCACACGTCGGTGTCCTCGGTAAGGGCGTCCTCCCAGCCGCAGTCCTCGCAGTAGAACACGGGAATGCGGTGGCCCCACCACAGCTGGCGGCTGATGCACCAATCCTTGAGGTTCTCCATCCAGGTGGTGTAGGTCTGCGTCCAGCGCGAGGGGTGGAAGGTGACCTTGCCGGAGTTGACGGCGTCGAGCGCCGGCCCCTTAAGCTTGTCGACGGCCACAAACCACTGCTCAGAAAGCCACGGCTCAAGCGCGGCGTCGCAACGGTAGCAGTGCATGACGGAGTGGTCGTGCTCCTCGACGTGGTCGAGTAGGCCGTGCTCGTCGAACCACTTGATGACGGCTTCGCGGCACTCGTCGCGGTTCATGCCCGTGAACTCGCCGTAGCCCTCGACGACCACCGCGTGCTCGTCGAAGATATTGATCTGCGGCAGGTCGTGAGCCTGACCCATGGCGTAGTCGTTGGGGTCGTGAGCAGGCGTGACCTTGACAAAGCCGGAGCCAAAGTTGGCGTCGACATGCCAATCCTCAAAGATGGGGATCTCGCGGTCGACGATGGGGAGCTTGACGGTCTTGCCCACGAAGGCGGCCTTCTCGGGGTCCTTCGGGGAGACGGCAACGCCCGTATCGCCGAGCATGGTCTCGGGGCGCGTGGTGGCGACGACAATGTAGTCCTGGCCGTTGACCGGCTCGGTCAGCGGATAGCGCAGGTGCCACAGATGGCCCTTCTCGTCCTTGTACTCGGCCTCGTCGTCCGAGATGGCGGTGGTGCAGTTGGGGCACCAGTTGACGATGCGCTTGCCGCGATAGATCAGACCGTCGTGGTACCAGTCGCAGAACACCTTGCGCACGGCCTGGGCATAGTCCTCGTCCATGGTAAAGCGCTCGTTATCAAAGTCGACGGAGCAGCCCATGCGCTTGATCTGCTCGACGATGATGCCGCCGTACTCGTGGGTCCAATCCCAGCAGGCGTCTACAAACCTATCGCGACCGATCTCCAGGCGGCTGATGCCCTCGCTCTTGAGCTTCTTGTCGACCTTGGTCTGCGTGGCGATACCGGCGTGGTCGGTGCCGAGCACCCAGCGCGTGGACTTGCCGCGCATGCGGGCCATACGGATGATGGCGTCCTGGATGGAGTCGTCGGTGGCGTGACCCATGTGGAGCTTGCCGGTTACGTTGGGAGGCGGAATGGTGACGGTGCAGTCGCCCACGCCCTCACGGCGCTTGTAATAGCCGCCGTCGAGCCACTTCTGCAGGATCGCCGGCTCGTTGGTCGACGGATCGTAGTTCTTGGGCATTTCTTCCATATATCTCTCCCTTGCCCGTCGGCGTGTCCGCCTGCTTGGTTTTCGCTCGGTCAGGTCCTGACTCGCACGAAGAGCACATTAAGTGCTCTTCGGCTCGTGCGGAATCTACGAAAACCAAGCAGGCGGACACGCCTTAGGTATCGATTACTTCAGTCTGAAGGTACTAACTTGACAATCTCACAGAATAGCACAGGCATACCTGCCGAAAAGGGACAGGTTTATTTTGGTAGGTTTTATCAGGGGAAACGACATTTGCCCATATAAAACCGACCAAAATAAACCTGTCCCTAAATGGCAGGCCCCGCGGTGGTTGCCGCGGGGCCAGGATTCAAGCTATTTACCCGTAGATGCGCTGGGGCTGCTCTTCGCCCTTTACGGAGGCTTCGGTCACGACGACCTTGGCAACGCCCTCCTCACTGGGGAGGTCGAACATCGTCTGCTGCAGCACGTCCTCGCAGATGGCACGCAGGCCGCGGGCGCCGGTCTTGCGGGCGAGCGCCATGCGGGCAATCTCGTGCAGGGCGGCGTCCTCAAACTCAAGATCGACGTCCTCGAGCTGGAACATCTTGCGGTACTGGCGCACCACGGCGTTCTTGGGCTCGGTCAGAATCGACACCAGGTCGTCCTCATCGAGCGCCTGCGTCTGGGTGACGACGGGCGTACGTCCCACAAACTCGGGGATCATGCCAAAGGCGTTGAGGTCTTGCGGGAGCACCTGGCGCAGCAGGTCGTTCTCGTCGACCGAGGTGGGGCCGGCGATCTCGGAGTTAAAGCCCACGCCCTTGTTGCCCACGCGATCAGCAATGATCTTATCCAGGCCCACAAAGGCACCGCCGCAGATAAACAGGATGTTGGTCGTGTCGATCTGCAGCAGCTCCTGCTGGGGATGCTTGCGGCCACCGGTGGGCGGAACGCTTGCCACCGTGCCCTCAAGAATCTTAAGCAGTGCCTGCTGAACGCCCTCGCCCGAGACATCGCGGGTGATGGAAAGGTTCTCGGCCTTGCGGGCGATCTTGTCGATCTCGTCCACGTAGATAATGCCCACCTGTGCGCGCTCAATATCGCCATCGGCGGCGTTGATGAGCTTGAGCAGGATGTTCTCCACGTCCTCGCCCACGTAGCCGGCCTCGGTGAGCGCAGTGGCGTCGGCGATGGCAAACGGCACCTCGAGGATGCGCGCGAGCGTCTGGGCCAGCAGGGTCTTACCGGTACCGGTGGGACCGAGCAGCAAGATGTTGGACTTGGCGAGCTCTACCTCGTCCATATCGTCGTCGAACTGCGAGCCCATGTCGTCGTCAAAGGCAGACACCGCGGCGCCGCCCTCGATCACGCGGCGATAGTGGTTGTACACGGCAACCGACATGGCGCGCTTGGCGTCCTCCTGACCCATAACATAGGCCGAAAGCTCGTCATAGATCTCGTGCGGCGTCGGCACGTGCGTGATGACCTGGCGGTCGTCCTCGAGCTCAAAGCCCTCGGTCTCGGGGTCCACGGCGGGCTGCCCAGCAGCCTGGCCGTGGTCGTTGAGGAAGCCCGGCAGCTTGCCGTTGCGGGCAGCGTCCATAAAGTCCGAAGCCAGCGACTCCTCCAAAATCTCGGAGCAGGCGGCGACGCACTCGTCACAGATAAAGATGTTGGTCGGACCCTTTACGAGGCGACGGACCTGGCCCTGCTCTTTTCCGCAGAAGGAGCAGCGGATGGGGTTGCCGTTCTCGTCGAAATTGTCCTGCATGTTACCGGCCATCCTAGGCGTCCTTCGCGGCAAGGTCGCGCGAGGTGACGATACGGTCGATCAGGCCGTAGTCGAGGGCCTCGGCAGCGGTCAGGTAGTTGTCGCGCTCGGTATCAGCCTGGACCTTCTCGATGGGCTGGCCCGAGGCGTCGGACAGGATCTGGTTGAGCTCGCGGCGGGTCTTCTTAATCTCCTCGGCCACAATCTCGATCTCGGTCTGCTGGCCCTGGGCACCGCCGCTGGGCTGGTGAATCATGACCTTGGAGTGCGGCAGGCAGAAGCGCTTGCCCTTGGCGCCGGCCGAAAGCAGCACGGCGGCCATAGACGCGGCCATACCCACGCAAATGGTGGAGACCTGCGGCTTAATGAAGTTCATGGTGTCCAGAATCGCCAGGCCGGAGTAGACCTCGCCACCGGGCGAATTGATGTAGAGCGAGATATCCTTCTCAGCATCCTGGCTCTCAAGATGCAGCAGCTGGGCAACGACCAGGTTGGCGCTGACGGAGTTGATCTCCTCGCCCAAGAAGATGATGCGGTCGTTGAGCAGGCGCGAATAGATATCGTAGCTGCGCTCGCCGCGCGGTGTCTGCTCGATAACGTATGGCACGAGGGCGGAATCGAACTTAGCGATCATACGCATCTCCATTTCTCTCTTGCGGACCAAATTGGTTCTAGATAAACGTACGGTGCCCGCATGCTATGCATTGGCTGGCACCGTACGAAGCAACCGGATAACCGGTGTATAACTTTACCCCATCACGGGCGCACGCATGCGCTCGCGGGCAAGGTGGCGAGAATTACTCGGCGTCCTTGGCGGTCTCGTCGACCTCGGTCACCTTGGCGTTCTCGACCAGGTGGTCGACGGCCTTGGAGCGACGGATGGACTCGCGGACGGCAGGCATGCGGCCGTCGGCGATGAACTCGGCCTTAGAAGCCTCGACGTCCTTGACGCCGGCCTTCTCGAACTCGGCGTTGATGTCGTCCTCGGTGACCTCGATCTTGAGCTCGCGGCCGAGGGCGTCGAGAGCCAGAGACTCACGGGCGACGTCGTTGGCCTGCTTGTGCAGGTCGCCGATGAACTGCTCCATGGTCAGGCCGGAAGCGGGCAGCCAGGTGTCCAGGGTCATGCCGCGGGCAGCGAGGTTGGACAGGAAGTTCTGGCCAAGCTCCTCAAAGACGGACTGCTCGTAGTCGGCGTCCATCTCGTCGAGCTGCAGGCGCTCGGCGAGAGCGGAGACGCAACGGTTCTCCTTCTCGGCCGGGAGGCGGGAAGCCTTGTCCTGCTCGATCTCGATCTTGATGGCGTCGCGCATAGCGTCGATGCTGTCGAAGCCGAAGTCGGACTTGACGAGCTCGTCGGTGAGCTCGGGGGTGCTGCGGACCTTGATGCCCTTGACGGTGACCTCGACGGTGTGGGTCTCGGCCTCCTCGCCCTCCTCGACCTCGTCGGTCCAGGTGACGGTCTTGACGTCGTCAACGTTAGCGCCGATCAGGGCCTCGTTGAACTCCTTGGGGTTGCTGTCGCTACCGGCGATGAGCATGCGGCCCTCGGCGGCAAAGTTGTCGGCGTTCTCGACGGCCTTGAGGTCGACGGTCACATAGTCGTCAGCCTCGACGGCGCGACCCTCGACGTCCTCGAAGGTGGCACGGTAGTTGAGGAGCATCTCGACCTGGTTGTTGATCTCTGACTCGGTGACCTCCGCAGGGGGCATCTCGATCTCGACGGCGTCGAAGGAGGAGAGCTCGGCAGCAGGACGCAGGGAGAACTCGACGGTGTAGGTGTAGTCCTCGTGATCCTTGGCGAGGTCGAGCTCCTTGTAGTCACCGTTCTTGGTGGGGACGATGTCCAGCTCGTTGAGGACGGCGGGCTCGTTGGCGGCGATCAGGTCGTTGGTGGCCTGAGCGAGGGTAGCCTCGGCGCCAAGTGCGGAGTCGATGACCGGACGGGGAGCCTTACCGGCACGGAAGCCCGGGAAGCGGTACTTCTTGGCGGTGTCCTTGTCTGTCTCTTATACACATCTGACGCTGCCGA
>UQXA01000021.1 GCA_900544865.1 uncultured Collinsella sp. | reverse complement strand
CGGTCTTTCATGCAGCAGGGGCTCTCAATGTTTTTATGTCCTGCTCATATCGTCTCTGCCGGCACTTGGGGACAGTCCTTGTCGAGTTACTGGTAGTCATTGGGGACGTTCTTAAACGACTATCCACGGCTATTGCGCGCATGGTTCGCATGACAGCCGTCTCTTTTATGTTTCCTTTAGCCGTCGCTGTCTAGGATGGGGGTTAGTCGATAGGAAGGGAGCACCGGGATGGACGACGCGAGCGAGCGCGCAATCGAAGAGGACATGCTCGATCAGTTCAACTACTTTGATGATGAGGACGAGGAGCTGATCGACCGTCGCGAGCCAGCGCCGCTTGATTCCTTTGATCTGGTCGATGAAGAGCCCGACGAGGACGAGGGCGAATCGGCGGAGCCCTCACAGCCTTCGCGCCTTAACTCGCTGCTTTCGAGAGCCCCCATGCACCACGGCGTTCGTGCCGGCGCGCTCCATATGAAAACTGACTGGCACCAGATCGTGACGGCAGGCGATGAGCTTGCCGTCGATGCGCCGCTCACCGATAAATCATCCATCATCTGCCGCACCGGCATGCTTATGCTGGCAAGCGGAACGGGTGCCTGGCGCGTGCGCGATACCATGAATCGTGTTGCCGCCGTACTCGGTGTCACCATCCACGTTGACTTAAGTCTTCTGTCGTTTGAGTGCACCTGCATCGAAGATGGTCACTGCTTTAATGAGGTCGTCAGCTTGCCCACAACGGGCGTCAATACCCATCGCATTTGGATGATGGAGAGTTTCCTCAAGGAAATCGAGACCTATGGTCGTCGCTTCACGGTGCACGAGTATCACGAGATGCTCAAGACCGTTGAGAGTTCAAAACCTGATTACGCGCCTTGGCAACAGGGCCTTGCGGCGGCCTGCGCCTGTGGCGCCTTCGTTTTTTTGCTCGGCGGCGGCCCTATCGAGATGGCCTGCGCGTTCGTGGGCGCGGGTGTCGGCAACTTTGCCCGCTCCCATATTCTCAAGCAAGGCCTTGGTCAGTTCAGCGCGCTGACGACCGGCGTTGCGCTCGCTTGCGTTTCGTATCTGCTGGCATTGCTCGGCCTTGGCCAGGTCATACCGGGGGCAATGTCGCACCAAGAAGGCTATATCGGCGCCATGCTCTTTGTGATTCCCGGCTTTCCACTCATTACGGCAGGCCTCGACATCGCTAAGCTCGACATGCGAAGCGGTATCGAGCGCCTTTCATATGCCGTATCGATTATTGTGATGGCGACCCTCGTAGGTTGGATGGTTGCCGAGTGTGTTGGCCTGGCGCCGGACGACTTTGCCCCACTGGGCCTTTCGCCGCTTGCCCTTACGCTCCTGCGCGTGGTGATGAGCTTCGTTGGCGTATTCGGCTTCTCGGTGATGTTCAACAGCCCGGTAAAGATGGCCGCGGCAGCTGGGTTGATCGGCGCCGTGTCCAATACCCTGCGTCTGACCCTTGTCGATGCGCCGACGATGATTCCCTTCCTGGGCCTCAGCACGGGAATGCCTCCCGAGGCAGCAGCGTTTATCGGCGCACTGGTATCGGGGTTGCTCGCGAGCTTAGCCGAAATCAAGCTCACCTACCCGCGTATCGCCCTCACGGTGCCATCGATTGTCATTATGGTGCCTGGCTTGTATCTGTATCGCTCGATGTATTACATGTGCACCTTCGACACGGTCAATATGCTCGGCTGGTTTGTGCGTGCGGTGCTCATCGTGGCGTTTTTGCCCGTTGGTCTGGGTGTGGCGCGTACGCTCACCGACCCTCGCTGGCGCCACACCAGCTAATTAGTGCAAGGGGGACAGGTTACTTTGCACCAAATGAGTTGCGGTGAAATAGGGACTGAATTGCTGCTTAAAGGGTCAAAACAGTCCGTATTCCACCGCAACTTATGGGGTCGGGGGATTATTGATACCCTGCATCTTCATAAACTCAACGCTTACGAAGCACGTGCTTTTCGTGCTAGGCTGATTCCACCACATAAGTAGTCGCAGACGCACGTATCACGGGCGGGCGAGATGAAGTCCCAACAGCTCCATCTTGCCCGCCCGTTTTTGTTGCGTGGTGCCGCGGCGTAACACAGAAAGGAATCTGCCCTTCATGCCTATCAACAAACGAGAGAGCCTGCTGTTCACCTTTATCATGTGCTTTTGCATGGTGCTCTGGATGAGCATCTACAACGTTGCCCTGCAGCACGGGGCCATCAACGGCGAGGTCGTTGCCGCTGCGTGGCTCGGCTTCCCCGTTGCCTACATTTTTGCCATGTGCTGCGACTGGTTCGTCGCCAGCCCGCTCGCCAAGGGTTTCGCCTTTAAGTACTTGGTCACGCCGGGCAAGAGCTCGCCGCTTGCCATGACGCTCGCCGTCAGCTCCTGCATGGTCGTTCCCATGGTTATCATCATGTCGCTGTACGGTGCCTGCGAGGGTCTGACGCACATGCCCGGCGGCATCCTTGCGAACCTGTATTCCGTGCCCGCGATCTGGATGATCAACATCCCGCATAATTTTGTGATGGCGCTGCCGTGGAACCTTTTGGTAGCCGGTCCGATTTCCCACTTCGTCTTCCGTCGCGCCTTCCCTGTGGGGACGGTTTTCGAGGAGGAGCATGCCGAGCTCTTGGAGCAGGCTATGGCTCCTGAGTGCGAGTAGCTCGCTTAGGGATCTGCTGAGCGCGGGCGACTTGCTTGGTTGGAGCCCTAAGCGTGGATAGCTCTCTCGGCGACATCGCGGGCGTGAGCGGTGCGCATGACCGGAGGGCCCGTGCTGCTCCGTTGCCCGACGTGCTAGCGCGCAGAACAATCTGTTGGTGCATTCGGCGGCTGCTGAAGCGTTTCGGCAGCCGCTTTTTATACGGAGTTTAAATACAACAGTCTGTTGTATTACGTAGAGTGGTAAATCTCTAGCAGGAAAAATGCGAGAGACGGAGCATTATGGCGTTGCTAGTAGGACTGGACGTAGGGTCGACGACGACCAAAGTTTACGCGATGCACGAGGATATGACCGAGGCGTGGTGGGGATATCGCCGCCACGGGGCGTGTCAGACAGCGAGCGTGCGCGCCATGCTCGGCGAGCTCGCCGAGCGCTTTCCCCATGAGTCGCTGCGCGTTGCGGTGACCGGCTCGGGTGCGCGCGATATCGCGACCGCGCTGGGCGCCTCGTACGTTCAGGAGGTGGTCGCCAACGCGCTCGCGATCAGCAGGTTCTATCCGCAGACGCGCTGCGCCATCGAGCTGGGCGGCCAAGACGCCAAGATGATCTTCTTCCGCACCAACGATAAGGGAGACATCGAGGTTGCCGACATGCGCATGAACGGCTCGTGCGCAGGCGGTACCGGTGCATTTATCGACGAGATGGCAAAGCTCATGGGGGTCGGCACCGAATCGGGCGAGTTCGAGCAGCTCGCAAGCTGGGGAACGACCGTCCACGAGGTCTCGGGCCGCTGCGGCGTGTACGCAAAGACCGATATCCAGCCGCTGCTCAACGAGGGCATTCCTACCACCGACCTGGCGCTTTCGGCGCTTCACGCGGTCGCCCGCCAAACGATCGGCGGTCTGGCCCAGGGTATCGACATCGAGCCGCCGGTAATCTTCGAGGGCGGTACGCTCGCCTACAACCCCACGCTGGTCCGCGTGTTCCGGGAGCAACTGAATCTATCGGACGATCAGGTTATCGTCCCGCGCGATCCGCAGATCATGGTCGCGCGCGGTGCCGCCCTGTCGCTGACCGACATGTTCGCATCGTCCCAACCGATCGACCTTCCCGACGCTTTTGTCCGGCTGGATAAGCTCGAGACGGTCGCGCCCGCAAGCGGGGAGGGACGTCTTGCCCAGCCCTTTTTTGCCACACCTGCCGAGCAGGCGGATTTTACGGCACGCCATGGCAAAGAGACGCCGGCAAAGGGTCCGGATGCGTATGCGCCCGGAGAGACGGTGCGTGTGGCGCTCGGTATCGATTCGGGGAGCACGACGACCAAGTTCGCCCTGGTCGATGAGGCGGGTGAGCTTGTCGATTCGTTCTACGCGTCTAATAACGGCAGACCGCTCGACGTCGCCCAACAGGGTCTTGTCAGCTTGAAGAACCGCTGGGAGACAGCGGGAGTCACGCTTGCGATCGATGCCGTGGGCACCACGGGATACGGCGAGGAGCTTTTCGCGCGCGCGTTCCACGCCGACTACCATACGGTCGAGACGGTCGCGCACGCCCGCGCCGCGTGCGCATGCGTTCCCGATGCGACCTTCGTGCTCGACATCGGCGGACAGGATATGAAGGCCATCTGGCTCAACCACGGCGTGCTGACCGATATCGTCGTCAACGAGGCGTGCTCTGCGGGCTGCGGCTCGTTCCTCGAGGGTTTTGCCAAAAACCTCGGAATAGCCGTTGAGGATATCGCGACCGAGGCATTTTCGTCCAAAGCCCCCGCCGTTCTCGGCAGCCGCTGCACGGTGTTCATGAACAGCAGCGTCGTTTCCGAGCAGCGGCGCGGTAAGGGTCCGGGCGACATCATGGCCGGTCTCTGCCGTTCGATTATCGAGAACGTGTTCACCAAGGTCATTCGCGTTTCAAATCTCAACCGTCTGGGCGACAAAGTCGTCGTCCAGGGCGGCACGTTCCGAAACGACGCGGTGCTGCGCGCATTCGAGCAGTATCTGGGCAAACCCGTCACGCGTGCGCCCCACCCGGGGCTGATGGGCGCTATCGGTATCGCCCTGCTCGCGCGCGAGGAATGCCGCAAGGGCGACGCCGGCACGTCGTTTATCGGGCTCGATGCCGTGGAGCGCTTCGAGCATCGCGAGTTCGGCGGCGTTACCTGCCGTCGGTGCAACAACCGCTGCCAGCGCGCGGTCGTGGCATTTGGCGACGGCTCGCTTTACGTCACGGGCAATCGCTGCCCGCGCGGCGGCGCCATCTCATGGGATGAGCTCGTGCGCGAGGTTCCCGCGGCGGAGGAGCTGCGTCCGCAGGGTGCTTGCGAGGCACAGGCACCCGGCACGGGGCGCGACCGGACCGCGGCTGCCCCCAATCTCTTTGTCGACCGCGAGAAGCTGCTGTTCGAGTCGTACCCCACGGTTCCCGTCAGCGGGGGGCGCGATGTCACGATCGGCATTCCCCGTGTGCTCGAGTTCTGGGACACCATGCCGTTCTGGTCGACGTTCTTCAGCACGCTCGGCTTTAAGGTGCGCGTCTCGGGACGCAGCACCAAGGCGATGTACGAGCGCGGTCTGGCGCACGTCACATCCGACACCGTGTGCTTCCCGGCCAAGCTCGTCCACGGGCACATCCGCAATCTCGTCGACGCCGGCGTCGACCGCATCTTCATGCCCATCATCACGACGGTGCCCACCGAAAACACCGCCTCTACCAGCGAGTGGATGTGCGCCGTCGTAAAGGGATACCCCTACGTGATGCGCAATTCCGATAACCCGGAGGAGCGTTTCGGCGTTCCGTTCGATACGCCGCTGTTCCACTGGTACGACGAGGGCGACCGAAACCGCCAGCTCAAGGCGTGGTGCAAGGAGACCTTCGATATCGATGCCGACCTGGTTGCCAAGGCGACCGAGCAGGCGGACCGCGCGCAGGAGACGTTTGAGAACCAGCTGCAGCTGCGCGGCAGGCAGGTGCTCGAGAACGTGCACGAGGACGGCGGCTACGCGGTGGTGATCGCTTCGCGCCCGTACCACAACGACCCGCTGGTCAACCACGGGCTGCCCAAGCTCTTCTCTGAGCGCGGCATCCCCGTGCTGACGCCCGATGCGGTGCCGGGGGTCTGCAACGTCGATCTTTCCAACAGCCGCATCGACATCGTGAACAACTACCATGCGCGCATGCTGTCGTGCGCGGTCATCGTCGCATCGACGCCCGAGCTCGAGCTCGTGCAGATGGGCAGCTTCGGCTGCGGCCACGATGCGTATCTCACCGACGAGATCGCGCGCATGATGGGCGAGATGGGCTCCAAGGTTCCGATGATGATCAAGCTCGATGAGAGCGACGTCGCCGGTCCCATGGGCATTCGCGTGCGTTCGTTTATCGAGTCGGTCAACCGTCGTCGCGCGGAGGAGCGTGCCGAGGGCGCCCGGGTGCACGCGGTCCATCCGCTCGACGACCCGTATAAGGTCAAGTACACCAAGCGCGACCGGCACGACAAGATCGCGCTGGTCCCCAACACCTCCCATGCGTTCTGCAGGCTCATGACCGCGGCGATGCGCAATCAGGGCGTGCGCGCCGAGGCCCTTGATATCGGGCGCGAGGATGCCATCCGCCTGGGCAAACGCTATGTGCACAACGACATCTGCTTCCCCGCGCAAATCGTGATCGGCGAGGCGCTCGCGGCACTCGAGAGCGGTAAGTACGACCCGCACGACGTCGCCGTGGTGACTGGCAAGTATATCGGCGACTGCCGCCTGACGCACTACATGCCCCTGCTGCGCCGCGCGCTCGACGACGCGGGATACGACTATGTCCCGGTGCTCACCAACGACGACGTCGATGCCCACAATGCGCATCCGGGCTTCAAGCTCGGCCTTGGCCCGAGCATCCAGATCGCCTACGGTCTTCCCATGATCGATGCCCTCGAGGCCATGCTTAGGCGCATCCGTCCCTACGAGCTCGAGAAGGGCGCGGCGGACGCTGCGTTCGACCGCGCGCTCGATGAGGTTATCGAGGGCATGGAGCGCTCCGGGCTGAGAGGCCAGGCGACGGGCTTCAAACGCGCGCTTGCGATCATGGACGCCGTTCCGTACGACCGCTCGAACCCGCATCCGACCGTTCTCATCGTGGGCGAGTACCTGCTCAATTTCCATCTCGGCGCCAACCACGAGATCGAGCGCTACCTCGAGGACAACGGGCTCGAGGTCATCGAGGCGCGCATGACCGACGTGATCCGCAAGACCTATTTCTACAAGCATGCGCAGTCGCGCGAGTTCCACGTCGACCTGTCGCTGCCCGAAAAGGCCTGGTACGCCACGGCGGACAACCTGTTCGAGCTCGCGCACGACCGTTGCGACCGCCTGGGCGCGGCGAGCCCGCTCTACGAGCCGCCGACGCGCATGCCCGAGCTCGTGCGCGCGAGCGATAAGATCCTGCACCATACGTTCGATGCGGGCGAGGGCGTGCTGATTCCGGCGGAGATTCTCGAGCACGCCAAGCGCGGCTGCCGCAACTTCGTGATCCTGCAGCCGTTCGGGTGTCTGCCCAACCATGTCGTGGGGCGCGGGCTCATCCATGCGCTCAAGGAGCAGTATCCCACGGCGCAGTTCCTGCCGCTCGACTACGATCCCGACGTGAGCTTCGCCAACGTGGAGAACCGTCTTCAGATGCTCATCATGAACGCCAAGGCGCAGGGGTGCGGTGAGGCGCATGGCGAGACCGCGTAAGGACGCCGATGCGCCCGATGCACGCACCCGTATCATCGAGGCGTTTTGGGAGCTCATCGAGAACAACAGCATCTTCGAGCTGTCGGTTGGCGAGGTGACCCGCGCCGCCCAGTGCAATCGCGGAACGTTTTACTACTATTTTCACGATTTCGATGAACTCGTCGCCATCGCCATAGCCCAGCTGCTGCAGGATAACGAGCTCATCACCGATGCCCTCTGGCATTTTTCGAGCGAGGGCGACCTTTCGGCGTTCGACCGGCGCGACGTCCGCTGCCTGCTGCGGCGCATCGTCATCACCATGAGGGCGGGTGCCACCGAGCAGGTCGTGCAGGGCATCCATACGATCATCATCGACCGCGTGAGAGAGATCGTCCACCCCGACGGAGAAGAGCTCAAGGCAGATTCGAGCTTTGCGGTGGGCTTTCTGGTCTCGGGCATCATGGGCTTTGTGATGGCGGTCGGCTTTGCCCGGGAGGGCGGCGAGGAGATAGACCTCGAGCAGCCGGGGGACAGCGCGTGCGCGTACCTGAGGGCGGTCGCCATGCAGACGGTGGAAACGGTCGCGCAAGTCGAGGGCGTCGATACATCCGAGCTGCTCGAACGCGTCTCCAAGGAGGCCGATGCCTATCGCGCATCGCGTGCGACGAGTCCCGACGTGGTGAAAGACGCCTAGGGTTTCTCTTGCGGGGCGCCTGTCGCGCATCGCGCGGTGAGTCCCGCGATGCGGTCATAACCTGCATTCATGTGAGCCGGGTTTATAGATATTCCTCCAGCTGTTAACATAGACAACCTGTGGGTAAAGAGACAAAAGCGCCGCCGACGGGCGGGCGTTTTGATTTCGATGAACTCATGTAAGGAAACGAGCATGTTAGATAGATTTACCGATCGAGCGCGCAAGGTCATGTCGATGGCCAAACAGGAGGCGCTCGATCTGCACTCAAATAAGGTGGGCACCGAGCACCTGCTGCTCGCACTCGCCAAGGAGGACGAGGGCATCGCTGCCGAGGCGCTGCGCTCGCTTGATATCTCCTACGACGACATCATGGACACCCTCAAGGAGGTCCAGACCACGGTTCCCGAGCCCAGCGAGGAGACCGAGGCTGCCAAGCTTGCCTTTACGCCGCTCGTCATTAGCGTGATGGAGCGCTCCTTCCGCGTGGCACGTGAGAACAACCAGACCTACGTGTCGACCGAGCACTTGCTGATTGGCATCGTCGAAGAGGGTAACGGCATGGCCATGGACATCCTCATGCGCCTGGGTGTGTCGTCCGCCTCCATCAAAAAGGCTATCGAGAAACTTACCGCCAAGGACCAGGACAAGAAGCGTCCGCTCGCCGGCGCCGGTGCCGGGCGTCCCGGTGCGGGCCTGCCGTTCTTTAGCGGCTCGGACGCGTCGCAGCAAAAGGGGAGCGGCACCGATACGCTTAAGCAGTTCGCCACCAACCTTACGCAGAAGGCGCGCGACGGCGAGCTCGACCCTGTAATTGGTCGCGAAAAGGAAGTCCAGCGTATGATGGAGATCCTTTCGCGTCGCACCAAGAACAATCCGCTTATCTTGGGCGACCCCGGCGTGGGCAAGACGGCCATCGTCGAGGGTCTGGCTCAGCAGATTGCAGCTGGCAACGTGCCCGAGAACCTTATGAACCAGAACATCTGGACGCTCGACCTGCCGGGCCTCGTTGCGGGCGCCAAGTATCGCGGTGAGTTTGAGGAGCGCCTCAAGAACGTGATCCAGGAGGCCACCGAAGCTGACGACGTCATCCTGTTTATTGACGAGATGCACACCATCATCGGTGCCGGCTCTGCCGAGGGCTCCATCGACGCGAGCTCCATGCTCAAGCCCGTGCTCGCGCGCGGTGCCTTCCAGATTATCGGCGCCACCACGGCCGAGGAATTCCGCAAGTACCTCACCAAGGACCCGGCCTTCGAGCGTCGCTTCCAGACCATCGATGTCGAGGAGCCGAGCGTCGAGGACACGGTCAAGATCCTGACCGCGCTCAAGCCGCGCTACGAGGAGCACCACCATGTGCGCTATACGCAGGGTGCTATCGAGGCCGCCGCGAACCTCTCCGACCGCTACATCCAGGATCGCTTCCTGCCCGATAAGGCCATCGACCTCATTGACGAGGCCGGCGCCCGCGCCCGCATCGCCGCCAACCGCGCGCCCGAGCCGGTGCGCGAGGCCGAGCATCGCGTGGAGGAGCTTAAGGCCGCCGCGCAGGAGGCCACCGAGAGCGACGACATGAACAAGGCCGCCGAGATCACCGAGCAGCAAAAGGCTGCCGAGATTGAGCTCGCCGAGGCCAAGGCTGCCTGGACGGCCGAGCTCGACGCCAGCCCGCTCACCATCGATGTCTCCCAGATTGCCGACATCGTGTCCGTGACCTCGGGCGTGCCGGTGTCCTCGCTCACCGAGAGCGAGAGCCGCCGCCTGCTGCAGGCCGAAAGCGTGCTCAAGACGCGCATCATCGGTCAGGACGAGGCCGTCGAGGCCGTTGCCAAGGCCGTGCGCCGCAGCCGCTCGCCGCTCAAGGACCCGCGTCGCCCCGGCGGCAGCTTTATCTTCCTGGGCCCCACCGGCACGGGCAAAACCGAGCTCGCCAAGACGCTCGCCGAGTATCTCTTTGGCAGCAAGGACGCGCTCATCAGCTTCGATATGTCGGAGTTTGGCAGTGAGTTCGAGGTCTCCAAGCTCATCGGTAGCCCCCCGGGCTATGTGGGCCACGACGAGGGCGGCCAGCTCACCAAGGCTGTTCGCCGTCACCCGTACTCGGTCGTGCTGTTCGACGAGATCGAGAAGGCGCACCCCGACATCTTCAATATCCTGCTGCAGGTGTTGGAGGAGGGCCGTCTGACCGATAGCCAGGGCAAGACGGTCGACTTCCGCAATACGGTGATCATCATGACGTCAAACGTGGGCGCCCGCGAGATCGCGCAGGATGCGAGCGTTGGCTTTGGCACCACCGGCGAGCAGGGCCTCACCTCGAGTGAGATCCGCGGCCGCGCGATGGGCGAGCTCAAGCGCCTGTTCCGCCCCGAGCTGCTCAACCGTATCGACGACATCGTGGTGTTCCAGAAGCTCTCGGGCAAGAACCTGACCAAGATTGCGCACCTGCTGGTGGACGATCTGCGCCAGCGCCTGATCGCAAACGGCATGAACATCAAGCTTACCGATGCGGCCTACGACAAGATTGTGGCGGAGGGTACCGACCTCACCAACGGCGCGCGTCCGCTGCGTCGTGCCATCCAAAAGCTCATCGAGGATCCGCTGTCCGAGGAACTGCTGGCTGGCGAGTGGGGCGAGGGCGATACCGTCCTGTGCGACGTGGCCGATGGCAAGTTTGTCTTTAGCCGCGGCACGGGCGAGATCCCGGCACCGCGTCCGGCGGGCACGCTTGGTGGCGATACCGCCCCGGCGGTACCGCACACCGGCAACGCCGCGCCCGTGAGCGGCGGCGTGACCTCGGGCCCCGGCGGCATGATGCAAGCCGGTTCCGGCGCGCTGTAGGGCGTGGCGACAATTTGATACGCGCAATCGAGGCGCTCCGGAAAGGGCGCCTCGATTTGTAGAGCTGCGGAAGTTGTGACCGTTACGCTATACGGTCCACCGTTAGCCGATGATGCGAGGGCGCTCGGCGTTTTCGACTGGTTTATGCACGCAAAGTCTGGGAATATACAAGGCGCATGTCTTACTGTCTAACCAGTTGCGCCAAGGAGGCACCATGGACTACAAGATTACCGGCTACGAGCCCGCCCAGCTGTTCCATTTCTTTGAGGAGGTCAGCGCGATCCCCCGTGGGTCTGGCAACGAGAAGGGCATCAGCGATTTCCTGGTTGCGTTTGCCAAGGAGCGCGGTCTCGATGTGTATCAGGACGAGGTCTACAACGTCATCATTCGCAAGCCCGCATCTGCCGGCGCCGAGAATGCCCCGACCGTAATGCTGCAGGGTCACATCGACATGGTGTGTGACAAGCTCGGTTCCGTCGAGCACGACTTTACGACCGACGGTATCGACTTGGTCGTCAAGGACGGTGTCCTCACCGCTAACGGCACCACTCTGGGCGCCGACAATGGTATCGCCGTCGCGCTTATGCTTACCGTGCTCAACGACGATTCGATTGCCCATCCGGCCCTCGAGTGCGTGTTCACCACCGACGAGGAGACCGGCCTGGTCGGCGCCGAGACGCTCGACAAGTCCCAGATTAGCGCCCGCACCATGATTAACCTTGACTCCGAGGAAGAGGGCGTTGCCACCGTCAGCTGTGCCGGCGGCGTCGTCGTTACCTACACCTGCCCGATCGCGCGCGAGCACAAGACCGGTAGCACCCTCACGCTCGACATCTCCGGCCTGCTGGGCGGCCACTCCGGCAGCGATATCAACCTGGAGCGCGGCAACGGCAACCTCATCATGGCCCGCATCATCGACCGCCTGATGGTTGCCGGCGAGCCCGCCATCGTTAGCTTTAACGGCGGCACCAAGGACAACGCCATCAACCGTGAGTGCAAGGCTGTTCTGGTCTACGCCGACCACGCTGCCGCCGAGGCCGCGGCCCAGATCGCAAAGGGCATCATCGCCGACGTCACTGCCGAGCTCGAGGTCTTCGACCCCGGCTTTACTTGCACCGTCGAGATTGCCGACGACGCCGAGGTTGAGGCCATGGACCAGAAGTCCGCGCTTGCCCTCATCCGCGCCCTGCGTCTTGCCCCTAACGGCGTGATTCGCCGCAACGTCGCCACCGACGGCTCCGTCGAGGTTTCCTCCAACATCGGTGTGGTTGCCACCTCTGACGACCAGGTCAAGATCATGCTGTCCCCGCGCTCCTCGATCACCTCGCTGCAGAACGAGTTCAAGGACCGCCTGCAGACGCTTGCCGATGTCCTGGGCTTCGACGCCAAGTTTGAGTTCGAGTATCCCGGCTGGAGCTATGCCGAGCATTCGCCGGTCCGCGACATCTTTGTCGAGAGCTATCGCGAGCTCTTTGGCTCCGAGCTGCGCATCGAGTCCATTCACGCCGGCCTTGAGTGCGGCCTGTTTGCCGAGGCCCTGCACGGCCTGGACGCCATCGCCGTGGGTCCGACGCTCTCCGATGTCCACACCCCGGACGAGAGCATGGAGCTCGCTTCTGCCGAGCGCTTCTACGAGCTGCTCATCGACGTGCTCAAGCGCCTCGCTGCGTAAAGGTTGCGCTAGCAGCAGTCCGAGCCACGTGCTAGCGGATTGCAAATGACATTACGAGAGGGGGCACCCGGTCTTTGCGACAGGTGCCCCCTCTCTTCTTTTGGGAAATGGGAAATTGCGGCCACCTAGCCCATATCCGCCTTGATGAGGTCGAGGGTGCGCTGGCAGTTTTCACGGACGGGGCCGAGCATATGCTCGCGCAGGTCCGCCATGCCGGGCAGGTCGGCGTATTCGTCCATGACCTCTTCCATGCAAATGGGTACCTCGTAGGCGAGGTCCATCATGGTCGCAAAGCAAAACTTCTCAGATAGTCCGGCATCGATGAGCGCCGCCTCCAGCGCGGGGTCGCCCATACCGTGGTATCGACGGATAGCGCCTGGACCGATGCGCCCCACACGATTTTCGCCGCCAACGCTCATGGCGAGACGCGCCCGGCGGCGCATGCGCTCGTATGCCAGCCCCGATGCGACATCGTACATTCGAGCCATCATGGCTGCGCCGTCGTTTCCAAGGAGTAGGGAATAGTTTTTCGCGTGCGCATCCGGTGCGCCGATAATGGCGTTGAAGAACAGTATCTGCGTAAACAGATACAGGTTAAGTTGATGGTGGCTCGTATTTACGAGGAGCTCTTGAATGTCGCGGGTGGTCGGGCCGCCGTCTGCTGTGTACTTTTGGGCGGGCATCACCCCAAGTGCCTGACAGAGGTCTTCTTGATGTAGGCGCCTGATCGTTCCGTCTTCGACTTTCACGCGGTCATAGCGCTCAACAATGAGGGCAGGTTCGTCCTCAAACATACGATATTCGACGTTTGCCGTTGCGATACCGGCGCGCTGGGCGCTTTTCATGCAGGCAAACTCATTGAGAGCCTCGAGTTTAAATCCGATAACGCCATTTTTGAAAATATGCGTCGTGGGCGAGGAGCCCATGCATTCGCACCAGCGGCCGTTTATGAACGCGAGCGCGAACTTGCCCTGGTTGCCTCCAAGTGACCAACTTTCATCTAGACCCATCCACGATGCATCGCGGTCATCTCTGATCGACTTGAGACGGAGAGCAATTTCGTGGTCGTCTATAGGGCGGTAGTCGCCAGCGCGATGCAGGACGGCGTCGGCATCTTCTTCGGCACAAAACTGCACTCCGCCCGGACAGTCGAGTCCGATATGGCTGAGCAACGCAACGGGATTGTTGGGCCTAACGTTGAATTCGGCGGCAATCGCTTTTCGTTGGTCCTCGCTGTCGGGTAGAAGGCCAAACAAGTACGGATTCATGACCTGTTGGCCGTATGTGCGATTTGATACGGGTATGTTGGTCGATAGGGCTGGCCCGTCATAGTCATGATCGTAGGTAAAGCTGATAAGACCGTTCTCATCTTGCGTGAGCGTTCCCGCAGGTACGCCGCAAATAATGGTCCGAAGTGATGTTCTGGCCATTGGCTATTTCCCTTCGGGCTTGGTTTGGTTAGATGCGTTTGCGGCAATCGAGACTCCGAGATTGGACATGGCGAAATCGGCGAAGGCCCTGTCGTAGAGCTCGGACGTAAGGGTGGTATCTGCAAGAGCCGGAATGGTTGTGCTGCGACGGTTGCGATGATGAGGACGTTGAGTGTGATGGTGCCTGGGGATGCTGCGAGGCAGCGGATTGGCATGCGGGGCGTCGACTGGGTGCTCATTTTTCGTTTTGCTTATATTTCCTTGTGCTGCGAGCGCCAGTCCAAGAGCGTCGAAAATCACCAGCAACTTGTCGAGTCGAATGCCGATGGCGTCTCCTAGCTCGAGCGATGCGAGCAGACGCTCCGAAACACCGGCCTTTTTTGCGAGGGCGGCACGGGTGAGACCCTGAGTCTCGCGTGCCTGGCGCACGTAGATGCCAGCTTGGCGCGGTGTGGTGATGGGAAGGGTATCCACGGCGATCTCCTAACGTGCAGACTTTTGCATATCAGTATGACATGCAAAAGTCTGCACGAATAGGCATTATGCAAAACTCTGCATGAGACCCCTACATTGACGTTGGCTTATGAGAGACGTTTTTTATATCGCGAGGATCCCCAGATGCTCAAGTAAGATCTTAAGCCCGATGAGGATGAGCACGACGCCACCCACGATGGTGGCGGGTTTTTCGTAGCGCGCGCCAAAGGTGTGGCCGATCGCTACGCCGGCGACGGAGAAGATAAACGTTGTAACGCCGATGAGCGACACGGCGGGGACGATGTCGACCGAAAGCGCGGCGAACGAGATACCCACGGCCAGGGCGTCGATTGAGGTGGCGATGGCGAGGATCAGGTACTCGCCCAGGTTGATCTTTTCGGCATCCTTGCCGTCGCCCTCGTCCTCATCCTCGTCCTCGGTAAAGGCCTCCCACAGCATTTTGCCGCCGATGAAGGCCAAAAGGATAAAGGCGATCCAATGGTCGATGGGTCCGATGATGCCCATGAATTGACTGCCGAGCGCCCATCCGATTACGGGCATGCCGGCCTGAAAGCCGCCAAAGAACAGGCCGAGCACCATGGCGACTTTAAAGTTGATCTTCTTCATGCCAAGGCCCTTGCAGATGGAAACGGCAAAGGCGTCCATCGAAAGGCCAACGGCGAGCAACGCGAGCTCTGCGAGTCCCATAGTCTGGCTCCCTCTCTGCGGGCGAACCCGCGTGTACCTCTTGGGGGAGTAACAAAAAAGACCCGTGGCGTACGCGTTGCGCGCACAGCCACGAGTCTCGTTCATTAAGGCAAGCCAGGCCGCATCGGCCAGTATGTTGACTTGCCGCGCCACCGGAGGCGAACCCGGCCACGCGACTACTCCCCCATTTATGCGAATCCCGATGCTACCACACAAACAGCTCATTTGGGTTGGGCTCTCAGCTGTGTTCGCTCATTCTGTAAGCATCGGATTTCGTGGCTGCTGCGGGGACAAACCGTGAGAAACTATTTAGCGTTTATGGAGCGTATACGATGGGAGCGATGCCTTGGATAAGAATGAGCTGCAAAAGCGTATGGAACAGGCCATTCGCCTGACGGCACCTGGCCAGCCGATCCGCACCGCTCTCGACATGATCATTGCCGGTCACCTGGGCGCCCTTATCTGCGTCGGCGACACCGAAAACGTGCTCGCCGCCGGTAACGACGGCTTCCCGCTCAACATTTCGTTTACCTCGAACCGCCTGTTCGAGCTTTCCAAGATGGACGGCGCCATCGTTATCGATGGCGACCTCACCCAGATCCTGCGCGCCAACTTCCACCTCAATCCCGATCCCTCGCTCGCCACGAGTGAGACGGGCATGCGTCACCGTACTGCCGCTCGCATGTCGGTGCTCACCGATGCCATCGTGATCTCGGTTTCGGCTCGTCGCGCCGTCGTTAACGTGTACGTTCACGGCAAGAGCTACGAGATCCAGCCCGTCACCACCATCATGAGCTCGGTCAACCAGCTCGTCGCCACGCTCCAGACCACCCGTCAGTCGCTCGACCGCTCCTTGCTGCGCCTGACGGCCCTTGAGCTCGACGACTACGTCACGCTCGCCGACATCACCGGCATTTTCTCGAGTTTCGAGATCATGCAGCAGGCAAAGACCGAGCTTAAGGATTGCATCGTCAAGCTGGGTAACCAGGGCAAGCTCGTGCAGATGCAGCTCGAGCAGCTCGCGGGCTCCAGCATGGATACCGAATACGACCTGATGATCCGCGACTACGCAAGCGATTCCTCTGAGGCCAACGCCGAGAAGATCCGCGCTGAGCTTGCCCGTATGACGCCTAAGGACCTATCCGACCCGCAGCACGTGGCGGCAGTTCTGGGCTATGACGACCTGGACGAGGACTCCGTCATGACGCCGCTGGGCCTGCGCACGCTTTCGCGCGTGTCCGTCGTGCGCGACGGCGTGGCCGAGAAGATCGTCGACGAGTATGGCTCGCTGCAGGAGCTCATGGACGACATTAGCGAGGATCCGGAGCGCCTGGGCGACTTTGGCGTCAACAACCCTGCCATTCTTGCGGACTCGCTGTACCGCATGAAGGGCACCAAACAGGGGAACGCATAATGGCGCCCGTATGCGCCGTGGTCGTTGCTGGCGGCAGCGGCCAGCGCTTTGGAAATCCCGGCGGCAAGCAGCTCGTTAACGTGGCGGGCCGTCCGCTCATGAGCTGGTCCATCCGTGCGTTCGATCGTAGCGACAAGGTCGGCCACATCGTCGTAGTTTGCCCTGCCGAGCGTCGTGCCGAGATGCGCCGCCTGGCCATCGACCCGTTTGACTATGACACGCCCATCAGCTTTGCCGATGCCGGCGATACCCGTCAGGATTCCACCCGTGCCGGCGTGCATGCGGTTCCGGCGGGCTTTGAATACGTCGCCATTCACGATGGCGCTCGTCCGCTCATTACGACCGAGGCCATCGACCACGCTATCGACGTGCTCGTGAGCGACCGTGCTCTCGACGGTGTCGTGTGTGGTCAGCCCGCGATCGACACGCTCAAGATCGTCGATGGCGACAACATCGTCGAGACGCCGCCGCGTGAGCTCTACTGGGCAGCGCAGACGCCGCAGATCTTTAGCGTCGATGCTATGAAGCGCGCCCACGCTGCAGCCATTGCTGAGGGCTTTATCGGCACCGATGATTCGTCGCTGGTCGAGCGCATGGGTGGGCGCGTCCGCTGCGTCCAGAGCCCGCGCGATAACCTTAAGGTGACGGTGCCCGAGGACCTGCGTCCCGTAACCGCGATTCTGCTTGGCCGCATGGCCGAGGGAGAGGACCTTCCCCATGTTCAGTAACCTGCGCATTGGCCATGGCTACGACGTTCACCGTCTGGTGGAGGGGCGTCGATGTATCATCGGCGGTGTCGACATTCCCTACGAGCGCGGCCTGCTGGGCCACTCGGATGCCGATGTGCTCGCGCACGCCTTGGCCGACGCTATTCTGGGCGCCTGCCGCGGGGGAGACATCGGCAAGCTATTCCCCGATACCGACCCCGCCTATGAGGGTGCCGATTCGATGGTGCTGCTCGCTCGCGTGATGGACTATGCGCGCGAGCTGGGCTTCGAGTTTGTCGATGCCGATTGCACCATTGCCTGTCAGCAACCCAAGATCACCCCGCACCGCGATGCCATGCGCGCCAACCTTGCCCATGCCCTGGGCGTTGACGTCGAAAACGTGGGCGTCGCCGCCACTACGACCGAAAAGCTCGGTTGGGAAGGCCGGGGCGAGGGAATCGGCGCCTGGGCCGTCTGCCTGCTACAGAAAACCGTTAAGGAGTAACGAATGCGTATCTACAATAGCGCTACCCATAAAAAGGAAGAGTTCCAGCCCATCGAGTCCGGCAAGGTCCGCATGTACGTGTGCGGCCCCACGGTCTACGACAACATCCACATCGGCAACGCCCGCACGTTCATCAGCTTTGACGTGATTCGCCGCTGGCTCATCGCGAGCGGCTACGAGGTCACGTTCGCCCAGAACCTCACCGATGTCGACGACAAGATCATCAAGCGCGCCAACGAGCAGGGCCGTACGGCCGCCGAGGTCGCGACGGAGTTCTCCGACAAGTTCATCGGCGTCATGCGCGCCGCCAACGTGCTCGATCCCGATGTGCGCCCCCGCGCCACCAAGGAGATCGGCCCCATGATCGCCATGATCAAGACGCTCATCGAGCAGGGCCATGCTTACGCCGCCGATAACGGCGATGTGTACTTTGCCGTGCGCAGCGATCCCAACTATGGCCAGGTCTCGGGCCGCAACATCGACGACCTTATGGTTGGCGCGCGCATCGAGGAGAACGAGGACAAGAACGACCCGCTCGACTTTGCCCTGTGGAAGGCCGCCAAGCCCGGCGAGCCCAGCTGGCCGAGCCCCTGGGGCGAGGGCCGTCCCGGTTGGCACACCGAGTGCGCCGCCATGGTGCATCGCTACCTGGGCACTCCGATCGACATCCACGGCGGCGGCTCCGACCTTGCCTTCCCGCATCACGAGAACGAGTGCGCCCAGGCCACCTGCGCCTGGCACCAGGGCTTCTCCAACACCTGGATGCACACGGGCATGCTGCTGGTAGACGGCGAGAAGATGTCCAAGTCGCTCGGCAACTTCTTTACGCTGGCCGAGGTCCTCGAGCAGCACTCCGCTGCCGCCCTGCGCCTGCTGATGCTGCAGACGAGCTATCGCTCGCCGCTCGACTTTTCTTGGGAGCGCCTGGAGGGTGCCGAGAACTCGCTCACGCGTATCGCCGGTACGGTCGAGAACCTGCGTTGGGCCGCGAACCACGCGACGGCCGATGCCGACGAAGCGGCTGCCGAGGCGTTTGCCGCCAAGGCCGCCGAGACCCGCACCACCTTTAAGGAGTGCATGGATGACGACTTTAACACCGCCGGTGCCATGGGTGCCGTCTTTGGCTTTGTGACCGAGTGCAACCAGTATTTGGAGCAGGCGGGCGACGCTGCCGACAAGGCTGCCGCGCTTGCCGCCGCCGACACGCTGGTCGAGCTGCTCGATACGTTTGGCGTCGAGCTTCCCGAGCCCAAGGTCGAGCTGCCGCTGGGCCTGCTGGGCGTTGCCGCCGGCCTGGTCGCCTACACGGGCGACGACGTGGACGAGGCTGCTGCCAAGATTCTCGAGGCCCGCGCCGAGGCCCGTGCCGCCAAGAACTGGGATCTGGCAGATGCCATCCGCGACCAGCTCAAGGACCTGGGCCTCACCATTGAGGATACGGCCGCGGGCACTCGTATTAAGAGTCTCTAGTATTTGTCGACCGTTCGAGGTGCGGCAGATTGCCTTGAAAGAGGAGGGCATAGACCTGGTGGTCATGCCCGACGATTGAAAGGCAAGGTGCCGTGGCTCGGACGGTCGATTCTTGTTCGTTATCTATTTAAGGAGGCCGTCCTATGGCCGACAATCGCAAGCGTGCGCCTCGTGGCGGCAAGCAGGCTGCTTCTGGCTCGCGTCCGATTCGCCGCAATGACCGCGCTGCCGCTCCCAAGGGCCAGCGCGATCGTACCCAGGCCGCACGTCCGCAGCGCGATCGCAACCGCGACGCTGCCCAGGCTCCCAAGGGCGAGTTTATCGAAGGTCGTCGTGCTGCCGCCGAGGCGCTACGCACTGGTTTTCCCATCAAGTGCGCGCTCATTGCCGAGGGCGGGGAGCGCGATGCTGCCCTGTCGCGTTTGGTCGACGACCTCAACGCCGCGGGCGTCCGCATTAAGTATGTGCCGCGTGCGCAGCTCGACGCACTGTCGAGCCATGGCGCTCATCAGGGCATCGCACTCGAGGTTGGCAACTTCCCCTATGCTGATGTCGCCGATATTCTCGACCGCGCAGGCGACGGTCCGGCGCTTGTCGTCGTGCTCGACCATGTGACCGACGACGGCAACTTTGGCGCCATTGTGCGCTCCGCCGAGGTCGTGGGCGCGGCCGGCGTCGTCATCGCCAACAAGCGTGCCGCCGGCGTGACCGTGGGCAGCTACAAGACCTCGGCCGGTGCTGTCATGCATCTGCCTATCGCGCAGGTTCCCAATATTGCCCGTGCACTCGATGACCTCAAGGCCGCTGGTTTTTGGGTGGGCGGCGCCTCCGAGCACGCCGAGGGCAGCTGCTGGGATGCTCCCTTCGAAGGTCGCGTGGCGCTCGTCATGGGCTCCGAGGGCGACGGCATCTCGCGCCTGGTACTCGAGAAATGCGACTTTTTGACCAAGCTTCCCCAGCGCGGCATGACCGAGAGCCTCAACGTTGCCCAGGCGACCACGGCGCTGTGCTTTGAGTGGCTGCGCCGCAACGCCGGCGAGCTCATGGGGGAGGAGTAGCGCATGTCCAAGAAGAACCGCGCCAAGTCCAAGGCCAAGCGCTTTGGCGAGGGCTCGGCCAAGCCGATTGTTTCGGCCGCGACCTACGGCGTGGGCGGCAATGCGTTTGCGCAGGCTATCGCCGACCCAGTCTCGACGGTGCACTCCAACAAGCCCGAGCTGCTGGTGGTCGACGGGTACAACGTGATCCACTGCACGCCACGCTACGAAAAGCTCGTGTACGACCGTTCCGACGATCCATATTCCAGCGACGTTCACGATATGGCGCGCACCGCCCTCATTAACGACGTTGCTGCCTTTGCCCAGGGCCGTTACGAGGCCGTGATCGTGTTTGACGGCGCGGGCAATATCTCCAGTGAACGTCCCAACCTGCCGGCCCGCGGCGTGCGCATCGAGTTCTCGCCGACGGGTGTTTCAGCCGATACCGTGGTGCAAAAGCTCTGCATCGAGGCGCGCGAGGAAGGCCGCGCATGCTCCGTGGTATCGAGCGACGGCACGATCCAGGCCGTCGTCATGGGCAAGGGTGTCACGCGCATCTCGAGCCGTATGCTGGTGGACGAGATCAAACAGATCGATAACGACGTTCACGAGGCAGAGGAAGCTCCGCAGATCAAGATGACTCTGGGCAGTCGCCTGAGCCCCGATGCCCTGGCCAAGCTCAAGGCCCTGCGCGGGAGGTAGGGAAGTTGGCGGGGCAATGCTGCCTCGCTAACTCCATTCAGCGATGTCGATCATTCTTTCGAGGCGCCACGTTAGCGCCTTTTTTAGATATGGCAGCCTTGCCGTGAGCGCGTCGTTTCTGGAAAGAATCTCGATTGCCTCGTCAACGAAGCCTTCGAGTTTGTCGCCGTCAAACCAGCCCATGTCCTCGACGAGCAACATTTGTTTGGCGGGGCTTGAATGAAATTGTGCGCTGGTAAAACTGTGCTCTCCCGCCCTAAGCTCCTCTAGTGATATGTTGCACCAGAGCGATGAGCCCGAATCGAAGATGGGGGCAGGTCTGCAAGCTTGCGTGTTTACGTTTCGCACGAGGCCGAAGTTGCGCCAATGACGATCGTAGTTGGCAATGATGTCGTCACATACGATCATGCGGTCAAGGGCATCCTTGACGCCTGTCACCCCGAGCTCCTCGCAGTTTGCTACATATCGCTCGTAGTCGGTTAGCCGTTCATCTGCGTTTGCGTGCTGGTTTACATAGAACGCAGGGACATACTCTTCTTCATCAGTTAAGAAGACATCGCATGTGCTCAGGGCGGAAGTGCCCGTGCCCTCGAGCGAGTAAGGCACATAATCGCAGGCGTTTAGGATGCGACGATGGAGCGCGGTCGCCACCAGCTCGTTATAAGGTTCCTGGTCCAGGTGCGCTCCTGCCTTATGCAGAATTCGACGTTCGCCCTCGCACGTCCAGTACTTTTGAAGATTGCCGTCCGAGGTGTTATCGGGCTTTGCGGCAGCCGCTTTTCCCTCTGGGGCAAAGGGTGCAATGGTTAGCGAGACGTCATCAAAGGCGTTATTGAAGAAGTTGATATCCTCCCAGGTGAGACCGGAACCTTGGGGCCTAATCCAATACTGGTCGGATAAGGAGAGGCCGAGATTTCGCTGGACGAGTTCATCGGGAACATCGACTGCGGCTTCTGCAAGCAGGGAGGCTAGCCCAATGCGTGCGAGCGGGATACCGCGGCCGCGCCACCAGATGCGGAAGGAGTCTAGCGATATGGGGCTATTAGGGCCAAATACTCCAATAGGGGCGTGGGCGTAATCGATGTCGGCACCGATGTGGGTAAAGTCTTTTCGCGATGTGCTGTAGACCAGCTGAGCGACTTCGTACGTGCGGTTCATGAGGGTGAACGCGATCTCGCTCTTACCGTGGCCGCGGCGGGGACGTCCCCCCGTTTTGGTCACAGAGCGGAGTCGCGTGTCGACGCTGTCTTTGTCGATGAGCCATACACCAGAAGCCTTGCGGGCCTCAAGTGCTCCGTTTTTTATGAGCTCCTGCACCCTGCGCGGAGTGATGCCGAGCAGCTCGGCGGCTTCTTTGGTAGTAAGCATCGCGAAACCCTTCGTTAGAACGAATAGTTTTATATATAGCAATTGTAATTAAAACTATTCGTTCTAACGAATGGTTTTGAGATTGAGGGCGAACCGACAGAAATGAACGGGCCTGGTACCTGTTGTTGCTGGATTTTGCATATTTGTATAACGCCGTGTGGCCTGTTGCGCCTCGTCCGCAATTCCTTTATTCTTAACTGGCTTCGCGCGAAAGCGCCAAGTGTGCCAGTGTGGCGCAACGGTAGCGCAACTGATTTGTAATCAGTGGGTTGCAGGTTCGATTCCTGTCACTGGCTCCATGAGAGTTTCGGGCTCTGTCTCTATATGGGACAGAGCCCGTTTCTATTTAGGTGGTGCGCCATCGGGTTAGCGCCCATCCCGTTTTTGGTTTGTCTCGTCCTCCAGTTTGTCTAAATCTGTAACACCAAGACCGATATTTGGCATCTAACTGTTACAGATTGAGATGAAACTTAGGGTGTTTTAGGAATATCTTGATCTGTAACATGTAGAAGCGGAATAGGCCTCTTGCTGTTACAGATCGAGACAAGGGCGGGTGCGGACCTGGATGTTCTGCTCGAGCGTGGATTTCTGGACACGCGAGAGAAGAAAATCTTCCGACCGGAGAACGAGCGTGGATGATTAACTTGGATAGGGAGCTAAGGTAAACACCGATTGTCTATCGAAGGCTTTAGAAACAACGACCCCGATTTCATTGTGGAATCGGGGTCGTTTGTGCCTGAGGAATCCGAATGGATTAATCGAGCTCCTAAGGGACTTCTCGGGTTCTTGCTAATGGTCTGCCGAGGATGTCCCCAATGCAAGCAGCGGGCATCTACTCAATATAGTTGGGATTCTTCTTGATGATCACGCGTGCAGCGATGAACGAGACAACGATGGCGATGACGGCGACAACGCACGCCAGTACGAAGTTGCCCATGGATCCATCGGGAGCGATAAAGATCAGCGCAGAAAGAAGACCGGGGCATGCTCCCGCAACATACTCCTTCAGGACGAAGATGCCTGCAGGGAGTCCCGCGCAGAGGGCGCCGATTGCTGTGCCGACAAGCAGGCGGGGACGCTCGATGAGGCAGCCGTAAAATGCGGCTCAGTTACGCCACAGAGTGCGGTGACGGCAACCGTGGTGACCATACCTCTCTTCTCCTTGTTGCCTTTCATTGCAGTTGCCAAGGCGAGACTCGTGCCGCCAATGCAGAGGTTTGAGATGAAGCCAAAGATGATGGGCGCCCAGCCGAGCTGCGCCAAGCTCGTAACTTCGATCGCGATGTAGGCCTTATCAAGACCGAGCATGACAAAATAGGGGTTAAGGGCTGCAAGGATTGGAGTAGCGATAAATGCCACGTTATCCATGAGCCACGTGGCGGCATCACTCAGCGCGTAGCCCATCATGCTGCCGGCGGGGCCGAGGATAATCAGCTCAACAGGCACGACGATGAACATGGTGAGCAGCGGCTTCAAGAACAGTTTGGTAATGTCGGGGATGATTTTCTGAAGACCGCGATCAACAAAGTACATGAACACAACGCCCAGTACGATTGGCACCACCGTGCTCGAGTAGTCATTCGTCGGGATGGGGATGCCAAGAAAGTCGAGACCCTCAGCACCGCTAATAGACGAGCTAATCATGATTGCGCCCAGCAGTGCGCCCATGATAGGCTGCATCTTCATGACGGCGGCGAGCTGATAGCCGAGGTAAACGGGCAGGAAGCTAAATGAGGCGCTGAAGATCGCCAGCAGAACCTGGGCGGTTCCGCTATCGGTGCTCAATCCACAATAATTGACCAGGAGATTCTTGATCGAAAGAATGAGTCCGCCAACGATGAGCGCCGGGACGATGGGCATGAATACCTGTGCAGAGACGTTCCCGAATTTCTCAATCAAGCCCATGGCGGTGTTACCGCTTTTAATGCCTTCTGCAAGATCTTTGGCGGTTTGGGCATCGTCGGCAACCGTGCCACCGCCGACTTCGATTCCCGCGAAGTCGAGGAAGTCGTTGTAGGCCTCGGTGACGTTGGGGCCGATGATCACCTGAAGCTGGCCACCGCTGACTACTGCCCCGAGCGCCTGGTCAGCCGATTTGGCGAGCTGGAGATCGATGATCGAGGTGTCTCGTGCGTCGATGCGAAGGCGCGTCGCACAATGAGTTACCGATGTAATGTTCTCTTTGCCGCCAACAGCCTTTAGGACTGTTTCGGACATTGCCTGATATTTCATCTCTTTCTCCTAACCTTCCTGCTCCTGATACTTCGAGATAAGGTCTCGGTACCAATACCAGCTCTTTTTGGGGGTGCGCTCCAGATTGTTCTCGAAGTCGATATGGACAAGTCCGTATCGTTTTTCGTAGCCGTTGATCCAGCTATACAGATCCATCGTCGACCAGAGGTAGTAGCCCTCAACGCGCGCGCCGTCGCGCTTAGCCCTCATCATGTGCTCGATGAACTGGCCCAGAAGCTCGATGCGGTCATCATCGTGGATCATTCCGTCTGCGTCTGGTTGCTCATAGGCGCCATGTCCGTTTTCCGTAATAAAGATGCGGGGCGCGTCATAGCGCTCGTGGACATCCATGATGGTTGAATACATGCAACTTGGGAGTATTTCGCGGCCCCATTTATTGCGGGGAACATTGCTGTCGCGGGCGCTTTCAAACAAGGGCGCAATGCATTTTCCTTCGACCTTTTTGCTCGAACCGCCCTTATTGTTCGCCGAAACGGCAAGCTCTCCACCGTGCCAGTCGGTTACATACTCTCGGCAATACACGTTGAGTCCAATAAAATCGACTTTACCGTCTCTGAATTCTTCTACGTCATTTGGGGATCGATAGAGCGAGACGCCAAGTTTTTCAAGGATTTCGTCCATTTCTGGCGGCAGTTGACCCTGAAGTGCTGGTGCCAGAATCATGCGATTGGCGAAAAAGTCTGCGTATCGAAATACGTCATCGGGGTGCTCGGTTGCCGGGTCGAGTTCGACAACGCCGCCATCGTGGACAGCGCCGATGATGCCGTCGTAGCCCATTTGACGATATGCTCGGACTGCGAGTGCGCTTGCGCGCATCAGGTTGTACTGAAACTGCATGTACGACTGAACGTCGAGCGATCGATTGGGGGGATAGTTGCCCAACATGTTTACGCAGTAGCTGTAGAAATGCGGCTCGTTAACGGTAGCCCAGATTTTGACGCGGTCTCCAAAGCGCTCAAAGCAAATCTTGGCGTATTTGCAGAACCACTCTGCCATATCGTTGTTCAGCCATCCGCCTTTGCAAGCAAGCGTGAATGGCAGATCGTAATGGAACAGCGTAACGTTGGGCTCTATGCCATTTTCGAGGCAGCAATCAATGACCCGATTATAAAAATCGATACCCTTTTCATTCACTTCACCGATACCCGTGGGGATGATTCGACTCCATGAAAGAGAGAAGCGATAGGTGTTTTGTCCGCCTTCTTTCATCATGCGGATATCTTCTTCATAGCGATGGTAGAAGTCGCAAGATACATCACCGTCAACATGGTTGATGTTCTTATTGCTTGTGTGGTTAAAGAAATCCCACTCGCCAAGGCCTTTGCCGTCTTCGTTCCAGGCACCCTCGCACTGATAAGACGCCGTGGCGGAACCCCAGAGAAACGGGATGTTGTTCACGTTGCCCATGAATCCCCTTTCCATCATTCAACACGGTGGATACGTGTGGCGGAATTACGATTAAGATGACGTCAACTGATTTGAATCATAGGAGAACGACCAAAGCTGTTTGATTCAATAAATGAACTATGATTTCGAGGAGAGCGGAAAGAGGGATCACGTGAATATCAATGACTTCGATGTGCTCAATCGCATTAGCTCCATCATCAACAGCGAGTTTGGGTCAAACGATGCCGCCATCGCTCGATATCTCATCGCTCACATTAGGCGTTCGAGCGAAATCAATGTTGCCACAATAACCCGCGATGCATTCGTGACCCGTTCCGCTGTTCGTCGTTTCTGCAATCGATTGGGCTACCAGTCTCTTAGCGATTTGAAAGAATCATTTACTCAATCAGTCTTTCCAAGCGACTTAAGCCATCGAGAGGAGGAATTTGGCTACGAGGAGTACAGGGCAGAGCTCGACGTTCGCATGATCGAGATGTTCGCTGAGGTTGAAAGCGGCGTGTCCGATATCGCTATTAAGCACCTTGCCGACGAAATTGATGGCCATAAAAACGTTGAAATCTGGTGCACCAATAATGTGAGCGCCAATCTCGTACGATTTCAGCAGGAAATGTTTTATGCGGGCAAGATAGTTCGCATAGTTGCTGGGGCTAACGTCGCGGAATTGAAAAACATGGGAGACGCTTCGCAGTCATTGATAATTCTCGTATCGGTCTCCGGGCTATTTGCGTCCCAGGCGCGTGAGTATCTTGATTGCCGTTCGGGCAGGAAGATTCTAATTACTGCGTTTAGCAACGATGACAAATCGAGGTCTTTTGACCGTGTATATCGTCTTGGTAATGCGGGAAACGGAATTGACCGACTCGGCGTTTATTCGAAATACGCCATGACCTATTTCTTCGACTTGCTATCGTCGTGTTACTTGAGTCGCTACCCCTGCACCAAGGGGGAGCCGCTCTATGGGTCTACTTTGGTCTGGCCCGAGCAGTAGCGGCTCTATAGTTCTCCCGTCTGGAGAATGAGCGTGGATAATCTCCGCTTTGGGCTTAGAGCCGCGCTAAAAGCGGGAGATTATCCACGCTTGAACGTGCCGTGGAAGCACGATCGTGACCTATGTAATAGTGCAAGAGGGTCGGTATCGAAGGTCGATGCTGCAGATGTACTCCACCGTGACAAAGTGTTCCCTCGGGAAATGTCACCAGCGTAGCCAAATCCATCGTCCTTCATATCCAAACTCAATAAAACCGCAGGTCACGGCTATATAGATACGCCCGGCACCGTGTATCTAGAGGTTTTCGTTGACAGCCCCCAAGGTTGCATCGTATTATCTTTTTCGTTCGCGGGGGCGGCGGTCCAAAAGACCAAAGCACCTGCGGATACTTGAACGATTGGGAGTTTGCCCGAGTGGTTAATGGGGACGGGCTGTAAACCCGTTGGCTCTGCCTACATAGGTTCGAATCCTATAGCTCCCACCCGTCAAGTGCCTGTATAGCTCAGTCGGTAGAGCACTTCGTTGGTAACGAAGAGGTCACCAGTTCAAGTCTGGTTGCAGGCTCCATCCGGCGGTGTAGCTCAGTTGGTTAGAGCACACGGTTCATACCCGTGGCGTCACTGGTTCGAATCCAGTCACCGCTACCATAGGTAACACGGTGGCTTCTCAATAGTATGTTGAGAGGCCACTATGGTATAAAGGCAAAGTCCCGTCCGGGGACGACCTGTTTAGAGGAGGGCTTTATGGCCAAAGAGAAGTTTGAGCGCACTAAGCCGCATGTTAACATCGGCACCATTGGTCACGTCGACCACGGCAAGACCACGCTGACCGCTGCCATCACCAAGGTTCTCTCCGAGACCGAGGGCTGCAAGGCTGACTTCACTGCGTTCGAGAACATCGACAAGGCTCCCGAGGAGCGCGAGCGCGGCATCACGATCTCCGTCTCCCACGTCGAGTACGAGACTGCTGCCCGTCACTACGCTCACGTTGACTGCCCGGGCCACGCTGACTACGTCAAGAACATGATCTCCGGTGCTGCTCAGATGGACGGCGCTATCCTGGTCATCGCCGCTACCGACGGCCCCATGGCTCAGACTCGTGAGCACATCCTGCTCGCCCGTCAGGTCGGCGTTCCCTACATCGTCGTCTTCCTGAACAAGTGCGACATGGTCGACGATGACGAGCTCATCGACCTCGTCGAGATGGAGACCCGTGAGCTCCTCTCCGAGTACGATTTCCCCGGCGACGACATCCCCGTCATCCGTGGCTCCGCTCTGGGCGCTCTCGAGGGCGACGCCAAGTGGATGGACGCCATTCGCGAGCTCATGAAGGCCGTCGACGAGTACATCCCGACGCCTGCTCGTAACAACGACCTCCCGTTCCTGATGGCCGTTGAGGACGTTATGACCATCTCCGGCCGTGGTACCGTTGCTACTGGCCGTGTCGAGCGCGGTGAGCTCAAGCTCAACGAGCCCGTCGAGATCGTCGGCATCAAGGATACCCAGAACACCGTCGTTACCGGTATCGAGATGTTCCGTAAGTCCATGGACTTCTGCGAGGCTGGCGACAACGTCGGTCTGCTGCTCCGCGGCATCAAGCGTGAGGACATCGAGCGCGGCCAGGTTCTCTGCAAGCCCGGTTCGGTTACCCCGCACACCAAGTTCACCGGCGAGATCTACGTTCTGACCAAGGAGGAGGGCGGCCGTCACACCCCGTTCTTCGATGGTTATCGTCCTCAGTTCTACTTCCGTACCACCGACGTTACCGGTACGGTCAAGCTCCCCGAGGGCACCGAGATGGCTATGCCTGGTGACCACATCACCATCGAGGGCGACCTCATCCACCCGATCGCCATGGAGGAGGGCCTGCGCTTCGCTATCCGCGAGGGTGGCCACACCGTCGGTTCGGGCATCGTCTCCACGATCATTGAGTAAATTAGCTCTTTGATATAGCTGACTTAGAGAACCCGGCACTTATATGGGTGCCGGGTTCTTTTCTGCAATGGATATTGAGCCGTTGCTGGTGTCGAGAGGATCGATAATGGTCCTGGATGCACCGTCGATTAGCTCTCGATGGCTTCATTGATGTGTTCCAAATATGAATGGATCCACCGAGAACCAATTGACTCGAGGTTTTCATTGACAGCACTTACGTGGAGCTGATAAAGTAACAACTCGTGCCCGTACGGGGCGGAAATGAAAGGTTCAGGATACATGCGTACTCTAGTTACTCTTGCGTGCACTGAGTGCAAGCGCCGCAACTATACGACCACCAAGAACAAGTCGACCATGCCTGATCGTATGGAGATCAAGAAGTATTGCCCCTGGTGCCGTCACCACACGCTGCACAAAGAGACTCGCTAGTCTCTAGTCACATACGCCAGTAGTTCAATTGGTAGAGCATCGGTCTCCAAAACCGAGTGTTGAGGGTTCGAGTCCTTCCTGGCGTGCCAGTCATTATTCCGTAAGCTCCCACTTGGGGGCTTACGGTTTACTCATGTATAAGCGCATTGCGCGGAGGTAACCCAAATGGCCAACAAGAAGAACAAGAAGAAGGCTCAGCAGCCGGCACCTGCCAACAAAGCTGCCGCCAACTCCAAGGTTGAGGCCAAGAAGGCCGTTGCCAAGAAGAACGAGAAGGCTGCGAAGTCCAAGAAGAACGAGAAGCCTGGTTTCTTCGCCCGCACCAAGAAGTATTTCGCTTCGGTCAAGTCCGAGATGAAGCGTGTCACGTGGCCCGATAAGAAGGAGCTCGTGAACTACTCGGTTGTCGTTTGCGCTTCTCTGATCGTCGTCGGCGTCGTCATCGCTCTGCTCGATGCTGGCTTTGGCGAGGCTCTTGCTCTGTTCTCTGGATTGAGGGGCTAAACCATGTCTAAGCGTTGGTACGTCGTTCACACTTACTCTGGATACGAGAACCGCGTTAAGTCCGATCTCGAGCATCGCATCGAGACTATGGGCATGCAGGACCGTATCTTTGATATCGAGATTCCTATGGAGCGCGTCACCGAGATTAAAGAGGGTGGCAAGCGTGAGACCAAGGATTCCAAGATTTTCCCGGGTTATGTCCTGGTCCGCATGGAGATGGATGACGATGCTTGGACGTGTGTTCGTAACACGCCTGGCGTCACCGGTTTCCTAGGCGGCAACGGCAAGCCCGCTCCGCTTTCCCGCGACGAGTACAACAAGATGACTCGTCGTCCCGGTAAGGGCGATTCGCCCAAGCGCACCTCGGTTGATATTGAGGTCGGTACGTCCGTCCGCGTTACCGATGGCCCGCTTACCGACTTTGATGGCAAGGTCTCCGAGGTTAACACCGAGGCTGGCAAGCTCAAGGTCACGCTGATGATCTTTGGCCGCGAGACGCCGGTCGAGCTCGACTTTAACCAGGTCGCTGTAATCGCTTAAGTTTTCGTCCGTTCGCGCGAGCGTGCTTCTTCTGTGACTGCTCATCTCAGGAGTGCTTCTAACACGTGCGTGCTTACGATATAGCAAATACTTCACACTCGTGATTCGAAAGGAATGACCATGGCTGAGAAGAAGGTTGCCAACGTCATTAAGCTCCAGATTCCTGCTGGTGCAGCTAACCCCGCTCCTCCCGTCGGCCCCGCCCTGGGCGCTGCTGGCGTGAACATCATGCAGTTCTGCCAGGCCTTTAACGCCGAGACGCAGGACAAGAAGGGCGACATCATCCCCGTTGAGATCTCTGTCTACGAGGATAAGTCCTTCTCCTTCATCACCAAGACCCCGCCGGCGGCTCACCTCATCAAGAAGGAGCTGAACCTCAAGTCTGGTTCCGCTAAGCCCCAGGCCGACAAGGTCGGTCAGCTCTCCCAGGAGCAGCTCACCAAGATCGCCGAGATCAAGATGCCGGACCTCAATGCCAACGACATTGACGCCGCCAAGAAGATCATCGCTGGTACTGCCCGTTCCATGGGCGTCACCATCGCTGAGTAGCGATTTCTTATGGTAACGACGGGTGCTCCGACCGGGGCGCCCGTTATATGTGTGCAATAGGGCACACGATACGATGTGGGAGGGCTCACGCCCGTTTAACCACAGGAGGTAATGCACATGGCTAAGCATGGTAAGAGCTATAACGCCGCTGCCGAGAAGATCGACCGCGCCACGCTCTACACCCCCCTTCAGGCTGCCAAGCTCATCAAGGAGCTCGACACCGCCAAGTTCGACGAGACCGTCGAGGCCCACTTCCGTCTGGGCATCGATACTCGTAAGGCTGACCAGAACATCCGTGGTTCCATCTCCCTGCCCCACGGCACCGGCAAGACCGTTCGTGTTGCCGTCTTCGCCGAGGGCGAGAAGGCCCGCGAGGCCGAGGCTGCCGGCGCCGACATCATCGGTTCCGACGAGCTCGTCGCCCAGATTCAGAAGGGCGAGATCAACTTCGACGCCGCTATCGCTACGCCGAACATGATGGCCAAGGTTGGCCGCATCGGTAAGATCCTTGGTCCCCGTGGCCTCATGCCGAACCCCAAGCTCGGCACCGTGACCATGGACGTCGCCAAGATGGTCTCCGAGCTCAAGGCTGGCCGCGTTGAGTACCGCGCCGACCGCTACGGCATCTGCCACGTGCCCCTGGGCAAGAAGTCCTTCTCTGAGCAGCAGCTCGTCGAGAACTACGCTGCCCTGTACACCGAGATCCTGCGCGTCAAGCCCTCTTCTGCTAAGGGCAAGTACGTCAAGTCCATCTCCGTGTCTTCCACCATGGGCCCTGGCGTCAAGGTCGATCCCGCTGTCCAGCGTGACTTCCTGGCTGAGTAACTGCTAGTTACTGCCTGAGCAAAGCAAGCATTGCTAAAGAAACCCGGTTCCGCCTCGTGTGGGACCGGGTTTCTTACTATCGCGTGCCAAAACCACCTCAAAGGGGTCAGCGTCCCCTTTGAGGTGGTTACCAGGGTGTTCTGGCTGTTGAGGACTCGATAGCATCGTGGCGTTTGAGCTCGCGGCGCATGGTTTGCGAGTTGAGCCAGGCTGCCTGCCAGCCACGGATGGGGTAGCGCGTCTGGTCGAGCTCAAACTGCGTATAGCCGCAGGCGTTGATGATCGTCGTTCCACACACATGCTGCCGCTCGCGCTGAAAATCGTAACCGTAGCTTTGGTGTACATGCCCGTGCACCATGTAGTCGGGATTCCAGGATTCGAGTGCTGTGCTAAAACACTCGAATCCTCGATGCGGCAGATCGTCCAGATCACCCATACCGGCGGCGGGTGCATGGGTAAGCAGAATGTCGCACCCGCCGACCATCCTAACCTTACGCGACAGCTTACGCATGCGCTTGGACATCTCGCGTTCGGTGTACATGTTGGCGCCGTCGCGATAACGCATGGACCCGCCAAGGCCCGCAATGCGAATCCCTCGGTACGTGTACACGCTGTCTTCTACGCAGATACATCCGCCCGGTGCATGACGTGCGTAGCGGTCATCGTGATTGCCGCGCACGTAGATGAGCGGTTTGTTGATGACCGTGACCAAAAACTCAAGATAGTCCGGGTCCAGATCGCCAGCGGACAAAATCAGGTCGACTCCCTCAAAGCGTTCCTTGCGAAAGCACTCCCAAAGGCATCGTTCTTCGGTATCGGCTATGGCAAGGATTTTCATAGGGCAGGGACTTTCGGCTCATCGTCGAGCTGCGGAATGGTGCCTACCACGTTATCCGCCAGCCAATTCATCTCGACAATCTGCGTGCTCGGCAGCGGAGGGAAGCCTTCGATCTGTACCACGCCGTTCTGGCTGTGGAGCTCGCCGCCAAAGGGGTTGATGGATCCCTCAACAATGCCGTTGCGGAGCAACTGCACGAGTTTGCGCGTCTGGTAGGGTAGGCCCGGAGCGTAACGGATGTCGATAACGCCAGAGCTCATGCCGTACCAGTAGTTGACGGCGCGCACTTGGTTGTCATCGCTGGTCTCGTCCCACGTGCCGTGCAGAAGGCTGCGAACGATGAGCTCGTAGTAACGGCCCCAGTTCCATACCGGCATGGCGATGCCGGAAACCTTGCCGTCGACCAGGCGGTGGAGTCCGTAGGCCGTAGGGTCTTCGAGCGACTTTGACATGTCAGCGCCGGTCATGACGCTCACGCCTTCGCGGCACATGGCCTCGGCAAGGCCTCCGGCGGGCACATCGCCCCAGGTCAGGATTACCTGCGCGCGCGGGTCGAGCAGCGAGGCGCCAATCGCAAAGGCGTTGATCTCGCTGAGTGCGCCCGAGGCGAAGACCGACGCGTGGTAACCGATGCGGTGGTTGTCCGCCATGCTGGCCGCAAGGGCGCCCAGCAGAAACTTGGCCTCGTACATCTTGCCAAAGTACGAACGGACGCTTTGATGGGGAAGGCCGATAGAGCAGTTGAGGAACCGAACCTGGGGATACTCAACGGCAGCTCTGAGCGTGTATTCCATCAGGCGGTGCGAGGTCGAGAAGATGACGTTGCCTCCATGTTTGACAGCCGTTTCCGCGGCGGCGTAGAACACGTCCGGATCGTGACAGTCCTCGAACGCCTCGGTGCGCACGATACCGTCAAAGTGCTCATCGAGATACTGGCGCCCTTGGTCGTGCAGGCTGTCCCAGCTCGACGTCGCACAGGGGAACTCATGGATAAAGGCGATGCACAGGGGGTTGGCCGTCGAGTAGACGGTCTTGCCCATAAAGAAGTTGAGCACGCCAGAGGTGGACTTGGCGGGCGTCTCCTCCTCGTCGACGCTCGGTGCTTCGACGAGATCGACCTTGTCCTCGTCATTTTTGCCGGCAATGACCAGCTCGCGCCAGATCTTGCACAGGCGGTTTACGACGATATCCGTCGGCGTATCCAGCAGGCAGTCCTGGTTGTACACATTGAGGTAGACGAGCATGGCGTCGGCGGGCGTAATGTCCAGGTGGTCGCCGCCTGCGCGAAGGTAGGCGCGCTTAAAGAGCAGGAAGGTGTGGCGCAGGTAGTCGACCTTTTTCTGCGGCCATTTTTCGATAAGGTTCTGACCGAGCATCTTGGCGAGCGTCTCGTAGCTTCCCTCACTCGAGAACTCGATCTCGTATAGGGGGCAGACGCGCCAAAACGCGCAGAACTCACCGTACAGGCGGCTTTCGACGGAATCCCATTTGCCGGGGTAGAGACGGGTGACCTTGGCCGAAACCGTCGGGGCGTCTAGGAATTTGAGGACACTGACGCGTTTGTTGCCTTCCTGGACATAGAACCGATGCATGAACTCGGTGACGATGATGGGGTCGCGATAGCCCTCGGTTACCTGGATGTCGTAGAGGTTGGACCACTTGCGGGCGAACTCGGTGTTAAACGGCAGCAGGGGCATAAAGTTACATGAAAAGGCGGACTGACGGCCTTTGGTGACCGTGCCGACGACCATTTCGAGCGGAATATCCCGCAGGCCGACGCTCACTCGCTGACCTAAGGGGAGCTGAGCAACCAAGCTATCGAGGTCCGTAAGGTATGGATGCTCGCTTTGGCTGATGGCGCGACGGCGTCCCTGCTCGCCGCGCTTGTGTGCTTGACGATAGGCCTCTTCCATGGTGTCTACTCCCTTAGTCGTTTAAACAACGATATGAACCATGGTACCACGAATGAAAACCACTACAAAGATGCCTGTCCCCTTTGCGGTGGTTTAGGCGATGATGGGGGCGATGGCGCGGATGCAGGCGTCGGCTGCCGTGAAAGTGGTGCTGTCGTCGCTGACGATAAAGATGATCTTTCCTTTGATGCCAAAGTCGCCGATTTCGCTAAAGAGTACGTAGGGCTCCTTGTCAAAGCCCGAGATGGGCGAGACGGCCGTTTTGGTTGCGCTCGTGAGCTCGTCTGCCAGCACGTCAAGGGAAGCCCACTTAGACGTGTCCTTTACGGCAACGGGCACGGCCACGCGCCCAAAGGGCATCAAATGCACGAGCGTGTTCTTGGAGATGTTGGAGTTGGGCACAATGATGGTCTGTCCACAGGCATCCTCAATCGTTGTATGGCGCCAAGTGATGTCTTGGACCACGCCCGACACACCGCCGACCTCGATATTGTCGCCGGGCTTGATGATGCCCATAAAGGTCACTTGCATGCCGCCGATAAGGTTTGAGAGCGTGTCCTGGAAACCCAGGGAGATGGCGATGCCGCCGACGCCAAGAGCGGCGACGAGGGCGTTTGCATTAATGCCAAAACAGTTGTCGAGGATAAAGCTGCCGCCGATCATCCAGATGACGGCGCGCGCGATGTTGATGAAGATACTCGATGCCGGTAGCGGGTTATCGTCTCGGTTAAGCAGATGGTTCAGGGTCTTGGATACGACCTTGGCGGCGACGGCGGTGCCTATCGCCAAGATGACGGCCCAGATGATGTTGTGGACCCACCGTTGCTCAAAGAAATGAAGAATCGGCTCAAACAATTCCATGTAGGGAAAACCTCCTAATGATCGTCCAACCATGATACCCACCAAGAAGCCCGTCCGATCAAATTGAACTGCCTCCCATTTCTTGGACATGAGAAATGGGAGGCTTTTGGAGTGGGTATGATGAATTGGACACCTAGTTAAGAGCGAAAGGTGTTCAAGAT
>UQXA01000020.1 GCA_900544865.1 uncultured Collinsella sp. | reverse complement strand
AGGCCCGATTTTGCCTCTTGACAATGTCCTGCTCATATTAAAAGGAACGTCCCCATCTGCCGGATTAGGAGAGACTCTCCAGCACGCGACGGAGCTCCTGCTGGACGGCGTGGTCGCGGTTACAACCCACCACGCGATCGGCCACCGCTTTAAGCGCGGGGCGCGCGTTTTCCATCGCGCAGCCCGTGCCGACAAAGCGAATGATCTCGTAGTCGTTCATCGAGTCGCCAAACGCCATGACCTCGTCGCGCCCAATGTCGTAATGCTCCGCGAGCTGCGCGATACCCGAGGCCTTCGACACACCAGGCTGCATGGCATCAATCCACGCGTTGCCCGAAGGCGCAAAGGTAAAGAGCTGACCAAGTTCGCGCTGCAGTACGTAGGCGCTGTCCATAACGGCACCGTCATCGCAAAAGATACTCGCCTTGATGATATTTACGCTGGGATCGGGCAGCTCCCAAATGCGCTCGGCATTGGGAAGGTCCTTATCGACCTCGCGCACGAACTTGCACTCGTCATCGAGCAGGAAGGACTTGGTTCGGTCAAAAAGCGCAAGATGCAGATTGGGAAACGTCGCGACGGCCTGGGCGAGCCTTCGAATCGCCAGGTGCGAATACACCTCGCGGTCTACCATTTTGCCGTCGGCGTAGACCTGGGCACCGTTAGCTGCGACAAAGTCCATCTTGTCGCGAACGGGCGCAAAGAACTCGCACAGGCGATCGTAGCGGCGGCCTGACGATGCGGCAAAATGCACGCCATGCTCGCGTAGCGCCAAAATCAGTTCGTAGGTCTCGGGAGGCACCTGGCCGTTTTCGTCAAGCAGCGTGCCGTCCATATCGGATGCAATCAGTTTAAACATAGAAAAGCTCCCTTCGGGCTTGTTGGAATCGAACGCGTATCCGATTCCAACGTACCCAAAGGGAGCTCAAATAAGACTCCGCGGGCGTAAACGTTACAAGGACCTGGCAAATAGCTCACACATGCCAGAGGCCCTACGGTCGCGGCGTCAGGTGACACGCCACCCCGATGACTAGTCGGCGTAGGTGAAGGTTGTGACGTCGAACATGCCCTCGGGGCGGATGCGGAGCGTCGGGATGACCGGCAGGGGCAGGAAGATGATGCCCATGATGGGGTCGAGCGGCGGCTCAATACCCATGGCGCGCGCCTTGACCATAAAGTCGTCGTGCTGCGCAGCAACGTCCTCGGCCGTGCCTTCGCTCATAAGGCCACCGAGCGCCAGCGGAATACGCGCCACGACCTTGCCGTTGCGCACCAGCACGTGGCCGCCCTGGCCCACGGCCTCGACGGCAGCCATCATATCAGCCGCGCTGTCGCCCACCACGCACACGTTGTGCGAGTCGTGGCCGATCGTCGAGGCGATGGCACCGCCCGTGATGGTAAAGCCGCGCACCCAGCCGCGACCGATATGCTTGCCGACCAGGCCCAGGCCAGCGGGGCCGTCGCCATCGGCGCCCTCGGCCTGCAGCGACACGCCGCGGCCGTGGCGCTCGATCAGCATAATGCGGCGCAGGCCCTCGGCACTCTCGGGGCGAGCCATACCCGTGATGGCCTTGCCCGGCACCACGTCGATCACGGCCTCGCCCGGCTTAAAGGCATAGTCGAACACGTCGAGCGATAGCTTCGGCAGTTTAACGGAAGCGCGCAGCTCATCGGCAAGGGCCGCAACCTCGGCCATCTCGGGTGCAATCTCGCCCACAAAGGTGCCGTCCTGCGCCACCAGAGCACCGGCGGCATAGACACGATGCGGAGCCTTGGCAAACGTCAGG
The DNA here is from genome assembly GCA_900544865.1 of uncultured Collinsella sp. Taxonomy (GTDB): domain Bacteria; phylum Actinomycetota; class Coriobacteriia; order Coriobacteriales; family Coriobacteriaceae; genus Collinsella. The sequence goes on along the minus strand of UQXA01000020.1, from coordinate 33,813 downwards.
TCATCGAGCAACAGCAGGTCGGCGCGTTTGCCCGGGGCGATCGCGCCACGGAGCTCATGCGGGTCGCGACAGCCGTGGTCCAGGCCAAATGCCTCAGCCGTGGAAAGGGACGCCATAGAGATGGCGACCACCGGGTCGATGCCGGCCTCGATAGCCACGCGGCAGGCGTTGTCGATCATGCCGGTCGCAAGCGCATCGGAAGGGGCGCGGTCGTCAGTCGCAAAGCAGCAGCGGCGGGCACGGGCGGGGTTTTCCAGCAGCATCGGAGACAGGTTGGCCAGGTCATCGCTGCACGTGCCCTCACGCAGCATCACATATATGCCGCGGGACAGCTTGTCGAGCGCCTCCTCGGGAATCGTCGACTCGTGGTCGGCGATAATGCCCGCTGCGGCATAGGCGTTGAGGTCCTTACCGGCAACGAGTGGGGCGTGACCGTCAACCTGTTTGGACGGCGTCTGGTTGGCAGCGTCGATACGAGCACAGGTCTCGGGATCGGCCATAAAGACGCCCGGCAGGTTCATCATCTCGCCCAGACCAAAGACATCGCCCGGATGCTCGGCAAAAAACGCCTGCATATCGGCAGCCGAAATAACGGCACCGGCCTGCTCATCGGGCAGCGCGGGCACGCACGAAGGCATCATGTACTTGATGGAGATGGGTGCGCGGCGGCCATCCTCGATCATAAAGCGCAAGCCGTCGAGACCGGCAACATTGGCAATCTCGTGGCTGTCGGCAATGGCGGTGGTGGTACCGCGCGTCGCGGCCATGCGAGCATACTCGGCGGGACGGATGTTCGAAGACTCGATATGCAGATGCCCGTCAATAAAACCGGGAGCGAGATAGCGACCCTGGCAGTCGATGACCTCAGTTGCCTCGTAGGTGCCAGCGGCATCGTCGCGACCATCGTAGAGCACGCCGACGATCACACCGTCCTTGACGGCAACGCTGCCGGGCGCCACACGCTGGCCATACACGTCGACGATCTGCGCATTGGTAAACAGCGTGTCGACGGGCACGCGCCCCTCGGCAGCATCGATCACAGACCTCATGACCTCAACGGACATACATACTCCTTTAACCGTAGAAAAAAGCTGCGGAGCGGACAGACCTTCACCGCAGCAAGCCAATAGCCATTGTATGCCCAAACGATGGGTCAACAATACGCCTCTCCGCTTAACGGCACACGCCGCTTGGCGCAATGGGGGCAGGTTACTTTGCACCAATGACAAGGAGTGTCCCAAAGTGCCGGCACAAAAGGAACGTCCCCAAGTGCCAACCACGGAAGCGCCGATGTTTTGGCAACGACAGCGAGCGGGCCGCATTTGAGACAAGGTGACGTGAAACGAAAGGGCGCTGACCTTCTGGTCGCGCCCTTGAAGTTGAACGTCAGATTGTCCAAATGCGGCCCGCGCAGCGTCGGCCGGTCCGCCGTTCGTTAGAACGGCGGAACTAAATCAACTTGAAGCCCTTGCGCTTGCCAACGGAGAGGGTGTCGCCCAGCTTGAGGGCGCTGGGATCGATGTTATAGCTCTTGGGAGCCACCGCCTTGCCGTTGATCTTGACGCCGCCACCGTCAATGTCGCGACGGGCCTGGCCGGCGCTCGCCGAAAGGCCCAGGTCCTTAAGCAGGCCTGCGAGGTAGATCTGGCCCTCGTCGTTGACGGTCAGCTCAACGTGCTTCTCGGGGAAGTCGGCAAGCTGGCCCTCCTTGAACACGCGGTCGAACTCGGCCTGAGCCTCGTCGCCGGCGCCGGCGCCGTGGTAGGTGTCGCACAGGTCGCGGCCCAGAGCGCGCTTGAGCTCATAGGGATCAGCAGAGCCGTCGGCCAGAGCAGCGTCGATCTTGTCGACCTCGGCCGGGGTGAGCGAGCTCGCCAGGCGGTAGTACTTGCCGATCATCTCGTCGGGGATGGACATGGTCTTGCCGAACATATCCTTGGGCGCGTCGGTCAGACCGATGTAGTTGCCATAGGACTTGGACATCTTACGTACGCCATCGGTGCCCTCGAGCAGCGGCATGGTGAGCGCGATCTGCGGCTCCATGCCCATCTTCTCCATGAGCTCACGACCAGCGAGCAGGTTAAAGAGCTGGTCGGTGCCGCCCATCTCCACGTCAGCCTTAATCATGACCGAATCGTATGCCTGCATCACGGGATACAGGAACTCGTGCAGGGCGATCGGCGTCTGAGACTGGTAGCGCTTGGTAAAGTCATCGCGCTCAAGAATGCGGGCGACGGTGAACTTGGAGCACACCTGCAGCAGACCGGCCAGATCCATCGACAAGATCCAGTCGCCGTTGTGCACGATGGTGGTCTTCTCGGGGTCCAGGATCTTCATGGCCTGGCTCACGTAGGTCTCGGCGTTAGCCTCGATCTGCTCCTGAGAAAGCTGCGGGCGGGTGGAATTCTTGCCCGAGGGGTCGCCGATCAGTGCGGTACCGTTGCCGATGATGAGGGTGACGTTGTGGCCCAGGTCCTGGAACTGACGCATCTTGCGCAGCGGCACGGCGTGGCCCAGGTGCAGGTCGGGGCTGGTGGGATCGACGCCGAGCTTGATGTTGAGGGGCTCGCCCTTCTCAAGCTTCTTGCGAAGGTCGGCCTCGGGGACGATCTGCGCGGCGCCCGAGGTGATGATACGCATTTGCTCGTCAACAGACAGCATTGGGTATCCTCCTTTTGCTATAGCACCCTCGCCGAAAACGGCGGTGCTGGAAGTCCATAAACTCTCATATGATAACAAACTGACGCGACGCGGCACCTACGACAGGAAAATCCTCGTCCTGCCGCATGCGTCGATGGCAACTGGCAGACGCGTACCGTCACGCTCGACCAGATAGCGCACCTGCCGACGACGCAAGCAGTCGCGGCAACGGACCCGCCCCGTCGCATCGGTGGCGCAGACGCCCTCGGCGGCCAGCAGGCAGTGCTCGCACACCATAAGCTCGGGACGGTCGGCGTCGATGGGGCCAAGGACGCCGGGCTCAGCAGCCAGCTCGGCAATACGCCCCCTATCATTGTTGAGCAACTCGGCAGGCAAGTATACCCACCTCGCGCCAAGCCCGCGCAGCCAGGCAAGCGTGGCCCGATTGGCACAGAACACCGGCGCCGCCACGTCAAACGTCGTGCCCAGCTCGTGGGCCATCGCGACCTGCCCCAGGTTGCGGCAGACGACGCGCCCGGCACGCTGCATCAGTGAGCGGGTCCGGTCAGCGTCACCCGTGCGGCACGCCTCGTCAAGCACCACAACAGCGTCGGACAAATCGAGTTCTCCGCGCGGGTCGGCATCCATCAGCTGCCAAGCAAAAACCATGCGAGCGGGAACCGCGCACTCCACCAACTCCGTCGACGCACCGCCATCCACCGCAACGTCCTCAAAGGGCAGCACCTCAACGGCACGCGCAACGGGCGCAATCGCATCCGCCTCGGCCCGCATGCGCTCCAACACCGCCGCCGTCTGATCCAACACGCCGGCGCTGCGAATCAGGTATACCTCGCAGCCCGCGTCCACCTTACGCTTGCAATGCACGACGACGCGCTTCCCCGCTGCGGCATCCACCGGGCAGGGCACCTGCGGCCAGCGCTTGGGCACATCGGGACGCGCGTCGACACCCGGATAGAACCGAATCTCGAGCGTGTCACCCGCCGCCACGGCGGCGTCGAGCTCAACGGTCACCTCTTCGTGGCCCACAGCGACCAAGCGCCCCACGCGTACGCCCTGGTTAATTGCGCGCTCAAAGCTCATCAGCTCGGCACCCGAACGCCCCCGCAGATACGCGTCGGTAAACCCGCGGTTGAACGAACGGCCCAGCTCGCGTTCAAGCTCTTCCACGGCACCGGGGTCCCACGCGCCGTCGCACAGCATATCGAGCGCCCGGCGCCACACCCGCACCACGTTGAATACGTAATCGGGGTTCTTCATGCGCCCCTCGATCTTGAGCGACGCCACGCCGGCATCTACAAGCTCGGGCAGATGCGCAATACCTAGATAGTCGCGCGGGCACAGCAAGCGATCTCCCTCGACGGCGACAACGCTCTGTCCCGCCTCGTCCACCAGGTCGTACGCCAGACGGCACGGCTGTGTGCAATCACCGCGCATCGCCGAGCGCCCACGCCGCAGGGCCGAGAACTCGCACGCCCCCGAATAGCCGATGCAAATCGCACCGTGGCAGAATACCTCGATGGGCACGCCCGTGGCACATAGCGCCGCAATCTCGTCGACCGCCAGCTCGCGTGCCGTCGTCACGCGCTCGACCCCCAGCTCATCGGCGGCAAGCCGCACGGCGCCTTCGCTATGAACGCCCGCCTGCGTGGACAGGTGAATCTCGACCCCGGGAATCGCCGTGCGCAGTACACAAGCCAGCCCGGCATCGGCGACAATCAGAGCATCGGCGCCCAGCTCCAGTGCATGAGCTCCCAACGCCACCGCGTCGGACAGCTCATCGTCAAACACGAACACGTTGAGCGTCGCGTACACACGCACGCCATGGGCATGCGCCACGGCGCAGCCGCGCGCAAACTCGTCATCCGTAAAGCCATGCGCGCTCACGCGGGCGTTAAAGCCGCCCAACCCCGCATAGATGGCGTCGGCACCCGCGGCGATGGCCGCAAGCATCTGGTCGAGCCCGCCCGCCGGCGCCAGCAGCTCGGGCAGCGCCGCACCGGCAGCATCCAATCCAGTCTCGTATTGTCCGCTCGGCCCCATCGCCCGAATCGCCATCGGCAAACTCCTTACCAAGGTATGCATTCACTCTGAAAAATGCCGTCTTCCAGCATACACGAGGCCTCGCGCGCCCCGTTTGGTTTATCGTGTAATAACTTATGTCCATCCTGCCTCGACGGCACATCCACCGTCCGGCACGACATACCTGGAGGTCAATATATGGGTCCTCGCCAACGACAGGGACGCAGCCGTTCAAAGACGCATGCTCTGCCCATAATCCTGCTCTCGTTTTTGGGCTTTTTGCTTATCGCGGGCGTGGCGTTTGGCATCGGCATGGTCGGCAACGTCAACCGCTGGCTGTCCGATCTGCCCGACTACACCGACGCCAACGCGTATCTGGTGAGCGAGCCCACCGAGATCGTCGACTGCAACGGCAACAAGATCGCAAGCTTCTACACGCAAAACCGCAAGTCCATCACCAAGGACGAGGTCTCCCCCTACGTGCTGCAGGGCACCGTTGACGTCGAGGACGAGCGCTTCTACGAGCACGGCGGTATCGACCTGTGGGGTATCGCGCGTGCTGCGGTGGCAACCCTCGGCGGCGGGCATGAAGGCGCCTCGACTATCACCCAGCAGCTGGTGCGCAACACCATTCTGCAGGAGGAGCAGTTCGACTCGACCATCGAGCGTAAGGTGCGCGAGGCCTACATCGCCGTCAAGATGGAGGACATGTACTCCAAAGACGAGATCCTCATGATGTACCTCAACACCATCTATTACGGCCACGGCGCCTACGGCATCGAGGCCGCAGCCGAGACCTATCTGTCCAAGAGCGCCGCCGACCTCACCCTGAGCGAGGCCGCGCTGCTCATCGGCCTTCCCAACTCGCCCTCGCAGTACGACCCCACGGTCAACCCCGACCTGGCGCTGTCCCGTCGCAACAAGGTCCTCGACAACATGTTGCGTCTGGGCCACATTACGCAGGAGGAGCACGATGCCGCACAGGCCGAGCCCATCACCCTCAACGTGACCGAGATTTCGGGCAGCGGCGTCGACGTATACTCGCAGCCCTACTTTGTCGCCTATGTTAAGCAGCTGCTGGAGCAGGAGTTCTCGACCGACGTGCTCTTTAAGGGCGGTCTGACCGTCAAGACCACCATCGACCCCACGATGCAGCAGGTGGCAGAGAATGCCGTCCGCCAGCAGCTCGACACGCTCTCACTCGACGGCCTGGATATGGGCATGGTCGTCGTCGACCCCAAGACCGGCTACATCAAGTGCATGGTGGGCGGCTACGACTACAACGCCGACGAGAACCACGTAAACCATGCCACGGCCAAGCGTCCCGTCGGCTCCACCTTTAAGGCCTTTACGCTGGCAACTGCCATCCAAAACGGCATGAACCCCAACGTCACCCTCAACTGCAACTCGCCGCTCAAGGCTAAGGGCACCACGACCGAGGTCCAAAACTACGCCAACCATAGCTATGGCAACATCACGCTTAAGCAGGCAACGGCATACTCCTCCAACACCGGCTACATCCAGGTGGCGGAAGCCGTCGGCAACAGCAAGATCATCTCGCTCGTCAAAAAGCTCGGCATCGATCCCGCCAAGGACAACATCGAGGACGTTCCCGTCATGACGCTCGGCACCGGCTCGATCTCGCCGCTCGAGATGGCCGCCGCCTACGCGACGTTTGCCAACGGCGGCTACTATCGCCAGTCGATCGCCATCACCGAGATTGACTCTCGTACCGGTTCGGTGCTGTACCAGCACACCGACAATCCCTCACAGGTGCTTACCGAGGGCGAGGCCGCCGCGGTCACCGATGTTCTGTCCGGCGTCATGCAGGGCAGCGGTACAGGTGCTGCTGGCGCCCTGAGCGTCAACCAGCCCTATGCCGGCAAAACGGGCACCACCGACAACACCACCAACCTGTGGTTCTGCGGCTATACCCCGCAGCTGGCGTGCGCCCTGTGGACCGGCTATTCCGCAGGTGAGATCCCCATCCAAAAATACGGCACGGACCTGCTGGGCGACAGCACCAACCTGCCTGTCTTTAAGCGGTTTATGAACACCGTTCTGACCGGTACCGAGCGCGAGGAGTTTGCGACCGGAACGGCGCCCACCTACAAGAACAACAGCGTCTGGAAGTTCTACGGCACCAACAACACCAAGAAGACGGAGAACGACGACAAGGACGAGAACGAGGACGAAGAGGAAACCACCACAACGACTACCACGACGACCACGACGACCGAGACCACGGGCGGCGACACCACCGGCGGCACCGGAACGACCGGTGGCTCGACGGGCGGCTCCACTGGTGGTTCGACCGGCGGCGATGGCGGCACGCCTACGCCCACGCCTACGCCCACTCCCGACCCCTCGCCCACGCCTGACGATACGGTCGGCTAGAAATTCATCCGGCCATTAGCAACAAGGCCCCCGAGCAGCATATTAAAGTGCTCGGGGGCCTTTTAATTTAAAGTGACCTGGTGGGCGGTCTTTATACCGGCAAACAAAAAAAGGGGGGTACCGACCAACGTCGATACCCCTTACAAGCCACCATGTCACGCGCACAGTGCCGAGCGCACGACCCGCACGCCTACTTGCGAGAATTGCTCAGCTTATTGATCAGCGCCTCAAGACGCTCGCCGTCCTCGGCCGTCTGGGCAATAACCAAAATCGTATCGTTGCCGGCAAGCGAGCCAAGCACATCGGGCAACTCTGCCGCATCAACGGCGGCGGCGATGCCGGAAGCCGTGCCAGGCTGAGCCTTGATCATAACCAGATTATCGGTACGCAGAACGCCCGTTACAAGCTCGGAAACCATACGCTGCAGGTGCAGGTCCTCTGCCAGAACATAGATGCCCTCAGGGAGCTTACGCAGCCCCATGTCGGCAATATCGCGAGAGACAGTCGCCTGCGTGCAATCAAAGCCCATAGCGCGGAGCTCATCGACCAGCACGCGCTGCGTGCGGACGTCCTTATTGCGCACAATATCTCTAATGGCATCCTGGCGCCCATTGCGTTTTTTAGCCATACAAACCCTCTCTCCAAATGATGGCGGAGACAATCAATCAGTGATTGAATAGTTTAACGCTATTTGAAGGCTTTTGTGTATAAGAACGCATTTCGAAACAATTCTATGCAAGTTTGTTTCAAAATGAGCCGTTTAGGCGGTTTTTGCGCCCGTCCGGTTAAGAAAAGCTGCCAGATGCGTACACATCACGCAGCGCGCGGGCTTGGCGCTGGCGATCGGCCCAAACAACAGACCGAGCCCCCGATGGTTATCCTTGAGCGCGGCGACCATCTGACGGGTTCGAGGCGCATCGAGCATATCACGCATGCGGGCGGAACGCTCGATTGACGACACCCCATGCGGGCTCAGACACAAATTCTCGATGCAGGCGACCAGTCCGGCAAAGTAGAACTTTTGGCTTGCCAGCTTGAGCCGACCACCGCTGTCTGCTTCCGAGAGTGAGTCCGCAAGCTCGTCGAGTGCTCGGATGTCATCGGATACCTTGGCATACATGGTGGGATCAAAGGCATCTGTAAGTTTAGGTGCCGCCGTGTGGAAACAAGCATCGCCGCAGCCGGACACGCATCGTGTCTGCGAAAGCGCGCATGCCATAAACCCAACTGTGCGAAACACCTTGTCGCACAAAAGGCATGCCTCAAACAGCGAGCGGCTGTACATCACACCAGAGGTCTGAACGACTAGGCCGCCTAAAATCAACTGAGGCAGCCCGGCCACCATCGAAGATTTGCTATCAATGGAAATATGAGCAGCATCCAAGACGCGCGAATGGCGCTCTCGATGTGCATCATAGCGGTCGAGCGACACCGTGGGGAGCACTATGTCTGCCGTAGTATCGCACGCGATATTGACCATCTTGGAAAGGGACTGCGGAGCAAACCACTCATCGGCGTTCATAGCGATGATTTGAGAGCCGCGCGAGGCAGCAAAACCGGCACGAAGACAAGCGCCGCGCTTCGCGTCCTCGACGTCAATCAAATCAATATGGATGTCCCTGTCGGCAGCAACTTGAAGCGAATGGCGCACACCGGGCGCAGCATCGCGGCAGACAACGACAATCTGCAAATCGTAGAGGTCTTGGTTCTGGATACTCTCGAGCGCACGCATCGCATAGCTGGGCGAACCTTCTACCACAAGGATCACCGAAAGTCGCGGATGCGAGCCACGTCGAACCAAGTTATCCGTCCTCTCGACAGCAGTGAATCAAACTGTCGTTCATGGTACACCCCGGCAATAAAAGCAATGAGACACCGGTTGTATTGCACGCCAAGAACAGATGTTGCACACGCGCAGCCCACAGATGACAGGTGCCGACGCACGACGCGCCGAGCCCTCCCCTAGTCGAGCACGACAAGCTCGGCGGGATCGTAATCCACGCCCATAAACGTAAGGCCGCAGGCAGGAGCCGTGGGGCCCGCAGCGGTACGGTCGCAAGCATCGATGACCTCGCGCATCCACTCGGGTTCACGGCGATGCATGCCAATCTCGACAAGCGTGCCCACGATCGTGCGGACCATCGAATGCAGAAACGCATTGCCCTCGATGGTAAACGTCAGGATGTCCTCGCCAAACGCAACCTCATGGCCAAACTCGGCACGCATCACGCAGCGGTGCGTGGGCTTGCCCACGGCAGACGCCACCTTGCAAAAGCTCTTGAAGTCCTGCTCGCCCAGCAGCGCGGGACAGGCCGCAGACATCGCCTCAACATCCAATGGGTAGCGAAGCCACCACACCGCACCGCGCGAAAGCACAGGGCGCGCGTCGCGATCGGCAATACGGTACGTATACGTACGGGAACGCGCATCAAAGCGTACAGAAAAGCCTTTACGGGCCTTGTAGACCTCGTTTATGGCGATATCTTTGGGCAGGAGGGCATCCATAGCCCTCAGCCACCTACGGCGCGTCAAAGCCAACTCAGCGTCCGTTACGGGCACGCTGATAAACTGTGCCACCGCATGCACGCCGGAATCGGTGCGCCCTGCGCACGTCAGGTCGATCGGACGGCGCAGGAGCGTCTCGATAGCGCGGCGCAGCTCGCCCGCAACCGTCGTCTGTCCCGGCTGCTCGGCAAATCCGCTATACGACGAGCCATCATAGGCCACGCGAAATACGAGCGTGGCGTCAAGCTCGGAAATCGAATTGAAATCAGACGGCGCAGTCATGGGCGCTCCCAACAAACAAGCAACGGTATCGCGACAAAAAAGAGGGGTACGCGAACGTACCCCTCGAATATAGCCTATGCAGGCGGAATGTCTACTCAGCGGTCTCCTCGGCAGCAGTCTCCTCGACAGCCTCGACCTTCTTGGGAGCAGCGGCCTTCTTGGGGGCCGGAGCAGCCTTCTTGGCCTTAGGCGTGCAAGGCTCGGTGACGAGCTCCATGATAACGATGGGAGCGTTGTCGCCCTTGCGGTTGCCGAGCTTCATGATGCGGGTGTAACCGCCGTTGCGGTCCTGCCACATACCCTGAGCAGCCTTGTCGAAGATCTCGGCAACGAGCTGCTTATCGCCGAGCTTGGCGATAGCCAGACGACGAGAGTGCAGGTCGCCCTTCTTGGCCCAGGTGATGATCGGATCGACGACCGAACGCAGCGCCTTAGCGCGGGTCTCGGTGGTCTTGATGCGGTCGTTCTCGAAGAGGGCCTTAGCAAGGCTCTTCTTCATGGCCTTGGTGTGGCTCGCATCGGTGCCGAGCTTCAGGCCCTTCTTAACGTTGTGACGCATGGTCTAGTTTCTCCTCAAATATGCGAAGCATTAAGCCTTCAGGCTCAGGCCCATGGACTCAAGCTTGTCCTTCACTTCCTCGATCGACTTAACACCGAAGTTACGGATGTTGAGCAGATCGTTCTCCGAGAACTCAACGAGCTGACGGACCGAGTGAATGCTGGCGCGCTTAAGGCAGTTGTAAGAACGGACGGAAAGGTCCAGATCCTCGATCTGCTTGTCCAGCTCGGCGTTGTCGTTGGTGACCTCGGGAGCGAAGATCGAAGCCTCCTCCTCGACCTCGGGGGTCTCGGCAAGGTTCATAAAGGCAGCCATATGCTGGTTAATGATATTGGCAGCCTGGACCACGGCGTCGCGCGGGGCGATGGAGCCGTTGGTCTCGATCTCGAGGACAAGGCGGTCGTAGTCGGTGTGCTGACCGACACGGCAAGCCTCAACGAGCTTGGCGCAACGGGAAACCGGCGAGTACAGCGAGTCGACGTGGATCACACCGATGGGATCGTTGTCGCGCTTGTTGGCCTCGCCAGAAACATAGCCGCGGCCATAGCCGATGCGCATGCTCATGGTGAGATGGCCACCCTCGGTGAGCGTAGCAATGTGCTGCTCGGGGTTGACCAGCTCAAACTCGGACGGAATAAAGAAGTCCGCACCGGTGACCTCGCAGGGGCCGTCAACCGAGATGGTGGCGGTCGCCTCGTCGGTCGTGCCGAGAGCCCTGAAGACAAGACCCTTGACATTCAGGACGATGTCGGTGACATCCTCGACCATGTTAGGGATGGTCATGAACTCGTGCTGCGCGCCATCGATCTGAATAGCCTCGACGGCGGCACCCTCGAGCGAGGAAAGAAGAACGCGACGAAGGGAGTTACCCAGCGTATCGCCGTAGCCACGCTCGAGCGGCTCAACGGAGACACGAGCAGACGTCTCGTTAATCTCTTCGACCTGAACCTGAGGCCTAATGAATTCTGACATGTATTACCTCCAGCCTCAGCAGCCCGGATGGACTACTTAGAGTAGAGCTCGACGATGAGCTGCTCGTTGATATCACCGCTGATCTGCTCACGCGTCGGCAGAGCGAGCACGTTACCAGACAGCTTCTCGATATCGACCTCGAGCCAGCCAGGGACCTCGAAACGCTCGGAGGAAATCAGGGCCTCCTTGATGGGGAGGAGGTCACGGAACTTCTCGCCGACAGCGACGACGTCGCCGGCCTTGACGCGGTAGGACGGGATGTCCACGCGCTTGCCGTTCACGGTGAAGTGACCGTGACGGACGGACTGACGAGCCTCTTTGCGGGTGCGGGCGAAGCCAAGACGGAAGACGACGTTGTCGAGGCGAGACTCAAGGATGATCATGAGGTTCTCACCGGTGACGCCGTTCATCTTACGGGCCTTGTTGAAGTAGCCGTGGAACTGCTTCTCCAGAACGCCATAGATGAACTTGACCTTCTGCTTCTCGCGCAGCTGCATGCCGTACTCAGATTCCTTGCGACGGCGCTTGGGCTGACGGATAGATTCCTTCTTGCTGCTATAACCGAGCTCAGCGGGATCGATCCCGAGCTGACGGCAGCGCTTAAGAACAGGAGTCCTGTCGATTGCCATATTGATACGATCCTTTCAGTTACACGCGGCGACGCTTCTTGGGGCGGCAGCCGTTGTGCGGGATGGGGGTCTTGTCCTGGATGCTCGAGACCTCGAGGCCAGCAGCCTGGAGGGAGCGGATGGCGGTCTCACGACCGGAGCCGGGGCCCTTGACGAAGACGGAAACCTTCTTCATACCGTGCTCCATGGCCTGCTTGGCAGCAGCCTCGGCAGCCATCTGGGCAGCGAACGGCGTGGACTTACGGGAGCCCTTGAAGCCCACCTGGCCAGCCGACTTCCAGGAAATGACGTTGCCCTGGGGATCGGTGATCGAAACGATCGTGTTGTTGAACGTAGAACGAATGTGAGCCTGGCCCACGGAAATGTTCTTACGGTCCGCGCGCTTCAGACGGGCAGCGCGAACGTTCTTCTTAGCAGTAGCCATCTATCTAGCGCTCCTTATTTCTTCTTCTTAGCACCGATCTGACGCTTCGGGCCCTTGCGGGTACGAGCGTTAGTGTGGGTGCGCTGGCCGCGGACCGGGAGGCCCTTGCGGTGACGAAGGCCGCGGTTGCAGCCGATGTCCATAAGGCGCTTGACGTTCTGGTTGCGCTCACGGCGGAGGTCGCCCTCAACCATGATCTGATTCTTGTCGATATAATCGCGGATGGCGTTAACCTCATCCTCGGTGAGGTCCTTAACGCGCGTATCCACGTTAACGTTGCACTCGACGCAAATCTTCGTCGCAGTGGTGCGGCCGATGCCGTAAATGTAGGTCAGACCGATCTCAACGCGCTTCTCACGCGGGAGGTCGACACCATTAATACGGGCCAACGTAGTCTCCTCTCTTAACCCTGACGCTGCTTATGACGGGGGTTCTCGCAAATGACGAGGACCTTGCCATGGCGCCTAATGATTTTGCACTTATCGCACATCTTCTTGACCGAAGGACGTACCTTCATCGTTCTTCCTTTCGGTAGCGCTCAAACTACTTCCCTACTATCTACTCGCCCAGCCGCAGGCGTTTAAAACTATGGCTGGTCTTCACACGCAAACCGACCGTAGGTTGAGCTAAGCCTGCAGTCGGAAAAGAGCGTGTATGTGTGTCGCTATTTATAGCGATAGGTGATGCGACCGCGGGTCAGGTCGTACGGGGAAAGCTCCACGACAACCCTGTCACCGGGGAGAATGCGGATGTAATTCATTCGGATCTTGCCAGAAATGTTGCACAGAACCGAATGACCGTTCTCGAGCTCAACCTTAAACATGGCGTTGGGCAGCGGCTCCTTTACCGTACCCTCGAGCTCAATTGCGTCTTCCTTCTTCACAAGCAATCATCTTTCTCTAGAAAACGACAGCGATTGAGTATTCTACAATACGCGTGCACGTATCGTAATATCTTCGTAATGGCTCCACAACTAAGTGAAACTTGTTACATTTCTCCGCCCTGGAGCGAACACCAGGATCCTTGCGCATCGGTGGTAAGAATCACCGGACCGTCATCGGTAATGGCGACGGTGTTCTCGTAGTGCGCGGCGGGCAGGTGGTCGTTGGTCGTAACGATCCAACCATCGGAGCCCGTGCTCACATGATTGGATCCCATCGTGACCATCGGCTCGATGGCAATGACCATACCGGCCTGGAGACGAACGCCCCTCCCCTTCTTTCCATAATTTGGGACGTTGGGGTCCTCGTGCATCACATGTCCAATACCGTGCCCCACATAATCGCGAAGCACGCCATAGCCGTGAGACTCGGCGAGGGACTGGACGGCATAACCAATGTCCCCAATATGATTACCGGGAACAGCCTGCTCGATTGCAGCCTTAAGGCAATCGCGCGTAACCTCGCACAGGGCCTTGGCCTCGGGTGTGGGGGTACCGACGAAAAACGTCCAAGCGTTATCGCCGACCCAACCGTCGACAACGGCTCCCGTATCGATGGAGATGATATCGCCATCGCGCAGGATCATGTCGGGGTTGGGAATACCGTGGACCACGGCATCGTTGATCGATGCACAAATGGTACCGGGGAACCCGCCGTAACCCTTAAAGGCCGGGGTGCCACCATGCATGCGGATAATCTGCTCCGCAAGCTGATCAAGCTCAAAGGTCGAAACACCAGGGCGAACCATGGCTCCAACGTGGCGGAGCGCCATCTTAGATAGCGCTCCTGCCTTCTTCATCTGCTCGATTTGCGTTGCAGACTTAATCTTGATCATAGACCGAGAGCCTCTTTGACATCCCCGTACACGGTCTCGCGAGCCTGGTCACCGTTGACCGACTTGAGCAGACCCTGGCCACGATAGTAGTCGACGAGCGGGCTCGTGGACTTCTCGTAGACGTCGAGACGGTTCTTAATGGTCTCGGGCTTGTCGTCGTCGCGCTGATACATCTCGCCACCACACTTGGGGCAGGTAGCATCGGCAGCGGTGCCGGTGTAACCGCAGGCGCGGCAGGTGCGACGCGAAGACAGACGGTCGATGATGACCTCGGGGGCCACGTCGACCAGAAGGGCGCAGTCAATCTCGCGACCCATGGCGGAGAGCTCGGAATCGAGCGTCACAGCCTGGGCGGTGTTGCGCGGGAAGCCATCGAGAATGAAGCCCTGCTGGGCGTCATCGGCGGCAAGGCGCTCCTTGACAAGGTCGATCACGAGCTGGTCAGGAACGAGCTCGCCGGCGTCCATGTACTTCTTAGCCTGAATACCAAGCTCGGTGCCACCCTTGACGGCAGCACGCAGCAGGTCGCCCGTGGAAATGTGAGCGACGCCGAACTCGGCGACGAGCTCCTGTGCGACGGTGCCCTTACCGGCACCCGGAGCTCCGAGCAATACGAGGTTCATGAGCAATCCTCCTCTAGCCTATTTAAAGAATCCATCGTAATCATACATCTTGATCTGGCCTTCGAGCTTATCGACCGTGTCGAGCACGACGCCGACCATGATGAGGATGGACGTGCCGCCAAATGCCTGGATCAGATGGTTACCCGTGAAAGAGAAGATGATCGAAGGCACGATGGCGATGAGCGCCAAAAAGACAGCGCTGGGAAGCGTAATCTTGTTGAGCGCGTTCTTGATGTAGGCCGCGGTAGCCCTGCCCGGACGGACGCCCGGAATAAAGCCACCCTGCTTCTTAAGGTTGTCGGCCGTGTCATCGGGGTTGAACACCATGGAGGTGTAGAAGTACGCGAAGAACACGATGAGGACAACATTAAGCACCCAGTTGAGCCAACCGGTCGAAAGCGCAGAGGCAACTGCCTGGATCCAGCCGACGCCGGGGAAGAACACGGCAATCTGAGCCGGGAAGTACAGCAGCGCCGAAGCGAAGATGATCGGCACGACACCCGCGGTGTTGACCTTGATGGGCAGGTAGGTGGTCTGGCCACCCATCATGCGACGGCCCACGACGCGCTTGGCGTAGGAGACCGGGATGCGGCGCTGGCCGCGCTCAAGGAAAACGATCAGCGGGATAACCAGCAGGATGATGGCGCAGATGATCACCATGGTGATGATGCCACCGGCGTTACCCTCGGTGCTGGAGAAGATCGCCTGCGGAAGACCGGCCATAATGTTCGCGAAGATGATCAGCGACATGCCATTGCCGATACCGCGCTGGGTGATGAGCTCACCAATCCACATGATCAGCATGGCGCCCGCGGTGAGCGTACCGACGATCATGAGGTCAAAGATGATCTCGGGAGCACCGGCACCGTTGAAGCTAATGCCGAAGCTCTTAAAAAGGAAGAGGTAACCCACGGAGTTGAGGATAGCCAGAGCCAAGGTGAGGTAACGCGAATACTGCGTAATCTTGGTCTGACCGACCTCGCCCTCGCGGGCAAGCTCATGCAGGGAAGGCACGACGGCCTGGAGCATCTGAAGGATAATCGAGCTCGTGATGTACGGCATGATGCCCAAAGAGAACACCGAGACATAGCTCAACGCGCCACCAGAGAAAAGATTCAGGAGGGCCATAGCACCTGCGGCGACCGAGTTGCTCCCGGTCGAGAAAAGGCCCAGCATCCCCTGGAAGGGAATGCCGGGCACAGGAACGTGCGCACCGATGCGGTACACGACGAGCATAGCTATGGTAAAAAGAATCTTTTCGCGCAGTTCTTTGATGCGGAAAGCATTCTTAAGACCATTTAGCACGGCAGCTCGACCTTTCCGCCGGCGGCCTCGATCTTGGCCTGCGCAGAAGCGCTGACCTTGTCGACCTTGACCGTGAACTTCTTGGTGAGCTCACCATTGCCGAGCACCTTGACGGGCTCGAACTCGCTCTTGGTGATGCGAGCGGCCTTAAGAGCGGCACCGTCGATCACAGCGCCGTCCTCGAACTTACGCTCGAGACGCTCAACGTTGACAGCGGTGTACTCGATACGACGGGGGTTGCGGAAGCCCGGAAGCTTGGGCAGGCGCATAGCCAGCGGAGTCTGGCCACCCTCGAAGCCGGCACCCTTGGTGCCACCAGAGCGGGAACCCTGGCCCTTCTGGCCGCGGCCAGAAGTGGTGCCGTGACCCGAAGAATTGCCACGGCCGACGCGCTTGCGGTTCTTGGTGGAACCGGGCGCGGGAGTAAGATCGTGAAGCTGCATTTGCTACTCCTCTACAATCTCGACAAGGTGCTTGACCTTGAAGATCATGCCGCGGACGGACTCGTTGTCAGCAATCTCGCGAACCTCGCGGATCCTGTGGAGACCGAGGGCACGGACAGTACGGACCTGGTCCTGCTTGCAACCATTGGTGCTGCGGACCTGCTTGATCTTGATGGTGTCAGCCATGCTTAGTTCTCCTTACCGACGAACATCTCGGAGACCGTCAGGCCACGGCGAGCCGCGACGTCCTCAGGGCTGGAGAGCTCCTTGAGGCCCTCGACGGCAGCCTTGATGATGTTGAGGCCGTTGTCGGTACCGAGGGACTTGGACAGGACGTTCTTGATGCCAGCAAGCTCGAAGAGGGGACGCACAGCGCCGCCGGCGATAACGCCGGTACCCTCGACAGCGGGCTTGATGATGATGCGGCCGGCACCAAAGTGACCGAGAACCTCGTGCGGGATGGTGCCCTGATCGGTCACCGGCACGTGGAACATGTTCTTCTTGGCATCGAGAGACGCCTTGGAGATGGCCAGGGGCACCTCAGCGGACTTGCCCATGCCAACGCCGACGTTGCCCTTGCCGTCGCCAACGACGACGAGAGCGACGAGGCTCATGCGACGACCACCCTTGACGGTCTTCGACACGCGGTTGATGTAAACGACGCGCTCCTCGAACTCGGAGGCCTCGCGCTGCTGCTTCTGATTACGAGCCATGTGCTACATACCTCCTAGAACTCGAGACCGGCGGCACGAGCACCGTCGGCGAGGGCCTTGACGCGGCCATGGTAGATACGGCCACCGCGATCGAAGGCGACCTTGGTGATGCCGGCCTCGATGGCGCGCTTGCCAACGAGCTGACCGACCTTCTCCGCAGCCTCCTTGTTCGAGGTGTGGGTGCCCTTGAACTCGGCCTCGAGGGTCGAGGCGGAGACGAGCGTCAGGCTGGAGCCCTTGCTGTCGTCGATGATCTGGGCATAGATGTTGGCGTTAGTACGGGTCACGCGAAGACGCGGACGCTCGGCGGTACCCGAGACCTTGCCGCGAACACGACGCTGACGACGCTTGAGGCCTTCCAGCTTCGCCTTATGCTTGTTCATACGTAAACTCCTAAAAAGGTTGATCTTGCCAGCACCTGACGGGGTGCTGGTCTTATGCGAGTGAGTCGGTTACGACTACTTGGCGGCCTTACCCAGCTTGCGGCGGATGTGCTCGCCAACATAGTGGATACCCTTGCCCTTGTAAGGCTCGGGAGGACGATGACCGCGGATCTCAGCGGCGATCTGACCGACCTGCTGCTTGTTGATACCCTTGACGTTCACGTGGGTGTTGTCGGGAACCTCGAAGGTGATGCCCTCGGGAGCCTCGACGATCACGGGGTGCGAGAAGCCCAGGGAGAACTCGAGGTTCTTGCCCTTCTGCTGCACGCGGTAACCGACGCCGGCGAGCTCGAGCTTCTTCTCGAAGCCCTCGGAAACGCCAACAACCATGTTGTGGATGAGGGCGCGGGTGAGGCCGTGGCGGGCACGGGTCTCACGCTCGTCGTCGGGACGGGAAACGGTGAGGACGTTGTCCTCGACGTTGATAGCGAGCTTCTCAAAGACATCGAGCTCGAGCTGGCCCTTGGGGCCCTTGACGACAACGTTGTTGCCGTTGACTGCCACTTCGACTCCGGCGGGAATCTGGACAGGCTTATTACCGATACGAGACACGGTGATCTCCTTTCCTTCTACCTACCGAGCGAATTACCAGACGTAAGCGATGATCTCGCCGCCGACGTTGTGCTTGCGAGCATCGCGGTCGGTCATGACGCCATGGCTGGTGGAAATAATGGCGGTACCAAGGCCACCGCGAACGCGGGGCATGTCGGCAACGCCGGTGTACTTACGCAGGCCCGGCTTGGAAATGCGGCGGATGCCGTTGATGACCTTAGCCTTCTTGGGACCATACTTAAGCGTGATGTGCAGAGTCTTCTGGGGAACGGTGTCCTCGACATCGTAGCCCTCGATGTAGCCCTCCTCGTGCAGAACACGAGCGATCTCGACGAGCTTCTTGCTGCTCGGCATGGAGACCGTGGCCTTGTTCACAGAGTTAGCGTTACGGATGCGCGTAAGCATATCTGCGATCGGGTCTGTAAGGTTCATACAGATTCTCCTTCGTTCTTGATGAACACGTGCTCTTGGTTCTTCGCCGCCCTTAACGGCAAAGCCTAACTAGCGCGTTTTCCCTGTTCCAAACGGATGCTTGAAACGCTGGTAGTGACTTACCAGCTGGCCTTCTTAACGCCGGGAAGCTCGCCCTTGAGTGCAAGCTCACGGAAGCAGACACGGCACAGGCCGAACTTGCGGTACACAGAGTGCGGACGGCCGCAGCGCTGGCAGCGCGTGTACTCACGAGTAGAGAACTTCTGCTTGCGATTGCACTTGACGATCATCGATGTCTTAGCCACTTATATCCTCCTCACATAGAGTATTGTTCGCCCCAAGCGCCGTCCCCTTTTGGAAACGGCGCTTTTAGGGCAGGTGAACCTATTTCTTGAACGGGAAACCGAAGGCGTCCAGAAGGGCCTTGGCCTCCTCATCGGTGTTGGCGGTGGTCACGAAGGTGATGTCCATACCACGCTGGTGATCGACGGAGTCGAAGTCGATCTCGGGGAAGATGAGCTGCTCGGTGACGCCCATGGAGAAGTTACCACGGCCGTCGAAGCTCTTGGCGGAGATACCGCGGAAGTCGCGGATACGGGGGATCGCGACGGAGGTCAGACGATCGAAGAACTCCCACATACGGTCGCCACGCAGGGTAACCTTGCAGCCGATCGGCATACCAGCGCGCAGGCGGAAGGTAGCGATGGACTTGCGGGCACGGGTGATCATCGGCTGCTGGCCGGTGATGGCGCGCAGGTCGCGCACGGCACCGTCGATGGCCTTGGAATCGGTAGCGGCCTCGCCGACACCCATGTTCACGACGATCTTCTCAAACTTGGGGATCATCATGACGTTCTCGTACTGGAACTTGTCCTGAAGCTGCTGCTTGACCTCGTTGTTGTACTTGGTCTTCAGACGCGGCACATACTTCTCTTCTGCCATTGTTCACTCCTTCTTGGGGTTTTAAGCACGGGGCGTGGCCACGATGGGTTGTCCTCGTGCCTCCTGGCTGCACCCGCGCCGCTCATGGCATTTTGCGGTTTGGACTCGACGCAGCAGGAGCCGACAAAACAATCGGTACTATACGCGCATTGGGTGCGTATTTCCAGAAAAACCTCGTCTGCCTGCACAACTCCACAACTCCCCCGCACAAATGGGTCCCAAAAAGCAGTTGCGGTGAAATAGTTCCCGGCTGACCGCCCACTAGGCTTATCTAGGAACTATTTCACCGCAACTTATTGGTGGGGATGCGATTAGCGCTTGCGGGGGACGAGTTTGGTGCGACGCAGGTGGATCATCTCGGCGGCGATGGAGATGGCGATCTCTTCGGGATCCTCCGCCTGAATGGCAACGCCGATCGGCAGGTGCAGCTCGTCGATCTGGTCCTGCGTAAAGCCCTCCTGCTCCAGGCGGGCGCGCACAAAGGCAGTCTTGCGACACGATCCCAGGCAGCCTAGGTAGGCAGGCTTGGCGCGCATGGCCTGAATCACCACGTCGATATCGGACTTGTGACCCGCCGTGGCGACGACCACCAGGTCGCGCGGGCCGATGGGGCACTGCTTGATTAGGTTCTTGTAGTCGACCAGACGACGGTCGTAGACACCGGGCACCCATTCGGGGGTCAGCGTGCCGGGGCGGTCGTCGCAAGCCACGACGGCAAAGCCCGCCGCCGTGAGCACCCGCGCCGTCGCAGCGCCCACGTGACCGCAGCCAAAGATATAGGTCAGGCCCTCGGGGCAGAGTGTCTCGATGTGCGCCGCGGGAATCTCGGAGGCCGCGTTGGTGTAGGTGACCTTACTCCCCTCCTCCACCAGCGAAAGCCCGGGGCAGCCCGCAATGGTGCGGCGCGATTCCTCGCCATGGTACTCGGCCACATCGCCCTCGAGGGCCTGGATGACAAACGGTTCAAAGTCGATGACGAAGTCGCCGATGCGCCGATAGGCCAAGACGTCGGCGATTTCCTGGAACAACGACGCCTGAGTCGCATCCAGATGCAGGTAGCACAGGCAGATGGCTCCGCCGCAGATCATGCCGGTATCGGAGTTCTCGCCGCCCATGGTGTAGCGGACCAGACGCGACTGCCCCGCGCTCAGGAGCTCGCGCGCCTCATCCAGCGCAAAGAGCTCGATCTTGCCGCCGCCGATGGTACCCGCTTGGCTGTCATCGGCAAAGACGGCCATCCAGGCGCCCACGCCGCGCGGCGATGACCCTGCCGTGCCGGCCACGACCACCAGCTCGCACGTCTTACCAGCCTTCAGAGCGCCAAGCGCCGCATT
Source organism: uncultured Collinsella sp. (assembly GCA_900544865.1). Taxonomy (GTDB): domain Bacteria; phylum Actinomycetota; class Coriobacteriia; order Coriobacteriales; family Coriobacteriaceae; genus Collinsella. The sequence continues at coordinate 12,802 of UQXA01000020.1, read as the reverse complement.
CACCACATCGAGCTTTTCCATTGCCGCCTTCTATCCTCTAAAGACATCGGTGAGCATAGCGAGTGCCTCGAGCACGCCGCCGCCGACCGACGTCGCTTTGTCCGAAATGTAGTTGATATAGCTGGCATCGCCACGCGGGTCGACGTCGGCGCACTTAAAGCCCTCAGTCACCTGCACGCCGTTCGCCAAAAGCCCGCGCAGGCAGCCATCGATCTGTGTGCACATGGGCGTATCGCCAGCGTAGCCGATCACGTCTCCGGCGCTCACGATGTCGCCGATCGCGCGGTCGGACCGAAACACGCCGGCGGCGGGGCTGTGGATAACGCGCTCTTTGCCATAGCCGGCGATGATGCCCGGCACGCCCGTATTGGGTTGGGGCGAACCTTGGGTAATGACACGGCCGAGGAAATGACCGCGCATGGTCTCGACCACGGCGTCGCAATCGACCGGCGCGGTAAAGCCCGGCCCCACGGCGATGACAGCAGGCGCCATGTCGCGCGTAGTGCCCAGGTTGCGCTTGGCCAAAATCGCGTCGACCACAGCCGCGGGTTTCAGCTCGCCGAGCATCTTGGCCTGGGGGTCCACCACAACGGCGACGTCTCCGGCCTCGGTAATCGCAAGCGCCTCAGCCGGCGTCTGTGCCAAGCGAGCGCGAATGCCTTCGACCTCGACCTCGCCCAGGCGAATGGCCTCGCAAAAACTGATTGTGCGGCGGATGCACGTGGGGACCGCGATATCGGCCATAACGACCGACACGCCGGCGCGCACCAAGCGAGCGGCGACGCCCGTGGCGATATCGCCGGCACCGCGAATATAAACGAGCATTCCCGGGGCACCTCCCTGTGCTACGGTTTGAGCAGAGCAAAAGCGGTTCGACCGCTACTCTGATGATTATTTATTATCACAGTATTATACGGCGGTGAACAGATGGAAACGGTTAGCGGCAATCTTGCCTCGGCGCTCAGGATCGAGCCAGGCATTACCGCGATTATCGGCAGCGGCGGCAAGTCGACGTTGCTCAAGACGCTGGGTCTCGAGCTCATGCGCGCCGGCGGCAGGGTGCTTCTCTGTACCACCACGCATATGTTTCCCGTCGCCGGCGTGCCATGGGACGGGTCGAGCCGTCGCCTGGACGCCGCGCCTTGGAAGCCGGGTGCCTCGCATGTCCCCGGTTGCACCTGCGAGGCCTGCGCGGGCATGAGCCGCGGAAGTATCTGCCAGGCGGGTGTTTTGGACCCGGAGACAGGCAAGCTCTCCGCCCCCGCCGAGCCGCTCGGCGAGCTGGCACGGCGCTTTGACTACGTGTTGGCCGAGGCAGATGGCAGCAAGCGACTCCCGCTCAAGGCGCATGCCGCCTGGGAGCCGGTTATTCCTGCCAGCACTGCCAACGTCATCTGGATCGTCGGCGCCTCAGGCTTGGGCAAGCCCATCAACGAAGCCGTCCACCACCCCGAGCTCTTTTGCGAGCGTTGCGGCTGCGAGCCCACCAACACTGCCACCCCAGAGCGCGTCGCCATGGTGCTCAATGCCGAGCTGCGGATGCTGGACCTCGACAATGTCCGCGTCATGCTCAACCAAGTCGACAAGCTCAGCGACCCGGCTATGGCCGACCGCTTTGAGGCTGCCCTCGGCCGCCCCCTCATCGCCACCAGTCTCAAATAGCCGGCGCTGCCCCAACAGACCTATAAGTTGCGGTGGAATAGTTCCTGAAACGGCCTATTTGGCGGCTAAACAGGAACTATTTCACCGCAACTGCGGAGGGGAATCCGGTGATCTTCCTGTTAGCGGGGCACGTAGCGACCGGGCTGGACTCCCGTGGGCTCGCCGTCGCGCGCAGCCAGCACGCCGTTCACAAACACGGCTTTGGCGCGACCATGCGCCTCAAAGCCCTCGAGCGGCGTGTAGTCCACAGCCTGGTGCTGCGTCGCGGCACTGATCGTCCAGCGCACCTGGGGATCCCACACGCACACGTCGGCATCGGAGCCCTCGGCAAGACAGCCCTTGCGCGGATACATGCCAAAGACGCGCGCCGGGTTCTCGCTCATCAAGCGGCACAGATCCTCGGGGCCCAGCTGCCCCTCAAAGCTCGTAGCGATCGCGACGGGGCGATGCTCCACACCGGGTCCGCCGTTGGGAATCGCGCGGAAGTCGTCGCGCCCGCGGTCCTTTTGACCGTGCAGGTTAAAGCTGCAGTGGTCGGTCGCAATCGTATCGATCTCGCCGGCCACAAGCGCCTCGCGCAGGGCTACACGGTCGCCGGCATGGCGCAGCGGCGGACTCATCACATACTTGGCGCCGGCAAAGCCGTCCTCTCCCTGCTCCAGATAGCAGGTGTCGTCGAGCATCAGATACTGAGGGCAGGTCTCGACATAGATATTCTTCTGCCCGCGCGCCTTGGCGGCACGGATGGCCTCGAGCCCCAGCTTGGTCGAAAGGTGCACCACGTTGACCGGTGCGTCGCCGGCCAGGTGCGCCAGATATAGCAGACGGCTCACTGCCTCGGCCTCGCACACGTCCGGACGACTGAGCGCATGGCCCTCGGGCCCGTGGATACCCTGCTCAAACACGCGCTTCTGCAGCTCATTCACCAGCGTACCGTTCTCGCAATGCACGCACAGTATGCCGCCAATACGCTTGAGCTCCTCGAGCACCTCGAGCGTCTCGGCATCGTCCAAGCGCAGGTGGTCGTAGGCAAAGTAGGTCTTGAACGACGATACGCCCGCCTCGCGCATGGCCGAAAGGTCGGCGCGGTTGCGCTCGTTCCACTCGGCGAGTGCCATATGAAAGGCGTAGTTGGCCGTGCAGGTGCCGTCGGCGCGGCGATGCCATTCGGCCAAGGCATCGGGCATGGTCACGCCGCGATCGGCCGTCGCGTAGTCCACGATGGTCGTCGTGCCACCGCAGGCAGCCGCGCGCGTGCCGGTCTCAAAGCTATCGGCCGTCCAATCCATGCCGGTCCAGCACTGCATGTGTGTGTGGCCGTCGATAAAGCCGGGAAACACCCAGCAGCCCGCGGCATCCTCGACGGTATCGCCCTCGACCGGCTCAATCGCCGCGGCGATCCGCACGATCTTATCGCCATCCATGGCAAGATCGGCGCGGCGAAGTCCCTGTGGCGTCACGAGCGCGCCGTTTTTGATGATGATCATAATTGCTCCTTATTGATTGATGCAGTTGGCCACGCGATCAAAATACGAGCAGGCGGCGATATGCTCCGCTATGCGTCGCTGTCCCTTGGCGGTATCGACGTCCCACAGCTCGTAGGCACGCGCCTCGACCAACACCACATCGGTACGGCCCTTGAGAATCAAACCGCCGCCGTCCTTGCCCTCAAGACACATAAGTGCATCGAACAGTTCCGCCGGAAAGAGCACCGGACTCGAAGGTTCACCGTTGCACGCCAAGCGCACCGGGTGTTTGCGGCCACGCTCGTCAAACGCGCGAACCATGGCCTCAAAAGAATCCGCGCTCACGAGCGGCTGGTCGCCCGGCAAAAAGAGGCAACCTTTCCAGTTGCGTTCGACTCCCCACGAAAGGCCCGCACGGGCGCTTTCGCTGCGCAGCTCGCCATCGTGCAGCACGCACGGGCAATGCTTGTCCTCGCAAATCTGAGCGACCTCGGGCCAACGCGTCGAAACCACGACGTCAAAGCCCCGGGGAACCGAATCGATGGTCCGGGCAATCAGCGGCTCGCCATAGATATCGGCAAGCATCTTGTTGGAGCCAAACCGCTTGCCCTCGCCCGAAGCCATAATCACGCAACCAAGTTTCATGGCGATACCTCCCCTGAAACCATCGTACCCATAACTCGCGTCGCGGGGCATCTACATCGAAAGCGCTTATCCCGCACGCCCCCGATGCAAAAAGGGGGCACCCCGCCGGTTGGCAGAGCGCCCCCTTTACATGGCTTACCTCAGCCCAGCTTTAGGCCTGGAACCAACGGGCGGTGTTGCGCTCGTCGAGGGCCTTGAGGGCGGCAGCGGGATCGGCAACCTTCTGCAGGAACATCATGGCAGCGATGGCGTACGGCTTGTAGCTGGCCTCCTTGTACATGCCCACGCGGTGCATGTCGAAGACGTCGGCGTTGACCTCGCCGTGCTCGCAAGAGACACCAGAGATGTCGGCGGGCAGCGGGTGCATAAAGATGGTGTCCTGGCCGTTGGCAGTCTTCTCCATGAGCTCGGTCGTGGAGCACCAATCCTGATGCGTAGCGTTCTGGGCGAGCAGCTCCTTCTCGAGCGCAGCGATGCCGGCGTCGTCGCCCTCGGCGTACAGATTGGTGCGCTTCTCCATGGCGGCAAACGGAGCCCAGCTCTTGGGGATCACGATGTCGGCACCCTCGAAGGCCTCGGCCATGGTGTTGACCTGCTTAAAGGTGGTGCCGGACTCGGCGGCATAGCTCTTGGCGCGCTCGACGACCTCGGGCATGAGGTCGTAGCCCTCGGGGTGAGCCAGGGTGACGTCCATGCCAAAACGGGGCAGCAGGCTGATCAGCGACTGCGGGCAGGACAGCGGCTTGCCGTAAGAGGGCGAATAGGCCCAGGTGACGGCAACCTTCTTGCCCTTGAGGTTCTCGAGGCCACCAAACTCGTTGATGAGGTAGAGCATGTCGGCAGAGGACTGCGTGGGGTGATCGGAGTCGGACTGCAGGGAGATGAGCGTGGGACGGTGATCCAGAACGCCGTCCTCGTAGGCCTGCTGGACTGACTCGGAGACCTCAGCCATGTAGGCGTCGCCCTTGCCGATGTACATGTCGTCGCGGATGCCGATGACGTCGGCCATGAAGGAGATCATGGTAGCGGTCTCGCGGACGGTCTCGCCGTGAGCAATCTGGGACTTCTTCTCGTCCAGGTCCTGCAGCTCAAGGCCGAGCAGGTTGGCGGCCTTAGAGAAGGAGAAGCGCGTACGGGTGGAGTTGTCGCGGAACAGCGAGACGGCCAGGCCCGAATCGAAGATCTTGGACGAAACGTTGTTCTCGCGCAGCTCGCGCAGAGCGTCGGCGACGATGTAGAGCGCCTTGAGCTCATCGGTGGTCTTATCCCAGGTGTGCAGGAAGTCGCTGCCGTACATACCCTTAAAATCGAGGCCGTTCAGCTGCTCGACGAGCTCGGTAAACTTGGCGTCCATGTAAATGTCCTTTCTAAAGGTGAAACGATCGCAATGAGTAGATGCGCTCCGGCATGCGCGTGTGGCTAGAACATGCAGAGCGCTATGACGAGGACCCGCCACCGTCGAGGAAGCATGGGAGATAACGACCGCGGGCCCTAAGTCAACAGGAGGCGCCGGGGGCATAAACTGCCCCCGGCTCAACAAGATCGAGGAATGGGACTAGTCGATCTTGTTGTTGGTCAGACCGGCGCGGAACACGGTGGCGTCGCCATCGGCCTGGCTCGGATCGTAGAGGTTCAGGGCAGCCACATACATGGCGGCAGCGGTGACCAGGTCGTCCTTGTAGGTGACCTCGTTGGGAGCGTGAGCCTGAGACTCGGCACCCGGGCCAAAGCCGACGCAGGGGATGCCATAGCGGCCCTGGATGGAAACGCAGTTCGTGGAGAAGGTCCACTTGTCGCACAGAGGACGACCGGTGCGCTTGTCCATGCTGGGCTCGCAGCCGATGCGCTCGTCACCGAACATAGCCTTGTGGGCGTCGACGAGGGCCTTGACGTGCGGAGCGGTCTCCTTGTTGATCCACGTGGGGAAGTAAGCCTCGGTCTCGTAGACCTCGCCGGTCCAGGACGGACGGTCGTACATGTACATGGAGACCTTCACGTCGTCGCCGTACTTCTTGGCTGCCGGCAGGTTGCGGATCTCGTCCAGGCAGGACTCCCAGGTCTCGCCGGCGGTCATGCGACGGTCGATGGAGATGGCGCAGGAGTCAGCGACAGCGCAGCGGCTGGGGCTGGTGTAGAAGATCTGGCTGACGGTGCAGGTGCCGCGGCCCAGGAAGCGGGCGTCCTCGAAGTGCTCGGGGTTGTACTTGGGGTCGAGCATCTTGACGAGGCCCTTGATGTCGGTCGACTCGTCGCAGCCGTTGTTGTTGAGGGCGCGGACGTCGGCGATGATGTCGGCCATCTTGTAAATGGCGTTGTCGCCGCGGTCGGGAGCGGAGCCGTGGCAGGAGGTGCCATGAACGTCGACGCGGATCTCCATGCGGCCGCGGTGACCGCGATAGATGCCACCGTCGGTGGGCTCGGTGGAAATGACGAACTCGGGCTTAATGCCGTCCTTGTTGTAGATGTACTGCCAGCACATGCCGTCGCAGTCCTCTTCCTGGACGGTGCCGACGACCATGATCTTGTAGCCTTCGGGGATGAGGCCCATGTCCTTCATCATCTTGGCAGCGTAGGTAGCAGAAGCCATGCCACCCTCCTGGTCGGAGCCACCACGGCCGTAGATGATCTCGTCGGTCTCGTAGCCCTCATAGGGATCGGAGTCCCAGTTCTCGATGTTGCCGATGCCGACGGTGTCGATGTGGGAGTCGATGGCGATGATCTTGTCGCCCTCGCCCATAAAGCCCATAACGTTGCCCAGGCCGTCGACCTTGACCTCGTCATAGCCGAGGCTCTCCATCTCGGCCTTGATGCAGGCGACAACCTCGCCCTCCTCGCAGGACTCAGAGGGATGGGAGATCATAGCGCGCAGGAAGCGAGTCATATCAGCACGATGGGACTCAGCAGCAGCCTTGATAGCGTCGAAATCGAGTTCTTTAGCCATTGTTCATAACCTTTCAAACGAAGGAATCTACCTGTGAGGTGGTGGAGCGATACCTATTTACTCCGCCCAGTATTAGCAAGTGGGGTATTCGCCTTCCCAGACGATGCGACGGTACTGATCGGGGTCCGTGTCACCTTCCGTGGAGAAGCAGAGCACGGAGCTCGTCTTGTCCAGGCCGATGAGCTCCTTGAGCTCGGCGTACTCGGGATCGAGCATGAGGGTCTCGACCAGGCCGGTGGTCACTGCGCCGGACTCGCCGGAGATGACGCGCGGGTCGCCCTTCTCGGGGGCGCCCAGGGTGCGCATGCCGCGAGCGGTGACCCAGTCGGGGCAGGACACGAAAGCAGTGGTGTGGTTGCGCAGGATATCCCAGCCCAGGATGTTGGGCTCGCCGCAGCACAGGCCGGCCATGATGGAGGGCATGTCGCCGTCCACAATGCGGGGATCGCCGTCGCCGGCGGCAGCGCCCTTGTACAGGCAGGCGGCCGGAGCGCACTCGACCACAACGAAGGTGGGCGGGTTATCGGGATACAGGTTGGTGAAGTAGCCTACCACAGCGCCGGCCAGAGAGCCTACGCCAGCCTGGACAAAGACATGCGTCGGGCGGTTGATGGCCATCTCGCGCAGCTGCTCGGCAGCCTCGGAAGCCATGGTGCCGTAGCCCTCCATGATCCAGGACGGGATCTTCTCGTAGCCCTCCCAGGCGGTGTCCTGAACGATGACGCCGCGCTCGCAGGCATCGGCCTCGGCGGCGGCCATGCGCACGCACTCGTCGTAGTTGACCTCTTCGATGGTCACCGTGGCGCCCTCGGCGGCGATGTTATCGAAGCGGGGCTTGGTGGAACCCTTGGGCATGTGCACGACGGCCTTCTGGCCCAGCTTGTTGGCAGCCCATGCCACGCCGCGACCATGGTTGCCGTCGGTGGCGGTAAAGAAGGTAGCCTGGCCAAAATCCTTGGCAAGCTGATCGGAGGTCAGGTAATCGAAGGTGCACTCGGCAACGTCCTTGCCGGTCTCGTCGGCAATGTAGTTGGCCATGGCAAACGAACCGCCCAGAACCTTAAAAGCGTTGAGGCCAAAGCGATAGCTCTCGTCCTTAACGCACAGGTTGGACAGGCCCAGGCGCGCGGCCTGGCCGTCCAGGCGGGCAAGCGGAGTGACGGTGTACTGGGGGAACGACTGGTGGAAGGCGCGGGCCTTCTTCACGTGGTCGAGGCTCATGATTCCCAAGTGCTTATCATCGCTCTTGGGCATCGTGTTGCCCGCCCACTGGATCTTATCGGCCATACGGTGAACTCCTTAAGTCCTCTCTTGCCGGCCCCCGCATACGCGTTTCAGCCCATTCCCATTCATGCGACTGAACTTTTATGTGGATGCCAAACAAAAAGTTTGTTAGCACTGTTCTATCACACTTTTTGATTGGCAAACCTAACAAATTGTTTGTTGCCGTAATCGGTACCTTTTCGCCGACGAACGGTTACATAACGCAGCGACGCTTTCGTTATTTGCGAACAAGTGGGGTTTATGGCAAAGTGAGCCCAAACTAATTTTTAGGAAGGCACCCATGACCCCCGCACAGATTGAGTTTTACAAGCGCCTTGCACACGGCCTGGCGCTCCAGTTTGGCCCCAACTGCGAAGTCGTCGTCCACGACTTGGAGACCGAGGACGTGGACCACTCCATCGTAGTGATCGAAAACGGCCACGTCAGCGGGCGCAAACTGGGTGACGGTCCCAGCCATATTGTGCTTGAGTCCATGCACGAGGGCACCGCCGACGTGCACGACCGCGAGCCATACCTCACCAAAACCGCCGATGGCAAGCTGCTCAAGTCCTCGACCATCTTTATCCGCAACGACGAGGGCAAGCCCGTCGGCATTTTGGCCATTAACTTTGACATTACGCTCATGAAGGCTTTTGAGCGTTCGCTCGACGCGCTCACCGGCACAGGCGACAAGGGATACACCGAGCCCGAGCCCATCACCAAAAACATCGGCGACCTGCTCGAGGATCTGCTGCGCGAGTGCGAGCAGTACGTGGGCAAGCCTGCAGCCCTTATGACCAAAGACGAGCGCATCCGCGCCATTGGCTACCTCGACCGTCGCGGCGCCTTCCTCATCTCCAAGTCGAGCGAACGCGCCTGCGAGTTCTTTGGCATCTCCAAATACAGCTTCTATAGCTACCTCAACGAGGCCAAAGCTGCCGCCGGCGACAAATAGTCAGCGCGACTGCACCCCTCCCCTTTTGGGCACGAGTTCTGGAATGCACGAATCCGAGAGTCGGCCGCAAGGCAAGTTCCATATAATCGATGAATGCGAATATTTCGAAAGGATGGAACAAGATGGGGTCGAGCAACGCACCACGCAACGGCCGCGGAGGCACCGTTTCTGGCGCCAGGCATGCGAAACGCGCGTTTGACGAGGGCGAAGACGATCTGTTTGCGTTGAGCCTCGACGACGTGATGAGCGACCGCCCCTGGACCGCCGAGGAACTCATGGGCGGCGGGGTTCGCCCGACAAGTGCAAAGCCCGCACCTTCCGCCACGCCCGCGTCGGCATCCATGCCCGCGGACGACTTTGCCACCCGTCCCATCGTGCAGGCGACGCGTAAAGCCGCCCCTGCGCCCCGTCCCGCTAGCGATCCGTCCGAGACGGCGGCGTTTCTCGCTGCAGCGGCACAGCGCCATGCGCCCAGCAGCGCACCCGTGTATGCCACCCCGCAGCAGCCGACATACACGGCTCCCGAACCCCAGCCCGAGCCCGAGCTCGAGCCGCCTGTCATGGATCTGGATGATCTTTCCAACCGCCAGTTTGCCTTTGATTCCTGGGCGGCGGCAGATCTGGACGAGACCTCGGGCGGCATGCCGGCGCTCGACATTCCGGTAAACCCCCTGTTTGCGGCTGCCGAGGAACGCAACTCCGCATACGACAACACCGCAGCATACGCCAACCGCCCGAGCGAACAACCTCGCGCCGGCCGCATCGAAACCGAGGATTATGGCCAAACGTCGAGCGGCTATTCTCGCGACCCGTTTGCCGCCGCGCCCGCTGCCGATTACAACCAAGCGCGCGTAAAGGCAGCCTCGGCATCGTCGTATACCCACGGCACCGACGATAAGCGTGCTGCCGATTACCACACCGGAGAAGAACCGCCGCGCTTTTCGGAGTTTTCGCAGGCGGCAAAGGTTGTCTTTATCGCCATCATCATCGCTCTGCTCGGCGTGATCGCGTTTGAGGGATTCCAGCTATTCCGCGGCCCCACCGCGTCCGAATCGGCAACGCAGAAAGCAGAGGACGACAACCAGTACCTGGACATCAACACCCTCAAGGGCGACCCCAACAGCTAGGTTTGAACATAGGCTATGCCGCACCACTGTTTACGTGCAGTTTTACACTTTTTCGTGATTTCCACGCGTCCATTTCGACACTTTTCCGTAATTTGGGCGGCTCGAATTTGACACTTTTCCGTACTTTCATACGGCTGATTTCGACACTTTTCCGGATGTTGGCCGAATAATTGCCGCGTAATCAAGCGCCGTCTGCACATCATTTCGCAGGCGGCACTTGATTTCTGTCCGCGCGCGTTGATAAACTTCCTCTTGCCCACAAGGAGCGGGCACGTTTTATCCAGAGTCGGGGTAGAGAGTTGGCTCCACGATCCCGACGCCAACCGGCCAAGAGGCACGGTGGCCCTGCCAACATCGATGAAAGGAGTCCGTATGGACAATTTCTCTGTGCGCAGTGAGCGCAACTTCCACAACCTGGCAACCAAGCCAAAACGAATGCATCTTCTGGACAAGCCGAACGGCTACGCCTCGGCCATGGTCAAGAGCAGCCTCTCCCACCAGATGCGCTTTACGGTGCAGGTGCTCGAGGAAGAGCTCTACACCGCCGGCAACCCACACGTACTGCAGATCAAGCTGCTCGGAGATAACTCTCGTGAGCCGTCCAGCTGGAAGCTGTTTGCCGACGGCGTGTGCGTTGCGGACGGCTCGGGCGACTTTGCCCGCGAGTGCTTCTGTGAGGGCGCCGAGGTGTTCCTGGACCTGTGCCGCGACGCCGTCAACGCCGCTGAGCTGCATCAGTGGAGTCAAAGGGAGTATGAGCTGCTGAGTGTGGCGCGCGGGATCGCGATGGCGTAGGCAGACAGATCAGACAGCCCGTCATACTGGTTGACGCTTCGATTCAAACAGCAGGGCGAAGTCGCGCTTACAGCTCCGCCATGCCAAACCGAATGGCGTTCTCAAAAGGCCTACCTCCCCTCCGCCTTCAGTCTCAGCAGCAGGTCGCCCAGCTCGGGGCACTTGCTGGAAAGGCGTGTCTGGGCCCGCTCGCCCATCCCCCACCGCTGGCGGACTTCCTGGGCGTGCGGGCTCACGTGGTAGTCCCCGTCCATCATCTGCCTGAGCAATTTGGCGGTTACGCGCGCATCGGCCAGAGCGCTGTGGGCGTGGCCCGTCGACTCATCAAACTCGATGCCAAACCACGTTGCCGTGTCGCCCAACGAGACGCGCCCGCGGCTGCCAACGTCCATGATCGAGGTGTAAAACGCCTGCAGGTCGGCCCAGTCCGTAGGAAATGCGGAAAGATCGATGCGCTTTGCCTGGCACTCGGTCAAAAGCTGCCGACGGTCCGTCCCGCTCCAACAGACCACCTGGGCGGAGTAGCGACCGATCCAATCGCTGAGCCTTTTGATCACCATGTAGAGCGGGTCGGCCATCGCGGTGTCCACGGCCGATATCCCTGTAAGCTCGCGGACGGGGAACGCAACGCCTTCGGTAAATTCCGTCTGCACAAACTGCGAGAACTCGCCCATAACGTTGCCGTGGTAATCGAGCTTGACGGCGCCGACCTCGATAATCTCGTTGCGCAGCCCACGGCGCTGGCGCTGCTTTGGCACCGGCGCAAACTCAAAGTCCAGCACAATCTGGCGCGCAAAGTTCGTCGTATCGATAGCCGAGATACACGGCGTCTTTTCAGCTGACACGGTTAGGGCCTTTCTCCGTTGCCTGCCGCCTGCTACATAGCTACATAGGCGGCTATATTGCCGTAAGGATAGGCGCCCGCGCGGACATGAAATCGCCCAGCGCGGCCACCCGGCACCCTTGCGTAAAGCCGCGCTTTGAGATGGCCACGTCGCTGTTATTAGCGAACATATATTCGTATTTATGACTGCAGTTTGATAGACTGGTTATTGTTGACGGCAGTTCCATGTGCCGGGCAGCGCCCTCCATGCGACGGGAGGTGATGCCCATGACCGATCTGACTGATTTCGTGAAGCTCCTGACCGCTTTGGCCTCGCTCCTCACGGCGCTTATCGGACTTTCCGAGGCACTTAAGCAGCGTACGAAGCAAGACGATATGAGAAAGCCATTTGGGTCGCCTCCCCCGCGGCGCAGCCTCTTTCCGCGGGCTCGGGATGCCACAATGGGCTTTGAGTATCGGCCCGTGCGGTAGCCCTTACCGCACCTGCGGGGAGGAGGCTTCCCATGCCCCATGTTACCTCCATCGGCCTGGACGTCCACGCGCGATCGGTCGCCGCCGCGGCGTTCAACCCCTTCACCGGCGAGGTGGTGCACCGTGACTTCGGGACGGACGCCGCCGAGATCGCGGAGTGGGCCCTCGGGTTCGAGGAGCCCAGGGCCTGCTACGAGAGCGGCCCCACCGGCTTCCACATGGCGCGCGAGCTGCGCGCGCTCGGCCTCGACTGCGCCGTGGCCGCCGTCTCCAAGATGCAGAGGCCGGCGGCGGACGCGCGCCGCAAGAACGACCGGCGCGACGCCGAGTTCATCGCCCGCATGCTCGCCACCCACAACATCGTGGAGGTCCCGCTGCCCGATGCGGCCGTCGAGGCCGCCCGGGACCTCGACCGCGCCCTCGACGACGCCACGGCGGAGTACCGCCGCGCCAGGCAGCGACTCAACATGTTCCTGATCAGGCTGGGCCACGTCTGGGACGAGCGCAACGCCGACGGGACGAGGAAGGGATCCTGGACGCGCGCCCACTGGAGGTGGATATCCGGGATCAGGCTCGAGGGTGTTAGCGCTACTGTAAAAACAACCAATTTCGCCATCGCACTTCAGCCGATTC
>UQXA01000019.1 GCA_900544865.1 uncultured Collinsella sp. | reverse complement strand
ACGGAGAGCACATTAAGTGCTCTCCGGCTCGTGCGGAACTCGCGATCGACCTTATATATTTGCCCTCCCCGGGGCTCCCGCACAACGGGACCTCAGTTGGGTTCTATCCCGTATGGCAGTCGCTTCGCTCCTGCCCGCCTCGGTTGTGAGGGCGGTTTGGCGTTGGAACGGTTCTTTTTCTGATATATGCTGGTTGCGGCTCTTCTTTTAGGAGGAGTCGCTTTTTTGTTGCTAGGAGGTTGGCCCGTGGTTGATGGGGATGCTCGCTCTGAGCTGCTTTCTGCTGATTGGAATCAGGAATGGATGCAAATGCAGGCAGCTCGACATCGAGCTGATGATTCTTTTGAATGGGATAAGCGGGCTCGGCATTTTCGGCCGCTTGAGACTGCCCCGTATGCCCGGGACTTTATGAAGCTGTTGGCGTTAAAGCCTGGTGAATCCGTGCTTGATATGGGGTGTGGGGCTGGGTCGATTGCTATTCCGCTTGCTCAGGCTGGGCATCCTGTGATTGCGGCTGATTTCTCCCCTGCCATGTTGGGCACGCTTGATGCCGGCATTGAGTACTATGGGCTCGATGATCGCATTACACCGCTTGAGCTTGCTTGGGATGACGATTGGGATCTGGTTGGACCGGTCGCGAAAGCGGTAGATGTTGCCTTTGCCAGTCGCTCTGTCACCACGACCAACCAAAAAGGCGTGCTTGCCATGCTTGATCGAACGGCTCGTCGGCGTTGTGCTGTCACGATGGTCGCCAACTCCAGCCCGCGCTATGACCTGCACCTGATGAACGCCATCGGTGCCTCGGTTACCTGCAGTAATGGCTTTGTGTATGCCTTTAATATCCTCATTCAGATGGGTGCCCTGCCGCAGATTGCGTACTTTGAATCGCCTCGTCGCGATACCTTCGATAACCTTGAAGCGGGCGTAGCGGATTTTTCCCGTATGCTCGAGCATGGCAACGAGGATAAGGTCGACCGTCTGCGCGACTATATCGCCCAGCACATGATTGAGAACCCCCATGCCGGTGAGCCGGGCTCCAAGGGTGTGCCGCAGGGACGCTATATGCTCGACCACGTCCGCAAGGTCCGTTGGGCGTTTATTGCATGGGAGCCGGTCTCTGCGCCCAGCTCATAGCCTGTTCGCAGCCCACGCCGCCCACTCACTCGGCATCCGCATTCTTTTTGAACTGGGCAAACGCGCTCCACACCGCGCCGTTCCTGCGCTATCGTGGGACAGCTCACGTAGATTAAGGCCCCGTCGCGGGGCGCCCCATACATAGAAAGCGAGAACCCATGGCACTGACAGGAGCACAGGTCAAGCAGCTTCGCAGCATGGCCCATCACCTCAACCCCGCCATCATCATCGGCAAGTCCGATGTCAACGAGGGCACCGTCGAGCAGACGGTCGCCTACCTGGAGAAGCACGAGCTCGTTAAGTGCTCCGTGCTCGATGGCTCCAGTCTTTCCGCCCGCGAGGCCGCCGAAGAGCTCGCTGAGCGTTGCCACGCCGAGGTCGTCCAGGTCATCGGCCGCAAGTTCTCGCTGTATCGCGAGTCCTCGCGCAAGGACATCGAGAAGATCAAGCTCGTCTAAGAGCCAATGGTCCAGCGAGCCAACACATAGCAAGCTTACGGGTGCCCAAGTACTTTGGGCGCCCGTTTTTTATCGCTCGACCAGCACGCGATTGAGCCGCCCCTCCACCAAGCGCTCGTATAGGCGCCGCGTCTCGGGCTCGGGCACGCCATTGACCTGCTCCCTCAGATGGTGCATATGCCCGCTGTACAGCTCGACGATATCGCGCCGCCGCCCCGCCGCACTGTAGACGCGCATGGCGCAGCGCACCATATCCTCGCGCGCCGTTTCCTGCCGAAGCCCCGACTCCGCCAGCCAAATCGCCGACTGTAGATCGTTTTCTTCTAGAGCGGCATTTGCTCCCTTAATCATGCAATCGATGTACTTTGACTGCATAATGCGCCGCATACGCAAAAAGTAGGTGGGATTACAGCCATTGGGAACATACAACGGTCCGGCATAAAGCTGCTCAATCTTAAGGCACAACTCGACCAGATGGGGCCCGCGCGCACCCGTGCGATTTCCCAAAACCTCGCGGCTTATCTGGTCAAACAGCCGTACATCGGTCTTGACGTAGTCGCCGTTGAGCCCAATGCATTCATTTTGGATGAGCACACATGACTTGCCATCCGGCGTCGGCCCCAAAGCCGACCGCAAGCGCGATATCGTCGAGTACAGGTTGTTGCGGGCGCTATTAAACTCGGCATGGGGCCACAGCTCCATGGCCAGCGTCTCACGATCGACGAGCGCATCCATGCCCAGCGCAAGCCGCTCGGCAAGTGTCGCCGCCTTCTTGCGACGCCACATTTTGTCCGTGATGGGAAACCCGTCGCGCTCGGCGCGAAACGCACCAAACATGCGAATCTCGATATGGTCGATGGTATCAACGGCTTCAACCTCGCCAGCCTGGAACAGGCGCTCGCCCTCCCCTTCCAAATCGTCGCGCAGCGAGTACCGCGACAGTTCGCGCACGGGAAGCTTCTTGCGTATCCTGGCCGCCGGCTCGCCCAGACAATGCATGGCAAGGCGCGCAAAGAGCCGATACGATGGCTCTAGAATCCCCGCACGATTCATGGACATCCAGGCCGCAAGGTCGCTGTCTCGGCCCGCACAGGCCAAATGCAGCGCCACCATCCAGGCTTCTGCGCCACCAACCTGCGTCTGGCTTATATCGAGCAACTCCGCTTCCTCGCGCACCGAAACCATCGATGTATTTCGCAGATATGCCGCGCGCTCCAGCAGCAATGCGTTATCGCGCATGTACGCAATCGACTCCTCGGCAAGTTTGAGCACTTGGACCGCACGGAACTTTGCATTGACCGGCCGTCCCTCTGCCAGCGACTGCCAGCCTTCTAGCAACAGGCCAAACAGCTGAATCTGGTTGTCGCGCATGCGCACGGCAAAACGATCGAGCTCGTTGAACGCCGCATCGTCGGTTACCGGCAAGCCGGAAAGGAGCCGCCGTGCCGCCAACACCATGCGCACCCAGATAGCCATCGCCTTAAGCCCACGTACGTCGAGCGCCTCCCGCACCACCGTCATCTCGTCGTCGCGCTCGTCGGTTCCCGCAAACGACCCGTCAAAGAGCTCCACCAGCATACTATCGGCCCGTATAACAATCCCCGCGATGTCGAGCTCGCAGTCGTAGGCCTTGCTCGTTTTGAGCTGCTGTAGAACGCCGCCGTCATCTCCCCGCTCGGTCAGGCAGCGCTTGACCTCGATATGCGCGGACAGCATGTCGAGTGCGGTGTGGGACGTCTCTATTTCTGGCACGGCCAGGTTCGTAGGAAGCCCAAGCCCGTTGTCCCCATAGCAAACAGCCGTCAGCGCCTGGGCCACCCTCCATGAAACAGGGTCTATTTCGCAGGCCGCCCGTTCGCCCCCGCGTTCGACGACCGATGCCATATAGCGAGCGAGCTTTGTATTGGACACGCTGACCGCTGCCAGATATACGCCAAGCGCTTCGGCAGGCGTTGGCTCTGGAGCCGGATCGTCGGCATCGATCGTGCCCAGCGCCGCTCGGCAGATATCGGCCCCGTGCCCCGTCAGAGCCAGCTCGACCCCATACTGCCCAGCAAGTTCAAGGACCGCTTCACGGTCCAAAAAGGCGTCCGCCAGGCCCATCGCCGCATCGCATCGGCCCGCCTTAAGCAAAATCCGGGCCGCCCTCGGAACAAATTCGGGGCGGACCTCGGCCACCAACTTACGCAAGCGCAAGCGTCCGTTATCCTCCGTGCCCAGACACGTAAAACTCCGCTCGGCGGGATCCAAGCCAAAGATCGGGTAGTCGCGCACAAAATAGGACTGGTCGACCATCGACAGCCTCACCCCACAGGCCTCGAGTTCTGCGATATTGCCCTCGCCCATCAAAACCATGAGACATGCCACGCAAAACAGCGCATTATTGTCGAGCGAAGCCAGATCGGCAAGTGCCGCGCCATATACGTTGACAATCTCGTTTTCGAGCAGACCGGCTACGTCACCTTGGCCATACAGACCCGTCTGCAATGCCGAAACGAGCTCGGGCACGCCCTGCGTGAGCTGATAAAAGTCGAGCGATGTGCTGATCGAAAACGCCGATGCCCACGCCGAATACTCATAGGCATGCACCTTAAGCATCTGCGCATTGATCTTAACCGAATCGCCCAGCCCATGAATCAGCTGACGATTTGAAGGACGGCAGGAGATAAAGACCCCTACCCCCATAGCGCGCAGGCCGCGAATCCTGTCGATGAGGTCTTCGGTATCGTGCTGATCGAGGTTTGGCACATTATCAATCGCGATAAGGGAGTGCGGTTTGTCTTTGAGTTCTTCGGTAACCACCTCGAGCTGCATAAACACCTCGCGCCCAATGGCGCGATCCGCCTCGATAATCCGCACGGGGCCTCGCGTCGGGTCGCATTTAACCTCATGGGTGTACTGCAGCAGCACCGAGGTCTTCCCAAACCCGTCGGGCGCATAAAGAACCACGATGCCGGCCTTTCGGCCCTTGGCGATAAGCTCATTCATCAAGCGTTCGCGTCGCACCATATAGCCTCCGCCCAGCGGCATCAGCTCGAGGTCGTCTATACCGCTCAAATCGTTTACCATGCCCGCTCCTCAACTCGACCGTATGGACACTGTAGCCGCAAGACCATACAAGCCGCGCTATGAATAGAGCGACCTTGTGTTTTAGGTTGTCTTTTGGTACGCAAGCGGCAAGTTTTTGTACAGCGAGGGCCGATTGTTATTAATCCCCCAACTAATCGGTCTTTAAGCAGGTAAATGAGCTTGTCAGCTTGTCCCATCTAAGCGGCAGTGTAACGCAGATGAACAAGGTCCAGCCATGTCATTCAACTCGCCTAGCACCCGCTACCGTCTACGACCTTCTAGTGGCATTTTTGCATAGAATCTGGTATAGAATGAATCAAGCTGTTGGGCATCTGGCGTTCGTCAAGCTTGCGGCAAGATTTTGGTCAAGTGGGCGAAAAGGGATAGCAAAAAGGCCCCCGCAAAGCGGAGGCCTTAGGCAAGGCTATGTCGAGGTGCAGGATTCGCGCTACTCGCAGAGCGAAAGGGCGGCCTCGTCGGCAACGACAACGCAGTTGGTGTGCAGCTGCAGGATCGAAGCCGGGCACTCGGGCGTAACCGGACCATAGCACATGTCATGCACGGCCTGAGCCTTGGCCTCGCCGTTGGCGACGACCAGGATCATGCGGGCATACATGATGGTCTGAGTGCCCATGGTGTAGGCCTGACGGGGAACATCGTCGATGCTGTCGAACAGGCGGCTGTTGGCCTGAATGGTGCTCTCGGTGAGGTCGACGCAGTGCGTGCCCTTGGAGAAGTGGTCATCGGGCTCGTTAAAGCCGATGTGGCCGTTGTTGCCAATGCCAAGCAGCTGCAGATCCGGGTAACCGGCGTCGGCGACGATCTTGTCGTACTCAGAGCAGGCAGCGGCGGCGTCGGGGTTGGAACCATCGGGCACATGCGTGTTGTTCAGGTCGATGTTGATGTGATCGAAGAAGTTCTCACGCATGAAGTAGTGATAGCTCTGGGGATCGTCGTGCGAAAGGCCGCGATACTCGTCCAGGTTGTAGGTGCTAACCTCGGCAAAGTCGACGTCGCCCTTCTTGTACCAAGCGGCGAGCTGCTTGTAGGCGCCGATCGGGGTGGAGCCGGTGGCAAGGCCCAGCACACAGTCGGGCTTGAGGATAACCTGGGCCGAGATGATATTGGCGGCCTTGCGGCTCATATCCTCGTAGTCTTTAGCTTTAATGATCTTCATTACGCGTCCTTTCTCGTACAAGAGAGGCAAGGCTCCCTTACAAGCACTTGCCCGCGGCCCGCGTCGGCCGCAACCAACGTGTGCGGCCACCAGGGCGAGGTCGCGTAATGTATGTGTCTCGTGTCTAACCGCGTCGAGGCCCCTGCCCGTCCACGGTGACCCAAAGCCTTTTAGCTTCGGACAAATTCCATCTTGCCACGGAGGGCGTCCTCTTTCAAGGGCGCCCTCCGTAAACGTGTTTGAATTGTAGGCTAATGGCCACGCGCACTTGCTAGCGCTCGCGAGCAACGATGAGCTGGTCCATCTCTTCGACATGCACGCCAACGGAGCCCTTGATGCTCGAGAACTCAACGGAGTTGCATACCAAGATGGGAACCGTCACATCGTAACCCTCGGCAGCAATTGCCTCGCGATCGAACTCAATGAGTACATCGCCCTTATGGACGATGTCACCCACTTGCGCATGTACGGTAAAGTGCTTGCCCTCGAGCTGAACAGTGTCCAAACCAACGTGGATGAGCACGTCCAGGCCATCGACCGTATTAAGCGCAACGGCGTGTCCCGTAGGAAAAATGGCCTCAACCTTAGCGTCCGCCGGCGCGATCACGCGCGTACCCGTGGGCTGAATCGCAACGCCCTGGCCCAAAAGGCCAGTGGCAAACGTCTGATCGTTTACCTCGGAGAGCGGAATGACGTCGCCCGAGATGGGAGCATCCAGCGTAAGGACTCGACCACGCATACCAAAAGACCTTAGGACTTTAGTGAACATGCTCCCCCTCGGACATACCAATCAATCAAAATAACCGTACCAGTTTACCACTTGGCATCAGTTTTTGGCCATTAGGGAAGTTCGCGCTTGACAACCTCGACGATATCGTCAACAACACGCTGGGTCAGCTCATGCGTCTCCGCCTCGGCCATCACGCGAACCAGCGGCTCGGTACCGCTCGGGCGCACCAAGATGCGGCCGCGACCGTTGAGCTCCTTCTCGGCGGCAGCTACGGCGTCCCAAATGGGCTGGCAATCGTCCAGGCCGGCCTTGTTGTCCGAATGCACGTTGACGAGCACCTGCGGGTACTTCTTCATGATGCCGGCAAGGTCGGTGAGGGTGCGGCCGGTGCGCTTGAGCACGGCCAGCAGCTGCAGAGCCGTCACCAGACCGTCGCCGGTGGTGTTGTGCTCCAGGAAGATGATGTGGCCGGACTGCTCGCCACCGATAACGGCACCGTCCTCGAGCATGCGCTCAAGAACATAGCGGTCGCCCACGGCGGTCTGGACCATCTCGAAGCCCTGCTCCTTCATGGCGATGGAGAAGCCCAGGTTGCACATGACGGTCGAAACGATCTCGGAGTTAGCGAGCTTGCCGCGAGCGGCGAGGTCAGAACCGCAGATAGCCAGGATGTAGTCACCGTCGATCTCATTGCCCTCGCTGTCCACGAACAGTACGCGGTCGGCGTCGCCGTCGTGGGCCAGACCGATGTCAGCATGGGTGCGCAGCACGAGCTCGCGCAGGGGCTCGAGGTGCGTAGAGCCGCACTCAACGTTAATGTCGGTGCCGCAGTAATCGGTGTTGATAGCGTGCACCGTGGCACCCAGGCGCTGCAGCGCGGCGGGCGTAGTCTGGCAAGAAGCACCGTGACCGCAGTCGACGGCAACGACCAGGCCGTCGAGCCTCAGGCCATCAAGCGTATCGATGGCATGATCGACATAGGCCTTGCGGGCGTCCTTCATCTTGATGATGTGGCCCACGCCGGCACCGGTCGGCAACGTGTCGGCAGCCATGGCCTCCTCGGACATGACCCAGGCGCTGATCTCTTCCTCGACAGCATCGGGAAGCTTCATGCCCTTGCGGCTAAAGAACTTGATGCCGTTGAACTCCGGCGGATTGTGCGAAGCGGAGATGACGATGCCGCCGTCGAGCTCGTTTTGGACGGTGAGCAGCGCCACGGCCGGCGTAGGGATAACGCCGCAGCAGTGCGGACGGCCGCCCTCGGCCATGATACCGGCGGTCAGAGCACTCTCGAGCATGGTGCCCGAAAGACGCGTATCGCGGCCGATGCAGATGTCCGGACCAAGAAACTTGGTCGCCGCGCGACCTAGGCGAAACGCGAGGTCGCACGAAAGATCGGCGTTGGCGACGCCACGGACGCCATCGGTACCGAAGATGTTCTGGGGCATAGGATCGCTCCTTCCCAAGTGGGCAAAACGCAGTCGCCCACCCTAGTCGAAAAAGAAAAGCGGGACCCGCCGAGCAATCGGCAGGCCCCGCTTGTACATTGTATCTCGTAAGGAGATAAAACCTTAGCGCTTGGAGAACTGGGGAGCGCGGCGGGCCTTCTTGAGGCCGTACTTCTTGCGCTCGACCACGCGAGCATCGCGCGTAAGGAAACCGGCCTTCTTGAGGTCAGCACGGTAATCGCCAGCGTTCAGAAGAGCGCGAGCGATGCCCAGGCGCAGAGCGCCGGACTGACCGGAGATGCCGCCGCCATCGCACAGAGCGATAACGTCGAACTGACCGGCGGTGTCGGTCACCTTGAAGGGAGCAAGGGCGTTCTCAACGAGCTGATGACGGCCGAAATACTGCTCGGCATCACGCTTGTTGATGGACACCTTGCCGGTGCCGGGGACGAGACGGACGCGGGCGACGGCGTTCTTACGACGGCCGGTACCCTGGTAGACAACGGTGTTCTCAGCCATCTTTAAGCCTCCAGCTCAATCTTCGTGGGGTTCTGGGCAGCGTGCGGATGCTCGGCACCAGCGTAGACCTTAAGCTTGGTCATCTGGGCACGGCCGAGGGTGGTCTTGGGCAGCATGCCGCGAACGGCGCGCTCGATGACCTTCTCCGGATGCTTCTCCATAGCCTGGCGGAAGCTCTCAGCCTTGAGGCCGCCGTTGTAGCCGCTGTGGCGATAATAGGTCTTCGTGTCGGCCTTGTTACCGGTAAGCTGGACCTTATCGGCGTTGATGACGACAACGAAGTCGCCGCAGTCGCTGTTGGGCGTGAACTGGGGCTTGTTCTTACCGCGCAGGATCATTGCGATCTGGGTGGCAAGACGGCCCAGGACAGCACCATCGGCGTCGACGAGAACCCAGTTGCGCTGGACCTCGCCCTGCTTGGCGTAGTGAGTCGATTTCGAAATCACTTAGACTCCTCCATGTACAGTACGTGTTGTTACAGAGATTCACGGGGCTCTGCAAGTAACCCGTCCATATTACCCCGCTCGCCGCTCGAGTCAACAGGTATTTTGGCTCCGACCAGAGTTTCTGCACATGTCGTCCATGCCCGGTGTCTTCACGAGACAGGGCCCAGAGATCCCTCGGCGTGCGAATGGTTCTCTGGGCCCTGTCTTTTGTCGCTTTTTGTGGGTCGATCGTCTTAACGCTCAACGAACTCCTGTATTTCCGCAAGCAGGCGCTTTGCCTCTCGGCGGCCTTGGATATACAAGTCGAGCAACTTGGCCGTGTCGTGCTCCACATGGCCGACCTCGACCGGTTTTTGCGGAGCCACAATCAGGGCACGGCCCTCGCGCTCGTACTTCCAGAGGTGCATGCGCTGGACGTTATAGCGGTCATGGCGCGTCTCGATGGCCTCGAGCAGATAGGGATAGTCGCCATAGCGCGCACGCGCGGCCGGCATAAACTCGTAGGGCGCCTTTTCGTACGAGCGGTCCTGCGTGAGCACGACGACCGCGCGATCGTATCCGGCCTCTTCCAGCACGTGCTCGACAGGCACCGAATCTGCCACACCGCCGTCAACGTACTTGTGACCATCAATCTCGACCGGCGGCGTCACCAGCGGCAACGAGGTCGAGGCACGCACGCAATCGATATCGAGCATGGCGTTTTTGACGGGCAGGTAGGCAGCGGTGCCAAATAACATGTCCGTCGCGACAGCATACATTTCGATGGGGCTCGCGTCGAAGGCCTCGTTATCGAAGGGGTCTAGGCGATCCTGCACGTCGTTGAAAATAAAGTCGTAGCCGACGATGGAGCCCGTGGACGCAAACGATGCGGCACCCATGTAGCGGCTGTCGTTGCAAAAAGCCAAGTTGATGCGGTTGGCACGGCCGATCTGGTGCGACTTGTAGTTCACGCCGTTGAGGGCGCCGGCCGATACACCGTAGACAGCCGGAATCTCGACGCCAGCCTCCATGAGGACGTCGAGCACGCCCGCGGTAAACTGCCCGCGAAAACTTCCGCCCTCCAAAACGAGCGCGACCTTGCCGGCGTTCTTTGCCTTATCTTCTGCAGTCATATTGACCTCCTGCGATTACGTTTTGGCCTTCTTCTACCCAGTTTTGGGATGGCAAGCGCGCAGGTTTTGGAGTTAAGGGGTCGGGGCAGTCGACGGGAAAGCGCGTCCCGGTCTCAGAGCAAATTCCGGGTCGCATTTTCCGCTGAGCCCGCCATCTGGAAAATGCATCCCATTCCGAGCTTAGATTCCGGGATGCGGTTTCCGCTTGATGTGTCATCCGGAAACTACGTCCCAGTCTGAGCGCGGATTCCGGGATGGACTTTCCGCCTGGGCCGCCATTGGGAAAGCACGTCCCACCCTGCGTCACTGAGGCGTTTTCTTTACGCCCGCGCCCTGCATAGAGTTCGATTCTCCGCGGGTGGAGGGATCCGTTAATACGGCGCATGGCCGGCTGAGATTCGATAAACATCGCATCCGTTTTGAGTCGGAAGTTTGCGCGGAGAATCCGCGTATTTGCTGCGCAAATACGCACCGGCTTCGGCCGCCTGCCGGTGTCCTCGCCCGCGGGCTAAAAACGCTTACGCGTTTTCTTTACGCCCGCGCCCTGCTCAGAGTTCGATTCTCCGCGGTACGGACTAGAAATAAAAAGGCAGGTAGATACGAATATCTACCTGCCTGTGACTTATGGTGGAGGCGCGGAGAATCGAACTCCGGTCCACGAAAGCCCCCTGATTGGCATCTCCAAGCTCAGTCGCTGGTTTAATCTTGGACGCTTTGCGCGCAGCGACACGCTCGCGGCGTCCTAACCGGTTCGGTCTTAGCCTGCGCCATACCGATTACGTGCGCAGGAGCATTCCCCTAACATGACGTCGCGCCGGTGTCGGGGAAATCACCGGGTTGACGCGCCGCTATAAACTAAGCAGCGAGAGCCATAGGCTCAAAAGAAGAGTTGTTGTCAATTCAATTTGACGGTACCCCTGTTTAACGAGGCGAGGAGACCTCGGCTTGCTTCCTCTCTCAGAGCTATCGTGTCGAAACCAGTCGCCCCCGAATGTTGGGAAAGTCTGGATGGTATCGGACCTGCAAACACCCGATAACCGTCGACTTTTCAAGGAACATGCAGGGCGAGCCCCACTGTGTGGAGTGTTATCTTACCACGTTCTGAAAGCGGACAGCTGTTCTATGCACGAGCTGTGAAGACCCCAATGTGCGCCGTACTTCGCACTTTTGCTACCGATCGCGTAACGTATATTTTCGCCAAGCAAAATGACCCATCGAAAGGACCGTTATGGATACCAAGCAGCAACTCATCAACGCCCTCGCAGGCCTGGGCTCAACCATTACCGAAGCTATGGATGTCATCGAAGGCTTTGTCCCCTGCGGACATCCCGCCCTCACGGTTTCGAACGCCCTTGTTGCGCTGGACGCTGACGATGATGTAGCTCTCGCCCAGCAGCTTGAGACCGTCGAGGGCTTTATCGACCACGTGAGTGAGAACCGCGGCGTGGCCGCCTACCACGGCATCGAGGTCGAGCTCGCAGGTCCCAAAGCCGACCTGCTCACAGCAATCCGCGAGGTAGGCGCCCTTATGCAGACTGCAGGCGTCAAGAACACCCAGGTCAACGAGTGGGTCTACCGCAGCTTAGCCGCGCTCAACAGCTCCGAAGAAAAGGCAGCCGAGCAGCTCGCAGAAAGTCCCACCATTAAGGCCGAGCTTTTGTAAATAGCAGACGCGGGTCCCTTGGCGCATCGTCGTCCAAGAGGCCCGCAAACAGTTCGCGTCAACCGATAGCCGCGCCGCCGCGTTCGGCCAAAGCAAGAATCGGCATCATTTGACGAGGTGTCTTTGCTGCAAGATCGGCATGTTCGAGCAGTTTACGATCGTTAGTCACCAAGTAATCAACCTGTACGCGCTTGCATGCGGCGAGTACCAAGTTGTCCTCGTAATCGCGATGGAGCGCTAAGTATTTGTCGGCCAGCCAAAGGTCCGACGCATCTGCACCCACGGCCGTGGCGTTTTCGGTCATGTTCCGAACAAACGCCAGCGCCGCATCGCCAATTGCACGGGCAGATGCCTCGTCGAGTGCTCCCCCGCTGGCAAGAACGCTACGCTTCAGCTCGTGTTGGACAACGTACAGCACATCCTTAGCGATATGCACCGGGAAGAACAGCAACGCCCCCGTCTCCGTCGCCTGCCCAATAAACGCACGCGCGGCAAGCGACTCGGCATGGTCGACGCAAAACGAATCAACCCATACGTTGGCGTCCACCATAATCTTGAGAGGCGCCCCACTCACTGGATCATCCCCTTTTGGCGATAATGCTCATCCATGGCTTCGGAATAGATTGTGTCCCAACCGCGATCGCCGGATACGGGCGACATAGCGATGCCCAGGTCCGCGTAAAGCTGATCCGCCGCCGCCCATGATGCGGCGAACGGCGCATCGGGCGCGACGGTCTGCTGCCGGTCATCGACGGCCGCAAGCACCTCCTCGCACTGCCCGCCACCCTGCGCGACCTTGGCCACCACCTTTTTGATGAGCTCGGGCAGCGAGGCGCCCGAAAGCCGCAGCGCCTCCTCGGCACGGTTCTTAACCTGGCGATCCACGCGAACGTTCACCTGCGCCATGCCGCTAACAGCACCCACGTTGATCCCGCTCCCTTCAATTGCTAGCACCGCTAGCAATACTATATAGAGAAGCTAGCAAATAATCAAACGCAAAAGGCCTGCGCCCGGACGGCACCGATGCCGTCTGGGCGCAGGCCAGATAACGTGGGCGAACACGTCTGCTAGCGCAGGTACGCCTTCGCGTTACTCAGGCTGTAGGCGATTGTTGAGCCGTTGTGCAGCAGTGACGACGTCTGCGGAGTGATCATGCCGGTAATACCCAATGCCAACAGCGCTGAGTTGGTGAGCATCACCTTGGAATACGAGCTCGTCAGACGGTCGATAAGCCCCTGACTCATGCGGCGCAGACGCACGATCGCGGCCAGATCCGTATCGGTCAGGATGATATCGGCGACCTCCTTGGCGATGTCGCTTCCGCCACCCATCGCCAGGCCCACGTCGGCCAAACCGAGCGCCGGCGAATCGTTGACGCCGTCGCCCACCATGGCAACGTGGCGCCCCTCGCCCTTAATGCGATCCACGTAGGCGTACTTGTCCTCGGGCAACAGCTCGGCCTTAAACTCGTCGACACCTGCCTCGCGAGCAATGCGCTGGGCCGTGCGCTCCGAGTCGCCCGTGAGCATGACCACGTGCTTAACGCCCAACGCATGCAGGTCGGCGATAGCCTCGCGGACCCCGGGCTTGAGCGGATCCTCGATACCGAGCACGCCCACAACGGTGCCGTCGACCGCCAGATACAGCGGCGACAGGCCCTGCATCTGGGACTCGATTTGCTCCTTAATGTCGGACTCGAGCTGCGCGCTCTCATCCTCAAACACAAAGTGTGCCGAGCCGATAATCGCGCGACGTCCCTCGATGGACGAGGCAATGCCGTGTGCCACGATGTACTCGACCGCAGCATGGCGCTCGCGGTGCTCGAGCCCACGCTCGCGAGCAGCGTTGACGACGGCGCGTGCCACCGGATGCGGGAAATGCTCCTCCAAGCAAGCGGAAAGGCGCAGGACCTCGTCCTCGCTCCAGCCGTCGGTCGTCAGCACGCAGGCAAGGCGCGGCTGTGCCTCGGTGAGCGTGCCGGTCTTATCAAACACAATGGTGTCGGCCTTGGCAAACGACTCAAAGTACTTGGCGCCCTTGACCATGACGCCCATCTTGGCGGCATCGCTCATGGCAGTCATGACGGCGACGGAACCCGTGAGCTTGAGTGCGCACGAGTAGTCGACCATCAGTGCCGCTGAGGTCTTGATGAGGCTGCGGGTGGTAAGCGCAACCAGACCCGCGAGCAGGAAGTTCCACGGGACGATCTTGTTGGCGAGGTCTTCCATGTGCGACTGGCCCTCGGACTTGAGCGAGTCGGCCGTCTGCACGAGTGAGACGATTGAGCGCAGTTTGGTTTGCGCCGTATTGGCGCGCACGCGCACCAAGATGCTGCCGTCTTCCACGACGGTTCCGGCGAACACGTCGTCGCCCGCGCTGCGCTCAACGGCAAGCGGTTCCCCGGTCAGGGTCGCCTGGTTAACCATGGCGCTCCCCTGCTCGACCACGCCGTCGATGCAGATAGACATGCCAGTGCGCACGGCGACCAAGTCGCCGGGCTCAAGCTCGGTGGCGGTAACGCTTACCTCGGTGTCGCCGACGACCTTTTGCGCCTTGTCGGGCACATCGAGCAGCGAGTTGATGAGCTCGTTTTCGCTCATGGCGCGGGTGTAGTCCTCGAGCAGCTCGCCCACGTTGAGCAGGAACATCGTCTGGCCCGCGGTATCGACATCACGCTTGACGAACGAAATGCCGATGGCCGAAGCGTCGAGCACAGGAACTGTCAGGCGCGGCTGCGCCAGCTCATGAAGGGCAGCGCGCAAAAATGCCATGTAACCGGCCACGACAAATACCGCACGCAAAGGCGTCGGCAAGAACCAGCGGCGCGCGTAGTGGGCGCCGATAAGTGTGGCAAGATCCATGACGAGTTTGTGCTTGCGCGGCTCGAGTTGCATCACGTAACCCGTCTTTGCGTCGGCAATGGCCTGGGCATCGAGCGCACCCAAGGCGTCGAGCACGCTTGCGCGGCGCGGCTCGTCGTACTCCAGCGCCATTTGGCCAATGCGGCCGTACACGCGCACCTTGTGCACGCCGTCGATATCGCCGCTGAGCTTAAGAAGTGCATCGAGATCGCTCTCTGGCACAGGACCCGCCAATTGAAGACGGGTCCTGCCGGGGATCTCGCTAATAATCGAGAATCTCATAGTTTGTGCCTAGGAGCGCTACTCGGCTGCCTCGTCAGCAGCGGCCTCGCTCTGGGTGATGTAGGCAGCCTCGGCAACCATGTCATCGACATTAGCCTTGGCCTGCTCGACCATGTCCTGGTAGCAGTTCTTGACGCGCATACCGCACGCGATGCCCTGCACGCAGGCGTTCTTTACCGGAGCGCTGGTGAGCAGCTTGATGCCGGCCGTACCAAGCAGAAAACCGCCACCGACAAGCAGGGTATTGAACGTCGACTTCTTCATGTTGCTTCTCCCTTTTGCCGCATTGGACGCGGCACGGTGCCTCAGCACCCGAGTAAACAAGTTTGCTCGAGCACACTTTTGAGACTAGTTTAGTATAATTATTTGGTCAACAACGGCTAACTTTTTGGAAACTATGGGGGTGAACTCAATATGACAAAGGGACTGTCCCTTTGTCACACTCCTACAGCTGCCAGGCCGCCGCCTCCTTTTGCAGCGCAACCATGCGGGCGAATTCTCCACCTGCCGCCTTGAGCTGCGCCGGGGTGCCCTGTTCGGCAACCACGCCATTCTTGAGCACAACGATTTTGTCGGCATTTTCCACCGTACGCATACGGTGGGCAATAACGATAACCGTCTTACCTGCAAGCAGACGGGAGAGTGCCTGTTGCACCACGGTCTCGTTCTCCACATCCAAGCTTGCCGTCGCCTCGTCCAACAGCACGATGGGCGCGTCTTTGAGCAGTGCGCGGGCGATGGAGATGCGCTGGCGCTCGCCGCCGGAGAGTTTGGAGCCGTTCTCTCCAATCATAGTGTCATAGCCCTGCGGCATGCGGTTCACGAACTCGTCACAGTTGGCGGCACGCGCGGCTGCAAGCACTTCCTCATCGGTGGCATCACGACGCCCGAGGCGGATGTTTCCCATCACCGTGTCGTCAAAGAGCAGCACGTCTTGGAACACAATGGCGTAGTCGCGCAGCAGCACCTCGGGATCCACGCCCGCAACATCCACACCGCCCACGGCAACCTTGCCCGCAGTGGCATCCCAAAAGCGCGCGGCCAGGCGGCTCACCGTAGACTTACCGGAACCCGAAGGACCGACCAGCGCCGTGACCTCGCCTTCCTTGGCGGTAAAGCTCACATCGGTAAGAACTTTCTCGCCGGCGCGTCCGTCCTCGCCCGCACCATAGCCAAATGCCACGTGATCGAACACCACATCGTGGCCCGCAGGCTCAAAGTTCTCGCTGCCCCGCGCCACAGGCTCTTCCATGATGGAACGCATGCGCTTGGCAGACGACTCGGCGGCAAACAGCTCGGACATTAACATTAATGCCTGGTCAAAGGGCGCATAGATACGGCTCACCATAAGCAGGAAGGCAAACAACACCAAAAAGTCGACCTGCCCGGAGGCGACCATCGCGGCGCCCGTGACCAGCGTGGTGGCAATGCCCAGACGCAGGATGGCAAAGGCGGAGTTGACCAAAAGCCCGTTAACGAGCTCGCCCTTGGTGGTCTCGCGCTCCTCGGCATCGATCACGGCGTTGAGTCCCTCAAGATAATGGGCCTCCTGGTTGGTGGCGCGAATCTCGCGAACGCAGTCGAGCGTCTCTTGAATAGCCTCGGTAACCTTGACCTTCTCGGCGCGCACGCGATCAAACACCGGAGTCATGGGGCCGCGTGTTAGATACAACACGGCAAAGGCCACGGGAACGCTCCAAAACGCCGCAATCGCCAGCTGCCAGCAAAAGAACAGCGATGCCACGAAGACAATGGCGCTTGCGATGATGGCACCCCAAAGCTCTCCCAGCACGTGGCTGTAGGCGTGCTCCATGGCCTGGACGTCGCCCATGATGGTCTCGGTTAAATCGGCCAGATCACGACGACCAAAAAACGACAGCGGCAGTTTGCGCAAGCGCTCGGCAATCTCCATACGCTGCTTGCCGCACTCCTCGTAAAAGATGCAGTAGGTGTAGTAATACTGCTGCCAGTTAGAGGCAAAGAGCAACACGAAAAAGACCAGGAGGCCGCCCACGATCGGCAGGGCATCCGGCAGGTCAGCCCCGCTGACGAGATGCTCGACAAAGCCGGCCATAACCAGGAATAAAAAGCCCATGCCGGCCATGGTGATGAGATTGGTGAGCGTGGTCCAGAAAATGCCGCGTTTTACGCCGGCGACGCCTTTATCGGATAGGAAATACTTCTTTTGGAATGAGGCGAACATTTAGGCCTCGCCTCCCTTCGTGACGGTGGCATCCGCGGTCGCTGCAGTGATTTTCCAGCTCGCGGCCTGTTCGTACTCGGCCCACATCTTGGCATACAGGCCATTTTGGGACAGCAACTCGGCATGGGTACCCGACTCCTGCACGCTGCCCTGGTTGAGCACCACGATTTGGTCTGCGCCCACTACAGTCGAGAGTCGGTGCGCGATCATAATGACCGTGCGACCCGCCGCCAGTTTGCTAAAAGCACGTTGGATGAGCGCCTCGTTCTCGGGATCGGCAAACGCCGTGGCCTCATCGAGCACCACAATAGGCGCGTCTTTAAGGATCGCGCGGGCGAGTGCCACGCGCTGGACCTCGCCGCCCGAAAGATATGCTCCGCCGGCACCGAGCATGGTATTGATGCCCTGTGGGAGCTTGGCCACAATGTCGTCGCACTGAGCTGCGGAGAGGGCCGCACGCACTTCGTCGTCAGTGGCCGTAGGCTTGGAGGCGCGCACGTTATCGGCAAGTGTTTGCCGGAACAGCTGGTTGGTCTGGAACACGAAGGCGACCTGGTCCATAAGCTCGTGCGAATCCATATCGCGAACGTCCACACCGCCTACGAGCACTCGACCCGAGGAAACATCCCAAAAACGCGGGATCAGGCTTGCGCAGGTTGACTTACCGCCACCAGAGGGACCCACCAGGGCGAGGGTGCTACCAGCGGAAACGCTGAAACTCACATGGCTAACGGCAGGTGCTTCGGCACCTTCGTACGTAAAGCTCACGTCCTCAAATCGCACGTCGCCGCCGGCAGGGTGCTTGGGTTGTGCGGGCACGGAAAGCTGCTTGGAATCCATGACGCTTCGAATACGAGCCAACGAATCGGCACTCATCTGAGAGGCCTCGCCCACAAACATGAGCTTGGTCATGGCCGTCGGTACCACGGCCGAAAATATCGCGTAAAACGTGAAGTTGGTCATAAAATGCGCGAAGTCCGTCTCGCCTGGCGCCAACAGCAACGCCACGGGCAACAGGAATGCCACAAGACCATTGAGCGCGGTAAGGTTGAGTACCTGCGGACCTCGGCAGAACGTGCCCGCATAGTTTTGCGCCATGTCGGCGTATTCGGCGATTGCATCGTGGAAGGCCTTAAAGGAGTAGACCGTCTGCTGAAACACCTTGACCACGGGGATGCCGCGTACGTATTCGGTGCCGGTCTTGTTCATCTTGACCAGCGCTCCCATGTAGGCCTTCATGAACTCGGCGCCTTCGCCGCTCATCATGGTGGCCATGGCGCCAAACGAAACGACGACCGAGATAAGGCATGCCGCGCCCAAGCGCCAATCGAGGGCGAAAAGCAGCACGAGCAAGCCCACGACCATGGCGGCGGCGCCGGCGATATCGGGCAGCATGTGCGCGAGCAGGGTCTCGGTGGAGGCGGCGCATCCGTCTACAATACGGCGCAGCTCACCGGTGGCGTGCGTGTCAAAGTAGCCGAGCGGCAGCTTAAGCAGGTGCTCGCTCGTAGTCTTGCGGATATTGGACGCGCAGCGAAACGCAGACAGGTGCGTGCACATGAGCCCCACGAAATAAGCTACGATGCTTGCCAGCGCAAACCCCACGGCCCACCAGCCATACATCGCGATGTCGCAGGCTTCGCTCCAGTTAGGTGCCACGGCGATCAGGTCGCGAGCGACAAGCCAAATGCACACGTACGGGCCAAAGCTCAGCAGCTGCGAGAGCGCCGAGAGCGCCATGCCCAAATACGTTAGGAATTTACGGTCACCGGCATACGCGAGCAACTCGCCGATGCCTCCACCTTCCCTTTTTGATCCCCTTGCCATGAGATTCCTTTCTAACGGCTTGAGAGTTAACCGTAATGAACTTATCATTGATGTGTTAGCCATGGCTCACAATCAAGCCAGGCGTGGACGTTTCTGCAAAGGAAAGGGACGCTTTTGCAAATACGGCGGGCAGCGACCGACATAACCGAGCTCTACGCACCACAGTTTGAGCAGTTTGGCCTGGAGCTTTCCGGCAAGGGCGCTGTCTTTACCGGCGAGGTGGCAAACGATCGGGCGCACGGACGCGCATGGATCATGCCCCTCTCCCCCACCTGCATCGTCATGGAGCATTTCATCACCCCGACGCACGATATGTACCTGGCCGAATACACACCCGAGCCATACGCCTGCGTGAGCGAAGTCAGCAGCGCCACGCTCACCTGCATGCCCGAGATAGGCATAACACCCGCAAACCTCAAGCCGTTGCGCGGGTCGTGGCCGAGCAATGCAATTTGTAGTTTTATCCAGGATACCTGCGGAAACGAGCTCAGTCCGTTATACGCCGGACAGCTCTATCACTCGCGCTCGGTGTTATTCCTACCGAGATACTTCGACGATTTCGAACGCCGCTACCCCGGCGAATTCGCTGGGCTTTTTGACGCCTTTGCCGAGTCGTGGGGCGAAGAAGCGCTATCGGCGATCGATCGGACACTCTGCCGTCTCGATGAGACGCGCGCTCGTGTCACGGGCGGGCATCTTTACATGAAGGGTACCGTAGAGACCATGGTTGCCGAGCTGGCGTACGCGCGAACAGCCCACAAGCAGGCACGTCAGGCCGAAGGGACACAGGCCGCTCTGGACATTGTCGAAGAAGCGATCCTGGCTGTCGAGCGCGCCCTTGACGAGGGGCGTCGCATCGGCGTGGACGAGGTCGCCG
Source organism: uncultured Collinsella sp. (assembly GCA_900544865.1). GTDB lineage: Bacteria > Actinomycetota > Coriobacteriia > Coriobacteriales > Coriobacteriaceae > Collinsella. Next base: position 17,624 of record UQXA01000019.1, on the reverse strand, counting down.
AGCGGCTCTACACAAGCCGCTCCAAACTCTGCGCCACCTTTAAAGTCCAGACGGGCGAATCACTGGGCTCCTATATGCGGAGGCATCGTATGGAACGCGCGCAGGACCTTTTGGCCGACAGCCCCCTTTCGATAGCTCAAGTAGCCGAGCGACTCGGCTATCCCCAACAGGCGGCCTTCGCCCAAGCGTTCAAACAATACACCGGCATGACACCCACGGCTTGGCGAAGCAAGCACCGCTAAGGTCCAAGCTCCTTGGCCGTTACGGAGCGATTTAATTAGCCGCCGCCCATCAGCTCGCCCAGGATCTAAACGTCAAGATGTGCACAATCAAGCGCCTTTTTGATAAGAGGGGCAGATCGATCAGCCAAATACAACGGAATGTTGAGCACCCCGTCGTCGAGCTTTAGGTTCTTAAGTGAGTAGCGGACCCTCAGTGGAGTCGTCTCCGCATGCTTGTCGGCATAGTACTTAAGGCTCTTGGAATGAACGACCTCTCCCGATTTGACCTCGACGGGAACGATTTCGTTTCCGACTTGAATCAAAAAATCGACTTCGTGTTTCGGCTTCTCGTTTGTCCAATAGCGCGGAGCGACATCCAGCTGCAGAAGCAATGCCTGAAGCACATAGTTCTCGGCAAACGAACCTTTGAACTCGGAAAATAGCGCATCCGAGATGGCAAAAGCGGACGCATCCAGCCTTGCCATGCGGCGCAGCAAACCGACATCAAGACAGTAGACTTTAAATGCCTTGAGATCATCGTATGCAGAGAGCGGCACGCCACCGGCAGCATTAAGGCGAACCGCCGTGATGAGCCCAGCATCGGCAAGCCATTCCAGAGCATCCTCGTATTCTCGAGCACGAGCCCCCTCGCGCACCGCACCCCAAACGAACTTTTTATTCTCGCGCGCCAACTGAGTTGGAATCGAGTTCCATATTTGCGAAAGCTTGGCGAACTGCGCACGGCCACCATGCTTGGCAAAATCGCGCTCGTAGGAATCCAAGAGATCGGACAACACCTTATCGACCTGAACGATATCGCCCGTCTCCACCCACCGACCAAGAGCCTCTGGCATGCCGCCACATGCAAAATAACGACGAAGATGCTCGACGAGACGGATATGGAAGAAATCGGGCACTGTCTCGATCTGATCCAGGCCGCCAAGGTATTCGTCGTAGTTTGCAGCGCCCTCGGCTTTCAGAAACTCGGAAAAGCTCATAGGGTGCATCTCCATGAACTCGACCTTTCCCACCGGAAAAGCGCTGGTCTCACGGGACAAGCGAACGCCCAACAAAGACCCTGCGCATGCGACGTGATACTCGGGGGCCTCGTCACAGAAGTATTTAAGGGCGCCGACTGCAGAAGGACAATCCTGGATCTCATCAATAATAAGCAGCGTCTCGCCGGGATCGATAGGCTGTCCAAATGCCAGGGAAAGGTTTGAGATGATCCGCCGAGGATCGCGCGTACCTTCGAAAAACTGAGCGTACTCGCTCTGTACCCCAGGTGACGGTTCCTCGAGCGTCAGATACACAAAATTGCGGTACGAGGTTCGACCGAACTCCTTAAGCGCCCACGTCTTTCCAACCTGGCGCGCCCCCTTAAGGATAAGCGGCTTACGATATTCCGACGCTTTCCAAGCGTTAAGCTTGGCAATGATATCTCGCTGCATGGACGAACCTCCCGCAAAGAAACTTCCGTAAACGTGATATTTCCCACATTTTACCCTAGGTAAAACGTGACATTTATCACATTTACGGAAGTTTTAAGCTCATTTCGCCACACTCTCATCACATTTATTGCAATGTGACAAAGGGACAGTCCCTTTGTCACCCGCACAAAAATGGACGCGCCAACGGCGCACCCATTCACTCTATTCCATTCAGCCCCACCTGACCCGAACGGCCGAGTCGTTGCCAGAACCCGGGAGCCCCGGCAGGACGGGTGCTTGCTCAAAATGAGTTCCGCACGCAAAGAAGGCCACTTAATGTGGCCTTCGTCTTGCGCAGGACTGTTCGAAATTTTGAGGAAGCACCCGCCCTGCCGGGGCTCCCGGGTTCCCGTTTACGAGAGCGACGTTCTCAGCAACTCGTTGAAGAGCTTCGGGTTGCCCTTGCCGCGGCTCGCCTTCATGCACTGGCCCACCAAAAAGCCGATGACCTTCTGGTTGCCGTCACGATACTGCTGCGCCTGATCGGCACAGTTTGCCAGCACCTCGTCCACAATCGGCTGCAGCGCACCGGCATCGCTCACCTGACGCATACCACGCTCGTCGACGATCTTGTTGGGGTCGTCGCCGGTCTGGGCCATGGCCTCAAAGACCTCGTGCGCTTGGTTGGAGCTGATGGCATCGGTCGCCAGCAGCTTGGCGAGTGCCGCCACCTGAGCCGGCGCGATACCGGACTCGGCGAGCGACGCGCCTGCGCTTTTAAGATAGGCGATCATCTCGTTGACCAGCAGGTTTGCGACCGTCTGGGCCTCCTTGCCGGCCATACCGGCAGCGGCGGCCTCAAAGAAGTCGGCAAACTCGGGGTCGCCGGCAATCTGCTCGGCGTCGGCCGTCTTGATACCGAAGTCAGCCTCAAAACGGACGCGCTTGGCATCGGGCAGCTCGGGGATCTCGCCACGGCAGCGGTCGATAAACTCGTCGTCCAGGTCGAACGGCGCCAGATCGGGATCGGGGAACAGACGATAGTCGTCTGCCGTTTCCTTCACACGCATGACCACGGTGCGCTTGCGGCTAGGCTCCCAGTGGCGGGTCTCCTGGTAGATAATGCCGCCCTCCTCGAGCACCTCGGCCTGGCGGCAGATCTCGTAGGCAAGGCCGTCATGCAGACTCTTAAACGAGTTGAGGTTCTTGAGCTCGGTCTTGGTGCCCAGCTTGGTCTCGCCGCGGCGGCGCAGCGACACATTGCCGTCGCAGCGCATGGAGCCCTTCTCCATGGAGCAGTCCGAAATGCCCAGCGTCACAAAAATGCGGCGGAGCTTCTCCATAAACAGGCGAGCCTCCTCGGGCGTACGCAAGTCGGGCTCAGTCACGAGCTCAATCAAAGGCGTGCCGCAGCGGTTGTAGTCGACGAGTGACTCGGCCGCGGCGGTAATGCGGCCCTCGGCACCGCCCACGTGCACCATCTTGGCGGCGTCCTCCTCCATGTGGATGCGCAGGATGCGGATGGGCACCGTGTAGGAACCGTCCTCGCGACGCTCGGGCATCTGCAGGTTGGACGCGTCGTAGCTGGCCAGGTGACCGGCGCGCTGGTTACCCTCGCGCATGGTCGATGTCATGGACGTGGACAGGCCCTCGGCGTTGGCCGAGGCGCTCGCCAGGCTCTGGGCCTCGGCCTCGCCAAACGCGCAGTCGGGGCGCTCGGCGGCACCGCGACCAGTCACGTCCAGATCCAGGTGACCGTACATGGCAAAGGCGACCGGACCCTGCGTGGTCTGGAAGTTCTTGGCCATATCGGGATAGAAGTAGTGCTTGCGGTAGAACATCGAGTGGCGCTGGATCTCGCAGCTGGTGGCGAGACCGGCCTTGACAATGCTCTCGATGGCGCGCTTGTTGGGCACCGGCAGGGCGCCAGGCAGACCCAGGCACACCGGGCACACGTTGGCGTTGGGCTCGTCATCGTGGCTGAGCTTGCAGTTGCAGAACATCTTGGTATCGAGTGCGGTGAGCTCGGTATGGATCTCCAGGCCGATCACGGCCTCCCAATCCTGCAGGACCTCGGAAAGCTCCTTCATTACAGCTCGCCTCCCTTCCCGGCAAAATCGGGCGCGACGGAAAGCGCGGGCGCACCCGTGGCGGCATCGGCAAAGCCGCGCTCCAGGGCGCGGGCAAACGTGAGCAGCTGACGGTCCTTAAACGCCGGACCCACCAGCTGGGCAGAAACGGGCAGCTTGCTGTCCTTGCCCAGGCCCAGCGGCACCGAGATGCCACCGTTGCCGCAAATGTTGAGCGAAATGGTGTACAGGTCGGAGAGATACATCTGCGTGGGGTCGCTGATCTCGCCAAACTTAAAGGCCGTGCGCGGCGAGGCGGGCATGAGGATGGTGTCCACCTTGGCATACGCGGCGTCATAGTCCTGCGTGATGAGCGTGCGGGCCTTTTGCGCAGCGTAGTAGTACTTGTCGTACACGCCCGAGCTCAGCAGGTAGGCGCCGAGCATCTGACGGCGCTTGGCCTCGGCGCCAAAGCCGTGGGCGCGCGAAAGCGAGCTCTGGTCGGACAGGTTGGCGCAGCCCTCCTCCTGGTAGCCGTAGCGAATGCCGTCGAAACGGGCCAGGTTGGAGAACGCCTCGGCCGGGCCGATGACGTAGTAGGCGGCGATGGCGGCGTCCAAGTGCGGCAGGTCGACCTCGACCAGCTCGGCGCCCTGGTTCTGCAGCTCCTGGGCGGCGCGCTGAACAGCGGCCTTGACCTCGGGCGTCAGGCCCTCGGCCTCCATAAACGCGGGGATGATGCCTACGCGCTTGCCCTCGATGCTGTCGTTGAGGTGCTCGGTAAAGTCGACGGCGCAGTCCTGGCTGGTGCAATCGTACGGATCGTGGCCCGCGCCGGTAAGCGCGTTCATGGCCAGCGCGACATCCTCGACCGTGCGGCCAAAGGGGCCAACCTGGTCGAGCGACGAGCCAAAGGCAACCACGCCGTAACGGCTCACGGCGCCATACGTGGGCTTAAAGCCCACCACGCCGCACAGCGACGCCGGCTGGCGAATGGAGCCGCCGGTGTCCGAACCCAGCGAGAGCGCAACCTCGCCCGCGGCGACGGCGGCAGCGGAGCCGCCCGAAGAGCCGCCGGGCACGCGCTCGGTATCCCAGGGGTTGTTGGTGCGATGGAACGCCGAGCTCTCGGTAGAGCTGCCAAAGGCGAACTCGTCCATGTTGGCCTTGCCCATGGGCAGGCAGCCGGCATCGAGCATGCGCTGGACGCAGGTAGCGGTGTAGACGCTCTGATAGTTCTCGAGCATGCGGGAAGCGCAGGTGGTGCGCGTGCCCACGAGGTTCATGTTGTCCTTAATGGCCAGCGGCACGCCCGCGAGCGGGGGCAGCGGCTTGCCTGCGGCACGGTCGGCATCCACGCGCGCGGCGGCCTCGAGCGCGAGCTCGGGCGACACCTGCAGGAATGCCTGGACCCCGCCCTCGCGCGCCTCGATGGCGGCAAGGGAGGCCTGGGCCACCTCGGTAGCGGTAAAGTCGCCGGCGGCAACGCCCGCGGCAATCTGGGCGGCGGTAAGAGAATCGAAGCTCTGCGCCATTACTCGCTCTCCCCCTCTCCCAAAATGGACGGCACGCGGAAGTAGCGGTCGCGCGCGCTGCCGGCGTTTTCCAGCGCGACGTCGAGCGCTAGGTCGCGCTCGGGCTCGCGCAGGTCATCGCCCATCACGTTGGACAGGCTTCCGATGGGATGGAACGTGGGTTCCACGTCGGGCAAGTCATATTGCAGGACGGGCTCGAGCATCTGGACGGCATCGTTCATGTAGGACGTCATCTGGGTGAGCTCGTCATCGGTCAGTGCGATCTTTGCGTACTCGGCGATGCCGCGCACGTCTTTCTCGCTGAGTGCCATAGGCGCTCCCTTCCGCATAACAGATAAACCGCTCTAGTATACAAGCCAACGCCGCTTGGAGCAGATGCTTTACCTAAATGCAGCGAAAACGTAACGAGGGCGGCGGTTGGCAGGCGGCGGGCCGGCGGTTCTGCAACGAAACCGCACCGTCCGCAGCGAAAAGCATCCCGCCCGAAACGAAAACCGTCGCGCCCGCAGCGAAAAGCATCACAACATTCGACGCTTTTCGTCAAAATCGAGATTTTCATCGAATGTTGTGATGGTTTGGAAGCCCCCGACCACCACAAAGGTACCTGTCCCCATTGTGGTGGTTCTGAACGATGTCCTATGCCGAGGCCTTGGCCTTGCGGCGCTTGCGGACCGCGTGGATCACGATGTCCAGCAGCAACAGCACAATGGCTACGACCACGATGAGCACGGCAAACTCGCGCTTGCCCCAGTGGCGGCCGGCCAGCGACTTTTGCTTGTCGACGTCCTTCCTGCTGTACTTGGTGCGCACGCAATGCACCAGCAGGCGATGGTCGTTCACGCCGTAGGGCGTGCAGGTGACGAGCGTCACCTTGTCGGCGCCGGGCTCGATGGTCAGCGACTCCATCTCCTCGGGCAGCACCACCTCGGAGTCCACCATCTTGTAGGCGAGCGTCTTGTTCATGGTATGCAGCAGAACCAGGTCGCCGGGCTCCAGCGAGTGGATGTCATCGAACATGCTCAGGTTACGCATGCCCGAGTGCGCGGTGAGCACGCAATGCGTCGAGGTGCCGCCCACCGGCAGGCTCGTGCCCTCCAGGTGGCCGACGCCCGCCATAAGGACTTCTTCGCTCGTACCGTGGTAGATGGGCATGCTCACGTCGATGGAGGGGATCTCGACCCAGCTCATCATGGGGTCGCGGTCAAAGATGAGTTGCTGGGCGTAGGGCTCAATCTGGTCGGCAGGGAGCTCGGTGGCCTCGCCCGCCAGCTGCTCGTTAAAGGAGCGCGCCTGGAGCAGGATGCGCTCGCGCTCCTCGGCAGACAGCGCGTCCACGGTGCTGGACACCGTGCTGATCTGGTTGAACACGCCCGAGGCCTCGAGCCGGTCCAAGATCCAAGGCCAGGTCATAAGGCCCACGCCAATAAGGATGATGACGATGGTGATGAGCCGGTCGGCCCAACGCGGCAGTCGCTTTCGACGGCGCTTGGGCTTTTGTTGAGGTTTGGGCTGAGGGCTTGAGCCGCCGTTGTCCGCGGCGTTATTGCTCTTCATATGTTTGGCGCCCTGCACCATCGCCGGTCACTCCTCTACAGCTCAGGTTATCTAAACAAATAATAGCCGAATTGCGAGCTCATGCGCCGGACAACGCAGCTTGGCCGCACCGTCCGGGCCACGTAACCCCACTCAACCAATCAAGCCATATGTTGCTTTCATCGTCTCGAGCAACTGCGCCATCGTTACGCCCACAACCCCAATCTGTTTCAGATTGACGTCGCCCACCTCACAATCTTTGACAAACGCAAGCATATCGTCCTTCAGTTCTCCGCGCAGGTCGACGCCTTCCGACTCGCCAAGCAGCTGAGCAAGCCTCAGCGCATCGCGTTTATGCTTTTTTACCTTATTCGAATCAACGTTCTCCCCCGCTTCCCTTCTAGCTTTTAGGTCGAGATACGCCTTCGCTTTGAACGGGACAATGTATTCCGTACCCAGGACCGAAACGCCGCCTACGGTCCGGATTCCCTGAAGGAACAAGCCGTAGTAAGCATCGTCCAACAAAATTGCCGAAAGACTGCTTATGTTTTCATCAACGTGAATTGGTGCCACATCAATCCCCGCACGACCCTTTAGAAAGTCGGGGCACTTCGCAAAGAGTTCGATCATACGGGGGTAACCCGGCCTCTTAGGCTCTGTAAACCGATAAAAACATGAGCCTTTGCCTTCGCCCCAGCCGCAGCGGTAACCGCCATCATGCACCAAAGTCCATATAGCTTCTGCCGTCTGAGGCAACCGGTCATCGGCGACAATTACAACATCAAAATCGTGAGTCATCCTAAACGGAAGTCCCGCGTCCGCGAGCAAAATGTCACATGCCGTGCCGCCGATAAGGGCATACGATCCTGCAGCTTTTTGCATATGCTGCTGAAATTCTTGGAGACCTTCTACAACGCTTCTTGCCATGGATATTCCTTTCCAAACATGCGATCGACTTCGAGCTGAATTCGCTCATCGTCGATGGCCGCCAAAGATAGCGCAAGCGAAATGTCGTCGACACGGGAGGAGCCGGCAAACACGGGCGCATAGCGCCACACTTGGATCATCGCCGTCTCGTTATCCGGCAACTCCCCGTCTGCGACTTCGAGGTCGCTCAGTTGACGCCATGTACTTCTTAAGACGGCCTTTTGTTCCATACCCGGCGCAGCGAGCATCGAACGCGCAGCGAGCGCCGTCTCCCCGGCGTCAACAAGATAGTCGACCTGCAGCGTCTTCCTTGCAAAAAAGACCTTCGAGACAGGCGAGGAGAGCTCTGCCATGTGCTCGCTGAGTAGAAGATCAACGGCGACAGGGAGCACAACGACACGTCGCTCGCAACGCTCGCGCCTCGCGAGCCCCCTGTCGACAAGCTCGGTTATGGCCTCACTCGCACGGCTTGCCGAGATCCCAAGCGCACGACAAAGGTCATAGGGACGATATGGCTCCTGGGCTGCTCCCCAGATTGCGGCAGCCTGCGCGTTGGGTGACATCTTGGTCGCGTGATTGCGAAACCGGGCACCGCCCCTCTCCGTGCAGGCTGTGCCCATAAATGGAAGAAAAGCCTGTCTACCTGGGCAGACAAAGGGAATCCCTTGTGCGACCAATGCTTTGCGCTGGCGTGCATCGGCATCAGGAAACGAAACGACAACAGGAGTCTCCGCGCGCAAGGCTAGCTGACTATAGACCCTCTTAGCCTCGGGAAGCCCGACGCCAGTAGGCAAACTTGCAAGCAAAAACGAAAAACCGTTTGCGTCAACAGCGCGGACCTCAATCGCCCGCAGATGCAGCGGCAAGCGTGCGGATCCAGGCCAATTTTTGGTCTTGGCAGAGAGGCCTAGTGCTTCTTGTAAGTAGATTAGCGCTTCGTTCATTTCCATCGTTTTCGTTTGATTCCATTTTTAATTGGAATTATACATAATTTTCGGAATTAACGAGATTCCTTTCGTGCGTAGGCCAGCATTTGAGTTTTCAAAATGTCCCGGATCGGCGGGGCGATTCGGGATACAATATCAATAGAAAACGACTCACCCCGCGTAAGTGTACGAGAGCGCGGGCGGCCTAGTTTTCTGGTTTTGTTAAATGCCCGGGATCCGACCCCCGGGCATTCTTATTTGCGCTTGTTGCAGCGCAAATGCCTTCTACCGTCCGCACCGCGCGTGCGCCTACGGGCCTTAAACCGAACCTCATACGAGTCAAGAAACACGATGACGAACGTGCCCGCATCGGACGACGGAGGCTGGCTGCGTTATCCCAAAAAACGGGGCAGACTCCAGTGCGGAGTCTGTCCCGAAAAGAGAATGGCAAAGCAAGAACGTCAATGGACGAGAAAAGTGTCCGCAAGTCTCATGGCCATCACATCCCACCTGCCAAAGGGATGGGTGAGTGAGCGTTACTCCTGCTCGGACTCCTCAGCCTGCTTACGGCTGCGGATGAGGTGCGCCACGCCGATGCACAGCACCGCGCCACCAGCGATCCAGGTGAAGGTCACGCCGTTGAGACCGGTGAGCGGGAGGTTGGAGCCCTTCTGGTCGACAATGATGAAGCTGAGCTTGCCGGTAGATGCGGTAGCCTTGTTGTCCTTGACCACGCCATCTGCTGCCTTGATTGCAGAATCAACGCTGGGGATAACCTCGTCGCCGGTCTGATTGAGCTCGCGCTTGATGGTGAAGGTCACACCGTTTGCTGCGGAGTTATTGTAGCCAGGCGCCGGGGTGACCTCTTTCAGGATGTAGGTGCCTTCATCGAGACCGACAACGTTAATCTTGCCTTTTGCGTCGGTCCTCAGCTTGGCCTGCTCACTATTGGTCGTCTTGGTGCCGTTTGCCTTGATAAAGTTGTTCGTATCACCCTGCTCCTGAAGCGTGAACTCAACGCCTTCGAGCCCCTTAGTTTTATTATCGGAACCCACCTTGGTGACATCGATGCCATAGGTGTAGTCATAGGCAGGGTGAATTACCGTATTGCCCTCGCCTGTACCGTTCGGGTTGTTAGAATAGGTAAGCTTAACCGTATTCTTCTGAGCCTTGCCGATAAGATCCTTGAACTTTTCCTTAATGACATTATTGCTGTCGAAAATCTTGGAGGAGTCGAGCTTGGCTTGATACTCGACGGTCACCCTCGAGCTAGCGTTGACGGCAATGGGGCTATCGTCAACGTCAACACAATTCCTCAGGTTCTTGAAGTTAACGGTAAGTTCGTTATCATCCGAGAGATTTGTGGTGTAGCCCCGCACGGCATCATTCTTTACGGTCTGGTTACCGATCGTAACCGTGACATCCGGAACATTATTCTCGCTGCCATCGACGAACTTGGGCGTCATGGAATTGGGCAGTTTGTCCGTGAAGACGTATTTATAGTCGCTATAGGTGTCGATATTACTCGCAACCGTACCGACGAGTTTGTAATCGACCCAATCGTCCATAGCAGAGTCAGCGGCCTTATTGGGTTTGGTAAGAATGTCTCCGTTCTCCACTGTCACCCAATTTTTGTCCTTGTCATCCATAACAGCCTTGTTGACGGTAGGAATGCTGGTCTTCTCGGTAACCACCACATCGCCGGCGCCCACAACGGCATAAATCGGAGAAGTGGCAGTATTCTTGTTGTCAGCTTCCGACCCATCCGGAGCTAAAGTGTCCTTGTCAGTCAGGAACAGGTAATAACCAGATTTGTCGAAAGAAACCTTGTTGCCCGCCGCAAACGAAGCCTCCGTAGCGCCTGTCGGGATGGTCGGAGCGACATCCTCCGCAACCAGTCCAGCAAGCGTATTGAGCAAATCGGTGTCTTTGAGAACCGTCGTGTTTGTGGTCCCGATAATGTTGGCAGTCAGCCAATTGGCAACATCCTGCGGGCTGGCATCGGTTTTCAGAGCGCCTTCCTTATATTTGTTGATAGCCTCGATGATGGCATTTTGCGTCGTGTCCTCAACGCCAGTTGCCCACTTAACATTCGAAACGACCTTGTCAGTCTTGCCGGCCTCATCCACGACATCGGCCTCGAAAATCTGGTAGGCCTTGTACTTCACGCTGCCATTGTCTTCGTTCTTATTGATCTTAATGCTATTGGTCGAAGCAGTCGCACCCTCAGCAAACGCCATGGTCACCGGGGCCATCACGCCGCCGAAGCTCAACGCTGCGGTGAGGCCTGCTGTCACCGCCAGGCGTGCGATGTTCTTGCTCATGCTCATCTTCTTTTCCTCTGCTTTCTGCTCGAATTCCATTTGATCTAAATCTGTCTGTCTGTGTCTTAGCATCTACTTCGTTACGTCTCGCCCCGCTCTCTGTGGGGCTGCCAGCTACTCTTTATGGCTGCCACCTCCCCGCTTGACCAGGAGCGCGACCACGATGAGCGCGGCTCCGGCGACCGCTGCGGCGGCCGCTGCGTACATTGCCATATCGCCAGTCGAGGGCATAAAGCCTCCGGTGGTAATGCTAGGGGGTGTGCCGGTGGGCGTGTTGATGAGCGACGCCTCCAGGCTGCCCGTCGACCCGTCCGCGCTGTCGGCGCGCAGGGGCGACTCGGCCGTGATGGTGAGCTTGGGCTTGGCTGCGGCCACCTGGTCGACGTCCAGACCCTCGGCCTTGACCGTCACGGAGCGCGTGCCCTCAAAGGCGGTGTAGCCCTTGGGCGCCTTGAGCTCGCGGACCTCCAGCTTGCCCGAGTCCACGCCCGAGACGGTCACGCGGCCGTCCTCGCCCGTGGTGACGGTAACCTTGCCCTCCGCATCCCACGTGCCGTCGGCCGCAAGCGTGCGGCCGCGGTCGTCGGCGATGCTCAGGACCGCCCCGGCAAGCGGCTTGTCGCCGTCGCTGCCGCGCTTGGTGAGCGCGAGATCCCAGGTGTAGGCGCACGCGTCGTCGCTCGGCGTGCGGGTGAAGCCGGCGTCGCCGGACTGGTCGGCGAGGGGAGAGCGCGGGTAGCGCAGGTAGACCTCGTTGGGGTTGCCCTTGGTGGCGCCTCGATTGCAGTTGGCCCCCAACGGCGCGTTGTACACGGCGACCACGCGGGCGCCCGCGGCGAAGGCGTCGGCCCCGCCGAGCGCGGCGATCAGGTCGCCGGTGCGCACGGTGAAGGTCTTGCCGTCCGCCGCCACCTTGGTGGCGCACTGGGCCGTGATGTCGGTCCAGCCCTTCGCGGGTTCGGTGCCGACGCGGCCGTCCTTGCCGGCCGAGACGGCGTCGAAGCCGCCGTCCGCGCCCGCCGCCACGTACACGCGAATGCTCGCGGCCACCTTGGAGGGGTCGAGCCCCGCGCCCATGGTGTCGACAAACTGCACCGTGTAGGTGTCGTAGGCCGTGAGGCCCGCCGGGACCGTGGACGAGAGGCGCCAGTACAGGTCGTCGGCGACCGTGGCGTCGGCGGCCTTCTGCCAGGCGGCGGTGCCGTCCTCCAGCACGTGCTTGGCGACCTTGGGGGTCGCCACCTTGGGCTTGACGGTGACGGCGCTGCCGCCGACCAGGGCCATGATCGGCGCGGTGCCGGCCTCGCCCTGGGCGATGGCGTCGTCGTCGGCGACGATGAGCCAGTAGCCGCAGGGCAGCTCGGCCGCCCTGCCCGCGTTAAGGGCCACGGACACGGCGCCAGAGCTCTGGAGGGAACGAGCGAGCTGTGCGCTCAGCGCGCCCGTAAGGTGGGAATCGGTGTTGAGCCACTCGGCAGCTTCCTGCGCGGTGGTCTGGGAATTGGGCATGCCGGCGCTATGCAGCACAGGCAGGACGGCGTCGCGCACGGTGTCGCTTGCCCAGGCGAGGTCGGTGGCGATCTTGGCGTCGCTGTCGCCGTCGACGACGTTGGCGCTAAAGATCTGGTAGGCATCGTAGCTGCTCGCCACGGTGCCGCCCACCGTGATGGAACCGGTCGAGGTCGGCGCAGCCTGCGCGGAAGCGGGGAACACAACCGCGCAGGTGCCGATCAGGAGGGCAAGCAGCGCAAACAAGATCGGGAAGGAGCAAACTTTCTTATTCACGACGCTTACCTCCCTTCGCATTCGCCTTGCGACGAATGTGCATCCAGACCGCAGCAGCGCAAAGCACCGCCGCGCCGGCAAGGTACGTCAGAGTGACGCCCGACATACCAGAAAGGGGCAAAGAGGTGGAGTAGGTGTTGGTGAAGGTGGAGGCGGGAATGGCGTCGGGCGCGGCGGCGGAGGGTTCAACCACGACGCCCTGCCCGTTCTCGCCAAGGGTGTTGCCCATGTCGTCCTTCATCTGCGTAACGGTGGTAGAGGTGGTAAGACCGGTGTACTTGCCAGTGGTCTCATTCATGACGGCCTTCACCGTGACGGCAACCTGGTACTCGGCCTTGGAGTAGCGGAGCTTATCGATGGCACCGGTGGTAGGCGCGACCTCCTTCACCGTGTAGGTGTAGGTCTTGGCGCCAGTCGGGTTCGAATCGCCGATCTTGGCGAGGTGCTTTTTGGAGAACGAGATACCGCCAAAGGATGCCACGATGTCGTTGACCTTGGTGGAGCCCGCTGCGGGAGCGACGGAAATAGTCGTCGGATCAAGCTTAGGTGCGCTATCCTTATTTGCCCCCGTAGCCTCGATGCTGAACTCGAACGGCACATATTTGTCTTTATCGCCCTTCGGCCAGTCCGTATTGCGAACAGATTTGGTCACCGGGATCTTCACGGACGTAGTGGTAAGGGCGTCGGAAATGTAGACGTTGTTCCCGTCAATCGTCGGGCTCTTTCCCTCGGTCCACGTGACGGAACCGTCCTCGTTGGACACCGTGAACTCATAAACCGTGGTGTTCAAGTTGTAGCCAAACGGAGCCTGGGTCTCAACAAGCGTGTACGTACCCGGCAGCAGACCCTCGAGCGTGAACTTGCCAGGCGCGGTGTCGGTGTCTACCCACGTGGTATCGCTCGAAGTCGACTGGTCGCTCACCTGATCTCTCACGGTCCAGGACTGGTTAACGGCCGCACCATCGGCGTCATTAGTCTTGGTGAGTTTCCACTCAGAACCAGCCAAAGGAGTGTGTTTTGTGTCGCCCTCCCCCACCTTGGTCCAAGACACCGTACCGGTGATGATCTTGGTGTTGGGAATGGCACCTGTGGGGTTATTCTCGAACGGAACATTTTTGCCGTTCTCATCCACGTAACCCTGAACGTAGTTCGGCTTCTCGCCAGAATTGTTCATAGTGGCATAGTAGATGGTGTCTGACTTCTGGTAGCCAGCCGGCGCCGTCTCCTCTTTGATGTAATACGTGAAGTAGTTGGTATCGTTGGAATTGCCGATGTTTGCCTTCTGGTTCAGATAGTTGAACTGAAGCTTGCCATCACCCGAAGCGTAATCATTTGCGCCACCGTCAGTCACCGTCACGATAGCGTCCTTGCCCGCGACAGCATTCTCGACAGAACCATAGATAGCCCACGAGGAACCAGGAAGCGACGTGTTGCCGTTCGCCGCATCGACCTTGCTCCACGCAACGGCGGAGCCGTCGGGCGTATACGACCCAGACCACGGGAAGTTGTGACGCTCCTGATCCATATCGATGACGGAAGCCGAGTTACCCTCACCAAATGCTGCGGCAACCTTCGGGCTGTTCATTGAGAAATCGACGCCCACATAAACGCGGCCGTTGGTAGTCACATGGTCGTCGAAACTTCCGTTGGGAACGAGAATCGATCCGATCATAGCCGCCGCAGGATCGTCGTCAGTCCACTTGGCACCGGTGGCTGTGCCGCCGTATCCCCAGTCCGCGCGGTTTTCTCCCGCGATGCCGCCTCGAATGGTAAGGCTGGTGGTATCGACGAAGTTCCACATGATGGACTGGGAGGCCAGCGAGTATTTCGCGTCAAGGTCTTTCTTGGCGTACTGACTCTCGTAACCGCGAGATATTTCTGTATCTCCCCACCAGAAGCGCCAGCCGTTGTGGAACTCGACAGGATTAGTACCTGTAACGTTCACGACAATGGATGCGCCTTCGGGGATATTGGTGAACTTAAAGTCGACGCCGCGGTAGTAGACGTCATCCTTCCAGTTGGAGAGCTCGGAACCGGCGATGGTGAAGACCTGTTGCATAGAAGTTCCATCGCCGGTAAAGGTGATGAGTCGCTCGGTGTTGCGAATCTTATTGCTCGGGATTCCGGTATCGAGCGCACCGGAAACAGACTTGCCGCTACCATCGTCGCTACCATCGAATTTGAGTGTATAGCTTGTTCCGTCGTTATTGTACTTGTTGATGACGTAGTTGCTATTAGGCTCTGCAAAGCCGTTGACATCCACCTCGCCGGTATCTTCAAACGAGTCGAGCTGTTTCGATAGCTTCGAGAGGTATCCATTTGTACCGTTATAGCTCGAATAATCGCTACCGTTGACATTAGTCAAATCAACAGCTTTATTGAACAGGGTGCTTTCCAGAGCAGACAAGCCCTCGTACCAATTACCCTGCATTGTCACCACAGACTGGCGTTTATAGTCGCTATCGCGCCAGTATGTGATGGGGCCTGCGATTTGCGCGGTGTAGGCAAAGCCGGAAGGAGTCGCGCCCTCAAAAGGTCTCTGCTGTCCGACCCAAGCGCCTTTGTTCCAAGCGCCAACGGTAGTCGCCCCCGGCAAGTTGCCGTTGTAACCAACGCTCATTTTGGTGATCGCACTGTCGATTCCGGCGACCGCAAGCACGGTGCTGCCGTAGACAGGACGGAACTGGGAACCAAAACCAACGGTGCCAAAGCGGAAACCAGCGCCGCTACTATTATTATAGGGCCAGCTCTCTTTGAGTGGATTCATGGCAAGCTTGCCACGGACCACGGTAAGGCCCTCCGCCTCAGCGGCATATGAGCCGGTGGGGGCGTTGTCCGCATCAAGATCGATAGTGCCGTCGCTCGGCTTATCGCTCGGCTTACCACCGATGTACATGTCGCGGCCGACGTAGGTGGCCACGCCGGGATCAGGGGTTGAGACATTGATATTCGTACCGATACCGATAGACGTGGGAACGTAAATTCCCGGCTTCACGGTGGCCGTCGCTCCCGCTGAAGCCGCATTCGCACTCTGAGCCTGCTCAACACTATTTGAAGAGCCAGACTCGCCGCCATCGGTCTCGTCGCTATTCTGGTTTTCGGCATCCTCGCTGGTGTTACCTACAGCAGCGGACTCACTTGAGGAACCCCCCCCCATCACAGTTTCCTCGGTAGAAACCGCCTGGGCATCGTTGGCAATGGCCTGCGAGATTGGAGGCATGACGAGCGACAGTACCAGGCTCAACACGGAGGCTCCGCACAAAACGCCTGCCAGTACACGGCGCGTCGCTTTATTACTCTGCTTAGATTTGTCCGAATTCGCTTTCATCGATGTCTCCTCCCCAAGAGACCGCGATCTTGCTCTTTCCCTATCAAACGTATCTGCGCAATCTGTAATTGCGCACGCTTGTAGTACATATTGTAACGATTGTTTGAACATCTAAGCAAAAATACCGATAGTTTTGTAGCGAATTCTCAATTCTCTTGACATTTGCTCGGATTAACCTTCGTTTATTCGCTATATAATATCTATTTCTACTGGTAATTAAGCCAGTTATCAGTTTTTTAATAGCATTTTATTTATTTGCACAACATTTTGCTCAAGAGCAAACATCCTGTGAACGGTCGAAAATCGACCGTGAACGGTAGGTCATTAACCGGGAGGAATAGACTACCAAATTGATGGGAATATCTTTAGCTCATCGGTGGTTAGAAGCGTAATGTTCAGACAACGTTATTTGGATTTTCGCGCAGATTTTAGGCATCAATTCACCCAAATCGCCTGAGGCCACCACAAAGGTGCCTGCTCCTTTTGTGGTGGTTCTCCCCCTGCGCTACAGCAGATGTTCCTCGATAAAGATCGCGATGCCGTCTTTGTCGTTGCTGGCGGTTACAAAGTCGGCGGCGGCACGGGTGGCGTCGCTGCCATTTGCCATGGCCACACCCACGCCGGCGTCGGCCACCATGCAGGTGTCGTTATCGGCATCGCCAAACACGCAAATGTTCTGGAGCTCCATGTCGTTGAGCTCCGCCACGCGCACAAGGCCGCGCGTCTTGGACACGCGCGGATCCATGAACTCGTAGAGCCGCTGCGTGGTTTGTAGAGCCGCCGCTTTAACAGTGTCATCGGCAAACGTCGACGCCCGTTCAATCACCTGCGGCATCACCTCGGGCGCCATGGTAAACATCACCTTGGGCTGCGGCTCGCGCAAAAACTCGGCAAAGTCGACCACCTGGTAGGGCACACCATCGACGCGCGACAGGTGCTCGACGCACGCGTTGCTCTCGGGCACGTAGAACACGCCGTCTCGGGGGCAGACGGGCGTTGCCGGAAGGTCCGCCATGTGCTTGCAGATGCGGGCGATGGTCTCGCCCGGCAGCGGATAGCTCAGCTCGTTGACGTCGTGCGCGCGGTCGATGACCTCGGCACCACCGCAGCCCACGAGCACGTCCACCAGGCCTTCGATGCCCCAGAGCTCGTACATGGCCTCGGTCGCGTGGGCGTCGCGCCCGGTGCACAGGCCAAAGAGCACGCCGCGCTCGCGCAGGGCGCGGATCGCCGCCACGGTGCGCGGGGACACCGTGTGCTGGCTCGTGAGCAGCGTGCCGTCGATATCGCAGAACACGGCTTTGATGTGGCTGAAGGTGGTGTCCATGGGGGCCTTTCTGGGTTGTGCAGCGGTGTGGGGTGCATTCGTGAACGGCGTACATGGTATACCAAGGCGCAGGCGCGGCCTGTCAAAGCAAAAACCACCACAAAGGTGCCTGGCCCCTTTGTGGTGGCTGGACTCGCAGGATAGCCGGACCCGGGGCGCTAACCATCACAACATTCCTGTCTCTTATACACATCTCCGAGCCCACGAGACTCCTGAGCA
>UQXA01000018.1 GCA_900544865.1 uncultured Collinsella sp. | reverse complement strand
TCTACACAAGGCTATTCGTCGGCAGCGTCAGATGTGTATAAGAGACAGGCAATATATCGACCAAGACGCGCCCCGAGGGCGGCGCGCTCAACCTTATCCTGGATCGTTGGGTCACCTCGTGTGCCGATGCCGATGAGTCCGTCGTTAATGCCCAACTGGCCCCGCTCGAGGAGATGGTCCACGGCTTCGACTTCACCCGCATGCTTCGCCGCTATCGCACGGCCGTATCCGAGGGCGACGAGGAAGCCATGAGCCGCGTGACCAAATGGATCCGCGGCGAATACCGTACCAAGAGCGAGGCTCGCGCCGAGCTGGGCTCCTCGACCATCATCAGCGATGACGACTGGTACGACTACGTTAAGCTCATCGCGCGTTTTTTGGTCTGCGGCGGCTACAAGGGTATGTTGGTGCTCATCGACGAGCTCGTGAATCTGTATAAGATTCCCAACGCCATCACGCGCCAGTACAACTACGAGAAGATCCTGACCATGTACAACGACACGCTCCAGGGCAAGGCGCAGTACCTGGGCATGATCATGGGCGGCACGCCAACCTCCATCGAAGACCGCCGCCGCGGCGTGTTCTCCTACGAGGCCCTGCGCAGCCGACTCGCTCAAGGCCGCTTTGCACGCGAGGACCTTAAGGACATGCTCGCGCCCATCATCCGTCTGCAGCCACTCACCTACGAGGAGCTGCTGGTGCTGATCGAAAAACTCATGCAAATTCACGCCGGCTACTTTGGCTGGACGCCCACGCTGACCGAGAACGACTTGGTGGACTTCCTCAAGATCGAGTTCGGTCGTGTGGGAGCCGACACACATCTGACGCCGCGTGAAGTCATTCGCGACTTTATCGAGCTGCTCGACATCCTATGCCAGAACCCCGACGCCAACGTAGCCGAGCTGCTGCAAAGCGTCGGCGGCGACGCGCTGGCGCCGGCAGCAGCAACAGGCGACACCGGCACCGCAGGCGGCGACCGTAACTTCGCCGAATTCACCATCTAACCTGCCAAAAAGGGATAGGTTTATTTTGGCAGGTTTTATCTGGGCAAACGTTGAAGCGGTAATGCAGCAAGCCACTGCCCGCCGCGTTGAGAGATTCGCTTTTGAAAGGAGGCCTCGTGAACGCCTTTGACCGCTACGCCCCGTTTATCCAAGACTTCATCTACTCCCACGATTGGGAGAGCCTGCGCTCCATCCAGGTTGCGGCGGCAGATGCCATCTTCAACACGCAAGACAATGTGCTCCTGACGGCCTCCACGGCATCTGGCAAAACCGAGGCAGCCTTCTTTCCCATCCTGACCGAGTTTTGGGAGAACCCGCCCGCAAGCGTGGGCGCCCTCTACATTGGCCCCCTCAAGGCGCTCATCAATGACCAATTCGTCCGCCTCAACGATCTGTGCGAAGAAGCCGATATCCCTGTCTGGCACTGGCATGGCGATGTCTCGCAGTCGCACAAGGCTAAGCTCATCAAAAAACCGAGCGGCATCTTGCAGATTACGCCCGAGTCACTCGAGGCGCTCCTGATCCATAAGCACATGGCGATCCCTCGTATATTCTGCGACCTGCGCTATGTGGTTATCGACGAAGTCCATTCGCTCATGCGCGGCGACCGTGGCGGGCAGACGCTCTGCCTTATCGAGCGACTCTCACGCATGGCCGGCGTACAGCCTCGCCGCATTGGCCTTTCCGCTACCATCGGCGACCCCGAGCGCACGGGCGCCTTTCTCTCACAGGGAACGGGACGCGGCTGCGTTATCCCCCGTTTTGAGGAACCGCGCCGCGTGTGGCGCATCTCCATGGAGCACTTCTACAACTCGGGTCCCCAGGCACAGCAGCGGGAATTCGAGAGCATGGGTCCTCAAGAGGCCGAAGTGCTTGCGTGCGAGCGCATCGAGGCGGCGGCACCCGCGGCACTGCCCGCCGGCGCCCAAGACATGCGTCACAGCGGACAGCTCACACAAGAGGAACGCCGTCAACGTCGTGAGCGGGCACGGGGCAAGGCCACACCCAAGGACCGCCGAACTTCCTCGGGCCCCGAGGGCGAAGTCGACATCCCCCGAGCACCCGAACAGGCATTACTCAACCCCACCGACACCGCGCCCGAAAACGCCGATCCCGGCATGGGCTATATCTTTGAACACACCCGCGGGCGCAAGTGCCTGGTCTTTGCCAACTCGCGCGAGGAGGCAGAGGCCGTGTGCTCCATGCTGCGCAGCTACTGCGAGAGCCGGCACGAGCCCGACCGTTTTCTCATCCACCATGGCAATCTTTCGGCATCGCTGCGCGAGACGGCCGAGGAACTCATGCGCGACGAGGAGCAGGCACAGACAACCGTCACCACCTCCACGCTGGAACTCGGTATCGATATCGGCCGTCTGGAGCGTGCGTTTCAGATCGACGCGCCGTTTACCGTCAGCTCCTTTTTGCAGCGAATGGGCCGCACGGGGCGCCGCGATCTTCCGCCCGAGATGTGGTTTGTCATGCGCGAGGAGGAACCCGAGCCGCGCACGATGATGCCCGAGACCATTCCGTGGAAGCTCCTGCAGGGCATCGCGCTCGTACAACTCTATCGCGAGGAAAAGTGGGTCGAGCCGCCCGAGCTCGATCGACTCCCCTACAGTCTGCTCTATCACCAGACTATGTCGACCCTCGCCAGCACCGGCGAGCTCACGCCGGCCGAACTTGCCCAGCGCGTGCTCACGCTCAGCTATTTCCACCGTGTCTCGGCAGACGATTACCGTGTGCTGCTACGTCACCTCATTAAGATCGACCATATCCAGGTCACCGAAGGTGGCGGGCTCATCGTGGGCCTCGCGGGCGAGCGCATCATTAACAACTTTAAGTTCTACGCCGTGTTCCAGGAAAACGAGGAGTTCACCGTTCGCAGCGAGTCGGCCGAGTTGGGCACGATCGTCAATCCGCCACCGCCCGGTGAGCGCATCGCCATCGCCGGACACTGCTGGATTGTCGAGGAAGTGGACTGGAAGCGTCATACCGTCTTTGCCACGCAGGTCAAAGGCCGTGTGCCGGCCTACTTTGGCGACTGCCCCGGTGACATCAATACACACGTACTCGAGCGTATGCGCAAGGCGCTCAACGAGCACGCGGCATATCCGTACCTTATGGGTAACGCGCGGGCCCGCTTGGCGCAGGCTCGCCATACGGCCAAGCTTTCGGGTGCGGGAACCAAGCCGCTCATTAACCTGGGAGGCGACACCTGGGTGCTCTTCCCCTGGCTGGGCAGTTACGCCTTTTTGGCGCTCGAACGCATGCTCAAGATTAAGTGTGCCGCGGAGCTGGGCCTTCGCGGACTCGACCCGTCACGCCCGTACTTTATGCAGTTTAAGATGAAGGCCGACGAGGAGACGTTCTTTGAGGTGCTCGCCGCCGAGGCCGAGAAGGACTTCGATCCTATCGAGCTCGTCTATCCCGGCGAGGTGCCTTACTTTGATCGCTACGACGAGTACGTTCCCGAAGAGCTCGTGCGCAAGGGCTTTGCCGAAGGCGTGCTCGACATAGAGGGCATGAAGCAGCGCGTTCTCGGCTGGCGCGACCACGCCTAAGACCAGTCTTTTTGGGACGGGGAGACCTATTTGTCGTGAAGGACGGTGCCGAGAAAGTCGGTGTCGAAGGGCACGGCTTCGGCAAAGGCGTAGTTGCCGTCGCTGGCGATGAGCAGGTAGTTTTCCTCGCCGCCGAACTTCGCATCGCCACATGGGACCACCCAGGCGTGGGCGAATACCTCGAGTGCCGTGGCAGCGCAATCGCGCAGGAACGTCACATCGCTCCCCTCGCTTGCGCTCACGATATTGGCAACGTAGACGCCACCGAAATTTAGGCTGCCCCGCACCAAACGCAACGCTTCAACCGTCGCCAGCTCGCGTACGGGCTCGGCACCGCCAAAGCAATCGCTCACGACCACGTCGTAGCGACGATGGCCCACACTCGTCACACCCAGATACGAGCGAGCCTCAGCAGTAATCACCCGCAAGCGGTCGCCCACCGTGCGCTCCAGCTCGTCCAGATAGAACCAACGGCGCGCCAGGCGCGTAATCTCTCCGTCATACTCGATGACGTCCATGCGCAAGCCCTCGTGCGACATCAGCGCGAACTTGGGATAGGCAAACCCGCCGCCGCCCAGCATCAGCATACGGTTGATACCGTGACCATAAGCGTCGCGCATCGCATCCTCGGCCTCAAACACGTCGTCAAACGCGCGATAGTACGCAAAGACGGGCTCCGCCCAGCGCTCGCCAACGTAACTCGCGCTTTGGTAGACGCCACCTTGCACCAATACGCGGACTTCGTCACCGCTCTCGTCGTGCACGCGTTTCACACGCGCCAACCCATTGCGGGTTCGCGCAACTTGCAGACAGGCAGCACGAACAGCGACAGCGGCCGCACCAAGCGCCGCGGCTCCCAGAGCAACGCCGGCAACGACGCCGGCAGAAACACTCGGCTTGTTCATCTAGAGCTCCTTTTGCAGATAGAGTCCATGATCGTAAAAACCCAAATGGCGATAGTACTCGCGCGTACCAATCGCGCTGATCACGTTGACGCGCGCATAGCCGGCATCCCGGGCAATCTCGGACGCACGCTCTACGAGTAAACGCCCCAACCCGTGATGCTGCGCCGCCTGGCCCTGGTCGCCCACGCGTGCCGCCATGCCATACACGTGCACCTCGCGAATCATCGCCTCGTCCGGCGACGTCGGCAACTCGTCCGCATGCGCGGCAACAAACGAATGGTCGGGCAGCGACAACCGCAAAAAGCCCGCGATCTTGCCCTGCGGCGTCACCCACTGCAAAAAGCGCTCGTGCGTCACCGGCGTCTCGTACGCCACTTCCTCATCAAGAGAAAGCTCATCCAAGTCGGCACCCGCCGTACTGATCTCGCGATAGCGAATCTCGCGCACCGTCGCACCGTCACCCCGAGCAGCCAGGCGGTTCTCAACGAGCTGACGCAGGTTGGGTTTCTTGTTGCCCACCATAATGTCGTCGGAACTAAAGTCGCGGATCATGCGACTAATACGGCAGAACGCCGGCGTCACCACGATGTCATCGGCCAGCACGTCGAGCAGCTCCTCCTCGGTATAGGGGCGCCACTCGCCGAGCTCGTAGCAGCCCACCAGACGCGAGCCCTCGATGAGCGCACACGGGTAGACCTTGACCTCGTCGGGCATAAAGGCCCCTTCGGTCATAAAGCGCTCGTAATCGCGCTTGTCCCCTTCGGGCGTGGCGCCCAGCAAGTTGAGCATAAAATGCGCGTGGATCTTAAAGCCAAACAGGCGTGCAAGCGAAAACGCCCGCTCGATCTGCGCCACCGAAATGCGACGCTCGTTGATATCGAGCAAATGTTGGTCGAGACTCTGAATACCCATCTGAATCTTGGTGCAGCCTAGGCGGCGGATGAGCGTAAGCGTCTGCGGCGTCACGGCATCGGGGCGCGTCTCGATAACGAGCCCCACCACGCGATGCTTCGCCGTCTCGTTGATGCGCTGCTGACGCTCAAGCTCCTCCATCGTTGCCGCCTGCCACTCGGCAACCTCGCCCCACGGCGTACCGGGGCCGTACAGACGACGCACCGCGCGGTTATACCCGCCCACGGCAGCATCCACACGCTCCTGCTCGTCGGCAACGCCGGCAGCAAGCTCAGCCTCGTCTGTCGCAATGCCGGCAGCCCGATAGCGCTCGCGACGCTCCGCCACCACCGGCGGCAGCGCATCGGCGGGCGCGTCATCGAGCAGACGCCCCGCCTCGGCACGGCTGATGCCCGGACGCGCCAACATGGGGTTAGCCGCCACACCAGCCACGGCATCGTCATTGAGCGCGCGGAAGAGCTCCGACATAAACCACGCCTGATACCCTTGCGGATAGTCGCTCCAGGTACCGCCGAGCACAATGAGCTCGATCTTATCGGTCGCATGCCCCATCTGCGAAAGCGCCGTCAAACGGGCACTCACCTGCAGATACGGGTCGAAGCAGTTTTGCTCCGCACGGGCACACGCCGGCTCGGCGTGCAGATAGCTTTTGGGCATGCGCAAATCGTTGGGGCAAAACAGGCAATCGCCCGAGCACGACCAGGGCTTGGTGATGACGGTAATGGTCGCCACGCCCGAAGCCGTTCGGCGCGGCTTCATACGCAGCACCTGCAGCAGTTGACGTTCCAGCTCGGCATCGACATTCCACCCAGCCCAACGAGCCGGCTCCTCACGTTTTACCCGCTGGTAGAACGGCAGCAGACGGCGCTTGGCCAAATCGCGTTTGTCGGCACCCTCACGGCGCGCCTCGGCATGTATCAGTTTGACGAGCGCTTTGTCGTCCACGGTCTCGCCACGACGCAGGGCCTCGAGTATGTTCAAGATAATCTGTTCCATGTCCCCATTGTAAAGGCAAAGGCGCCGGAGCCCGTCACGGCTCCGGCGCCTCCATCAAACAGCGCAGCTATGGTATATAAGTCTTCGATAACCGCCCGTCACTCTGAATCAAATGACATGTCGCCCGAACCGACCTCAAAACGATACGTAGCAGACTTATCGCCGTTATCGAATTCAAGATTCAAAATGGTCTCGCCGTCGTAGCCAAGCGGAAGGAAATCGCTCTCGAAGTCGCCGCTGCCCAAGGTAAGGCTCGCCTTAAAGCCCGTCGAGTTCGGAACCATCATCTCCACATCGCCCGAGCCCACACTCACGTCCATCGACTTCGCGGGGGCCTGGTAGAGCTCGAACGTCACATCGCCCGAACCGACCTCAGCACTGAGCGCATCAGTCACGCTGCCCGTAAACTCTACATCTCCCGCACCCAGGAAAAGGTCGAAACCATCACAGGTGACACCGGCAATCTGCAGATCACCCGAGCCCACGTGCGCGTTGACTCCCTTCAGATGTTCGGCAACACGGCGCGGCAGCTCGACCGTAACTGAGCGATCGATTGCCTTACCGTCATCACTTCCAAACTGGGAAACCTTGAGCGTCGAGTCCTCGACGGATGCGATGTTCTGCGTCGCGGCCTTGGAGGCATCCATACCATTGGCAACGCGTCCCCGCTCGATAACGCGAGCCTTGTTACCATCAACAACCTTGACGTCCACCGTAGCCGCATCGATATCGAAATCGAGGTAGCGAAACTCATCGGCATCAAAGGTCGTACACGAAAGCTGCTGAGGCCGAGCGGAATAGTTACCGCCATCGTTCATAAAATCGTCGTCATCAACCACATCGTCCATACCGGACAAGCCGGGTATAACATCGTCGAGATCCCACGGGCCATCAAAATGAATCAAAGTCCGCGAAACGCCAAAAACAAGCCCGATAATCAGTACAAACGCTCCGATGCCGACGCCCAGGCGCAGCTTGGATTCATGCGAAAACTTCATCATTCGTCACCTTCTTTGGCACATGGCTCAGCGGTGGCCGCGGTAGCCACGTCAGCATCAGGTTCCGCAGAAGTATCCTTCCCCTGGGCCCTGACCGCCACCGGTGCCGGACCAACCTGAATATCCCCGCGCGCCCAATCGCCATCGAGTGCACGCGCCACCCAGTGATAGATGGGAATCGTGAAGAAGATCAGCGCAGCAAAGGGGCCGGCACCAAACAGGAACATCAGTAAAAAGAACAGCAGCCAGCACACGGCCCAATACGGGAATGACTGGAACGGACCCTTCACCGGAGTCGGACCAGCCGCACCGGTACCCGTCACCTGAGCCGTCGCCGCATTGGCAGCCTGCGCACTCCAGCTTGCCGCCTGCGCCGCCTTGGCTGCCGCGTCACTTGCCTGCGTTGCCGCCTCGGTGGCACGCGCCGCCGCCTCATGGGTGCGGGCGCGCTCTGCCGCCTCGGCCTCGCGCTGACGAGCGCGGTCCTCGTTCTCAAACTCGATATCGTCCTCAATCTCATCGCTCGGATTGAGCAGCTCGTCCAGACTCACACCATAGAGCTTGGCGAGCGAGATCAGGTTCTCGGTATCGGGCGAGCTCTCCGCACGCTCCCATTTACTAACCGCCTGGCGCGACAGCCCCAGCTTTCGCGCCAGCCCTTCTTGGCTAAAGCCCTTGCTGCGGCGAAGGTCGGCGAGCCGCTGCGCAGTTTCTACATTCATGGTTCCTCCTATGTGATGCCAGCCGTGCCGCCGGACCGTTTTTTGTTCTTAAGGCGCCTTGCACAGTTAAAAATCTATCCGCCACCGCCAAAAGCATGCCACCTATTCTAGTGAGATTTTTGACAACTGGCGGTTGCGGGCACATATGAGCTGCGGAAATGTGTCCAAACAAAGCAATGAGCCGCAGCTCGGTTGTCCCCGTTGCGGCGTTAACGGTAGTATGGTCGTACTGTTTATTTCGCACCGCTAACGGAGGGAGTTCCGCGCCGTGAACCGCGATTTCGCCTCATCGCTCATCCAGCTCAACAACACGTTCTATCGCGAGCACTCCGCTTCCTTTTCCGATACGCGCCAGGCCCCGTGGCCCGGCTGGGTACGCACCATGGATATCGCGCTCGAACAGCTCGACGTCGCCACGATCGAGCATCCCGTCCGCGTCTTCGATCTTGCCTGTGGCAATATGCGATTCGAGAACTTTGCCGCCGGCGGCGCACTTGCCGCCAAGGGCGTCGATGGCGCAAACCCCTCGGCAGATGCCAGCTGCCCGTTTGAGTTCTATGGTGTTGACTCGTGTCAGGATTTGGCTATCGATGCGCACGGTCACGCCCTGCGCATTCCCAACCTGCACTTCCAGGAACTCGACGTGCTTGACGCCCTTATGAAGCTCAACCCCGCCGAGACGCCCGACGTGCTTTTCGACGCCCCGCTCGCCGATATCTCGGTCTGCTTTGGCTTTATGCACCACGTGCCGTCGTGCGAGTACCGCGTACGCGTGCTCGACGCCCTGGTGCGGCAAACGCGCCCGGGCGGCATCATCGCCATCAGCTTTTGGGAGTTTATGAACGACGAGCGCATGGCGCGCAAGGCCGTTCGAGCCGAAGCCCGCGCCGAGCTCACCCCGCCGTTTGAGGGTTACGATTCCGCGCAGTTTGAAGCCGGCGACCACCTCATTGGCTGGCAAAACGACCGCCACGCCTACCGCTACTGCCATCACTTTGACGATCAGCAGATCACCGACCTGGTGCGCGGCGTCCGTACGTTCTACAAGAGCGGCGAGGTCCCCGTGCGCGAGCTTGAGCGCTTCCATGCCGACGGTCGCAGCGGCGAGCTCAACCGTTATGTGATCCTCAAGCGCCTGTAGGCACCGACGACTCGCCGTCGAGCCGTACCGCATCTTTCGGGCAAATAATGCCCACCCCTTTTCAACCCATTGACGGAACGCGCAGCTATGCGTTCCATATTTATGACCAAGGAGCCTCATGGGAGCCGTCCACGTTCGCACGCCTAAGAACTTTATGCTCGAGGAGCGCCTGGAGCGCTACGCCGATGCGATTGAGACGAACCCCGAGGCCTATGCCGGAGATTGGCGTGAAGCCTGTGCGCCAGTTGGCAGCAAGCCATTCGAACACCTTCACCTGGATCTTGGCTGCGGCAAGGGAACGTACCTTGTAGAGCGCGCGGCCCACGAGCCAAACACCCTCTTTATCGGTATGGACCAGGAGCCCATCTGCATCGCCTATGCCGCGCAGAAAATCTGCGAGCAGGAGCTGCCCAATGCGCTTGTGCTGCCCCGAGGCGCGGCATCGCTGCCACAGCTATTTGCCGCAGGCGAGCTCGATGCCATCACCATTAACTTTCCCACGCCGCAGCCCAAGGCCAAGTACGCTAAAAAACGACTCGTCCATGTCGACCATCTGATGCTCTACCGCCCGCTCTTTGCAGTCGGCGCCACCGTCACACTGCGAACCGACAGCAAGCCATTGCGCGACTACGCCCTGGGGCAGTTTGCCGCGGCAGGCTACGACACGCTTTGGGTAAGCGACGACGTTCGTCGCGACCATCCCGAGCATCCCGAGACCGAATATGAATGCCGCACGCGCGAGATGGGTGCCGCCGTCTATGGCATTTGTGCCACGCCCGGTGCGCAGCCCAGCGATGAACAGCTCGCAGCAGGCCGCGCGCAGGAGCAAAGCCTTGCCTGTTACCTGCCCGACAACCTCGATGAGCTCACCTATGTACCTCTGGGCATGGAAGAGGCCGTCGAGAACTTTAGAAACCGCGCCCGCAAAGGCAAGAAGCGCCTGCCGCAAGAGTCCTAGGGACCTCTGATGGTCGCGGTGTCGGCAAACAAGCGCAAATAGGCGTCAGCAAGCAACCCTCAAAACCTAAGTGAGTAGACTTTTTTGCAATAGCCAAGCACAGCCCGCATAGCGAAAACTAAAACCGCAGGTAGAGCCCTTGCGCAAAAGCCATGTGCTCGCGACATCGCAAAAAGTCTACTCACTTAGCTGGCAACTGCACCAAACGGCCGGGCAGAACGCCCATTTCCTGCATTTTCTCGCGCGCTGGCAACCAGCGCCGCCGCTACGCCATAATAGTTGGCGGACAAACGCGAGAGAAAGCAACCACATGGCACAGACCACGACAGATACCGCCGCCAGCACCGTTTCCGGCGCCGGCGCCGCCAGCTCATTCTCGGGCGGCACGGGAACCGAAGCCGAGTTTGGCTCGCTCGGCGCGCTCTCCCCCACCTGGTGGGAGCCCGAGGACGGCAGTGAGCCCGAACCGTGGCTCACGCCCGACCAAGCCTTCGAACGCTTCTTTGAATGGACGAGCGATCGCGGCATTGAGCTGTGGGATCACCAAGAAGAGGCCCTCATGGACCTGGCTGCCGGCGACCACGTCATTTTGGGAACACCGACCGGATCGGGTAAATCGCTCGTCGCGCTGGGCATGCTCTTTATTGGCATGGCACAGGGCAAGCGCTGCTATTACACGGCCCCCATCAAGGCCCTGGTCAGCGAAAAGTTCTTCGACCTGGTACAGGTACTCGGCCGCGATAACGTCGGCATGATCACCGGCGATACGCATATCAATACCAAGGCGCCCGTCATCTGCTGCACGGCCGAAATCCTTGCCAACGATGCGCTGCGCGAAGGCGAGGACGCCGACGTGGGCTGCGTGGCCATGGACGAGTTCCACTACTTTGCCGACCCCGACCGCGGCTGGGCCTGGCAGGTACCGCTGCTCACCCTGCCCCACACGCAATTTATGCTCATGAGCGCCACGCTCGGCGATGTCACCGCCATCGCCGCCTCACTCGAGGAACACACCGGCGCTGCTTGCGACTTGGTTGTCGACGCCCCTCGTCCTGTTCCGTTGAGCTACGACTATGTGACGACCTCCCTCGAGGGCACGGTCGAGCTCGCCATGCGCCGCGGCGAGGCCCCGCTCTATATCGTGCACTTTAGCCAGGATGCCGCCCTTGCGACGGCACAGTCGCTCGCCAATTTTGGCATCGCCAGCAAGGAGCAGCGCGAGGCCATCAAAGAAGCGGCAAAGGGAACGAGCTTCTCGACGGCCTTTGGTAAGATTCTCAAACGCCTGCTTGGATGCGGCGTCGGCGTGCACCACGCCGGTATGCTGCCGCGCTATCGCCTACTGGTCGAACGCCTGGCGCAGCAGGGCCTACTGCCCGTCATTTGCGGCACCGACACACTCGGCGTCGGTATCAACGTGCCCATCCACACCGTGGTTCTCACTGCGCTCACCAAGTTCGACGGCTACAAGATGCGTCGCCTGCGCGCCCGCGAGTTCCATCAGATAGCCGGCCGCGCCGGCCGTTCGGGCTTCGATACCGAGGGCATGGTCATCGCCGAGGCCCCGGAGCACGAGATCGAGAACGCCAAGCTCATGGCCAAGGCGGGCGACGACCCCAAGAAGCTCCGCAAGATTAAAAAGAAGAAGGCCCCCGAGGGCTTTGTCACCTGGAACAAGCAGACGTTTGAGCGCCTGATCGAGACGCAGCCCGAAACGCTCAAGCCGCGCCTGCGCATCACACACTCCATGGTGATTAGCGTGGTCGAGCAGGGCGGCGATGCCCGAGCCCGCGTACACGACCTCATCGAGACGAGCCTGCAGACTCCCGAGGAAAAGGCCAAGCTCGAGGTTCGCGCCGACGAAATCTTCGCCACACTCATCGATTCCGGCGTCGTCGTTCGCACCGAGGTGCCACCCGCGCCCGACGCTCCGGCTGACGCCGCGCCGGACATCGACTACGCGCTGACGGTCGATCTGCCCGAGGACTTCGCACTCGATCAGCCGCTCTCGCCGTTCTTGCTTGCCGCGTTGGAGCTGCTCGACCCCGAGAGCGAGACCTATACCATGGATCTGATCTCGATGGTCGAGGCAACGCTCGAGGATCCCAAGCAGGTGCTGCGCGCACAGGAGCGCGCCGCGCGCGACCGCGCGATGGCCGAAATGAAGGCTGACGGCGTCGAGTATGAGGAGCGCTTGGAGCGCATTCAGGACGTCACGTACGAAAAGCCGCTCGAGGATTTGCTCGACGCCGCCTTTGACAAGTACTGCCAGGAAGTGCCCTGGGCAAACGACTACCAGCTCTCGCCCAAGAGCGTCCTGCGCGATATGCTGGAAAGCGCGAGCGATTTTAAGGGCTACATTCAAAAGCTCGGCATCGCCCGCTCCGAGGGCATTTTGCTGCGCTACCTAGCAGAGGCCTATCGTTCGCTCGACCGCACCGTGCCCATCGAGAAGCGCGACGAGCGCCTGCGCGACATTATCTCGTGGCTGGGCTTTGTGGTGCACTCGGTGGACTCGAGCCTGGTGGACGAGTGGGAGAACGCCGGCAACCCGGCAGCCCTCGATGCTGCGCCGCCGCAGGGCATCGACGAGGTCGTGGCGGACCGTCGCGGCTGCACGCTATTGGTGCGCAACGCGCTCTTCCGCCGCGTGACCCTTGCCGCCCGCGAGCACGTTCGCGACCTGGGCGAGCTCGACGACGACTGGGGCATGAGCGAGATCCGCTGGCAAAAAACACTCGACGCTTACCACGAGCAGCACGAGGAAATCCTCACCGACGGAGATGCCCGCAGCGCCGCGATGTTTTCCATTGACGAGTCCGACGAGAAGACCGCGCACGTATGGCACGTGCACCAGATCTTTGCCGACGAGGATGGCGACCACGACTTTGGCATCATGGGCGATGTCGACCTGGACGCCACGCAAGACGGCGGCGAGGTCATCTTCAAAAACTACCGTGTCGGCTTTATCGAGGACCTGCTCGAAGACTAGCCGAACTTACCGGAACGAAACGGGGCCGCTGGCAATATCGCCAGCGGCCCCACTTTTGCACTATACGCTATGCCTTACTCGGCACCCTCGACCTCATACGAATCCGCCTCGGCTGGCTCATCGTTTGTCTCTGTCGCAGCCCCGCGCGCCTCGTCAAACGCGGCCTTCATGGTCTTGTTGCCCCACGTGAGCTTGCGAATGGTAAGATCGTCCGCCTTCTTGTTGGCTAGGCGCAGATTGTTCTCGGAGGACAGCAACGCCTCCTTGGTTTTCTGCAGGTGGCTAATCGTCTTGTCGATCTCATCAATCGCCGTTTGGAACTTGCGGCTCGCGATCTCGTAGTTGCGACCGAAATCATTCTTGAACTTCTCCATCTTGGCTTCGAAGTTCGTGACGTCGATATTCTGCTGTTTGTACTCCGCCAGTTCCTGCTTATAGCGCAGCGAACCCATGGCGGCGTTGCGAAGAAGCGTGATCATGGGAATAAAGAACTGTGGGCGAATCACGTACATCTTCTCGTAGCGATAGCTCACGTCCACGATGCCGGCGTTGTAAAGCTCGCTCTCGGGTTCGAGCAACGTGCAGAGCACCGCGTACTCACAGCCTTTCTGGCGACGATCGTGATCGAGTTTCTTAAAGAAGTCCTCGTTTTTATGCTTGGTCGCAGTCTCGTCGTTCTCGTTTTTCATCTCGAACATAATCGAAATGACCTCGTTGCCGCTCGCGTCGCACTCACGGAAAATGAAGTCGCCCTTGGTGCCCTCGGACGCATCGTTGTCCTTCTCGAAGTACGCGTTGGGAAACGCCGTCATGCGCAGGCGGTTAAACTCGGTCTCGCAGTGCTGCTCGAGCGACTCGCCCACCATCTTGGTGGACAGGCGGACCTTCATGTCCTTAAGGCGCTCGATCTCTTCATCCTTATAGCGAATCAGGTCATCGCTCGCACGCTTGGCCTGCGCAAGCTCGAGCTCGTGTGCCGCCTTGGCCTGTTCCTCGCGAGAATCGCGCACCGCCAGCTCGCTCGTCAGTTTGGCACGCGCCTCATCGCGCTCTCGCTCCGCCGCGGCGACCGCCTCTGACAGGTTCATTTTTGCCATCAGCTCCTGCTCGCGCAGCTGGGCACGCAGGCCCTCGGCCTCTTGCTCGGACTGAGCCTTTGCGGCAGAAAACTTCTCTTGCACCTTCGCGCGATAGTCAGTAAGCGCGCGCTCGGCCTCGCTGCGAGCGGCATCGAGCTCACGCCGCGACTCTGCCGCGGCAGCGGCAAGCGCCATCTCCTGGGCCTTGTCCGCCGCGGCGAGCCTGGCCTGCAGCTCGGCAATCTGAGCGTCGCGGGCGGACAGGTCGTTTTGAGCGGCATTGCGCACCGCCGCCTCGGCGAGTTTGGCTTCGTCATCCTTGCGCCCCAGCTGCGCACGCAGGTTGTCGATCTCGCGCTGCAGCTCGGCATTCTCCTTTTGAGCATCGGCGCGGGCCTCAACCGCCGCACGCTGACTTGCGCTCTCGCGCTCTGCGGCAGCGCCCTCGAGCTTGGCGCGCAGCTCAGCAAGCTCGGCATCGCGCATGGCAACCTCTTGTGCCAACTCCTGCGCCGCAGCGTTCTTCTGCTCGACAAGCTGAGCGTCGCGTTGAGACTCCGCCTCCCGCAGGGCAGACACCGAACGCGAACGCTCAAGCTCCAGCGCCTGCTCGCCCTCGCGTCGAGCCGCCGCTACGCGCTCATCAAGATCGCGCGAGAACTCGGCATCGCGCACTTGCTTGACGATATCCGCATAGCCGGACGCATCGACCTTAAAAACTTCGCCGCAATGCGGGCACTTGATCTCGTTCATAGCAGCTCCTCGATGGACGCAAATTTCAACCGCCTACACTCTACCGCGCCACGCGGACAAAAAAGGCGCCGCCGCCATAATGGCAACGGCGCCAGAGCCACCACAAAGGCGCCTGTCCCCTTTGTGGTGGCTCTGGCGCCCTATAACCCAAAGAAGCTAAGAATCTGGTCTCGGTTTACGGGCCTATACTCGTTGGCATCAAGACCAACATCGTAGCGAAAGATAGGGCGCTCACGATCGCGGTTGCGCGCGTTGGTGCGGTCTCCCCTGCTGTGGATATGCCCGTGCAGCATGATGGCACCACGCGCCTTGCCATTCCAGCTGAGCATGGGGTAGTGGCTCATAACCAGACGATGACCCTTGGCATAGCCGGGGGCAATCTCCAGGTAATCGCGCACGTCATCCCAAATCTGCGGGACGTCGGGGTCTTCCCAATCACCGTCATGGTTGCCACGGATGAGCGTCACGTTCTGGCATTCAATGCGCTCGCGCAGGCGCACCGCCTCCGCCAGGGGCAAACGATAGGTAAAGTCTCCCAGGATGTAGAGGCGGTCGTCCACATCCACGCACTCATTGATGGCATCGATGACCTTGCGGTTCATCTCCTCGACCGAGCCAAATGGCCGGTC
This sequence comes from uncultured Collinsella sp., assembly GCA_900544865.1. Taxonomy (GTDB): domain Bacteria; phylum Actinomycetota; class Coriobacteriia; order Coriobacteriales; family Coriobacteriaceae; genus Collinsella. Next base: position 25,512 of record UQXA01000018.1, on the reverse strand, counting down.
CATGTCGTGCAAGATATTCGTATCGCCCAGGTGCAGGTCGGCGGTAAACCACATCATCGTCTATGTCCTCATTTCGCAACGTGTTCAACTCGTGCTAAGTATACAGACGTAGCGATGCGGCGGTTATCCAAAGAGCCCACCGAACAGTCCGCGGCGGCGCTTGTCTTGCTTTTTCGAAGCGTCACTCTGAGTTTTCTTGTCCTGCCGTTTCCTACGGTCCTGCTCCAACTCATCGTCATCGAGTAGCATATCCCACTCAAACGGATCATCCGTCAGATCGAACAGGTCATCGTCATCAAACATGGCAGTCTCCCATACCGATTAGCGAGCATCCACCACATAGAGCCCAACGCGCACCTGGTGCCACGGGCTGCGTTCGGGGGCAACCTGTTGCACGCGGGCCTCAAACACGTCCTCGTGGCCGTAATACATCATCAAGGACAGCGGGCCGACCTCGTTTCCCGGAACATAGCCAAGCTTAGTGTTGCCGAAGTAGATCGCAACCGCCTCGGGATCATGAGGGTTATCGCGCTCGGCACACAGTTTCAGCTTATCGCCAACCTTAAGATCGCCCAGGACCAAGGCACCGTCGGCATACTGAAATCCCGCGATGTGAAACGACAGAAGAACACGTGAAGGCTCGTACATAGCAACTCCCCTAACGGCCGGATAAACCGGTGTTTAACCTTATTGAGAAGTCTACGGGTCCGTGCGGACACAAATACATCCTGTCTGCGTCCTTCAATCGTTTGCCTCAACGCTTGCGCGACAGAACGCTTGCAGATAAGATAGGAACACGGATGGCACCCGTTGCCGCGGGTCTTGCCAACTCCGATACACGTTTTCATCGTGAGAAGTGGCCGTCTTCGCTTACGCGGGGGCGGCTATTTCATTCGGCCGATAAACAGACCGAGTTCGATAGCCGCAATCAACAACGCCAATAACGAAATAACATCGCTTACGTTCATACCAAATCCCTTCTAAAGGGAGTTGGCCCATCCGTGCTCCATAACAGTAGTCTAACGCAAAATGCAGGTAATAGGAACACTTGTTCGTATTACCTGCGCCCTTTTCTAATGCACAAACATGCGCACGAACTTGTGCTTCCAGCTTGCGTAGGGCGCATACCGAAACGGCACGTCCAGCCAAGTTGCCTTGTTCACGATACTCTTCTTGTGGCTAAACGTATCGAAGCTCTCGCGTCCATGGTACTGCCCCATACCGCTCGCGCCCATGCCGCCAAAGCCCATATGGCTCGTAGCCAAGTGCATGATCGTGTCGTTGACACAGCCACCGCCAAAGGGCACGTAACGCACGAAGCGCTGCTGAACTGCGCGATCCTGACTAAAGATATACAGGGCCAGCGGCGTCGGACGATCCGTAATAAACGCTTCGGCCTCGTCTAGGCTCTCAAACGTCAGCACCGGCAAGATGGGACCGAAGATCTCCTCCTGCATCACGGCGTCATCGGGGGTCACGCCGTCTAGGATCGTCGGCTCAATCTTGAGCGACGACTCGCGCGCCGTGCCTCCCAGCACGACCTTATCGGGATCGATCAGCCCGCGCACGCGCGCAAAATGCTTAGCATTGACGATATGCCCGTAATCCTCGTTATCGAGCGGATGCTCGCCAAACATACGGCGGACCTCTTCCTTGATGAGGCCCAGCAGCTCGTCGTGCACGCGCGTATCGACCAGCAGGTAGTCGGGCGCCACGCAGGTCTGCCCTACGTTGAGCCATTTGCCAAAGGCGATACGCCGTGCCGCGACCTTCAAGTTTGCCGTCGCATCCACGATGCAGGGGCTCTTGCCGCCCAGCTCAAGCGTCACGGGCGTGAGGTTTTTACTCGCGCGCTCCATGACGAGCTTGCCGACCGGAACGCTACCGGTAAAGAAGATCTTGTCCCAGCACTCATCGAGCAACGCTTCGTTCTCGGCGCGCCCGCCCTCGACAACCGTCACCAGGCGCGGATCAAATGCCTCTTCACAGATTTGCTTGAGCACCGCGCTCGATGCCGGAGCATAGGCACTCGGCTTGATGACCACGGTATTGCCCGCGGCAAGGGCGCCGGCGAGCGGCTCGAGTGTTAGCAAAAACGGGTAGTTCCACGGAGCCATGATGAGCGTGACGCCATAGGGCACGGCTTGCGTTTTGCACGCGCTCACGGCGTTGGCAAGGTCACACGGACGCAGGCGCGGACGACTCCATCGAGCCACGTGAGCGATCTGATGACGAATCTCGGAAAGCGACGTGCCGATCTCGCACATATATGCCTCGTCATGCGACTTTCCCAAATCGGTCTTGAGTGCATGGGCAATATCGGCCTCGTGCGCCCGTACCGCATCGCGTAAACTCACGAGCGCGCGACGTCGGGCATCAACATCAAACGTAGCGTGCGTTTTAAAGTAAGTGCGCTGATCGCCGACGATGCGCGCAATTTCCTCGGTGTTCATGGCACCCTCCTAGTTCTCGTCCTCAAACATACCACCCGCGACGACCTCGTACATACGCTCGAGCTCCAAGCGGTCCATCAAAAGCGGAACGGGGTACAGCGGATTGGCCTCGGCATCGGCATGCGCCGCCATCTCGGGAATGTCGGAGCGGCGAATGCCCGAGACATATTTGGGGATTCCCAGGATCTCGTTCATGCGGTCGACCCAATCGATAAAGGCCTCGGCCGCAAGACTATCCTGCGCGGTAGCCGGCGCAATGCCCGCCATGCGAGCAAGATCGGCAAGCTTGGGGGCGGCGGCGTCACCATAAGCGCGAAGCATGTGCGGCAGGATGATCGCGTTGGCCAAACCGTGCGGAATTCCGTATCGGCCGCCCAGACTGTGCGCGATGGCATGCACATATCCGACATAGGAGCGGGTAAACGCAACGCCCGCCTTATACGCCGCCGAAAGCATATTGCGACGAGCGCGCATGTCGTCACCATGCTCATAGGCCTCGAGCAAATTGTCGTGGATAAGCTGCACCGCCTGTCGCGCCATCTTGCGCGTATAGGGCGTGGTGCTTCGCCCGATAAAGGCCTCAACGGCATGCGTCAGGGCGTCCATGCCCGTCTGCCCCGTAATGGAAGCGGGCAAGCCGCACGTAAACTCGGGGTCGTGGACTGCAAAACGCGGGATGAGCACAAAGTCGTTAATGGGGTATTTGTAGTGCGTCCCGTCATCGGTAATTACCGCCGCAAGCGTGACTTCGCTTCCCGTACCGGCGGTAGTGGGAACGGCGATGAGCAGCGGCAGGCGACGATGAATCCGCAGCAGGCCGCGCATCTTGTTGATGGGCTTGTTTGGCTGCGCAATGCGTGCGCCCACGCCCTTGGCACAGTCCATGGCCGAGCCACCGCCAAAGCCGATAATGGCCTGGCAGGCGCTCTCTCGATACAGGGACGCCGCTTCTTCCACGTTTGAAACCGTGGGGTTTGCACGCGTTTCGGCATAGACCGTAACGCCAATCCCCCTGCATGCGAGCGCCGTCTCGAGCGGTGCCGTGAGCCCCAGACGGGCAATGCCGGGATCCGTCACGATAAGGACCTTCTGGATCGAGCGCTTTTGAAGCACCGCGGGCACATCCTCGGCATGCTCTAAAATGCGCGGCTCGGTATAGGGCAGGATCGGCAATGCAATGCGAAAAACCGTCTGATATGTTCGGCACCAGGCACGACGGGCTAGATGCATAAAGGAAACTCCTTCATTTGTTGATAGGTCAACATTTGCTCGGCCGATTGTACTCAGCGGCGGTCAAAGACGGCCTGCCAATCGTTAATCAATCAACATCTTCATATCTCAAAATTGTTTTATTAAAAATCATTCCTAATAGGCTTTACATTTGGTTGCATTTATGGATAATAGAACTCGTCAAGACGCACGTCCGGAGAGGGCCCTTACGGGACCGGACGAGCGCGCAATCGCCATCGATCGAAAGGATCGAATCATGAAGTTTGTTTGCCCCGTTTGCGGTTATGTGGAAGAGTTCGACGGCGACCAGCTGCCCGAGGATTTTAAGTGCCCCCAGTGCGGCGTTCCCGGTTCTCGTTTCCTGAAGCAGGAGGAGGGCCAGCTCGAGTGGGCCGCCGAGCACGTCGTGGGCGTCGCCAAGATGGAGGGTGTCTCTGAGGACATCGTTGCCGACCTGCGCGCCAACTTTGAGGGCGAGTGCTCTGAGGTCGGTATGTACCTGGCCATGGCTCGCGTCGCTCATCGCGAGGGCTATCCCGAGATCGGCCTGTACTGGGAAAAGGCTGCCCACGAGGAGGCCGAGCATGCCGCCAAGTTCGCCGAGCTCCTGGGCGAGGTCGTGACCGACTCCACCAAGAAGAACCTCGAGATGCGCGTTGAAGCCGAGAACGGCGCCACCGCCGGCAAGACCGATCTTGCCAAGCGTGCCAAGGCCGCCGGCCTCGATGCCATCCACGACACCGTGCACGAGATGGCTCGCGACGAGGCCCGCCACGGCAAGGCTTTCGCCGGCCTGCTCAAGCGCTACTTTGGCTAAGCCAACCGCCTGAGACATAACCTCAAGCTCGATGAGGCCCGGACCGTATTGGTTCGGGCCTTTTTCGTGCCTCACGAACTTGTTAACGCCCTGAAATAGGACCGCCTTCGGCATCGGCTTCTCGTCAAAAACTAAGTGAGTAGACTTTTTGGAACTTGCCGAGCACACCACCCATATTGCTTTATAAAGCCGCAGGTAAATGACTTGTTGCAAAACGGCCTGGTCGCCAAAGTGCCAAAAGTCTACTCACTTAGAACCGCAGCCGTCCACGATTGAGCCGTTTTGTGTCTAACGGGCATCTTCCCGTCGATTACTCCCAATTTTGTCCAGTCAACGAATAGTTCAGACCGGAGTAATGTCTCAGCCCTTTGCTCATCTGAGCTTTTATCACGATATTCAGCATCGAGCATCCTGCATATGGCCTTAACGATCGCGCGGAATCTATCCTCATCGGATATCTGTCTGTGTGTCAGGAGAAGTACATCGTAGCCCATGGCCTGAAGGGCCGTCATGCGGTCAGCGTCACGCAAGCCATCCCCTGCGCGTCCGTGCGAGGCCTTTCCCTGACATTCAATGGCCGCCTGTCGCCTGCCGTCCGGCGAAGAAAGAAGTAGGTCGATATATACACGGGACTTTCCCACAATCGCTCGAGCACTTGTGCTTAACGTCACTTCGACATTGAGCTCTATGCCGCAAAACCCTTCGCCTCCCAGGGCTCGCGGCAGTCCAAGCAACAAATACGCCTCGACCTCAAAAGGCGACGCGGCACCCAATGGAACGAGTTGCGATACCGCCATAAATCTATTGCCGCAACGCATCCCGCAAACATCTGAACAAAAACGGTCAAGGTCTCCGCCCAAAACCAAAGCGTCTCGACGCCATAAATTTGAGGCGATGCCGTCCTCGGACGGGCAGCGCACCCAACCGAACGTTGTCGAAATCGCGCCCGAATCAATTGCACGCGAAAGCTCCGCCTCAAGTGCCGCCGGCAGGGCACACACCGCAAACAAGCCACACATCTCCGCCAATACCAAAAGAAGCTGAAGATCCGTCAGATGCCGCGACATGATGAATGTCGTCAGTAGAGGAGATGTAACCAAAAACCCATGCTCCGTTTCCAGCACGGATTCCCTGGGGAGCTCACCAAGAAACAGCCGCTGCCTAATGCTGGCAGGACAAGTCCGTTTGTTTCTCGTCCGAACCAATGTATACAACGGAAAACCGAGCGCGACCGCAGCCGTCGGGTTGCGGGCGAGATCATATCGCTGCCGGTCTTCTTCCGGTCGTGGAAGCGGCGGACACAAAGCGCGGACTTGAGGAGGCAAACGCCAGTACCTAAAAGCCGATATGTCACAAAGTAGATCCTTCATAGGCACAGGAAAACACGAATTTCAACCCAGTCAGTCACGCATTGGCGCGAACGCACCAAAAATGGCGCCGAACGGACTGCCAAGTTTTCAACAGCCCTCCCCAACTGGCCAAAAGCTTGCCGAGAGCTGGACGAAACCCTGTTGAAACCCCATTTTTTCTCATGTAGAAGCTTTGCGCGGCAAGTGAGTAGACTTTTTTGAACATCCCGAGCAGGCCGGTCATCCTGCTTTTCAAAACCGCAGGTAGGTAGCTTGTTATAAAACTGCCTGGTCGCCAAAGTGCCGAAAGTCTACTCACTTAGGTTGCAGAGTGCCCCCCCCCATTAGCTGCAATTCCAAGGTAGTTAGCACTTTTGGACTCAGATCGTCATACTGGACAAGGATTCGAGTCGGGTTTTCAGGGGCAGATGCACCATCGGCACACCAAAAACAGTCACTGACATCGATGAACGGGATACTCGAGCGTGTGAGGGCCTGCGCAAAAGAGCTTCCGCCCGTTCCGCGCTCCACGGCCACGACGCAGTAAAGGCCGGCGTCCGCGTGCTCGACTAAAACTTCCCCCGCCGGAAATGCCTTCCGTACAAGCGCCGCCAGGCCATCACGCGCCTCGCGAGCACGAACGCGCACGCGGTTCACATGTCGCTCGTAATCACCCGATTCCAGTAAACGCGCCAAAGCAACCTGGTCAACAGAGCTAACCGACGAGGCGTAAAAACCAAGGTCGCGCCTAAACCGCTCCATCAGCTCGTCGGGCAGCACCATGTACGCTAGACGCAACGCCGATGACAGGCTCTTCGAAAACGTGTTGGTGTAAATAACCGACTGGGCGGCATCGATCGATGCGAGCGCAGGAATCGGCTTGCCGGCAAGGCGAAACTCACAATCAAAGTCATCTTCGATGAGATACCGACCTGATCGCTCGGCGGCCCAGCTCAGCAGCGCATAGCGACGCGCAATGCTCGTCACAAGACCGGTGGGATACTGATGGGACGGCATAAGGTGAAGGACATCGGTCCCAGCTTTCTGCAGAGCGCTCAGGTCCACGCCGTCATCATCCAACGGGATATGTCGAACTTTGCAACCCATAGCCTGATAGATGCGCGTCAGACGCAAATAGCCCGGATCCTCAACCGCATACACCTTGTCCGCGCCAAGCAACTGAACCAACATGGTATCGAGCAGCTGGGCGCCCGCACCGATAACGATGTTGTTGGGGTCGACATTCATACCCCTTGTCCCGTGCAGATGGTGAGCAATTGCGCGTCGCAGCCGAGCAGTGCCCTGCGCCGGTGCGGGCGAAAAGATTTCGCGTTCGTCTTCGGATGCTAGCGTCGCCCGTAGCGCGCTTTGCCAAAGCCGCGCCGCCTCCAAAGCGGAAGGAGAAAGTGCGTCGAATTGCTCGACCCGCCCGCGGACATCATGCGCGCTGGGGTCCACAGAGACGGCATCTCGGTCGATGCCCTCCGCAGCCGAAGCCAAAACCGGTGCATCCGGAAGCTCGCAAGCGTAGTAGCCACGACGCGGCATTGAGCAAATATAGCCCTCAGCGAGTAACTGGCTATATGCATTCTCGATGGTAATGACACTGATTCCCAGATGACTGGCAAAGGCGCGCTTAGACGGCAGATGCTCCCCCGCCGCAATACGGCCAGCAACAATATCATCTCGAATTTGCTGGTAAACATACTCATAGAGCGATGCTTCGCCGCGTTTTTCCAAATTGTAGTCAAGCATGAGTTTATCACCTGACCTTATTAAGCCATTCAATCTGGTATTAGTCTGACCTTGTTATTATCTCGAAAACTGAGTATTTTGCCATACCCAGCTCCCCGATAGGATGTTCCGTCAAGCAATGCACATGCCAACCAAGGGAGCAACCATGGCAGAACAGACCAGCAAGGCCGATCGCGTCAAACTCAATCGCGAGCTCGCGCAGATGCTCAAGGGCGGCGTCATCATGGACGTCACCACGCCCGAGCAGGCACGCATCGCCGAGGAGGCGGGCGCCTGCGCCGTCATGGCACTCGAGCGCATCCCGGCCGACATCCGTGCCGCAGGCGGCGTCTCGCGCATGAGCGACCCCAAGATGATCAAGGGCATCCAAGAGGCCGTCTCCATCCCTGTTATGGCCAAGTGCCGCATCGGTCACATTGTCGAGGCGCAGGTCCTGCAGGCCATCGAGATCGATTACATCGACGAGTCCGAGGTTCTCTCCCCTGCCGATGACGTCTATCACATCGACAAGACCCAGTTTGACGTGCCGTTTGTCTGCGGCGCCCGCGATCTGGGCGAGGCGCTGCGCCGTGTTGCCGAGGGCACCACGATGATCCGCACCAAGGGCGAGCCGGGCACGGGCGACGTCGTCCAGGCTGTACGCCACATGCGCAAGATCCAAAAGCAGATCCGCGACGTTGTTGCCCTGCGCGACGACGAGCTCTTTGAGGCAGCCAAGCAACTGCAGGTTCCGGTCGAGCTGGTGCGCGAGGTCCATGCCACGGGAAAGCTTCCCGTCGTGAACTTTGCCGCCGGCGGCGTAGCGACCCCCGCCGACGCCGCGCTGATGATGCAGCTGGGTGCCGAGGGCGTCTTTGTCGGCTCGGGCATCTTTAAGAGCGGCGACCCCGCCAAGCGCGCAGCCGCCATCGTCAAGGCCGTGGCAAACTTCACCGATGCCAAACTCATTGCCGAGCTTTCGGAGGACCTGGGCGAGGCCATGGTGGGCATCAACGCCGACGAGATCGAGATTATCATGGAAGAGCGCGGGCGCTAGTCCAGCAGAAAGGATCGCACATGAGCGATTATGCAGACCAAACGGTCGCCGTGCTGGCGGTCCAAGGCGCTTTTGCCGAGCACGAGGCAAGACTATCCGGGCTTGGCGCACACTGTATTGAGCTGAGGCAGGCGGCTGATTTGAAGCAGGACTTTGACCGTCTGGTACTTCCCGGCGGCGAGTCCACCGTTCAAGGGAAGCTGCTTGCCGAGCTCGGCATGCTCGAGGAGCTTCGTGCCCGTATCGCTGAAGGCATGCCCGTCCTGGGCACCTGCGCCGGCTTGATTCTGCTGGCGCGCGACCTTGCCGCCCACGACGATAAGGGGACGCCGCGCCTGGCAACCATGGATGTGCTCGTCGAGCGCAATGCCTACGGTAGGCAGCTCGGCAGCTTTCGAACCAAGGGGCAGGTAGCCGGCATCGACGGTGAAGTGCCGCTGACGTTTATCCGCGCGCCCCGCATCGTTGAGGTGCACGGCGATGCCGAGGCCCTGGCCGAAGTCGATGGCCGCATCGTCGCCGCCCGCCAAGACAACCAGCTCGGCGTAACCTTCCACCCCGAACTCGACGAAGACACCCGCCTCCACGAACTGTTCCTACAAATGTAGGCATCGAAATCAACAAACGAAACGAGAGTGGATAATCTCCCACCTTGAGCATGAATATGGGCTCATACCGGGAGATTATCCACTCTCATGCTACGTAGTCGTTGGGGACGTTCTTAAATGACCAGTCAAACAAGAACGTCCCCAACGACTATCTTTTAGCAGGTCTGGATCATGGCAATGTCGATGTTTTGGCACCGACAGCGAGCGCCCACCAGAGCGAACAAATTGGCATGAAAAGAGGACGGCATAGACCTTCTGGTCATGCCGTCCTCTTTGAATGACAAGTTGTCGCTCTGGTGGGCGCGCAGCGTCAACTAGTTACGCGGTTTGGTAAAACCGCGTAACCCAACTAGAAGCGGTTGCCGCGGAAGCCGCCGCCGTTGCGGCCGCCACGATCGCCACCGCGACCGCCGCGGTCGTTACCACGGTTGCCGCCGAAGCCGCCACGGTTGCCACCGCGATCGCCATAGCCACCACGGTTGCCGCCAAAGCCGCCGCGACCGCCACGGTCGCCACCACGGTCACCAAAGCCGCCACGGCCGCCACGATCGCCACCGCGACCGCCACGGTCGCCACCACGGCCACCAAAGCCGCCGCGACCGCCACGGTCGCCGCCACGGCCACCACGGTCGTCACGGCCGCCGCGAGGACCGCGATCCTCGTCCAGGCCCATGGCGACGAGCGGAGCGATAACCTTATCGAGGGCGGCCATCAGCTCGGTGGCCTCCTCGTAAGAAAGCTCGGGCAGGAGCTTCTCCTTCTTGTTGGCAAGCTCGACCAGGCCCTCAACGGCATCCTCGGCGGCGAAGACGACGATCTTGCGCATATCGCCCTCGGCGTCGTCGATGCGGCCGACCAGATCGGCAGCCTCGGCCTCGGCCATCAGGCCATCGAGCTCACGGAGGCGCATGCCCAGCAGGTCAGACATTTCCTTCTGCTCCATCTTGGGCTTGAGGTCAAGAAGCTTGATGGCGCGCTCGATGTTCGCCATGCGCTCGGCCTTGGCCTCCTCCTCCTTGGAAATAGCAAAGCGACGGCTACGCAGCAGGCGGGCGGCCTTCTGCATCTTGTCCATCAGCTCTTCGTCATCGTAATCAACGGCGGCCTCGACAACCTCGGCCTCCTCCTCGGCGGAAACCTCGTCAGCAGCCTCAACCTCGGCAGCTTCGGTCTCCACGGTCTCGACTGCCTCGACCTCGGCAGCCATGGTCTCGTTCTCGGTCTCGTTCATGATCTCTTCGTTCTCGGACATGAGACTCCTTCTTGGCCCTCTCGGGCATCATCGCCCCATTCGCGGGGCCCGTCGCGCACTCTTTGCGCTTTAAACAATCATGCCTCTCGGCAAAACGTCCATTAGTTTATGGTGTCGCCATCCAATCTAGCTGCAGAATCTATGTGCACACATTAATGCGACATGTGCGACTCGCGACGAGCGTACACCAGCGACGCCACAAACCCGACCACGGCAATTACAGCCGCCACACGCACGGCAGTTGCAAATCCAATCGCCTGGGCAACGTCCGTCGCAACGCCAGCGGCACCGGCAGTCGCCGCAGAGCTCGAGAGCAGGCCGATAAACAGCGACGGGCCAAGCGATGCGGCAATCATGTTCCACGTGTTGAGCAATGCCGTTCCGTGAGGATGTTCAGAGGCAGGCAGCGTCTCCAAGCCGGCCGTTTGCGAGGGGCTCAGCACCAAACCGACTCCGGCATACACCACAACGGTCAGCGCCACGACGACGCCGATGTTCATGCTTGCCGCCGTCATCGAGATGGCAGTCTGCCCCACGGCAATCAGGGCAAAACCGACCGGCAGCAGCGGCCATGCGCCACGGGCGTCCATCACGCGTCCGCCCACAATCGAGGTCACGGCGTTGCAGGCAATCGCCGGCAAAATGAGCAAGCCCGCAATAAGTGCGGTCATGCCGTATGCGCCCTCAAAATAGAGCGGCAACAAAACGCTCATCGAGAACGTCGTCATCATCGACACCACCACAAGCAAGCACGCAGGCCAAAAACGAACGCTCGCCATGGGACGCACGTTAAGCACCGGATGCTCGAGCTTGAACTGGCGGGCCGCAAACAGGCCGAGCAGCACAACGGCAGCGAAAAGCGCCACGACACCGGCAATCAGATTGGTCGAGAACTCACCCACGGAATACACAAACGCCGTAATGCCGGCGGCGAGCAAAACAACCGACAGAATATCAAGCGTGGTGTTCGAGCGCTCTCCAACATTCTGAACAAGCTTAACGCCCGCCGCAGCGACCGCAATGCCGCCCACCAGCGGCACTACAAACACTGCCCTCCAGCCAAACAACGTGCACATAAGACCGCTGATCACGGGTCCAAATGCCGGCCCTAGCGTAATGCAGGCACCGCCCAGACTCAGATACAAGCCGAGTTTCTCGCGCGGGGCGCAAGACAGCACCACGTTCATCATGAGTGGGAACAAGATGCCCGATCCCGCAGCCTGCAAAATACGGCTTGGCAGCAAAACGCTAAACGACGGAGCGACCAAACACAGGACTTCGCCGGCGACCAGGCATCCGCATGCGAAAAACAGCAGCTTGCGCGTCGAGAAACGACCGGACAGGAAGGCCATGATGGCCGTAAAGATCGATGTCACGATCATGTAGCCCGAAACAAGCCACTGCGCCGTGGTGGCACTCACCGAAAAGACCGCCATAATGTCGTGCAACGCCACGTTAATGATGTTCTCGTTAAACGCGGCAACAAAGGCTGCGATATACATTACGACGAGAAGCGCCGCTGTGGCCGATGGCGTTACTTGAACTTGTTGCTGAGATTTGCTCCCCATGCATTTCCTTCCTCTTGGAACGACAGTCGCATCGCCCCAGAGGAACAGTCCAGGGCGAAAAATGAGCCCTAGACTTACGCCAGACGCCGTACACGACGAGCCTGGCAACATGGTCCAACGTCGAAAGATTGTAACGCGGACGCGCAGCTTTCCTTCCGCGCTATTATTAAAAGTCCACGAAAGCATGAGACATGAGGAGCCCGCCATGATTAAGCCCATCATGAAATCCGAGTTCTTTTTGCGCCTGCCTTCCGAAGACGCAGGGCCCGACGACACCGTGATCGGGCAAGACCTCCTGGATACGCTCCACGAGCATGAGCACGAGTGCGTGGGGCTCGCCGCCAACATGATCGGTGTGCGCAAACGCATCATCTGCGTAAAAGACGGCAACAGGGCGCTGCTGATGTACAACCCTCAAATTCTTGAGCAGATCAATGCCTATCAGACGAGCGAAGGATGTCTCTCGCTGATCGGCGAGCGTCCCTGTACCCGCTATCGCCGCATTAAGGTTGAGTATTTGGACGAGAACTTCGTCCACCGCATCAAAAACTTCTCGGGCTACACCGCCGAGATCATCCAACACGAAATCGACCACTGCAACGGCGTCGTTATATAGTTCCGCGGGTCAAGGAAAATGATCTGTTTTCCTCCGTCCCTAATGGACCATGGTAACGACGCAGGCTGAGCACACGACAGCGAGCGAACCGCATTTGCGCCAAGGTGACGTGAAATGAGAGGGCGCTGACCTTCTGGTCGCGCCCTCGAAATTGAACGTCAGATTGGCGTGAATGCGGCTCGCGCAGCGTCAAGCGGTCCGCCGTTCGGTAGAACGGCGGAACTAATTAGGACTGGCGGTAATGATCGAAGAAGTCGGCGAGGTCTTCGAGGGACTCTTTGAGTACTTCCATGCGCGGCAGGTACACGATACGGAAGTGGTCGGGCTCAGCCCAGTTGAAGCCGCCGCCGCGCGTGATCAGGATCTTCTTCTCGTGCAGCAGGTCAAGGGCGAACTGCTCGTCATCGGTGATGTTGAACTTCTTCACATCCATCTTGGGGAAGATATAGAACGCCGCGCGCGGCTTGACCACCGAGATGCCGTCAATCTTGTTGAGCGCCTCATACACAAAGTTGCGCTGCTCGTAGACACGACCGCCGGGGCGGATGTAGTCGTTAACCGACTGATGGCCGCCGAGCGCCGTCTGGACAATCGACTGAGCCGGCACGTTGGAGCACAGGCGCATGTTGGAGAGCATGTTAATGCCCATGATGAAGTCGCTCATGCAGCGCTGGTTGCCCGAAAGCACCATCCAGCCAATACGATAGCCCGCGATCATGTGCGACTTGGAAAGGCCGCTAAAGGTGACGCAGGGCAGGTCGGGGGCGAGCGAGGCAATCGAGACGTGCTCGTAGCCGTCCATGCACAGGCGGTCGTAGATCTCATCGGCAAAGATCATCAGCTGATGCCTACGTGCAACCTCGACGATGCCCTCGAGCACCTCGCGCGGATAGACGGAACCCGTGGGGTTGTTGGGGTTGATGATGACGAGAGCTTTGGTCGCGCTCGTAATCTTGGACTCCATATCCTCCAAGTCGGGATACCAATCCGCCTGCTCATCACACAGATAATGTACGGGATGACCGCCGGCAAGGGTTGCGCACGCCGTCCAGAGCGGATAGTCGGGGCTGGGGATCAGAATCTCGTCGCCGTTGTCGAGCAGCGCGTTCATCGAAAGCTGAATGAGCTCGGACACGCCGTTGCCCGTGTAGATATGCTCCATCTGAACGTTGGGCAGGCCCTTGATCTGCGAATACTGCATGATTGCCTTGCGCGCGGAGAACAGGCCACGCGAGTTGGAATAGCCTTCGCAGTCGGGCAGCTGCTGGCGCATGTCCTTGATGACCTCATCGGGCGTGCGGAAACCGAAGGGCGCCGGGTTGCCGATATTGAGCTTGAGGATGCGCTCACCCTCGTCCTCCATACGGGCGGCCTCGTCGACGACGGGACCGCGCACGTCATACAGGACGTTATCGAGCTTGGTGGATTTAGAAAAAGTACGCATGGTGGTGCTCCTTGCAATTTGAGCTGAGGGATGGGGTTCGGGTTTGGAATCGTTGCGGGGTGATGATGCCTCGCCTTGATCGGCGTCACCGGTAAGCAGCCAGGTAACATCGACCTCCAAAATACGGGCGAGCAGCTCAGCCACATCGCGCCGCGGGATCGTCTTGCCGCTCACATATTGGCTCATCTGACTCTTGCCGAGTTTTTTGCCGAGCATCTCCGATGCGCGGATTACGTCCGACTGGCGAACGTCGCGATCGGACATAGTCTGTCGCAGGCGATCGCTAAACGTCTCTTGGGCCACTAGAACCTCCTTGCTGGCAAAGTTCAATTTATAGAACACGAATTGAACCAAGGTTCAATTTAGGCAGCAGTATAACGCGGTACCTCATTCGAAAGTTCAATTTCATAAGAAAATGCACCAGACTCTGAGATTTGCCCAAAGCGGACAATGACATGCACGCGTTTAGAGGTATTCAAGGAATCGAGCAGCGGCAAGCGAAACGTCGGCCGTTCGATATATGGCGTTGATCTGCCGATGAGGATGTCCCTCGAGTGGGCGCACGGCAACATCGAACTGACAGCGGCGCAAGATGAGCGCGGGAAGAATGCTCACGCCCAAGCCGTCCTCGACCATAGCCATAATCGCATAGTCATCCCAAGTCGACAGTTTTGAGCGCACTGTCAGTCCCGCCCGACGAAACAGCGGCGTAATCTCGTCATCGGTGCCGCGTTCTAGCAGAATAAACTGCTCGTTGGCTAAATCGGCAAGAGAGACGACCTCCGCCGTGGCAAGCAAAGAGTCTGCCGGCACTACCGCCATTAACTCGTCGCGCACCAAAGACCGCGATGTCATGCCGTTTTCTCGTGGCTCACGCGGGATAAAGCCCAGATCGCAGCGCCCTTCCGCCACCCATTGTTCAATCTCTGAGTAATCACCCATCAGTAGCTCGTAATCGACATCCGGGTAATCGGCGCGAAAACGTGCAATCACCGGCGGCAGCACGTGGGTCGCCACACTCGAAAACGTACCGATGCAGATTTTGCCGCGCATGAGCCCACGCATCTCATCCACCCGTCGCTGCAAACGAACAAATTCCTCGCATAACGTCTCGACCGCCGGCATAACTTGCCGCCCGTCGGCAGAAAGAGCCACGCCCTCGCGACTGCGGTCGAGCACCTTAAAACCCCAGTCGGCTTCAAGATCGGCCGCCATACGGCTCACGCCCGACTGCGAATAGCTCAGGCGCTCGGCAGCACGCGTAAAGCTTCCGGCGCGCACCGTCTCCAGCAGCACCTGCATCTTTTGAATATTCGTTTCCACGGCACCCCTCCACCTTTGCATGAGTTTTTGTCATGTTTGCCATGCATTATATTCGCTTTTCTTCTAAAGCCAGTTCACCCATAGTGAACATGCTCGGATATAGAGGGGATGTCAGCGCATGAACAACGGACTGTTTACGTACTTAGCAGCATTGCTGTTGTTTGGTTCCAACGGCATCATCGCCGCTGCCATCGCGCTGCCGAGCTCCGATATCGTGCTACTACGCACGTTTTTGGGCGCACTCTCGCTTGTCACCATTCTCGCCATCACCCAACGCCATACGTTGCAGGCGCCATCTCGCCCCCGCGAAGCCGCAGCCCTCCTCCTCTCGGGAGCCGCGCTGGGCGCCAGCTGGATTTTTCTGTTCCGCGCCTACCAGACGATCGGCGTCGGCGTATCCTCGCTGCTGTACTACTGCGGCCCCATCATCGTTATGGCCCTCTCCCCGCTCATCTTTGGCGAAAAGCTGACCGGCGGAAAAATCGCCGGCTTTATCGCCGTTGCTTGCGGTGCTTTTCTCATTGCAGCGCAAGGTCTAGGCGGCAATATGCCCATTGCTGGTATCTCCTGCGGAATCGCCTCGGCATTTTGCTATGCATTGATGGTCATCGCTAGCAAGGGTGCGCCACACATCGAAGGCCTCGAAAACTCCACGCTCCAGGTGAGCGCCGCCTTTGTGACCGCGCTGGTCCTCACGCTCATCACGCAGGGCGCCCCCTCATTCCTGTCCGCCGGCGTCGCCGCTGGTATTGATTGGCGCGCCGTCGTCATGCTCGGCGTCGTCAACACCGGCATCGGTTGCCTACTCTACTTTAGTGCCGTCGCCAAGCTGCCCGTCCAGACTGTCGCGGTTGTCGGCTACCTCGAGCCGCTTTCGGCCGTCGTGTTCTCCGCCGTCCTTTTAGGCGAAGCCATAACACCAGTCCGCCTGATGGGCGCCGCACTTATCGTCGGCGGCGCAATTTTTTGCGAACTCGTCGGCAAACGCACAAACGCCAAAGCCGGCATCGCCCAGACAGCACGTGCTTAAAAGCCCCTGTTTTGAAATGCTACCTGTGTACATAAATAATCCCCAGCTGGGGATTATTGTCTAAAATAACCCGATGTGCCAAACTGCTCTTGTATGTATAAAGACGGCATAAAGGTTATCTGTCCTAGACAGATAACCGGATGTCTAAGGGAGTCCACGTGGCACACAACAAACTGGAGGCAAACCTCCAAGATCAGCATGTGCAGGGCGGGCACGGAGCCATTCCCCTCTCCGCTGGCATGCTGCTCGTAACGCTCGGCGTCGTCTATGGCGACATCGGCACGAGCCCCATGTACACCATGAAATCAATCGTCGCCAACAACGGCGGCATCGGCACCGTCAGCGAGGACATGATCCTGGGCGCGCTTTCGCTCGTCATCTGGACCATGACGCTCGTGACCACGGTCAAGTACGTGGTAATCGCCATGAAGGCCGACAACCACAACGAAGGCGGCATCTTCGCCCTGTTCAGTCTTGTGCGCAAGGTGGCACCGTGGCTGATTCTCCCCGCCATGATCGGCGGCGCGGCGCTGCTCGCCGACGGCATCCTCACCCCCGCGGTCACGGTCACCACAGCCATTGAGGGCCTGCGCACCATCGAGTGGGGCCACGCGCTATTGGGTGACGGCCAGACCAACGTCATCATCATCACCATCATCATTATCTGTGGCCTATTTGCCATGCAGCGCGCCGGTACCTCGTCAATCGGTAAGCTGTTCGGTCCGCTTATGACGCTATGGTTCCTGTTCCTGGCGGGCGCCGGCCTGTTCAACATGCTCGGCAACCTGTCCATCCTACGCGCCCTCAACCCCATCCGCGGCATCATGTTCCTGTTCTCGCCCATCAACCACTCGGGCATCATGGTGCTCGGCTTCGTCTTCCTGTCGACGACCGGCGCCGAGGCCCTCTACTCGGACATGGGCCACGTAGGCAAGGCAAACATCTATGCATCCTGGCCGTTTGTTAAGGCGGCCCTTATCCTCAACTATCTTGGTCAAGGCGCTTGGCTGCTTGCCAACAACTCCAATCCCCAGATGCTCGCGATGGATATCGTCAACCCGTTCTATATGATGCTTCCCGAGCCCCTGCGTCCCTTTGCCATCGTGCTTTCGGCCGTGGCGGCCATCATCGCCTCGCAGGCGCTCATCACCGGCTCTTTCTCGCTGGTATCCGAGGCAACCCGTCTCAACCTTATGCCGCATCTGCGCATCCACTACCCCAGCGACACCAAGGGCCAGCTCTATATTCCGCTCGTCAACAACATCATGTGGGTCGGCTGCATCTTCATCGTTCTGCTGTTCCAAAACTCCGAGCGCATGGAGAGCGCCTACGGCCTCGCCATTACCGTGACCATGCTCATGACCACGACGCTTTTGACGAGCTACATCGCCGGCATCCTCAAGCACAAGCTGGGCGCCTGCGTCTTCGCCCTGCTCTTCGGTGCCATTGAGCTGTGCTTCTTCGCCTCGTGCCTCACCATGTTCTTTGACGGCGGCTATGTGATGATCTTCCTGGCCGCACTGCTGTTTGGCCTTATGTACGTGTGGCGCCGCGGCACCGCCATCGAGCGCACGCAGACGATCCTGCTGCCCGTCTCCAAGTACATCGACCAGCTCAACCGCCTGCGCAACGACGAGACCTATCCCGTGCTCGCCGACAACCTGGTGTTCCTCACCAACAGCCCCGATCCGCTCACACTCGACCGCGACGTGCTCTATTCCATCCTGGATAAACATCCCAAGCGCGCCAAGGCGTATTGGTTCATTAACGTGCATGTCACCGACGAGCCCTATACGCACGAGTATTCCGTCGAGACCTTTGGCACGGACTTCCTCTTCCGCGTTCGCCTGGACCTGGGCTTTAAGGTCAACCAGCGCATCAACGCCTATCTGCGTCAGATCGTCGGCGACCTGATGGCTTCGGGTGAGTTGCCGCCGCAGCACCACACCTACTCCATCTACGAGACGCGCGGCAACGTGGGCGACTTCCGTTTTTGCATGCTGCGCAAGATGCTTGCCCCCGAAACGGACATCAACCGCAACGACCATCGCGTCATGGCCATCAAGTATGCCGTCCGCCGCGCCTGCGGAAGCCCGGCACGTTGGTATGGTCTCGAGAACTCGGCCATCATCATCGAGTACGTACCGCTCTTTGCCCGCATGCGCCCGGCCGTCAAACTCGTGCGCACCCAGGTGCCGCTCGAGATCCAGATCGAAGAGGCCGAGGAAATGGAAGTCGACATCTTCTCGGACGACTTGGTCAACGGCAACGAGGCCGGCAAGAGCATGAACGTCGATCCCACCGAGCTGCTCGAGAGTGTCGCCGATACGCCCGAACAGCAACAGCTCGACAGCCTCGAGAGTGAACAACTCAACGACGCCAACTTCTAGCGACGTCACAAATCAACGACAGCGGCCCTGCACCTCACGGGAGATGCAGGGCCGCTTTGCATTGCGGTAAAGCTATCGGCTACGAACGGCGCGGCTCGGGAACCACGAGCCTATCGGGGCTCGCGCCCTCGGCATCCATCAGGCTCACGTAGCGAATCGACGGATCCCCATACATCGCGTAGTAATAATTGCCCGTGCGCGCGCTAAAGCATCCGGTGTAGATAGTCTTCTCGAACTTGCCATCGCCCATCCTGGACGCTCCCTCGATCATCACCACGCCCTCGAGCGAGCGGAACATGCGAACGACGTTTTCGGTCTCGCTCTCCTTTTGCGGGTAATTGGCATTGAGGTACGCCGCCTTTACAAAACGGCTCGGCGAATAGCAATCGCCCGGAATGCCGCGCATGCCGGCACCGGCTCCATAGGGCTTAAGCTCGGCGCCACGCCATGTCGCCGTCTGCGGAAAATCGCTTGTGGCGGTGATATAGGTGCGCAGGTTTTCCATGTGCCACGGGAAGGTCGGCTGGTTGGCAAGGGTGTCGACCGGATCGTCGTATACATGCAGGCCGTCAGCCATCATCTCGACCACGATGCTGCGCTGGCTGTCGCCGATAATCCAATGGAGCAGCGACACGCCCAGCCCCTCTCCGGCAGATTTGGCGACAATCACCGTGTCGCGCAGCGCGGCCTCGACCTCATCGACCGTCGAGAACGTCGCTGCCACCCACAGGGGGAACTCATAGGCCGCGATATTGTTCTTGCCGTCGACAGGGCCCTCGGCATACTCGGCATAGCCGGGAAAGTTGAGCCCCGCCACAGCCAGACCCGCATCGTTACCGCAATCGAAAAACATGGGATAGTTCTTGTAATCGATGCACATACCGATCACCGCGTGTGCCGCTGTCGCGTCGTCGATAAACGAATACGGAATGTGAAACCCGCGCGGCATCACGCGAACCTGTTGGCCGTAGTCAAAGCTCCAGTCGAGATTGCGGCCCAGATACATGTGGCCAGAATTATCGGTAAATCGAATACTCGTACACATAGCGCCTCCTAGCTTTACGTTCTTGCTAATTTCATTGTCTCCAAACAAAAAGGCGCTAAACACAAAAGCCCGGACATGACAACAATGTCACGCCCGGACTATTCAAGCAGGATAAACTCAACTAAGTTAACCCCGCAGGTCGTCTAAGGGGTCAAAGTGCCGCAGATTGCCACGAAAGAGGAGCGAAGCGTACTTAAGATACGCGAGCGACGATTGAGCGGCAAGGTGCGGTGCTTTGGTCCCCTTAGACCAACTTTCCAAGACAGTGGTCGATCATATGCTGGATCATCTGTGCCTCAAAGCCCGCATAGTCGCGGCGGCACTCCTTCATCTTGCCGTCGACGATCTGGTCAAAGGCAACCTTGCACTTGATGTAGCGCGTGGACTTGGTGACCTCCTCGTGCGTCAGGCAGCTCTCCTCCATCTTGCTGGCACCCAGGCCAAACACCAGACGGGGGTTGTAGAGCACATGGGGCTCGCCGGCGTCGTCCAGATAGACGCAGACCTTCTTGGTGACGCCGATCTGGTTGGCGGCAAGGCAGCCGGCATCGTCGAGCGACTTGATGGTATCGATCAGGTCCTGTGCCACCGACTCGTCCTCGACGGTCGCAACCTCGCAACGCTGGGACAGAACAGCCTCGTCGTGGCAGAGCTCTTTAATCATACGTTCCTCCATAGGGGTCGTTGTAACTGCTTAAGTATACGGTACCCACACATTTTCATGCGAATAATACCGTCCGTCTGCTACAAAGCGCCGAACATCAACATGCGAGGAACAACAGCGTCGTAAAGGGGCTATAGTGGGAGCGTTCGTGTCAATCGGCCTAAACTCGGGGCCGAACAAGGAAAGGGTATGCATGGACGAACTATTTCACGTCAGTGAGCGCAAGTCCACAATCGGGACCGAACTTCGCGCTGGACTGACAACATTCCTGGCGATGGCCTACATCATCGCCGTCAACCCCGCGGTGCTCTCGGGCGCTGGCATCGATGCGGGAGCGCTCGCCTGCGCCACCTGCCTGGGCGCCGGCATCATGACCATCTGCATGGGCATCTTCGCCAACCGCCCGCTCGCCTGCGCGTCGGGCTTAGGCGTCAACGCGATGATCGCTGGAATCACCACCACCGTCTGCGGCGGTGACTGGCACGTGGCCATGAGCGTCATCTTCCTTGAGGGCGTCGTCATCTTGCTGCTCGTGCTTTGTGGCCTGCGCGAGGCCATCATGGACGCCATCCCGGTTGTCCTGCGTCACGCCATCTCGGTGGGTCTGGGCCTGTTCATCGCCATGATTGGCCTGTGCGATGCCGGCATTATCACCGCTGGCGCCGGTACACTCGTCGGTCTGGGCGACATCACCTCCCCCACCTTCATCGTCGGCATCATCTCCATCCTGGTGACAGTCGCCCTCGCCTGCCGCAACGTCCCCGGCTCGCTGCTCATCGGCATCGTCGTCGCCGTCATCGCCGGTATCCCCCTAGGTGTGACCCAGGCTCCGACCGGTATCATCGCCCCGCTCGACTTCTCGAGCATCGGTGGCCCCATCGCCGACGCCGGCGGCGTGCCTGCCATCGTCAAGGTCCTTACCGACCCCGCGCTCCTCGTCATCTCGTTCTCGCTGCTCATGAGTGACTTCTTCGACACCATGGGCACCGCGATGGCCGTGGCCAAGCAGGGCGAGTTCCTCACCGACGACGGCAACGTCGAGAATATCAAGGAGATTCTGATCGTCGACTCCGCCGCCGCTGCTGTGGGCGGTTTCATGGGCGTCTCCTCCATCACCACCTTCGTCGAGTCCACCTCTGGCGCTGCCGACGGTGGCCGCACGGGCCTCACCTCCGTCACCACCGGCGTGCTGTTCATTCTCGCCGCGTTCTTCTCCCCCATCGTCACCATCGTTTCCAGCGCCGCCACCTGCGGTGCTCTGGTCTACGTCGGTTACCTCATGATGAGCGAAGCCTCCGAGATCGACTGGTCCGACGTGTCGCAGGGTTTCCCGGCGTTCATGATTGTCGCCGGCGTGCCCTTCACCTACTCCATCTCTGCCGGCATTGGCCTGGGCTTTATCGCCTACGTGGTCGTCGCGCTCTTTAAGGGCGAGGCCTCCAAGATCAAGCCGCTCATGTGGATCGCAGCCCTCGCCTTCCTCGTCTACTTCTTTGTAGCGTAGCGGCAAAGTTGCCAAAGCAGAACACCAAAGCGCGGAGTCGCATCGAGCGGCTCCGCGCTTTTCTTTTAAGTCCAGGCAACGCACGGACGCGCGATATATTGCTTCCCGAGTTTTGGACATTTTGCCCTCCAAACGGCACTACCGCCGGCTACATCCTGCAGATATGCTGGGCGTAATCGCATAGGCCCTATGAGGATGGGAGTAACCATGGCCGCCTTGTTCACGACCCCCAAGCGCAATGACAAAACCTCTGGAGCCCATTTTGTCGAGCCCGACGTGCGCCGTCGCACGCTGCTCGCACACGGCAGCTGGCGCCGCGTGACACGCCGCATCGTTGTAGGCGCCGTATGCGCGCTTACGGTGAGCTCGTTGCTCATGCCGAGCGTCTCGCTCGCGGCCGAGTGGGTGGACGTCGGCGGCGTCCGCCACGAAGCGGCCGCGGGGCCCGCGGGAGACGCCGCCGGCACCTGGAGCTGGGACGGCGCCGATGACATGAAGCTCAACGGCTATGACGGCGGTGCGATCAATGCTGCAGGCAAGCTCAACATTGCGTACGAGGGCAAGAACACCGTGAAAACCGAGCCCGATTACACCGGAGCCGCCATCAAAGCGCAGGATGGCACTAACCAGAAAGCGGAGTTGAACATAACGAGCTCGAATAGCACGGATGAGCTCAATGTGACAGCCGAGGCCGATGCAATTAAATCCACAGGCGACCTCTCCATTTCTGGCCCAGGCACTGTGAACACCACGAGCACTACTTCCGACGGAATTGAGGCAAAGGGCAATCTTTCTATCACGGGCTCGGGCACCGTGAATGCAACGGGCGGTACCGAAGGCATCCAATCCGAGGGCAAGACCACCATCGATTCCTCTGGCACAGTGATCGCTAAAGGAGACGAAGGTTACGGCATCGCCGCGGGCAGTGACCTCATCATCAAAGGCGGTGGCGAGGTAGAATCAAACTCTATAGAAGAAGCGGCGATTTGGGCTGACGGCAACATCGACATCTTGGGCGGCAGCCAGGTTAAGGCAAACTCCGAGGAGGATCTTGCCGTCGACACTGAGGGCAGTCTCGCGGTCACGAACGCCTCCCTTGACGCAAGCGGTGTTGAATATGGTGTCTATGCCTACAAGGGCGTTACGCTCGATCACGCGACCGTGACGGTCCGTACAAGCGCGAGCGGCGGCCAGGCCATCGCCCTCATCACTGACGGGGACGACATCGTCATCAAGAATGGTTCCATCGTGGACGCGTTCGCGGAAGGCAAATTCTCGGTTGCAATCTCTACCAGAAACCACCAGCCAAACGTCGCTGGCGGCCACATCTACATCAGCGACTCCGTTGTTAAGGCTATAGCCCGCTATGTCGAGACCGGTGGCGATGGCCCCGATCACTACAGCAACGACCAAAGCGGCGCGGTCATCCCTGAGCCTAGGGGTCTGAACATCGGTATCTTCGCCCAGACCTACGAGGGCATCACGCCCGCGAGTATCTCGATCGTCCGCAGCAAGCTCACGGCTGAGGGAGACACGGCGGCAATCTTCGCTCTTGCCATAAGCGAGGATGGCAAGGCGATCGGCACCATCAAGATCGAAGGCGCTCCCATCCAGGCGCCCGCAGGCGGCAAGGTCATTAACTATCGCTACGAAGAAGAGTACGGCTCCAGCATCTCCTACGAGGCAGGTCAAACCATCGGCACGGGTGACGCCACGATCGACTCCCCCTATGACGCCGCTGTCGCCAAGAGCACGGTCATCGTGCCTCCCGAGGAGATCAAACCCGAGGAGAAGCCCGGCGAGACCAAGCCCGAGGGTTCCAAGTCCGAGGGCGCGAAGACAACCAAGACCGTTGCAGTTGCAGCCACGGGAGCCAAGACCACCGGCAAGCTCGCGGCAACCGGCGACGCCTCGAGCGCAGCCATCGTGGCAGCCGCCCTTGCGGGAACAGCCGCCATCGCCGCAGGCGCCGTGGTGAGCCGCAAGCGCTCATAGACGCCTTTGGCCTTTAGCGCACGGGACGGGTGGATCGCGGCCCTTGCCTTCCTCGTCTACTTCTTCGTAGCGTAAGGGCAAGGCTGCAAAAGCTGAACAATAAAGCGCGGAGTCGCCATGCGGCCCCGCGCTTTTCTTTTAGCGCCGGTCCCTGCGCCGGCGTGCGGCCTATTTCTCCCCCATTTTGGCCATTTTGCCCTCCAAACGGCACTACCGACGGCAACATCCAGCAGATACGCTGAATCTAGTCGTATAGGCCCTATGAGAACGGGAGCAACCATGGCAGCCTTGTTCACGACCCCCAAGCGCAATGACACTACCGCCGGAACCCATGTTGCCGAACCCGACGTTCGCCGTCGCATAGGACTCGCGCACGGCAGCTGGCGCCGCGTGACGCGCCGCATCGTCGCGGGCGCCGTGTGCGCGCTCACGGTGAGCTCGCTGCTCATGCCGAGCGTCTCGCTCGCAGCGGAATGGGTCAAGGTCGGCGGCAACAAGTACAACACCGCGGCGAGCGACGAGGCCGGTACCTGGTCGTGGGACGGCGCCGACGACTTGAAGCTCAACAACTATAACGGCGGCGAGATCCAGGCCGCAGGCAAGCTCAACGTGAATTACTCGGGAACCAACATCGTCACTGCCGAATGGATCGAAAGCATCAACGTTTTTCATGGCACTAACGAGAATGCCGAGCTCAATATCCAAGGCGACGAGGGCGGCACGCTCAGCGTGACATCTACTGAGGACGCTATCCTCTCCACGGGTAATATCAACATCGACGGAGCCGGATCCGTCAACGCCACGAGCACTGGGTTTGATGCCATCAATGCCGGCGGTGATCTCGCTATCAAAGGTTCGGGCAACGTCAACGCCACGGGTGCATCGGATGGCATCAGGGCAAACGGCAATATCATGATTGACGACAGCGGAGCCGTCACCGCCAGGGCTACCAAGGACAAGGGTATTGGAGCCGACAAGAACCTCACCATCAAGGGTGGCGGGACGGTCGAGGCAAGCTCCGAGAAAGATGCTGCCGTCGAGGCCAAGGGCAGCCTCGCAGCCACAAACGCCTCCCTCAACGTAAACGGTGTTGAATATGGCGTCTATGCCCACAAGGGCATCACCCTCGATCATGCAAACGTGACGGTCCGTGCAAGTAAAGGCAGATACGGTGGCGCCAACGCCCTCTTCACCTACCAGGACGACATCGTCGTCAAGAACGGCTCCACCGTGGACGCGTTTGCGGAAGGCGAGG
This sequence comes from uncultured Collinsella sp., assembly GCA_900544865.1. Lineage (GTDB taxonomy): Bacteria > Actinomycetota > Coriobacteriia > Coriobacteriales > Coriobacteriaceae > Collinsella. The sequence continues at coordinate 178 of UQXA01000018.1, read as the reverse complement.
TTTCGGCTGCATTCTCCACCAGAAACGATCGACCCAACGAGAAGGGCGGCCACATCTACATCAGCGACTCCGTTGTCAAGGCCATAGCCCGCTATGTCGAGAACGGCGACGGCCCCATCCCCTACAGACACTATGACCCAATCCGAGGGCACTAAAAAGATAGGAGCCCCCGCTCGTG
>UQXA01000017.1 GCA_900544865.1 uncultured Collinsella sp. | reverse complement strand
CCGTGCGCTTGAACTGAGAAGGGGGAGGCCTCGCGGCCTCCCCCTTTTTTGCGTTTACGGGCTTTTGTCTCACATAGTAGCTGTGTTTTATAACCCTCGTTTGTCGCATCTTCTGTGAACGGGCTACAATAACTTAGTCTGTGCGATATGGAGGTGAACATGGCTGAAGCTGGTATCGGCGTTGATATCGTCGAGATTTCCCGCATGAAATCTATTCTTGAAAAGACGCCGTCGTTTGCTCGGCGTGTGTTTACCGAAGAAGAGCGTGCGTATTGCGATGCATCATCGCGTCCCGCTGCTCACTATGCGAGCCGCTTTGCTTCGCGCGAGGCGGTACTTAAAGCTCTCGGCACGGGTTTTAGTCAAGGCGTGGGTCGCAAGGATGTTTCGGTAACGCGTGATAAACTCGGCAAACCGAAGGCACTGCTTTCGGGCCGTGCACTCGAGATCGCTCAAGAGCTGGGTGTTGTTGAGGTTGCTCTTTCCATTACGCTTACAGGAGATTTAGCCGTTGCGAATGCTATCGCGATTACCGAGGATGCTCGGCCTAAGCCAAAAGACGAAAAGGTGAGCACCAAGAAACGCGTTGCGCAGACATTTAAAGAGGCTCGCTCTGTTTTAGATGAGCTTGAGCAGCTGCAGAATTCAGCATTGACGGAGCACTTGGGCGATGCTTCGCAAGATACGCTAGGAGCATAGATGAAACCGGTTTTGAGTACCGAAGAAGTCGTTCGTCTCGAGGATATCATCGAACGCGAAGGGACTTCGAAGGCCGAGCTTATGGAGCTAGCGGGTGAGTTTGCCGCCAACGAGGTCTTGAAGCTCAATCCCGATCGGGTTCTCGTTCTGGTCGGTTTTGGTAATAATGGCGGCGACGGTTGGGTTGCCGCCGATATCCTGAGCCATAAGGGTGTGGACGTGGATATCGTTTCTCCGGTTGAGCCGGATGAGATTCCTGCTGCTCTGGCACGTCATGTTGCTCGTCGTACTGCCGGCCGCGATGTGCACGTTTGCGTTGGCCCCTCGCGTGACGAACTCGAGGTTTTGATCGATAAGGCCGATGTTGTTGTCGATGCCATTTTTGGTACCGGTTTCCACGGGAATCTGCGTGCGCCGTTCTCTATTTGGATTCCTACGGTCAATGAATGCGCCGATTGTGTCGTATCCATTGATGTCCCCTCGGGCCTGAATGCCGAGACGGGCGTTGTTGATGACGACTGCATTCGTGCCGAGCATACGGTGACGATGATTGCGCCCAAGATTGGTCTGTATAGCGCTGATGGCCCTGAGTATGCTGGCGATTTGATCTGCGGCAATCTTTACGACCGTCTTGACGAGGTCATCGATGATGTCGACCACGCCGCCGAGATTGTCGAGCCCGGTGACTTAGTTGATTACTTTGCCCCACTACCTACGAATATCGATAAGTATTCCCGTGGCTCCGTGCTTATTGTCGCCGGATCTGCACAATATCCTGGTGCTGCCATTATGGCGGCCAAGTCTGCAGCTCGCGCGGGTGGTGGTTACGTGGCAGTCGCGGCTCCTGACGCCTGCGCCAATCTTATTCGCATGGCACTTCCTTCGATTCCCGTCTTTGCTATTCCGTCTGATTCCCGCGGCTCCTTTGGCGCCGCTGCGCGCATGACGGTGTGCGAGATTGCAAAGAAGTACAGCTGCGTACTGTGCGGTCCCGGTATGACGACGTCTGCCGGCGCTATGCAGGTGGTTTCGGGCTTGCTCGAGCTTGATGTACCGCTTATTTTGGATGCCGATGCACTCAACTGCCTTGCTAAGATTGCCATTGACGGTATTGATAGTAACCCCGAGATGTATCGTCGCGAGCAGCCGTTGGTTATGACGCCGCACTATCGTGAGCTTTCGCGTCTGGTTGCCGGTGACGAGGTGAACGACCTTGGTACCGCGATTGCGGCCGCGCAGAAGGTTGTCTGGGCTGCAGGCTCCGACAATCTGGTGGTCATTGCCAAGGGGCCGACGACGGCTATCTGTGGCGTTGAGCGCGTTCTGTTGCCGCTCTCGGGTCCGGCTTCTCTGGCAACTGCCGGTTCGGGTGATGTTCTCGCGGGTATTTTGGCCGGCACGCTTGCCACCATGCGCGACGAGATGGATCGTTGGGAGTTGCTGTATTCGTACGCCGTCGCACTTCACAGCTACGCCGGTTTTGCCGCGGCGACGGAGTATGGTGAGAAGAGCGTCATCGCGACCGATCTTATCGACTTGATCGGTCCCGCCATGGAACTGGCGGCAAAGGATGCGCTCGAAGATCTGGGAATCATGGACGAAGGGTCGGATGACTAATCATGAATAAAGCCGATTTGACGCGCTGGTCCTGGGTCGAGATCGACCGCGGGGCGCTCCGTCGCAACACGAGGGCCTATAAGAACTTGTTGAATCCACGTCAGCGCCTGTGCTGCGTGGTCAAGGCCGATGCTTATGGTCATGGAGCTGTTGAGTGCGCCAAGATCATGTATTCGGCCGGTGCCGACATGTTTGCCGTGGCGACGGTTAACGAGGGCGTTGAGCTCCGACAGGGCGGGATTACGAAGCCCATCCTCATCCTAAGCGAGCCGCCTATCGAGGCCATTCCGACGTTGCTCGAGTTTGATATCATGCCCTCGGTCTATACGTCTGACTTTGCTCTTGCGTATGGCGAATGTGCCGTCGCGGCGGGCAAGGTGGGCAAGTATCATCTCGCCATCGAGACGGGTATGAATCGTATCGGCGTACACTACACACGGGTACTCGACTTTGTCCGCGGTATTAATTTCCATCGCGGTATTCAGTGCGACGGCGTATTTACGCACTTCGCCACGGCCGATGAACCTTCGGGCTGGGACTACAAACTGCAGTGTCAGCGCTTTACCGAGGCCGTCCAGGCCATTAAGGATGCGGGCTTTGAGTGCGGTATCGTGCACTGCGCCAACACGCCGTCCTCGATGCTCGACCCCTCGATGCATTTTGATATGATTCGCGCCGGCGTTGGCTTGTATGGCATGCAGCCGTGCGAGCTGAGTGGCCGCGTGATGCAGCTTGATCCCGTTATGAGCGTCCATGCGCGCGTGACGCGTGTGGCACACCCTGCGATGGGTGAGGGCGTGGGCTACGGTTTTACCTACCGCGTACCGCGCACGCGCGTTCAGATCTGCACGCTGCCGATCGGTTATGCCGACGGCCTATCGCGTACGCTTTCCAATCGTATGGATGTGCTGTATCGCGGCGAGCGCGTGCATCAGGTTGGCAATATCTGCATGGACCAGTTTATGGTCGCCATTCAGTCCAACCCGGCACACGAGATTCCCGAGGCCGAGTATGGTGACGAGATGATTATTGTCGGCCGCGATGGCGATGCCGAGATCACTATGGACGAGATGGCCCGACTGCGCGGAACGATTAACTACGAGGTCGCCTGCGGCTTTGGCATGCGTCTCGACAAGGTCTACGTGTAGGAGCCGCTATGGGCGTCATGCACATCCCCGGCCATACCCATCAGGCACCACGTGAGGTCGCACTCGAGGAAATTGAGGCCGTTCTGGGCGATTGTCACCTCTGCCAGCTCTACCAGTCGCGTCACAATATCGTGTTTGGCGTGGGAAACCCCCGCGCTCGCGTGATGTTTATTGGTGAGGCGCCGGGCCGCAATGAGGATTTGCAGGGCGAGCCCTTTGTGGGGGCGGCAGGCGAGGACCTCAACGGCATTTTGTCCCTGGCGGGTCTTAAACGCGAAGACGTCTACATTGCCAATGTGCTTAAGTGCCGCCCGCCGGGAAACCGCAATCCGCGTCCCGAGGAAGTGCTGGCTTGCTCGCCGTTTTTGCGTGAGCAGATTCGAAGCATCTGGCCCGATATTATCGTGACGCTCGGCAACCCCGCGACGCACTTTGTGCTTAAGACCGAGATTGGCATTACTAAGCTGCGCGGCAGGTTCCACCAGATGGGGCATTTTGTAGTAATGCCCACTTTCCATCCGGCAGCAGCGCTGCGCAATCCGGCATGGCAGGAGCTGCTGGAGGAAGACTTTAAGATGCTGGGCGACTATCTGGAGCGACATCCTGCACCAGAGGACGCCTCGGAATAATAAGGAGCATATATGTCCCTGGAGCGCCTGGGGGTAGGTACTTACAAAACGACTTGCGCTGCCGATACGGAGTACTTTGGCGAGCTAATTGCACCGTGCCTTGAGGACGGCGATGTACTCATCCTGACCGGTGGCCTGGGAGTGGGCAAAACTCACTTTACCAAGGGCGTCTCGCGCGGGCTGGGCGATGGGCATATGGTTACGAGCCCTACGTTTGCGCTCATGGCCGTTCACGATCAAGGTCGTATTCCGCTGTTTCACTTTGATCTATACCGCCTGGAGCATGCCTATGAGCTCGAGGATACGGGCATTTTCGATGTGCTGGGCTATGAGGGTGCTTGCCTGCTGGAATGGGGCGAACAATTCCAAGACGAGCTGACGGATGAGTATCTTTCGGTGACGCTCAAGCGTGATGAGGGCGACAGCGATGTGCGAACGATAACGCTTGAGGCGCACGGTGACCGCGCAATGGAGCTTTCCCATTTGATTGATAAGGCTGTACAAGATGAGCTTGCATAACGACAACGCGCTGGTGGTGGCGCTCGATACCTCGACCGACATGCTTGCCTGCGCGGCAAGCTGGATTGATGGGCAGACGGGCGAGACGAAGCTCGTGAGTGGCGACCACATGTGTCGCCGTCACGCCAACGTTGAGCTCGTGAATACCGTTGATGGCGTGCTGGCTCAAGCCGGTCTGGATCGCAGCGATGTTGGTTGCTACGTGGTCGGCCGCGGCCCGGGGTCGTTTACGGGTGTGCGCATCGGCATCTCCACTGCCAAGGGCCTCGCGCGCGGTGCCAATGTTCCGCTGCTGGGCGTGTCGACGCTCGACGCTTGCGCTTGGACGGCGTGGAAGGCTGGCGTGCGCGGCAAGCTTGGTATCTTGGCCGATGCTATGCGCGGTGAGGTATATCCGGCGCTGTATATGCTGGTCGATGAGGGTCCCGAGCGTCAATTTGAGCGCGAACACGTGGTCAAGGCTGCCGTGGCGCTCGATGAGTGGCGTCAGACCGCGGGCTGGGATCAGGTTCAGCTAACTGGTGACGGTCTCGTGCGTTATGGCAAGCTGCTGGGTGAGGACGAGACGGCACGCTGCGTGGAGCGAGGCCTGTGGTGGCCCTCGGGCGAGGGCCTGCTGATGGCGCACGCCGCAGGCGATGGCGATCCCGCTCGCGTCTTGCCGATCTACACGCGCCTTTCGGACGCCGAGGAAAACGAGCGCAAGCGCCTGGGCCTTGCCGAGAGCGCGCAGAGTGAGGTGACAGGTGTTGCCGACGAGCTCGCTGGGCGTCATCTGCAATTCCGCCCCATGGGCGCGGCGGATGCCGAGGGCGCGAGCGCACTGGAGACCGCCTGCTTTGAAGGCGCCGGACACGAGGCGTGGACGCCGGGCATGTTCTTGTCCGAGCTGGGCGAGGACGTTGCCGCTCCGCGTAGCTGGTGGGTGGCGCACGACGACGGTCAGTTGCTGGGTCTTGCCGGCGGCATGGTCGTCGACGGGGACGTGCAGATTATGGACGTTGCCGTCGATCCGACTCATCGCCGTGAGGGTATCGCCCGCAAGCTTCTGTCGCACGTGAGCTATGACGCGCAGATGCTCGGCTGCACCACGGCTTCGCTTGAGGTTGAGGACGGCAACGAGGGCGCAATTGCACTCTATGCCGCCCTGGGCTTTACCGAGGCGGGTCGTCGCCGTGGCTACTACGGTGCCGGCAAGGATGCCATCGTCATGACGGCGCCGCTGCCCCTGGTGCTTCCGGTCGACAATGCTTCGCCGGAGCCGACGGCGGCAGAGCAGCGCGTATGGCCGCTGCCTGCGCCTGGGCGCTCCGAGGGGGAGCGTGCCGAAATTGAGCGCCGCCACCTAGTGCTCGCTATCGAGAGTTCCTGCGACGAGACGGCCGTGGCGATAATCGATGCAGATGGCAATATGCTGGCCAACCAGGTGTCGACACAGATTGATTTTCACGCCCGCTTTGGCGGCGTGGTGCCCGAGATCGCCTCGCGCAAGCACGTTGAGGTGATTGTGAGTGTCGTGGATGCGGCGCTCGAGGATGCCGCAGCATCGCTGGGCCTTACGGGCGGAGCCATTGCACCAAGTGAGCTTGCCGCCGTGGGCGTGACGCAGGGTCCGGGCCTGGTGGGCGCGCTCGTGGTTGGCGTCGCCTTCGCCAAGGGCTTTGCCTACGCTGCTGGCAAGCCGCTCGTGTGCGTCAACCATCTGGAGGGGCACCTGTTTGCCAACCTGCTGGCGCAGCCCGACCTCAAGCCGCCGTTCATCTTCACGCTTGTCTCGGGCGGGCACACCATGCTCGTGCACGTGAAGGCGTGGGGCGACTACGAGGTGCTCGGTGAGACGCTCGACGACGCCGTGGGCGAGGCCTTCGACAAGGTGGCCAAGGCGCTGGGCCTGGGCTATCCCGGTGGCCCCATCATCTCTAAGCTGGCCGAGACGGGCAACCCCAAGGCGATCGATTTCCCCCGTGCGCTTAACAGCAGGGGGGACTACCGCTTCTCGCTTTCGGGCCTCAAGACGGCGGTGACGCTCTACATCGAGCAAGAGACCAAGGCCGGGCGCACGATTCACCTTCCCGATCTGGCGGCTTCGTTTGAGGCAGCTGTCTTTGACGTGCAGTACAAGAAGGCCAAAAACGCACTGCACGCTACCGGATGCAAGGAATACTGCATCGGCGGCGGCGTCTCGGCCAACCCGCATCTGCGCGAGATGATGATCAAGAAGCTTGGGCGTCAGGGGATTCGCGTAACGGTGCCGCCCTTGTCTGCCTGTACCGATAACGCAGCCATGATCGCGGAGGTCGCTCGCCGTAAATTCGACCGAGGCGAAATCTCGCCGTTCGATGTCGACGCCGATCCGAACATGACGCTGTAGCTGGTACGGCGCGGTCCCCGGACGGAGGGGCCGGATATAAGGTTTCCTGCTCTACAGTCCTGCGCAAGACGAAGGCCACATTAAGTGGCCTTCTTTGCGTGCGGAACTCGCGATAAACCTTATATCCGGCCCCTCCGTCCGGGGACCTTTCTGTATCGATATAGCTTCTGGGCTGGTTTGGCGTCGACAACGTCCGGCTCCCGCGGCTCTCAGGGGCATCTCTCATGCAAAAACTGTCGTTCGGTAAAGTCCGAGGTCAGTGGCGTTTTATACCGAGAATTTCAAAAAAGTTGAAAATTCATTACATATTTGCGTTGACTTTAGGTAACTAAAGTTTCATACTGCTTTTCATCCACTGGGGGATGTGAACACGCACGGATCGTTCGCATCATGATTGAAGAGGATTTCTTAGCCATGTTCACGCATCAGCTAGACATTATCAGCGTAGTAATTATCTGATGCGGGTTAGCACATACAGCTAGCCCGTACGATAACGGGCGGCTGATGAAGATGAGGGCCGTCGAGCGCAACCGACGGCCCTCATTTTTTTATGTCTGAGTAGTTCTTTTTAGAGGAGGAAATGTAATGAACGGAGTTTTGCTCATGGTTGTGGCCGCGGCGGTGCTCGCCTGCGGCTATCTGGGCTACGGCCGCTGGTTGGCCAACAAGTGGGGCATTGACAAAGAGGCCCTCACGCCGGCCAAGCGCATGAAGGACGGCAAGAGCTTCTCGCCCGTCTCCGCCTTCACCGCGTTCTCGCACCAGTTCAGCTCGATTTGCGGTGCCGGACCTGTCACGGGTACGATCGTCGCCATGGCCTTTGGCTGGCTGCCTGTCGTGCTCTGGGTCCTCGTCGGCGGCATCTTCTTTGGCGCCGTCCACGACTTTGGTGCCCTGTACGCTTCGATGAAGAACAACGGCAAGTCGCTCGCTCAGCTCATCGAGAAGTACATCGGCAAGACCGGCCGTCGCCTGTTCCTGCTGTTCTGCTGGCTGTTCTGCATCATCGTCATCGCCGCCTTCACTGACATGGTCTGCAAGACGTTCATGTTCACCCCGGTCGTTGACGCTTCTGGTGCTGCTACCGGTGCCATCGACTTCACCAAGTCCTATGCCGCCGGCTGCGCTGGTACCATCTCCATCCTGTTCACCTTCGTCGCTATCGCCTTTGGTTGGGCCCAGAAGAAGTTCAACCTCACCGGCGCTGCCGAGTTCGTCACCGGCGTTGTCCTCATGGTTCTCATGTTCGCCGTCGGTATGCAGTTCCCGGTCTACTTGGATAAGTTCCAGTGGTTCGCCGTCGTCATGGTCTACCTGGTCTTCGCTGGCGCTATGCCCATCCAGATGCTCAAGACCCCGCGTGACTACCTCACTTCGATCATGATGATCGTCATGATCGTCTGCGCTGTCCTCGGCATCGTCGTCCTGGGCGTCAACGGTCAGGCCACTATCACCGCTCCGGTCTTCACCGGTTTCTCCACTGCCTCCGGCATGATGTTCCCGGTCCTGTTCGTCTCCGTCGCTTGCGGTGCTCTCTCCGGTTTCCACAGCCTCGTTTCTTCCGGCACCTCTTCTAAGCAGGTCGAGAAGGAGCAGGACGCCGTCAAGGTCGGTTACGGCGCCATGATCGTCGAGTCCTTCGTCGGCATCCTTGCCATCATCGTCGCCGGCATCATGTTCTCCGATATGAACACCGCCGGTACTGGCGCCCTCAACGCCGGTGTCGCTTCCACCCCGTTCCAGATCTTCGCCGCTGGCATCTCCCGCGGTATGCAGGCCTTCGGTGTTGACGGCACGCTCGCTACCGTCTTCATGACCATGAACGTCTCTGCTCTGGCCCTGACCTCGCTCGACGCCGTCGCCCGCATCGCCCGCACCTCGTTCTCCGAGTTCTTTGCCCAGACCAACGACGCCCTGGCCATCGAGTCCAAGGCCGGCTACATGAAGGTCCTCGGCAACCCCTGGTTCGCCACGGTCGTCACCCTGCTTCCTGGTCTCGCCCTCGCTTTTGGTGGCTATGCCAACATCTGGCCGCTCTTTGGCGCTTCCAACCAGCTGCTCGGCGGCATGACCATGATCACCCTCGCCGTGTTCTGCAAGTGCACCGGCCGCAAGGGCTGGATGCTCTACGTGCCCGTCGCCTTCCTGCTCTGCTGCACCTTCACCTCGCTGGTCCAGAGCGCCATGGGCTGCATGGCCGCTGTCCAGGCTTACGGCTTCTTCGGCACCATCCCGGCTACCGCCACCACGGCCGCCGTTTCCGTCGCCGCCACCAAGGGCCTGCAGCTCGTCTTTGCCGTCCTGCTGATGGTCCTGGGCCTCATCGTCGCCGTCAACTGCCTCAAGGAGTTCTTCGGCAAGGAGGTTGGCTCCATGCCTGATGAGGAGCCCGAGTGGTCCGATATGGGCAAGGCCGAGTACGGTCGCGCCGCTGCCGCTGAGGCTCCTGCCGACGCCGAGGCCGTCAAGGCCTAGTCGGTCGGACGGGTTGAATCTCTCATCCATATGACTCGGAAAGACCGGGTCCGCAACGACGCGGACTCGGTCTTTTTTTCATGCGAAAGCGGGTGACGCTCGAGTGTTCTCGCAGATGTTTTGCGTGGATAAGGGCGTGCGTTGTACCATATAGACGTATATGTGTACATATGAAAGGGGCCCCGTGGCCAAGACGGTATATTCCGATAATCAAAACAATGTCGATGCTTTGGCTGAGCGCCTGAGCAGCCAGACGTCGCTTTCTGCTGAGCGCGCCAAGCTGGTTGCCTACGACCTGCTCTGCCGCAAGGCGCTCAAGATTAAGTCGAGTGCGCTGGCGCAGATTTTCCGCTCCGTCGATAAGGAGTGCGACACCAAGGCGATGCGCGATGAGCTTATCGCGGCAAAGATCGTGACCAAGATCGAGGGTAGCGGCATTAACGGGCGCCCGGCGTTCTATACCATCAATGCCGAGATCCGCGATGCCCAGGAGCAGCCTGCCGAGTCCGTCGAGGGTTTTGTCGTCGAGGATTCCGCTGACGTGCCTGCTGTGGAAGAAGTTGCTCCGCGTGAGCATGTCGATACCGATGAGTTGCTCGATGAGAACGTCGTGCGTGCCTTTACGGCCAAGGCAGGACGCGGCGGTTTTGGCGGAGGTGGCAAGCGCGATGCGCAGCGCCGCGCCCAGCAGGAGCGCTTCCGTCGCGCCGTTGCTCAAAAGGGTGAGACGGATGCCGAGGCTGTTGAGACCGAGGTTGCTGCCGAGTCGCAGAAGCCCACGAAGGAGCAAAAGCCCGTGGAGGCCCAAGAGGCCAAGCGCCGTCGCGGTGCTCACTTTAAGGCTGCACAGCAGGATGCCGTGCGTGAGGTTGAAGAGTCTTCTGAGGTTGCAGACGATGTTGAAGAGTCTGCCAAGAAGGCTCCAGGTTCGTGTCGTCCCGGCCGCGGTTTTGCGGGACGCGCGTATCCCGTAAGGCGTCAGGAGAAGAGCGAGCCGGCTTCGACCACTCAGGGCGAGAAGGACGAGAAGACTGTTGAGCCGGCGGCTCGCGAGCAGAAGCCTGTTGAGCCGCAGCTTGAGGTTGATGCCGAGGCCAAGGGCCAGCAGCCTACTGATGAGCAGGCGGAGCAGGGCGCGTCGAGCAAGCCTCGCCGCCGTCGCCATCGTGGGGGCCGCAGTTCCCATGCCGAGACTGCAACCGAGAAGACCACGCCGCAGAACGAGGATGCGAAGGCCGAGGTTTCTTCGGGGCAGCCTAAGCGCCAGCCGGCGAAGGAGAGCAAGTCCGTTCGTCCGCAGAAGCAGGCGTCTATGCCGAAGCACGAGCGCAATTCCCAGGGCGATTCTAAGCGCAAGTCTCAGAAGAAGCCGGAGTCTGCCGCAGCAGATACTGCTGCCCAGCAGCCCAAGTCGTCCGTCCACGGCGAGGTTTCGGCGTTTGCTCTGGCCCGTGTCCTGGGCAGGCAGCTGCTCAAGGTCGTTCCCACGCCAATGGCGCTCTCCAAGATTAAGGAGCAACAGACTCAAATCGTTAAGGTCGAGGGCAAGGACGGCAAAAAGGCTCCGCAGCGCACTCAGCACAACGAGATGTCCAACCGCAAGATTGCCGAGGAAATCGCAATCATCCTGGCTTGGATCGAGCAGAACCGAGGTGCCGATACGCCGGTTGCCTCGCGCCGCCAGCGTGCCTACCAGATCTTTAACGACGAGAAGGCTTTTGACGGCAAGCACGGTGAGCGCTTGATCAGGCGTATGACCGAAAAGGGCATCAGCATGCAGGCGATCAAGGTCGCCCCCAATCGCCCCGTGCACTTTACGGGCTTCTTTACGCTGGGCGCCGACAAGCCGTTCATTATGGTCGAGAACCTGGACACCTACGACGAGATCGTCAAGCTGCTGCGTGGCCGCAAGCACGCCAAGCTCTTTGGCATCAAGGTGGGCGGCGTGATTTTTGGCGGCGGATGCAAGGCGAGCGTCTCGCATGCCCTGGACGATTATCTGGCTGAGATTGGCTATCGCTTTAACTACGTCTACTACGTAGGCGATATCGATCGCGAGGGCGCGCGCATTGTCGAGCAGGCTCGCAATGCCAATGTGGTTGAGATTCGCCTGCATGCCGGCATGTACCGTGGCATGCTCGCCGAGCATAAGCGTCGCGTGAAGGCCGGCGGCGAGTGCGAGCCCGCGGCTGCCAACCAGGGCGTGCCGCAGAACCTGGCGGCGACGATCAAGGATCTGCCCATGGTTACGCGCGTGCAGTTCCGCAACGTGCTGCGCGAGGGCGGGCGCATTCCGCAGGAGATTCTGATGACCGCAGACTATCGGGATGGCGACTCGGGAAGCTTCGACCGCATGCTCAACAACTAGGGCGTTCGGCCCCGGGAGAGTGGGGACACCGGCTTAGGTTTCCTGCTCTACAGTCCTGCTCACGACGGAGGCCACATTAAGTGGCCTCCTGTTCGTGCGGAACTCGCGATAAACCTAAGCCGGTGTCCCCACTCTCCCGGGGCCTGTGGCTACTTGGTTGTCGCAAGCGGCTCGCTTTTCGGAACTGGGCTGATATTTTCTTGATGTTAGGCGCTCTTGGTCCTAATGGGCTTGGGGCGCCTTCGCGTTTCCTCAGCTCCGCACCCTTGCGGGTTCGAATCCCTCCGCTTGTCCACAAGAAAGCGCCCAGGGCCGTTATGGGCTCAGGGCGCTCAATTTTAATGGCTGGGACGGAGGGATTCGAACCCCCAACAGCCGGCACCAAAAACCGGAGTTCTACCGTTGAACTACGTCCCAATGTGTGGTGTTGCCCAAAAGCAACTCGTTTAGTTTACCTAATCTGCGAGGGCATCGCAAACGCCATCGAGCAGGCGTACGGCGAGTGTCTGCGCGTCGCTGGCCGTGAAGGTGCCGTTGTAGCGCGTCATGCCCGTGAGCTCAATGCGAATGCGAGCCGGCTTCTGCTGCGCGGCGACATTGGCAGTGCGGATGCGCTGGGCCAGGTTGTGGCACTCGGCGAGGGCAATCGTGGCGCGCGGTGCGGCGTCGGCGGGCAGCTCATCGCTTGCGATCTCGAGCACCAGGTCAACGTCGGTTGGGACCTCGGAGTCGCAGAGCATCATGCCGCTGTTGTCGGTCGTTGCCGTGGCGATATTCCACATGCGCGACGCAACGCTGCGTGCGATGGGGTCCTCGCCGATAACGGCAATCTGGAAGCGCTCGAGCACGTTGGCGGCGCGAGCAAAACCGATACGGGACTCGGCTTCGGTGACCGAGGGCTTGCCCTCCCACACATGGTGCAGGCGGTTGATGTAGGCGTAGGTGTCCTGGAAGGCCATGCCGTCGGCAAACAGGCCGACATTTTCCTGGAACTGCTGCAGGGCGGCCTCGGTATGCGGACCAAAGTAGCCGTCGTCTTCACCACAGGCAAAGCCCAAAACGTTGAGAGCGCGCTGCAGGGCCTGCACATCGGCGCCATGGAAATTGGGCATGCGCAGATAGAGGGTGCGGTCGCCCAGCTTATACGAAGCGTCTACAAGGGCGCTCCAGCAGGGGATATCGACGGCATGACCGGCAGCAAGGCCGCTGTCGAGCCTGAAGGTGCTGACGGCCTGCTCAGTGGTGGCTCCAAAGTACTTGTCGGTGACTTCGGCGGCATCAATCGTGTAGCCGAGCTGCAGGAGACGAGACTGCACGTCCTCGACGGCTGCTCCTTGCATGCCCGTTGTAATAGGTTCCATGAACGAACCCCTTTCGGCGTACCATTCGTACTATTTGAGCGTCTGTCGGATAGACAACGCAAAGGGATGCATAAACATGCACTCAACAGTGTAGCAAGTTGTGCCTAAATACGCTGCTGACAGGTTTTATAACCCCCGTTAGTTAAGACGCTCCACAAAGAAATCTGCCATGGAGAGGAACAGCTCGCGTGCGTGCGGATCAAGCTCAACGTTCTCGATGGCCGCTTTGGCCTTAGCGGTCAGGTCGAGCGCGTAAGTGTGGGCGTAATCGATGGAGCCGGTCTCCTGGAAGATCTCCACGGCGCGTGCGAGCTGCGCGGGATCATCGGTGCCCGAGGAAAGAATCGCCTCGACCTCGTCGTGGTGGCGCTCATCAGAGAGGGCGTGTACGGCGACAAGCGTGCGCTTGCCCTCGGTGATGTCGGTGCGGAAGTCCTTGTTGGCGGCTTCCTTAGTGCCGACAAGGTTGAGCAGGTCGTCCTGAATCTGAAAGGCAAGGCCTGTGTGTAGGCCAAAGGCGCGCAGCGCTTCGATTTGCTCATCGCTGCCGCCGCCGATAATGGCTCCGGCGGCAAGCGGCGTGGCTCCGCTGTAAAACGCGGTCTTGTGCGTCGCCATGTCCAGGTAGTCATCAACCGAGATATCAAAGCGCCCGTCACGGACCCAACCCAGGTCGAGCGCTTGACCCTCGATGGTACGGACGATCATCTCGGTAAGCTCGTGGAGCACGCGCAGCTTCACGTCGGACTCCAGCGTGGGGTCGTCGAGAACCGTCTTGGTGACCATGGTGAGCGCCAGGTCGCCGCAATTGATGGCAAGGCCCGTGCCCTCGGTAAGGTGCATGCAGGGCTTGCCTCGACGAAGCTGTCCGTTGTCGGCGATGTCGTCGTGGATCAGCGCGCCCGACTGGAAATGCTCGATGGCTGCCGCGGCGCTGCGGGCGCTCTCAAAGCTACCGCCCACTGCGGTTGCGGCGAGCATACAGATAAGCGGGCGGTGGCGCTTGCCGGCGTTGGCCGTAAAAGCCGAGAGCGGCGCATACAGGTAGCGCTCGATATCGGCAGAGGTCGCCTGTCCGTCAAAGAACGTGGCCAGATAGTCGTTAATCTGGTCAAAGTGCTGGGCTAAAAAGCTGGTAAACGGACTGGACACGGGTTCTCGCATTCTTTCTGAGGTTGCATTGATGCAATATGCAGACAACATATTGCCACATCAGGGCGTTTGGCGCGGCAGTTTTGGCGATTTAGGACAACGGGCGTGCGTTTGATGGAGCGTGCCTAAATCAGCCTAAAATGCTCGAGCGCCGCAACGACACCGTCATGATCGACGGTGTCGGTCACGTAATCGGCCTTATCCTTGAGATAGTCCGGCGCATTGCCCATGGCGATACCGACATCGACGGCGTTCATCAGCGAGACGTCATTGCTGGCGTCGCCAATGCCGTATACGGTTCCGTGGTGGGGGTCGAGGGCGTCGAGTACAGACTGGATGCCCCCGCGCTTCGTGCATTCGCGGGGCGAGATTTCGGTTACCTCGAGTTCGAGCTCGTTAAAGCACAGCAGCGGCTCAAGTGCCTTATCTTGAGCGATGTGGTTGGCGAGCGATGTAGACATCAAGATCTTGTAGACACTGTAATGTTGCAGCTGCGTGACTGCGTCGCCCAGGGTGCGCGCGTATCCGGGAGCATCGGGCGCATCGGCACTCATGCGCACGACGCCGTTGAGGCCCTCAAAGCGGATGACCTCGCCCGATTGCTCAAGGTAGGGGGCAAGATGCTGCAGCATGCTGGGCGTCATCGACAGATCGCGAATTGCGTGTCCGTTGATCTCGGCGTAACCGCCCGCAAGACAGACGATGCCGGTCCAAGGCAGCTCAAGAAGTTTGGGGTGGATGCAGCTGAGGGTACGTCCCGTGCAGATAAAGGCCATGTTGCCGTTGGCGACAAACTCGCGGATTGCCTGCGAAACCGCCTCGTTGGGATAGGGGGAGAGGTCCCGCTCGTCTTCGGGAAGGTCTTGGGCGAGCCTGGGGTCTTGCCAGGCGAGCGTTCCGTCGATATCGAAGAAGCAAATATCGCCGCGCTTATGGGCTGCGCTGGCGGCAGGGGAGGCCGAGGTGGTGGGCACAAATTCCGGCTCGAGGCCCATGATCTGGTCAAAATGCTCTTTAACGCGGGGAACGGAGATGCCGATGACCACCTGGGCGGTCTTGCCCGTAATGATGAGGCCCTTGGCGCCCACCGCGACAAACGACGCGTTATCTGCAACGATGGAAGGGTCTGCGACCTCGACGCGCAGGCGCGTGGCGCAGTTGGTTGCGCCCACGATATTGCCAACGCCACCTAAAAGCTGAATTACCCGCTCAGCGAGGACGTGATCTTGATCGGATCGACTATCGACCTCGTCATTGGGGGATTGCTCTTTGGCAAAGTCGCTTCCCGTTAAACAATCGATTGCCGCGCGATTGGCAACATGATCCTCGCGGCCCGGTGTCTTAAGGTCATAGACCAAGATGAGTGCTCGAAAACTAACAAAAAAGATGAGGCTAAAGGCAAGGCCGATACCGAGCGCCAAAAGATAGGCACCGGCATGCGTGCGCATGAGCGGAATAAAGTTGAAGGCTGCCATCTCCATCAGGCCGCCCGAGAAGATGCCGACGATGCCAAAGAGATTCATGGTTGTGGCAAGGCAAGACGATAAGACGGCGTAGAGCAAAAAGAGCCCGGGGTGGGTGAACATAAAGAGAAACTCGAGTGGCTCGGTAACGCCGCAAACCACCGAGGCGATGATGGCGGGAACAAGGATGACCCTGAGGCCGGCGCGGCGCTCGGGTTTTGCGGTGGAGTAGAACGCAGCTGCGATGGCAGGAAGGCCAAAGAGCTTGACCCAGCCGGTGGCGGTAAAACCGGCCCACGGCGCAAGCTCATTAAGGGGGCGCGTGCTATGGGAGAGGATGGGGAGCAAACTGCTCCACGTGGCGTAGATGCCGTCGTTAATGACCAGGTTGTCGTAGTAGATCGGCATGTAGAGCAGGTGGTGCAGGCCAAAGGGCTCGAGTGCTCGTTCTAAAAAGACAAAGATGCCCACGCCAAAGGGACCGACGCCTGCAAGCGCGTGACGCAGCGTATCGGTTACATCGTATACGTAGGGCACGATGGCGGCCGAGATAGCAGCAAGGGCAAACACGGCAAAAAAGCTGATGAGGTAGACCAGCGAGGAGCCCGAGAAGGTGCCGAGCCAATCGGGAACCTTGGCATCGTAGAAGCGGTCATGGATGGCAACGACGGTTGCCGATACCGCCAGCGGGCCGATAATGCCGGTGTCGAGCGTCTTGATGCCGTCGATGACGGTGATACCGCTGGCGGAGGTCAAAGATGACGGGTACTCAAGTCCAAGGTTGTCTCCGCTCAGCTTAATGATCTCGCTCAAAAAGAAGCAGTAGGCAAAATAGGCGACGAGAGCCTCGAGACAGCAACGAGCCGGTTGTTTTTGGGCAAGACCGATGGGCAGCGCTACGGCAAAAAGGAGCGGGAGGCGTTTAAAGACCGTCCACGAGCCGCGCTGGATGATGGTCCAAAAAACGTACCAAGGGGTTCCGTATACGGCGAGATCGCCGACGATGTCCGCAGTCGTTGCGAGAGCGGAGACGCCGACCATGAGGCCTGATATAGAAAACAGCATGGCGGGCGCGAACATTGCCCCGCCAAAGCGTTGGATTTTTTGCAGCATGTTCTGCCTTCCGAATATCGAGGCGCGTTGCGCGTGGGGAAACGTTTAAACAATGGATTCATTGTAGAGGACCAGACGATTGTCGTACCGGCAGTTTTGAGCGAAACCGATTTGGGCATGACAGAAACCGTCAACGGTTAAATCCTGTCGCTTTACCGATATTCGGTTTAAACAACTTTAAGAAATGCTATCGTGCCTAGCCGGAAATGAATAATGTAGAGGTGAAACAATGCCAAAAGCGATATACGAAGGAATCTACCGAGAAATACGCTCGCGCATCATTAATGGGACCTATGCGTTTCAGGAGATGCTGCCAACCGAAGCCGAGCTGACCGCGGAATTTGGCTGCACGCGCAATACCGTCCGCCGCGCTTTGAGCATGCTGGCCGACGGGATGTTTGTGCAGCCCATACACGGCAAGGGCGTGCGCGTTATTTGGCTTAAGGGCGAAACCGACATGTTGGGCGCACTCGAAGAGGTTGAGTCGTTTGGCGAGTTTGCAAAGCGCAACAATGCCGTTGCATCGACGGACGTTAAGTCTTTCGAACATCTGGTTTGCACCGAGCAACTCTCTCGTCACCTGGGCTTTAAGGCGGGCGAGGAGTTGATTCGCGTAGTGCGTGTCCGAAGCCTCAACGGCAACGCGCGCCAAGTGGACCATGGCTATTTTTTGGCGTCGATCGCCAAGGGCCTGACTCCCGAGATCGCGGCAGATTCTATTTACGGCTATCTGGAGCACAAGCGCGGTGTCAAAGTGATGGCGAGCCGTCGTACGGTGAGTGTCGAGCTCGCCAACGATGAGGACTGCAGCTATCTTGACCTCGGCAAATACAACTGCGTTGCCGTCATGGAGAGTCAGTCGTACACCTCGGATGGCATCTTGTTTGAGGTGACGCACACTCGCACACACCCCGAGATCTTCCATTACCGCGTCAATTCCAAGCGATAGCCGGCTAGCTCGCAGCCTGACGAGACTCATGGCCTCAAAGAGAAAACGCCCGGTCAAACCGACGGTACATCGGCTTGACCGGGCGTTTTCTCTGCATTAGATAACAAATAATTGTTTATACAAAACTTGTCAAGTATCAAGTTGAAATTACCGTTCACCGAAGTTTTTCTACCGCTCTAGTAATACTTGTTCAAACAACTAGCCAAATAGCGTATTGTACAAATCAGCAAAAGGGGCAAAGTCCCCGAGCCAATCTCCGAAGGCGGCGGCAAAGGGTGCCGCCACGGTGTGAAAGGGTGGATTGTAATGAAGAACGAAATGAGCAGAAGGCAGTTCCTGGGCTTTGCTGGTTCCGCGGCTGCGGTTCTTGGTCTGGGTCTCGTGGGCTGCGGTGGCTCCGCCGGCTCCGGCTCCTCTGCTTCTGGTGACGCTGCCGAGGTCTACTTCCTCCAATTCAAGCCCGAGGTCGACAAGGAGTGGAAGGAGATCGCCAAGGCGTACAAGAAGGAGAAGGGCGTCGAGGTCAAGATCGTGACCGCCGCCTCCAACACCTACGAGGAGAAGCTCAAGTCCGAGATGTCCAAGAGCTCCGCTCCGACCCTGTTCCAGGTCAACGGCCCCACCGGTCTTAAGAACTGGAAGGATTACTGCGCCGACCTGTCCGATACCAAGCTCCGCGGTGAGCTCATTGACGACTCCCTGGCTCTGCAGTCCGACGGCAAGGATGTGTGCATCGACTGGGTTCAGGAGAGCTTCGGCATTATTTACAACAAGCAGCTGCTCGAGAAGGCTGGCTACAAGGCCGAGGACATCAACTCCTTCGACAAGCTGAAGGCTTGTGCCGACGACATCCAGGCCCGCAAGGACGAGCTTGGTGTCGAGGGTGCCTTCACTTCCGCCGGCATGGACGACTCCTCCAGCTGGCGCTACACCACCCACCTTGCCAACATGCCGCTCTACTACGAGTTTGAGAAGGAGCACAACCAGGAGGACGACGAGATCAAGGGTGAGTTCCTCGACAACTACAAGCAGATCTTCGACCTGTACATCACCGACTCCACCTGCGATCCTTCGCAGCTTGCTTCCAAGACCGGCGACGACGCCACCAACGAGTTCGCAACCGGCAAGGCCGTCTTCTACCAGAACGGCTCTTGGGCCTACTCTGACCTCGTCAAGGCCGGCATGACCGACGATCAGATTGGCATGATGCCCATCTACATCGGTGTTGACGGCGAGGAGAACCAGGGCCTGTGCTCCGGCGGCGAGAACTACTGGTGCGTCAGTTCCCAGGCTTCCGAGGATGCCCAGAAGGCCACCGAGGACTTCATGTATTGGTGCGTCACCGCTGACACCCCGACCAGCATCATCGCCGACAAGATGGGTCTGACCGCTCCGTTCAAGAGCGCCAAGGAGACCACCAACGTCTTCTCGCAGCAGGCCGTTGCCATGGCCAAGGACGGCAAGAAGACCGTCGCTTGGGACTTCGTCTACATTCCCTCCGAGGAGTGGAAGAAGAACCTCAAGCAGGCTCTGATTGCCTACGCTGCCGATAACAGCAAGTGGGACGGCGTCAAGAACGCCTTCGTCGATGGCTGGAAGACCGAGAAGGCCGCTTCCGAGTAAGCAGTTGCTGCCCAAGCTATCTGATTAGCGACAGGGGGCGGGCAGACGTTGGTTTGCCCGCCCCCTGCATATTGAAAGGACCCTTTTATGGGCAAAGCACTCAAGCGCTGGTGGCCGCTCTTTATGCTGCCCACGTGTCTGGCGTTTATGATCGGGTTCGTGATCCCTTTTATCCAGGGCTTCTATCTCTCGTTCTGCCAGTTTATTATCATTAGTAACGCGCACTTTGTCGGTATCGAGAACTACGTACGCGCGCTGTCCGATCCGCAGTTTGCCACGTCGTTCTTCTTTACGGTGGCGTTTGCCTTCCTGTCGACGGTGCTCATCAACGTGATCGCCCTGGCCATTGCGCAGGCGCTCACCCGCAAGGCGCTCAAGGGCACCAACATCTTCCGTACGATCTTCTTCATGCCTAACCTGATCGGCGGCATCGTGCTGGGCTACATTTGGCAGATTCTGATCAACTGCCTGCTCTCCAACGTGGGCGCCCAGCTCATCGCCCTTAACTCTGCTGCTGGCTTCTGGGGCCTTATCATCCTGACCCTGTGGCAGCAGGTCGGCTACATGATGATCATCTACATCGCTGGTCTGCAGTCCATTCCGTCCGACTACATCGAGGCCGCCAAGGTCGACGGCGCCACGGCATGGCAGACGTTTTGGAAGGTTAAGATCCCCAATCTGATGCCGACGATCACCATCTGCCTGTTCCTGTCCATCACCAACGGCTTTAAGCTGTTCGACCAGAACCTCGCCCTTACCGGCGGCGCTCCCGCACACTCCACCGAGATGCTCGCCCTGAACATCTACAACACGTTCTACTCGCGTGCCGGTATCGCATGGCAGGGCATCGGTCAGGCCAAGGCAGTTATCTTCTGCATCCTGGTCGTCGCTATCTCCATGATTCAGCTTAAGGCCACGAGGTCCAAGGAGGTGCAGCAGTAATGAAACGCGATAAGGCTATCAACCGCGCGCTCTCGATTTTCTTTACGATCCTGTCGCTCGCATGGATCTACCCCGTGTTCATGATTGCGCTCAATTCCTTTAAAAAGGCAACTGCAATCAGCACCACCACGGCATTCGATCTGCTCACGCCCGAGACGTTCAACGGTCTCGCAAACTACGTGCACGCTCTTAACGAGCAGGGCTTTGCCTCGGCGTTTATGTACTCGCTCATCATCACGGTCACGTCGGTCGTTCTGATCTTGGTGTGCTGCTCCATGTGCGCTTGGTACGTAGTCCGTGTCAACAACAAGATCTCGAACTTCTTCTATTACCTGTTCGTCTTCTCGATGGTCGTGCCCTTCCAAATGCTCATGTTCACGCTGTCCAATTTGGCGGACCGCATCGGCTTTAACACGCCGTTCAACATCTGCTTTATCTATCTTGGCTTTGGCGCGGGCCTGGCGGTCTTTATGTTCGCCGGCTTTGTAAAGAACATTCCGCTCGAGATCGAAGAGGCGGCCATGATCGACGGCTGCAACCCGGTTCAGGTGTTCTTTAAGATCGTCCTTCCCATCATGAAGCCCACCTATCTTTCGGTCGGCATTCTCGAGACCATGTGGGTCTGGAACGACTATCTGCTGCCCTACCTTACCCTCGACTCCACCAAGTACAGGACCATTCCTATCTTGATCCAGTACTTCCGCGGCGGCTACGGCCACGTCGAGCTCGGTCCCATGATGGCCTGCATCATGATGGTCGTTATCCCCATCGTCATCATGTACATCCTCTGCCAGAAGTACATCATCGACGGCGTGGTGGCAGGTGCCGTCAAGGGCTGATGCCGTAACTGTTTTGCAAGTTTCTGCGGCGCCCCTCAGCGCGGCGCCGCATATCGAAAGGTAAAGACATGGCCGAGATCGTTCTCAAACATGTTCAGAAGGTGTATCCCAACAACGAGTCCAAAAAGAAGGGCTTCTTTGGCAAAAAGAAGAAGACCGAGGAGAAGAAGCACAACCTCAAGGTTACCGAGGACGGCGTGCTCGCGGTAGAGGACTTTAATCTCACCGTGCATGACCAGGAGTTTGTCGTTCTCGTTGGCCCGTCTGGCTGCGGCAAGTCCACGACGATGCGCATGGTCGCTGGCCTGGAGGACATCACTTCGGGCGACGTGCTCATCGACGGCAAGCGCGTCAACGACGTGGCGCCCAAGGACCGCGACATTGCCATGGTGTTCCAGAGCTATGCTCTGTACCCCAATATGACGGTGTACGAGAACATGGCGTTTACGCTTGAGCTCAAGAAGGTCCCCAAGGACGAGATCGACCGTAAGGTTCGCTCTGCTGCCGAGATCCTGGGCATTACCGAGTACCTCGACCGTAAGCCCAAGGCGCTCTCGGGCGGTCAGCGTCAGCGCGTCGCCATCGGCCGCGCCATCGTGCGTGACCCCAAGGTCTTCCTGATGGACGAGCCGCTGTCTAACCTGGACGCCAAGCTCCGTAACCAAATGCGTGCCGAGCTCATCAAGCTGCGTCACGAGATCAAGGGCACCTTTATCTACGTTACCCACGACCAGACCGAGGCCATGACCCTCGGCGATCGTATCGTGGTCATGAAGGACGGCGTCGTCCAGCAGATCGCCACCCCGCAGGAGGTCTTCAACCACCCCGCGAACATCTTCGTCGCCGGCTTTATCGGCGTGCCGCAGATGAACTTCTTCGATGCCCAGCTGGTGCACTCGGGCAACGGCTTTACCGTCAAGACCGAGGACATGAATGTGGCGCTCGCTCCCGAGACCTGCGCTCAGCTTGCTCTCAACTGGGACGGCGGCGACGTGAAGGAGATCACGGCCGGCGTGCGCCCCGAGCAGATTCTGCTTGCCGACAAGGACGAGGAGGGTGCGCTCCAGGGTACCGTCGAGGTGACCGAGCTCATGGGCTCGACCGAGCATGTCCACGTGACCGCTCCCGACGGCCAGTTTGTTCTGATTATCCCCGTCGTCGACCTCGAGGCCAAGGGCGCGCTCAAGGCTGGCGACACCATCTGGTTCAAGTTCGAGAAGAACGCGACCCACCTCTTCGATAAGGTCTCTGGCAAGAACCTTATCTAGGCCCGGTGCATCCAGGCCCTCCCTTTGGGCGACTGCGGTATTGCCATCCTTTTGCCGCGGTCACATATAAGGCTCCCCTCCCGTCCACTGGGCGAGAGGGGAGCCTTTCTTTGTGTTGGGGCTGTCTGACCGGTCGTTTGTCTCGATCTGTAACGGGTGAGGCTGATTTCGGACGTTAGATGTTACAGATCGAGACGGTTCCGCTGAGCTAACCATTTCATCTAAATCTGTAACACCAAAGGTGAATTTCAGCTGCTAGATGTTACAGATCGAGATAAACCCAAGGGGAGGGGCCGGTATGTCTCAATCTGTAACAGCTGGGACCGTTTTTACCGAGTAGTTGTTACAGATCGAGATTGTTTGGCCGAGTTGGGTCGCAGGGTAACGTGCGGGCACAAAAAACGGAGCCGTGTTGCCACGACTCCGTTTCTCAAGAGGATGGGTAAGGGAAGCGAAATTAGCTCAGGTGCCAAATCTCGTCGTTGTACTGGGAGATCGTGCGGTCAGACGAGAAGGTGCCGGCGTTGGCGATATTGATGAGCGTCTTGCGCATCCAGGCGTCCTGGTCCTCGTAGTCGGCCAACACGCGCTCCTTGGTCTGGATGTACTCCTCGATGTCGAGCAGGGCCATAAACCAGTCCTTGCCCTTAATGTCATCGTGCAGGCGCTGCAGGCGCTCGACGTTGCCGGTCGCCATAAAGGCCGGGTTGGTGATGAAGTCCACCAGCAGTTTAATGCCGGGCTTGCGGTAGAGCACACCGGCGTCATAGGTGCCGTCGGCATAGAGCTGCTCGACCTGTTTGGACGAGGCACCAAAGGTATAGATATTCTCGTCGCCCACGAGCTCGGCAATCTCCACGTTGGCGCCGTCGAGCGTGCACAGGGTTAGGGCGCCGTTGAGCATGAACTTCATGTTGGAGGTGCCGCTCGCCTCCTTGGAGGCCAGGCTGATCTGCTCGGAGATGTCAGCGGCGGGGATCACGCGCTCGGCGGCGGTGACGTTGTAGTTCTCGATCATGACGACCTGCAGGTAGGGAGCCACGTCGGGGTCGTTTGCAATCCACTGCGACAGCGTCAAGATCAGATGGATGATGTCCTGCGCGATAGTGTAGGCAGGCGCCGCCTTGCCGCCAAAGATGATGGTGACGGGGTGCTTAGGTCTGTTGCCGTTCTTGATATCGAGGTACTTCCAGATGATGTAGAGCGCGAGCATCTGCTGGCGCTTGTACTCGTGGATGCGCTTGACCTGGACGTCGATGATGGCGTTGGAGGGAATGGTCACGCCCTGCTCGAGCGCCATGAACTGGCGCATGATGGCCTTGGCCTCGACCTTGGTGGCGGCCAGGCGCTCAAGAACGTCCTTGTCGTCGGCGAACTTGGCGAGTTTGCTCAGATCGCCGGTGCTGCGCCAGTCGGTGCCGATCACATCGTCGAGCAGGCTGGCGAGCGCGGGGTTGGCCCCATGGATCCAGCGGCGGAAGGTGATGCCGTTGGTCTTGTTGGAGAACTTCTTGGGATAGATCTCGTAGAACGGATGAAGCTCGGTGTCCTCCAGAATCTTGGTGTGGAGGGCGGCTACGCCGTTGATGGAGAAGCCAAAGTGGATGTCCATGTGGGCCATGTGGACGGTGTCGTGCTCGTCAATGATGGCGACGCGCGGGTCATCGTGCTCGGCCTTCGCGATCTCATCGAGCTTGACGATAATGTCGGCGATGGCAGGGGAGACCTTCTGCAGGCTGGCGAGCGGCCACTTCTCGAGCGCCTCGGCAAGAATCGTGTGGTTAGTGTAGGCGACCATGGAGCGTACGATGGTCACGGCCTCGTCAAACTCGATGCCATGCTCGGTGGTGAGCAAGCGAATGAGCTCGGGGATGACCATGGTGGGGTGCGTGTCGTTAATTTGGACCACGGCATAGTCGGCCAGATCGTGCAGGTTGCTGCCGCGCTCGACGGCCTCGTCGATCAGGAGCTGGGCGGCGTTGCTCACCATGAAGTACTCCTGATAGATGCGAAGTAGGCGGCCCTGCTCGTCGGAATCGTCGGGGTAGAGGAACAAGGTGAGGTTCTTGGCGATCTCGGTCTTGTCGAAGTCGATGGAGCTGCCGGGGACCAGGCCGTCGTCGACGCTCGCCAGGTCGAACAGGCGCAGGCGGTTCTTGGTGGGCTGGCCGTAACCGGGCACATCGATGTTGACGAGCTTGGAAGTAACGGCAAAATCGCCGAACTCGACGGTGTAGGAGCGGTCATCGTCGACTAGGATGTCCTGCTCACCGAGCCACTCGTCGGGGACGGCCTTCTGCTGGTTGTCGACAAAGCGCTGACGGAACAGACCGTAGTGATAGTTGAGGCCCACGCCATCGCCGGTCAAGCCCAGCGTGGCGATGGAATCCAGGAAGCATGCGGCCAAGCGGCCCAGGCCGCCGTTGCCGAGTGACGGCTCGACCTCGAACTCCTCGATCTTGTTGAGGTCGTGGCCTGCGGCGGTGAGCTGGTCCTTAACCTCGTCGTAGATGCCGAGGTCGATCATATTGTTGATGAGCAGCTTGCCGATCAAAAATTCGGCGGAAATGTAATAGAGCTTTTTCTTGCCGTTGTTGAGCGGGCGGGCGGCGGAGCGCTCCTGCACGAGTTTGACCAGTAGCTTGTAAATGCGACGGTCGTCGAGCTGCTCGAGCGAGGTGCCAAAAGACTGCTCGGCGAGTTCCATGAGGTTAATTTGGGGCATGTTTTCTCCTGTGATGGGTTGTTTCATGTCTGCAATTCATAAGAAGCCCGCGCGAGGGGATTGGGGTGGCCTCGCGCGGGAAAAGCAAGCGCGTCCGCACGGTGGGGAGGGGTCGGGCGCGGTAGCTCCTATTGAGGAAGCTCGATTTCGGCTTCCGACGGGATGCGGAAGTAGGTCTCGGTCCAGTCGGTGAGTTTGTGCTCGAGCTCGCGGGTGATGGCGCCGTCGAGCATGCGCCAGGTCCAGTTGCCGCCCAGCGTGGCAGGGGTGTTGATGCGCGCCTCGTTGCCCAAGTTGAGCAGATCCTGCATGGTGTAGATGCACGTGTCGCTCACGCTGGCGGCGATGGTGCGATTGAGTGCATCTGCCATGGGTTCGCCGGCCTGCTGATGGGTGTACAGGGCTGCCTGCTCACGCTGACGCGGGGTGGCCGTTCCCTCAAACCAACCGCGCGCCGTCTCGTTGTCGTGGGTGCCCACATAGGCGACGGTGTTGGCGATGTAGTTATGCGGCAGGTAGTACGAGTTGGTGCCCTCAAAGGCAAACTGCAGGATCTTCATGCCGGGGAAGCCCGAGTTGTCGCGCATGTCGATGACGCCGGGGGTGAGGAAGCCCAGGTCTTCGGCGATGATGGGCAGCGTGCCGAGCTTTTCCTCGAGCGTCTTGAAGAACTTGAGGCCGGGGCCCTGCGTCCACGAACCGTAGGACGAATCGGGTGAGGAGAACGGCACTTCCCAATAGGCCTCGAAGCCGCGGAAGTGATCCAAGCGGATGACATCGTACATGTTGAGGGCGGCGCGGATGCGGCCCTCCCACCAGGAGAAACCGTCGGCTTCCATGGCGTCCCAGTCGTAGATGGGATTGCCCCAGTACTGGCCGGTGGCCGAGAACTGGTCGGGCGGCGTGCCGGCGACACTTACGGGATTACCGGCGGCGTCGATCTTAAAGAGCTCGGGTGTGGCCCACATCTCGACGGAGTCGCGCGAGACATAGATGGGCAGGTCGCCGATGATGAGGATGTCGCGCTCGTTGGCATAGGCCTTGAGGCGGCTCCACTGACGATCGAAGAAGTACTGCGTCATCTGGTGGTAGAGCATGCGCGCGGGATGGGCGGCACAGACCTTGGCAGAAGCCTCGCCGCGGGTACGGAGCTCTGCGGGCCACTCCCAAAATGCCTTGAGACCGCACTCCTCCTTGACGGTCATGAACTCGCAGTAGGGGATGAGCCAGTCTTTGTTGGTTTGGACAAAGTCGTCGAAGTCGGCCGGCTTGTCGGCGGCAAAGCGTTCGGCGGCGCGGTCGAGAATCTGACGACGGCCACCAAAGATGGCGCCATAGTCAACATTGCTGGGGTCGGAGCCCAGGTACACGCCGTCGATATCTCGCTGCTCCAGATAGCCGGCCTCGATAAGCTCGGCAAAGTCAATGAAATTGGGGTTGCCCGCACGGGCCGAGAACGACTGATAGGGCGAGTCGCCATAGCTCGTCGTCGTAAGGGGCAGAATCTGCCAATAATGTTGTTTGCACGAGGCGAGGAAATCGACAAAGTCGTAGGCGTTCCAGCCAAAGCCGCCGATGCCGTACGGTCCGGGCAGAGACGAGATGGGCATGAGAACACCGCTTGCACGCTCCATGGATGTGCTCACCGTCCTTTTGAATAAGGGACTGCGCCGTAGATGGATAGACGGCTCGTCCCGAGTTTCCATTTCTATTGTCCCTATTGTAGAACATGTTGTTTAAACATGTATAGAGAGAATGAAAAAGTTGCCGACTTTCGGTGAATGGTAGTGCGCCATAGACGATATGAGTTGAACATTGGGAGCTCCTCCCCTTGCGGCTCTTTTGTGGGTCGGGCGACAATGGTCGTCGTCATTAAAGACCGGCTGCCAGCCAGGTTGCAACAATGCAAGAAGGGTTCACATTCAGTTGGCCGTTGACACAAACAATCGCGCGAAGACCTCGTCTTCTTCGGTAAGTCCAGGCGCGGCAAGACGCGCATGGCAGTCGCCCTCACGATGCGCGCGGTCGCCGCGGACATGTCGGTCAGGTTCTGGCAGACCGCGCAGCTGGTTCTCGAGCTCGGCAACGCGAAGCGCAAGGGAACGCTGTCGAAACTGTTGAACGACGTGTCGCCCGCGAGGCTGCTCGTGCTCGACGAGTTCGTCTACGTCCCCTGCGACGTAGACGGTGCGAGGGTTCTCTACCAGGTCATTTCCGTCCATGTAGTGCTCGTAGGCCGCGGCGTCGTCGGGCTCGTCGAAGGAGAGGGACTCCGTCCAGTCCCAGTAGGCCCCCGTCCAGGCGCCCCTGCGCCTGCCGGCCGGCGTCGTCTCGTCGAAGACGAGGCCGTGGCGCAGCAGGAACTTCGACATCCGCTGCTTGGCGTGTTGCAGGTCGTCGCGCGCGTCCTCGAGGGCGCTCGTCGGGGACCCACACCTCGACGACGTTGCGGCGCGCCAGCATGCGTGCCAGCCACTCGGCGTCGCGGCGGTCGTTCTTGCGGCCGCGGTCGGCCGCGGGCCGGTGCATCTTCGGGACCGCCCCGACGACGCAGCCGAGGCCGAGGGCCCGCAGCGCGCGGCCGCGGTTGATGGTACGACCATTGTCGCCCGACCCACGAGAGAGCTGCAAGGGGAGAGGCCCCAATGTCCAACTCATATCGTCTGTTGTGCCAGAGTCGCTCGGGAAAGCGCGACCGACGCAGCGCGCTGTTTTCCAGTCACATCCAGTTCGGGTTGATTTCGGCATGCGATAAGAAACTGGATTTGAATTTCGACTCGAAAGATGGGCAATGCTGATGAGAAACGCTTGGAGTTCGGGATTGCGCGGCGTGAAGCGACCCTCTTCTTATCGAGTTCGTTACAATGTAGGAAAAACAGTAAGTAAGAAGACCTCTGATTGCTTTAGGAGGAGCTGTGGTGAATAGCGCCCAGAAGATCGATAAGTCCATCCAGAAGATGATGACTCTCGGAAGAAGGCTTGGGATTCTGTTTACGGCGCTGTTTATAGCGGTGTGTTGCTGTTCGGTGGTGGTGGTTATTTCCATTGGGCTTATGGCTGCTCAAGGAAACCTATATGATCCATCAAAGACGGTTTCCGTAGTGGTTCCTTTGATGTATCTTCTGATTTCCGGAGGGGCCACATGGACCCTGCGGGGAATCAGCATGGACATGGCTCATGGCGAATCGCCCTTTACCCTTTCGCATGCTCGAAGAATCTCGATTATCGGGTGGCTGTTTGTTGCAGCAGCAATAGGTGACCTCTTGTTTTCTCCGGGGTTTCTTTCGATAGTGATTGGCCCCTTCGACTTGCTGGGGAACGCCTATTCGATGTTTGAAAACCTGGCCCTGCCCATAGATATTGGTGCTGTGCTGGGGGCCGTTTGCTGCTTCTCGATTTCTGCGATATGGCGCTACGGAGCTCTGCTTCAAGACCAGACCGAGGATTTGGTGTGAGGGGCGGCATGGACTATCTGATTATTGAGCTTGAAAGCTTATTGCTTCGACGCGGAAAGACGAGTACGGATATCATTCGGGCGACCGGGCACACACCGGCAAGTATCTCAAAAATACGAAATGGCAAGGTGAAGGCAATTAGGTTAAAGACATTGCTGGATATTTGCGTAGAGCTTGATTGCCAGCCTGGCGATCTTATTAAGCGCGTCAACGAAAGAGAACTTGAGGAACTGGCGACGCGGCGCGCCCGCAACGCGCTGAGCAGGGCGACCGCGACGGGTGATGACCCGGTCCTGGAGTCAGATCATGTTTACGTGGTCGATCTTAGAGACGACTGAGGCTGGAGAATAAAAAAGTATTGAGCAGGTGCAGCCCGTGAAAACAACGGTTTTCACGGGCTGTTCATTCAACGTCCTGCAGTGGCCTGTATTTCTCGCCGCGTCACTGGGGAACGAGAGAGTCATTTCCTGTGCTGGATGCAGGGGGGTGCTTACCTTGTGTAATATATAAATAAGCTTATATTGAAATATGATACATATCGAATTAGAATAACATTATCAATTCGGTATGCAAGGAAAGGAGGGAGAGATGGATTGGATTAACGAGCCGGAGGAAGGCGTTGCACCCGCGTGCGGCAACTGCTTCTTCTACGCGCACGGGGGATGCACGAAGAGGTGCCCCAATCAGTCCTGCACGTTCCGTTTCTAGGGGGCAGAGATGAACTGGCTTTCTACCGCGAAAGGAGGGGAATGAAATGGAATGGATTACCGAGCCGTCAGCCGGGGCTGAGCCCATGTGCAACAATTGCTTCTTTTACGCGCACGGCAGCTGCAGCACCAAGTGTTCTTCACAGGAGTGCACTATCCGCTTTTAGCGGATAGTGCACGCCGTACGGCGTGCACAGACTGTTCAAAGATATTTTGGCCAGCAGCGCCTGAGGGGCGATGTGGCATTGCAATATGGGGGGGCGAACCGACGTTACCTATAACCCCGCACAATTGCCATGTCGTCCCTTTTTATTGACGGGGAGGATGTCGTCCATGCGGGAAGTCCCAGTTGAATTGCGTGCCATATCCAAGAGATATGGCGGGTTTGAAGCGGTTAAATCAGTCTCGTTCTCTTTAATGGAAGGCGAGCTGTGTGCACTCATTGGGGAGAATGGTGCCGGCAAGAGCACGTTAATTCGATTGATCACGGGGCTTTCGGAGCCATCGTCAGGAACGATCTCGATGTTTGGGCAAACCGGGAGACGTGAAATACGGAGCTGCAGGGAAAGGCTGGGTTATATGCCCGACCTCAATGCTTCGTATCCTAATCTGACCGCGCGAGACAACTTGGTCGTTCGCTGTATTGAGTGGGGGCTTCCCACCGATCGTTCCATCGACGGTGTGTTATCAACCGTCGGTTTGGGGGAGGCCGGCGGGAAGAAAGTGAAGAACTTCTCAATGGGAATGAGGAGGCGTCTCGATCTGGCCATAGCGTTGCTGGGCGATCCGGAGCTGTTGATCCTGGACGAGCCGACAAACGGCCTGGATCCGATGGGGATAGTCGAAGTAAGAAAAATCCTTACGCATCTTAACAAAGATCAAGGTAAAACGATTCTCGTATCCAGCCACAATCTTGAGGAGATGCACAAGCTGGCAACTGATTACCTCTTCATAAGTCATGGTCGCCTCATTCGAAGGATGACCGCACCTCAGCTGGAAAAGTCATGCCGCGGTGGTTTCGTGTTGCATGTGGACGATCTGGAGCGAACGAGATCGGTTCTCGGAGATGAGACCTCACATTCTTTTCTGCCGGACGGCAGCGTCCTTATGCGCTATGAGGAGAAAAAGGAAGGGCGGGGCATTGCAATCGAAGCGCTCTCGACCGCAGGTGTGAGGGTTGCGGAGGCGTATTCTCATAGGAAGAGCCTTGAGGAGTTTTATTCGGAGCTCATCGGTCGAGAGAGCGAGCTGTGATGAAACGCGAGTTCATCTCAGCTTTTCGGAGCGAGGTATGGTTGCTCGCCAGGCACCCGGCGACCGCTCTGATGATTGCGCTTGCGGCTGTGCTGTATGTGGTTGCGGCTGCGACTTCGTCTGAGGTGCTGATCATGGTCGCCGGTGATGACCCGTATACGCTTGGAGGGGCTATAGGTTTTATTGGAAACCTAGTGGATGCAGGGGACGTTTTGGGCTCTGTTGCCCGGACGTCTTTTGCGTCTACAGTGGTCTGGATTCCGGTGACGATTCTCTACGCGGTTTACGCTACGTCGAGAGACTTTGAATCCGTGGCTTACGCCGTATCGAGATCGCGAGGGGTGTCGCAGGCGGCGATTGTGATCACGAAGCTGTTGGTGAACTGCACTCTGGTCGGTGCCGTGTATCTTCTTTCTACGACTGCGCTGTATTTAACCAAGATGGCCCAATGGGACGTTGGGGCCTCGTGCTCAGGGTTTGCCCAATTTGTATCGATTGCGCTGATGATCGCGCTGCTGCTCATTTCGATGTACGCCGCTACCTTCGCCCTGTATTTGCTCACGAGGAGTGTGGTGGCGAGCAGCGTCGTTGCAATAGCGGTTTCGACATTTGTGATGGTGTGGTTCCCAAGTACATACGGAAGCGGTCAGCCCAGCTTGCTGCTCATGCTCTCGCCCGTGTATTACCTGATGAACCTGTGTTCCCTGAGTATGCAGAATGTTGGTGTAATTCAGGTTTTGCTGTATGCGGGCGGCACTGTGCTTGTGTCGGTTGGAGTTGCGCTCGTCTCGCTATTTGTAAGGACGGCGGTTCGATGAATCTTGGGATGTCGGTCAGGGCGGAACTGTTCCGCGCAAGGAGAATGAAACTCGCCGTGATAATAGCGCTGATGTATTTGGGCATCGCGGGGATTTATGTGTTTGCCGGGTCCGGCGCATGGGTCTCCGCAGGGGGAGAGGGCCAGTTCTTTGGCTTTTCCGCCGATCCGGGCTATCTTTTCTCGATAGGGGTTGGGCCAACGGGTATCTCTTCCTGGCTAAGTGTCGTCTCCATGGCGCATACGGTGTTCTTCCCAATCGTCTCTGTTGTTGTGGCGGGGACGCTATTCGGTGATGCGACGAGCGTGTCGGCAAGGGGAGTTTCGATTGCTCGGGGCTTCCGCAGCTGGCAGCTGTTTGCGGCAAAGACATTGGCTTGCGAAGTGTATACGCTGTGCCCCTACATCGTGTTTACTCTCGGTGTCGCTGCGGTCTTTGCCGTGTGCTCCGGAAGCGGTCTAGACAGCCTTACGGTTGGTAATGTGACCTCGGCACTCCTGTCGAATATCGTTATAGACGCCGCTTATACGCTGATGGTTGCGGTTGCATATGAGGTGTTCAGGATCAGATCTCTTGTGTCGGGAGCCTTGCTGGTCGCAACGTTCGCGGGCCTTGTTATCGCAATGAGTTTCCCAACCGTTTTACCCCCGGTTCACATGGCTTATTGGATGAGGGCGTGCGGGGCTGCCGGCGGGACGGTCCTGATGGCTGCATGCGGCCATGCGGTCATCGTGTCGCTCGCATGTCTATTGCTGCTTTCGTGCAGTTTTTATCGAAGAAGGTAGTGCGCTGGCGTATGCGCAGCGTCTGAGGGTCGATATGGATTTGATTGGAAATGGAGATGGTGCGAAGCGAAACTGTCGCAATTTAATGTGGTGCATGAACATAACGGAAGTCTTCTTATCATGAATGCGCGAACCGGCGGCATCCTGTCGTTAAATCCGGAATACGCGCAGAAATTCAAAAGGATTCAAGAAGGGGACGTTCGGGATGCCGATGATCTTGTCGCGGAGCTGATAAGGGGAGGCATCCTAGTCAATGAGGAGAGGGACGAGCTTGGGGAGATCAGGTTGCAAAGTCGCGCCGCGCGCTTTGCGAATACTGCTCTGTCCCTTACCATTGCGCCAACGATGGCTTGCAACTTTTGCTGTCCCTACTGCTATGAAAAGGGACAGGCGTACACGACGATGGGCGAGGAGGTTTTGACACAGCTCTCCAAGTTCGTGAAAGATTACTATCCTGGTATCGCAAGTCTCTCAGTTGGATGGTACGGCGGCGAGCCTCTGCTCGGAATGAAGATGATCGAACGGATTACGTCGGATCTGAAAGATGTCGTGGGGCCAACGTGTGAATATTCCGCATCGATAGTGACAAATGGCTATCTGCTGACGCCTGATGTTGCAAGGAGGCTCGCGGCATGTGGTGTGACGAGCGCGCAAGTGACTATAGATGGATCGAAGTCGGATCACGATTCGAGAAGGATTCTTCACGACGGAAGCCCTACATACGAACGTATTCTCAAGAACGTCAAAGAGTGTGCCGACATCATCGATATTTCGATAAGGAGCAACGTCGACAAGACCAACATCGAGGCCGCTCAAGAGCTATTGGATTATCTCGAGCTAAATGGCCTGATGAATAAGGTTCACTTCTATTTAGCCCCTGTTGACGATATCAATCAGGTATGTGCGAACGACAGCCACTGCTTTACTGTAAAAGAGTTCTCGTATGAGGAGACTGAGTTTTATAAAAGGGCAATTGCGCGGGGCTTCAAAGTTCAACCTTTTGGTGGGACGAATTTCAGGATATGTTGCGCCGTTGGAATCAACTCGTACGTGGTTGATCCCGTCGGAGATTTGTATAAGTGCTGGGATGACATTGGAATGAAGGAGCGGAGGGTCGGAACTATTTTCGAGCCGCCAATGTTGAGCAAGAACATGATTAACTGGATGGCATATGAGCCGGATGACCCGGAATGCCAAGAGTGCTTTGCTTTTCCCATGTGCATGGGAGGGTGCCCCAACCACGCCTTAAACGGTGAGGGGAAACGTTGCGTTTCCTTCCGGTATGATGCCGAGCAAAAAATGCTGCTCTCCCAGATGATGAATACGGCAAAACGGGGTGCGGGGCAAAATGAGGCTGATGCTTAATCTCTGTAGAAAATATATACTGGGCGGTCGATTCTACGCCTATCTTGTCGTAACAGTTTTGGTCGGGCTGCTTGCGCTTGCGGGTCCCTTTCTTACCGGCATAGTGGTAAACCGATTGGCGATGCCGGCCAGCGCCGATCTTGCCGCCGTTCTCGTTTGTTGCCTTATTTTGGTTGCGGTCCAAGCGGTTCGAGCGGGACTAGCGTATTGCTCAGAGATGCTGTACATCAACCTTCAGTCGCATGCGGGGTTCGGCTTAAATGCGGATACGCTTGAGCACGTGAAGCACCTTCCCCAGGCATTCTTCGAGGGCTTCAACGCGTCGTATTATAACCAGCAAATCAATCACGACGCTAATGACCTTGTCATCTTCGTAATCAACTCGGTTGTGGGGGTTTCAAGCAACGTTATCACCCTTTTGTCCGCCCTGTTTGTTCTCGGTAGCCTGAATATCAAGTTGAGTGTGGTCTGCCTTGTTCTTGCGGCAGCGAGTGCCGCTTTTTATGCGGTTTCACGCGCAAGGCTGTTTGAGAGAAGTTTTGACGTACAAGAGCAGAGCGCGAGGTTTTTTTCCTGTCTACAAGATCAGTTGGAGAAAGTTGATTTCATCCGCAAACATGCTTTGTTCGATAGGTCCCGCGCTGTACTGGTCGAAGCTTTTAATGGGCTCTATCCAACGATGAGAGCAAATCAGGAAGTAGGGTCTAGATTTACCTTTGGCAACGCGTTGGTCGCTTCCGCCGCTCAAGGATGTCTTCTTGCTGTGGGCGCGGTTGAAGTGATGGGCGGGAGACTGTTGCCTGGTTTTCTCGTGACTGCTGTTGGATATTATTCGAACTTAAGCTCAGCGGTACAGTATTTGTTGGGCTGGGGAAGGGATTACCAGACTAATCGCGTATGCTATGAGCGGCTGAAAAGAATTTGGGATGTCCCGGTGGAAGCGAATGGCAAATTGGCGCTTGGTCCGATTGAGGAAATCCGTCTAGAGAACATCAAGCTACGTTATCCAGGGGCGGAAAGGGTCGCGTTAAGCATTGAGGGGCTCGCGTTTTCCAGGGGTCGGCTATATGGAATCTCGGGGCCGAATGGTTCGGGGAAGAGCTCGCTGCTGTCAGTGATATTGGGGCTATATCCAGATGACACAGAAGGGGCCGTTCGCTACAACGGGGTGTCACAGCGTTGCATCGATCGATATGCATTGCGGCGGTGTCGAGTCAGCATTACGGAGCAAGAACCCCCTATCGTTGAGGGGACGATTCTCGATAATCTTACGCTGCTTTCTGATGATTACGAGATGGATAAGCTGAATCGGATGCTTGTCATATTGGGGCTAGACGAAATGGTTGCTTCTGTGGAGAACGGGGCAACGGCGATGCTTGACGGCGGGAAAGGAGGGGTGTCCGGCGGCGAGAAGCAAAAGATTGCAATTGTGAGACAGCTGTTGAAATCGCCGGACGTTATGCTTTTTGATGAACCGACCTCAGCACTTGATGCGAAGAGTCGAGGCGCGCTGATCAAATTGCTTCATGAAATTAAGAGAGACCATATTGTAATCGTTGTCACTCATGACGAGGAGATGCTTGCCGCCTGTGACGAGGTCATTTCGACGGCTGGATGATTATCGGATTGTGGCGTTGAAGACCAAGAAACTTGAAATGGCGTGGGCTCTGGGTAGGTCTCCACGGGTACGCCGTCGGTGCTGTACTCGACCGCCCGGCAAGAAGGTTTTATAGCGTGTTTCCCCAGAGAGGTCCCTTTGTCCGGTAGTGGCGAGGGGAGCCTCTCTTTTGCTCACCTCTTGCGGCGGAGGGGGACACCATGCGCCTATGCAGGACAAACTGCGCGCTCTTGTCGAATGATGGGCTATGTGTAGAGATGATGGTCTCGGGTAGAGCCCGTGTCGCGCTCGGCTGCGATGAGCCAGGCAATTCAATCTTCATCCGGGAGGGCCTTGGCAAGACAAGCAGGGCGAAGACCTTGGCGACGTTCGGGAGCCGTGTGGCGCCCGGCTCCACGCTCATCCACGACATGGAGCCGGGCGCCACACGGCTCCCGTCAACAATCTGTCACTGAAGAGCCAGCGCTACAACGCGAAGCTGCTCAAGGGCGTTCCCGACGGCCAGAACCCGCTGGGGCCCGTGAACCGGATGCGCTACTTCATGCAGTGCTTCCTGAGGTCTCATCCCGGCTCCAACCGGGACGACATGCGGGGCTGTGGCTATGAGTCCGCCCGAGGACAAGCTTGAGAAGGTCGCGATGGTGCTCGATCGGGCACTGCGATACCCGAAAACGCTCAGGTTCAGGCAGTTCTATGCAAGAAAGCCCAGTTCAGATGAGTTCGACGAGCAATATTTATCAACACAGTGCAAGGGGGGATTATATTTGTATTTCATCCGTGTTGAGCTTCACACGGTGCGCGACTCATCGCAAACTGGCGGGCGCAGCGGAAAGAAAACCGACTGCAGACGAACGATCGATATCGGGAGCAAATAGCCACCGGATGCTTTTCGGTCTCCTACGCGTCGACCTCCGCGATTTCTTCTGCGTCTCGCCAAGTTGAAAGGAGCGATGTCGAAAACTCCTTTTCGGTTAGCGTCAAGACATCCTTCACGCAAAAACCTTTCAATTTGTCAGGAAGCCCAAAACGCGCTTTTTTCCTAATCGAGCTGGCAACCCGCTTCAACGCGGTCTTGTTCTTGTCCTCGTTGTATACCAAAACAAAGACGCAGTGCTCGCGAAACCATCTCGTCCTCTTTCCCCACAGGTCCGAGCAGATCAAAACGCTGTCCTTGCACTTCTCGATGAGGGCGTCCCTTTGGCCAAGATTGATACCAAGCTCTTCGTCATCCTTGGGATTGAGCCTCTTCCCCAGCGTTTCCTTCAGACTGCCGTTTTTAAATTCGACTAGATATAACGTTTCCCGATCGCAATACAGCGCATCGGCGGAGCGCGGGAGTTGCATCCACCTATTGACCTTCTTGCAGTAGCATTCTTTAACAGAGTCAAAATTGACAACAGGCAAATCGTCATCCACAAGAGAGACGCTCCCGTCTCTGGATGTTTTGGAGATGGTCGACGTGCAGTCCCTTAGGATACAGGTCCTGCAACGGGAGCAACCATCGCTGCCATCTGGCACCACGGGAGAGTTCGGATGAGGGCAGGAGGCGCACAGGTCGCTACTCAAGGCCGTACTCCTCCCTCTCAAGCGTATCAAAAGGAGCCGCCAGCTTCTCGTAGGCGACCTCAGTCGAGCCGGTTATTTCGGCAAAGCGAGAGCGTCCATCAGCGCAGGTCTCCGCAAGATAATATGAGCACAATCCATCAACAGCGTGCTTCTTAGAATACACTTCGATCGCATTCAAGAAATATGGACTATGGGTGCTCATTAAGACGTGCATCCCGAGCTCTTTCTGGAGCAGCACGATTATCTCGGCGAAGGCCAGCTGCCATGCAGGATGAAGATGAATCTCAGGTTCATCGAGGATAATAGTCCCTCCGGCATCTAGCGCGCCGGACTTCAAGAGCACCTTCATGATGGCGAACGTCTTCAAGCCAGCAGAAAGGTTCCCAGGCTCCAACCCCCGAGCGAAGCCCTCTTCGAGATACGTAAGGTGACCGCGACTTTCGCTCCTCTCGAAATACCCCGGACATAAGAAGGAGACCTTGTCCATGAGAACCTTCAGGTGCCGCTCCTTCGCGATCTCGTCGAACAGCGAGGACTCGCTGTCATCGTTACGGATGGTCGCCTGAATCAAATCTTGCCGCAGCTCCTCCTGGTGTCCAAGGAGGGGCCTGAACCGAAAAGCGGGGCCGTAGGGCCCTCCGAGAGAATCGATCAGGAACGGGTCGTCCAGATAATGCGCCCTGAATCGGAAAACCCTCCTATCGTGCACCTCCGCCACCTCGTCACCTGCAACCGAGAAAACCGTAGATGCGTCCTTTATCTGGAGTTCGACCTTCCCGGGCTCTTCGCCGAAAACCGAATTGATCTGGCCGTTGAACTCGCTTTGGAACCTGTTTGTCGCAATCGCACGAAATACCTCATCATCGGAGATATCCATGATCTCGATAATCTGATCGGCAACTCCTGCTACGCCATTCGTGAAATCGGATTCGATCTCACGGGAGATCTCCTCCCCGTAATACTCCTTTATCTCATCAATAAGCTCGTCCCTCGTGCACTCGCCCGAAAAAACCCTGTCGATGAAACCATTCATTCTTCCAGCAGTTCGCCTGTGGCGAGACGTGGAGTCGAGAGGGCCTCCCACATATGCCTTCCTGATGGCGCGTTCAACACTATTGCGCCTCATGCGGTCGATTTTGTTCTCCGAATCGGACATGCTGTTGAAGGCCGCATAAAGCGCTTTTCCAACCGTGCTTTTCCCCGTCCCGTTCTCCCCGGCGATCACGGCAATGCCATTAATCTCGATATCGGCCTCAGCGACCCTGCCGATGTTTTCCACCTTGATTTTCAATGCATATCACCAGCTCTAAACTCGCGAGACTCAATAGCTCGATTATCGCACAGGGAGATCGACTTCTCGAGGACTCCCTAAATGGAACGCGCGGGGAGGACATGGCTCGCCGCCGTCCGCTTTGCGTTCGCGCGGGGAAGGGTGACGACCAGGGGCCTCTCCGGGCTCATCAAGAGGAGCGCCGGATCCTCCTCGTCCATTTGAACTGTATTGTATCCCAGGACACTTGACTTAGAGGAATGGCGTTGAGCGGCGATAATCGTTTCAGCGCCAAAAAGAAAGGAGTGTTCAGTCATGGCAGATAGGCTCTCCTGCACAGCGGGGCACCGCACCGAGGCCGCAGACTTCGCCGTCGCGTCGGGGAAGCCCATCGCCCAAGTGGCCGCCGACCTCGGCATCAATGAGAAGATCCTGGGAAG
The DNA here is from genome assembly GCA_900544865.1 of uncultured Collinsella sp. Classification (GTDB taxonomy): domain Bacteria; phylum Actinomycetota; class Coriobacteriia; order Coriobacteriales; family Coriobacteriaceae; genus Collinsella. The sequence continues at coordinate 2,809 of UQXA01000017.1, read as the reverse complement.
ATGGGTGACGGTCAGAAAGAAGGAACTGGCCAACCACCCGGTCGCGGCGGCCGCAAGTGCATGCGCGAGCTCGAGCCCGAGAACGAGCTCCTAAAAGGCCCCGACCTCACATTGGAGGCCGGGGCCCGTAGATTTTGGAATATGCCTAGAAATCTACCGCGGTTGAGTGCTACTCGGCGTCGGCGAAGCCGTTGGGGTTATGGCTCTGCCAATTCCAGCTGTCGCGGCACATGTCCGCGATGTCGTACTGGGCCTTCCAGCCCATCATGCGTTCGGCCTTGGAGGCATCGCACCAGTTGGCGGCGATATCGCCGGCACGGCGCTCGCGAATCACGTAGGGCAGCTCCTTGCCGCAGGCCTTGGAGAAGGCGGCGACGACCTCGAGTACCGAGGTGCCGGTGCCGGTGCCCAGGTTAAAGATCTCGACGCCGGTCTTGCCGTTCATCCAGTTGAGGGCGGCCACGTGACCAGATGCCAGGTCGCAGACGTGGATGTAGTCGCGAACACCGGTGCCGTCGGGGGTGGGGTAATCGTTGCCAAAGACCTGAACGGCCTCGAGCTTACCGACGGCGACCTGGGCGACGTAAGGCACCAGGTTGTTGGGGATACCCTTGGGATCCTCGCCGATCAGGCCCGACGGATGGGCGCCGATGGGATTGAAATAACGGAGTAGCACGACGTCCCACTCGGGGTCGGCGGTGTGGACGTCCATAAGGATCTGCTCGATCATCCACTTGGTCCAACCATAGGGGTTGGTCGCGGGCTTCTTAGGATCCTCCTCGGTGACGGGCGGGTTGTCCGGGTCGCCGTAGACGGTCGAGGAGCTCGAGAAGATGATGGACTTGCAGCCATGGTTGCGCATGACGTCGATGAGCACCAGGGTGTTCTCGATGTTGTTGTGGTAGTACTCGACGGGCTTGCTCACCGACTCGCCGACGGCCTTAAAGCCGGCAAAGTGGATGACGCGGTCGATCTGATGGGTATCGAAGATCTTGTTCATCGCATCGCGGTCGAGCACGTTGGCCTCGTAGAAGGTGAGGTTCTTGGCGGCCTCGTCGCCCACGATGGTCTTGACGCGGTCGATGGCAACGGCGCTGGAGTTGGAGAGGTCATCGACGACGACAACCTGGTAGCCACCCTCGAGCAGCTGAACGACGGTGTGCGAGCCGATAAAGCCGGCGCCGCCGGTAACGAGGACGCAGGTGTCTTTGGGGTCGAGTGCTTTGGACATGTAGTCTCCTATCGAATCAGGAACACTTCTTGAGGGGAGTATAGCGCAGCTGGGGGCGCCCAAAACACGCGGGGAAGGAAAACCAGAGGATTGATGTTAACGTACTCATAGGGTGTTATTTGCATAATCCTTACCTTTGGCGCGGGGCGTATTTGCGAGCCGCTGACCATGCTTTTCCAGCCGTTCGTGGAAATAGTTGGGACAAGCGCGATGTGCGTTAATATGTTTGAGTTGAGCGACATATAAATAAGCATGTAACGGAGTACATATGTCACCAAACAACGATTCCATCTTTACGCAGGAGCTTTCGCGCCGCACTGCCCTTAAGGCTCTTTTCGGCGCCGCTTCTGCGGCAGTTCTTTTTGGCCTGCCCGCTCGCGCCCATGCGGCGGAGGCTTCCAAAGAAACCACCGATAAACTGAATGCCGCCCAGGCCCAGCTCGACGAGGTTCAGGCCCAGCTCGACAGCATCGCAAATGAGTATGCGGCGCTGGCCAACAAGAATGCCCAGACCCTCAACGACATCGAGAATGTCCAGGGCAAGATTGACGACACGCAGGCCCAGATCGATGAAAAGAAGGCCGAGCTCAAGAAGAAGCGCAACGACCTTTCCGATCGCGTGGCCGCCAGCTACAAGTCCGGCGGCACGAACATCCTGTCGCTGCTGCTGGCCTCTGGCTCGTTTGAGGAACTCGTCGCCAACGCGCATTACGTTGAGAAGATCAACAAGAGCGACCGCGACGCCATCGAGGACATTCAGACCATCCAGGAAGAGCTCGATGCGCAAAAGACCGAGCTCGAGTCGCAGAAGGCCGACTTAGAGAAGCTCAAGGACCAGCAGACTGCCCAGATGCAGGACATGCAGGCCAAGCAGCAAGAAGTCCAGACCGTGCTGAACGGTCTTTCCGACGACGTCAAGGAGCTCATGGCTCAGCGCGATTCCGAGATCCTCGCTGCTGCCCAGGCTGAGGAGGCCGCTAGGAAGGCTGCCGCTGCCGCGGCTGCCGCGAACAAGAACAATTCCTACTCGGGTGGTTCGAGCTCGGGTGGTGGATCGTACGCGCCCGGAACTCCGCAGCAGAATGCCGGCTCGGGCAAGCAGCAGGCTGTCGTCAACGCGTGCTACTCCACGCCTTCGCCGGGTCAGAACTGGTGCGCGGCGTGGGTCACCAATGTCTTCCGTAACGCCGGCGTTGGCTACTTTGGCGGCAATGCGTGCGACATGTTTAACGCCTGGTGCTATAGCTCCGACCGCTCGGCGCTGCAGGTGGGCATGATCGTGGCCGATTCCTCGCACAGCGGCACGGGTGCTCCGGGCCTTATCTACGGTCATGTGGGTATCTACGTTGGCGGCGGCATCGTTATGAGCAACGAGGGCGCCATTACATCGAAGTCGTTCGATTCGTTTATTAGCTTCTATGGCACTGGCTCTGGCGTGCGCTGGGGCTGGCTCGGCGGTATTGCGCTGTCGTAACGGTGGTTTGAAGTAAGTTGGTCCGTGGCTGCCCGAAAGGCATTAGGTTGCCTGCTCGGACAGTCCTGCTCGCACGGAGAGCACATTAAGTGCTCTCCGGCTCG
>UQXA01000016.1 GCA_900544865.1 uncultured Collinsella sp. | reverse complement strand
ACGGAGAGCACATTAAGTGCTCTCCGGCTCGTGCGGAACTCGCGATCGACCTTATGCCCCGCCCTCGGGACTAAGGATACATGGTAGAGGCGCGTGTGCTCCAAAATTCATTGGCTGGTGACCTATTCCATGTCCCGCGGTGGCTCATCTTCATCACCGGTTAAATAAAAAAGAAGTACCGGTTGAAACCGGTACTTCTTTTGAAAGTGCATATGTTGTGACCTTAGCGGTTCTTAATTACAGGCCGCAGGCTGATTTGAGTTCTTCGACTCGGTCGGTTTTCTCCCAGGTGAAGTCGGCGTCTTCGCGGCCGAAGTGACCGTAGGCTGCCGTCTTTTCGTAGATGGGGCGACGCAGGTCTAGGTCGCGGATGATTGCACCCGGGCGCAAGTCGAAGGTCTTCTCTACGGCCTCGACGATCTTGTCCTCGGCAACATGTGCGGTACCGAAGGTGTCGACCATGATTGAGAGGGGCTTGGAAACGCCAATGGCATAGGCAAGCTCGACCTCGCAACGGTCGGCCAGGCCGGCGGCGACCACGTTCTTGGCGACCCAGCGCGCGGCATACGCGGCGGAGCGGTCGACCTTGGTGCAGTCCTTGCCGCTAAAGGCACCGCCGCCGTGACGGCCGTAGCCGCCGTAGGTGTCGACGATGATCTTGCGGCCGGTGAGGCCCGTGTCGCCCATGGGACCGCCCACGACAAAGCGACCGGTGGGGTTCACGTAGATGTCCGCGTTGTCCCATGGCATGTTCTCAGCGGCCATGACCGGGGTGATGACGTGCTCGATGAGGTCGGCCTTGATCTTGCCCATGTCCTCGATCTCGGCGGCGTGCTGCGTGGAGATGACGATGGTCGTGACCTCGACGGGCTTGCCTTCCTCGTAGCGCACGGTGACCTGGGTCTTGCCGTCGGGACGCAGATAGGCGAGGATACCGTCGTGACGCACGGCGGCCAGGCGCTCGGCTAGGCGGCTTGCCAGGTAGTGCGGCATGGGCATGAGGGTCTTGGTCTCGTTGGAGGCATATCCGAACATCATGCCCTGGTCGCCGGCACCGATCAGGTCGATCGGGTCGGTGGTAGCGCCGGTCTGGGTCTCGAAGGACTCGTCAACGCCTTGGGCGATATCGGGCGACTGCTCGTGGATGAGGCTCATGACGCCGCAGGTGTCGCAGTCAAAACCGAACTTGGCACGGTTGTAGCCAATGCGGCGGATAACGCCACGGGCGATTTCCTGAACGTCTACGTAGGCCTGGGTGCGAATCTCGCCGGCGACGATGACGGTGCCGGTGGTCACGAGGGTCTCGCAGGCGCAGCGGACGTTCTCCACGTTGGCAGGCACGCCGTTGGGGGCGATGTAGCCCTGCTCCTGGAGCTCTATTTCTTTGGCGAGGATTGCGTCGAGGACGGCGTCGCTGATCTGGTCAGCGATCTTATCGGGATGACCTTCGGTCACCGACTCCGACGTAAAAACAAAGGACCCGTGTTGGGGCGGGATGGAACGAAGTTCTTCTGACATGATTGTCCTTTCAAAAACGTGTCCCGGCGACCGTTACCATTCCGCCGGGCTCTCTATGCAAGGGCACATCATAGCGCGTAAATCAAACATTCACACCCTTTCCGCACCTACTCATTGGGGACAGACATAAATGAGCGGCCTTAAACTAAGAACGTCTCCAACGACTGGTCATTTAAGTCTGTCCCCAATGAGTAGGTCGGTGCCCTTTGTGCGGAGGTTGCTTTGATGCTTTATACTGGTGCGGTTAGACATCCATCCTGCAATCGAGGAGATTTCCATGGCATCAGACGTTCGCGTCCGCTTTGCACCCTCACCGACGGGCAAGCTGCACATCGGCGGCGCCCGCACCGCTATCTATAACTGGGCTTTCGCCCGTGCTAACGGCGGCACGTTCATCCTGCGCATCGACGACACCGACCCCACCCGCTCCACCGACGAGAACACGCAGATCATCCTGCGCGCCATGCGTTGGCTGGGCCTGGACTGGGACGAGGGTCCCGAGGTGGGCGGCGACTTTGGCCCCTACGCCCAGACCGAGCGCTTGGACCTGTACAAGCAGGCCGCCCAGAAGCTTTGGGACGAGGGCAAGGCCTATCCCTGCTTCTGCACCAAGGAGCAGCTCGACGCCGACCGCAAGGCCGCGCAGGAGCGCAAGGACCCCTTCCAGGGCTATCAGCGCCGTTGCCGCGATCTTGATCCCGAGGAGGCCCGCCGCCGCATCGAGGCCGGGGAGTCCTACGTCCTGCGCATCAAGGTGCCCGAGGACCGCGGCGACGTCGTCATCCACGACGCCGTCCACGGAGAGGTGACCTTCGACGCCAAGGAGCTCGACGACTTTGTCATCTTCCGCTCCGACGGTACGCCCACGTATAACTTCGCGACCGTCGTCGACGACGCCATGATGAAGATCACCCACGTCATCCGCGGCGACGACCACCTGTCCAACACCCCGCGTCAGGTCATGGTCTACGAGGCCCTCGGCGCTCCCGTGCCCACGTTCGCTCACATCTCCATGATCCTGGGCGCCGACGGCAAAAAGCTCTCCAAGCGCCACGGCGCCACCTCGGTGGAGGAGTACCGCGACGCCGGCTACCTGTCCGACGCCTTTGTCAACTACCTGGCGCTGCTCGGCTGGTCGCTCGACGGCGAAACCACGATCATCCCGCGCGATGTCCTGGCCAGCAAGTTCTCGCTCGACCGCATCTCCAAGAACCCGGCGACCTTCGACCCCAAGAAGCTCGACTGGGTCAACGCCGAGTACATCAATGGCATGTCCGATGCTCAGTTTGCCGACGAGATCATGGTTCCCGAGCTGCACGAGGCGGGTCTCATCGAGGGTAATGTCGAGTACGGCGAGGATTGGATCGACGCGCTTGCCGCCATCGTTAAGCCGCGCACCAAGATGCCGGCCGACGCCGTGACCGTCGCCGCTCCCATCTTCGCTACGGCCGAGACGCTCGAGTATGACGAGAAGTCCGTCAACAAGGGCCTGGCCAAGGAGGGCATGGGTGCCATTCTGGATGCCGCCAAGGGCGCGCTCGAGGGCGTGGACGAGTGGACGGCTGCCAACATCGACGCTGCGCTTGAGCCGTTGCCCGAGCAGATGGACCTTAAGAAGCGCGTGGTGTTCCAGGCTGTGCGCGTTGCCGTCTGCGGCAACATGGTGAGCCCTCCGCTGGGCGAGACCATGGCACTCGTCGGCCGCGACGACTGCCTGGCGCGCATCGACCGCGCCCGCACGATGGCGCTGTAGCAGCCGCGTAAACGCACGTATCCGAGCCCCGTTCACCCGAGCGGGGCTCTTGTTTCTGAAGACGAATGGGATGGGAGGTGTTGGGGCCATGGCCGAGCAACTGTCGCTGTTTGGTTCGCCGGAACCGGAGCAGGCTCCGGCCACGCCCGAGCCTGCTGTTTCCCCGGCCAAGTCCGAGCCTGTACCTGAGCCCGTCGCCGCCTACGCGAGCGTAGTCCTGGACATTCCGACGCGTGCGCTGTCCGAGCCATTCGCCTACGGCATCCCGGAAACTCTTGCCTACGAGGCGCAGATCGGATCCACGGTTCTGGTCCATTTTGGCAACCGTGCCGCCGCGGGCTATATCGTCGACATTGCGTCTGAGCTGGGTGACCTGCAGGGCAACAGCGCTCTCGATCCCGCGCGTATCAAGCCTATCGAGGCTATCCTCAGCAAGCCGCTGTTTACCGCAGAGGCCGCCCGTATCGCACGCTGGATGAGCCGCGAGTACGTCGCGACGCTTTCCGAGTGCCTGCGCCTGTTCTTGCCACCGGGCGGAAGCCCGCGCGTGGTCAAGGGCGACGACGGCGTGTGGACCGTTGAGCGCCCCGCCGTCAAGCCTATCCAAAACCGCTGGGTGATGCTCACGCCTGAGGGCTTTGACTATACGCCGCCCAAGACCGCCGTTCGGCAGCGTCAGCTCATCGAGGCGCTCCAGTGCGGACCGGTCACGACGCGCGACCTCAACCTTCTCTATAACAGCATGTCGGCGACCATCAAGGCGCTCGAAAAGCGCGGCGTCGTGGTAGTAGAGGAGCGCCGTGCTTGGCGTGGCTGCAGCGAGCAGACCACGCTGTCCTCGGCAAGCGGTAAGGCGCCGGTCTCCCTTACCAACGGCCAGCAACAGGCACTCGCGCAGATTGAGCGCGCCCGTCTGGACGCTCATGGAGACGTGGTGCTGGTCGACGGCGTCACCGGCTCCGGCAAAACCGAGGTTTACCTTTCGGCGATTGAGCGCGTGCTGGCGGCCGGCCGTTCGGCCTGCGTGCTCGTGCCCGAGATCTCGCTGACGGCCCAGACCGTCGGCCGCTTTCGCTCGCGCTTTGGCGAGACGGTCGCCGTGTTCCATTCACGCCTTTCGGCCGGCGAGCGTCTGGACCAGTGGGATATGGTCGCCAGCGGTGCGGCCCGCGTGGTCGTCGGCGCCCGCTCGGCGCTCTTTTGCCCGCTCAGCGACTTGGGCCTCATCATCATCGACGAGGAGCACGAGACCAGCTACAAGCAGGGCTCCAGCCCGCGCTACCACGCGCGCGAGGTGGCGGCCGAGATGGCGCGGCGTTACCGCTGCCCGCTCGTCTTGGGCTCCGCCACACCCTCGGCCGAGGCCCTCGACCGCTGCCGCCGTGGCACGTATAACGGTGCCACCTGGACGCGCGTCGAGATGCCCGAGCGCCCGGGACACGCCGTGCTGCCCACGGTCCGCATTGCCGACCTGCGCCGGGAGTTCTCGCACGGCAGCCGCTCCATGTTCTCAAAACCCTTGATGGAGGGCTTGGAGCGTGTGGTCGAGCGCCGCGAGAAGGCCGTGCTGCTGCATAACCGCCGTGGCTTTGCGCCGTTCCTGATGTGCCGCGAGTGCGGCTGCGTCCCCACCTGCAACCACTGCTCCACCGCGCTTACGTATCACGAGCGCACGCACACGCTGCAGTGCCACACATGCGGTTCGTCTTGGCGCGTGCAGCCGTATCCCGCGCCTACGAGCCGTTGCCCCAAATGTGGCAGTCGCTACCTGGCAAAAATGGGCCTGGGCACGCAGCAGATTGAGGACGCACTGCACCAGATGCTTCCCGAGGATGTCGCCATTATTCGCATGGATGCCGATTCCACGCGCGGCAAGGATGCGCACAAAAAGCTGCTCGAGCAATTCGATGCGGCCGATTGCGCGGTGCTGCTGGGCACCCAAATGATCGCAAAGGGCCTCGACTTTCCCGAGGTCACACTCGTGGGCGTGGTCAATGCCGACTTTGCGCTCAAGCTGCCCGATTTTAGAGCAGGGGAGCGCGCCTACGATCTGCTGGAGCAGGTTGCCGGCCGCGCCGGCCGCGGCGATCGCCCCGGTGAGGTTATCATCCAGACCTACCTGCCCGATGACCCGGTCATTCGCGCCGTCGCCGAGCACGACCGTTCGATCTTTACCGACTACGACCTGGATCAGCGCCGCGACGCGCTGTACCCGCCGTTTGTTCGCCTGGTCAACATTTTGGTGTGGTCGGCGAACCGAGACGACGCGCAGGACTACATCGAACGCATCGCGAAGCTCCTCAAGCGCCGCTGGCATGCCGCCGCGCCCGACTTTTTGCGGGCGGGGAGCGCCGTGCCCCAGGTGCTTGGTCCGGCTTCGTGTGTAATCGAGAGAGCCAAGGACCGTTACCGCTTCCATCTGCTTGTAAAGTCGCCGGTAGGGTACCATGTCTCTGATGATATCGACGCCTGCCTCAATGAGGTGGGCTCTGTGCGCGGCGTGAGCGTGAGTGTTGACGTCGACGCCTATGATTTGATGTAACAACCCGAAAGGATGGCCATGGAAGCCAACGGAATCGTACTGTCGCCCGACCCTCGTCTGCGCCAGGAGTGCGCCGTCATCGAGGAGATCACCCCGGCGATCGAGGCGCTTGCCGAGAAGATGAAGAAGATGATGTTCGACAACGGCGGTTGCGGCCTGGCCGCCCCGCAGATCGGTGAGCTCATTCAACTCGTAACCATTGATTGCGATTACAGCGACAAGAACGACTATGACCCGTACGTGCTCATCAACCCTGTCATTGTTGAGCAGAGCGACCATCTGGCGCCGTTTAGCGAGGGGTGCCTTTCTATCCCTGGCATTAGCTGCGAGATCGAGCGTCCCGATCACGTTGTCGTCGAGGCGTATGACCTGGATGCCAACCTGATTCGCTATGAGGCCACGGGCGATCTGTTCTGCGTGTGCCTGCAGCACGAGATCGATCACCTGCACGGCAATACCATGTTCGAGCGACTGAAGCCGATGCAGCGGATCAAGGCGGTCAAGGAGTACCAGGACGCCCTGGCTCGCGGCGCTCGACCGGGCGAGACGGAGTAGGTTTGTCCGTCCCCGGGGCACCCGCCTATATCGTCCCGCGCGCAGTTTCGCAGCGCAGCGAGAATGTTTGAGCACGGGATGATATAGGCGGGTGCCCCGGGGACTACGTTGACGCTGCTTGTCTCGCCCGGGTGCCGTTGGGCCAGGGAGGGGCGTCTTCGCTGATAATTGCTTTGCTGAAAGAGCTGCTTTTATGGCGGCTCTTTCTTTGGTTTTGGGTATATTTGTTCTTGTTGAATTGTTCTTGCGGATGGGCTGGTGACTTGGCTTTCCGCTGTTATTTGTAGCCGTCTCGGCTCGTTATTGAGAGGAGACTAACTTTTATGCGTATTGTGTTTATGGGTACGCCTTATTTTGCTGTGCCTTCGCTTACTTCGCTTGTTGAGGCTGGCAATGAGATTGCGCTTGTTGTTACTCGTCCTGATGCTGTTCGCGGGCGTGGTAAGAAGCTGGAGCCGTCTCCTGTTAAGGCTAAAGCGCTTGAGCTGGGGTTGCCGGTTGTTGAGGCTAATCGTATGACGCCTGAGGTCGTTGAGGCGCTCCAGGCTGCCCAGGCCGATATTTTCTGTGTGGCTGCCTATGGCTGCATTTTGCCTGATGAGGTGCTGCATATGGCTCCGCTTGGTATTGTGAATGTTCATGCTTCGCTCCTGCCGCGTTGGCGTGGGGCTGCTCCTATTCAGCGTGCCATTCTTGCTGGTGATGAGGTTGCTGGCGTTTCCATTATGCGCATTGGACATGGCGTGGATACTGGTGCTTATTGTGCGCAGGCCTCGACCTCGGTTGCCGGTAAGCATGCTGAGGCGCTGACCATGGAGCTTGGTGAGCTTGGCGGCAAACTGCTTGCCGATATGCTTCCTTCTCTTGCCGATGGCACCGCCGTGTGGACTGAACAGGATGAGGCGCTCGTTACCCATGCTGCCAAGATTTCCAAGCTGGAGATGCGTCTTGACCCTCAGATGGCGGCACTTGATTGTGTGCGTCATGTGCTTGCCTCGTCCGACACCGCTCCCGCTCGTTGTGTGATTGCCGGCAAGTCGGTTCGCGTGCTCGATGCTGAGCCGGCTGATGTGTCGCTTGGCGAAGGCGCTGTTGCCGTTAAGGGCAAGCGTGTTTACCTTGGTCTTTCCGATGGTGCGGTTGAACTGCTCGAGGTTAAGCCCGATGGCAAGCGTGCCATGGCCGCTTCTGCTTGGGCTGCTGGGCTGCAAGGCGCCGATCTTATCTGGGGTGTTTTGTCATGAGCAAGCTGTCTCCCGCGCGCAAACTTGCGCTCGATGTGCTAATGGAGGCCGATCGCCGCGGCATGTATGCGCGTGACGTGCTGTCCACTCGCGCATCGGCCAAGGCTATTGACCAGCGCGATTCCGCTTTTGCCGCCCGCTTGGCGCTGGGTGTGGCCGCTACGCAGGGTATTTTGGACGAGCTGCTCGATCAGTTTCTCGATAAGCCTAAAAAGGTTGCGCCGCGTGTTCGCATGGCACTTCGTATCTCAGCCTTCGAGATGCTCTATCTGCATACGCCTGGCCGCGTTGCGGTGAGTCAGGGCGTTGAGCTGGTGCGCAGCGGAGCTAAGTCTGCCGCCGGTTTGGCCAATGCCGTGCTGCATAAAGTCGCGGACAACGTTGAGGACTTTGCCACGGCGTCCGATGTAGACGAGTCTGAGCGACGCTTGGTTCGTCTGTCGCGCCTGATGGGTCTGCCGCGTTGGCTGTGCGCTCGTATTATGGCGTCGTTTGACACGCCCGAGGGTGCGCTTAACTTTGCCGGCAATCTGGCCCCCGCGCCGCTGGCCCTGCATGAGAACGCCTTTGCGACTAAGCCCGATCCGTATATCTCGCAGCTCGTCGCGCCTGTCTTCCCGGGCTGCCATGCTCCGGTTGATGCCCAGGTTACCGTTGCTTCGGGTGTGTTTGAGCGTGCTGCCGCGGTGGCCTCGGACCTTAACGCTCAGCTCATCGCCACAGCTGCCACGCGCCCTGGAAGCTGCCTTGAGATTGGCGCCGGTCGCGGTACCAAGACCTATGTGATGATGTGCCAGGCCAAGCGCGCCGGCTATGAGCGTCAGCATACGGCACTTGATCTTCATGACCGTAAGTGCGACCTAAATCTCGCGCGCCTTCACAAGGCGGGTATTCAGGACGTTCGTACGGTTTCGGGCGATGCCTGCGAGCTTGATGAGGTGCTCACATCGTTTGATGCCATGCTTGGCGAGCCGGTTAAATTCGACACGGTCTTTATCGATGCGCCGTGCTCGGGCACCGGAACCATGCGTCGTCATCCCGAGATTCCGTGGCGTCTGACCGAAAAGGATGTGACGGTTGAGCTGCCCAAACTGCAGCTGTCGATGCTCAAGGAAGCCGCCGCGCGCGTGGCTGCCGGCGGCGAGCTCATCTATGCGACGTGCTCCGTCTTCGACGAGGAGAACACGCAGGTGGTGGACGCGTTCCTTGCTTCTCACGAGGGTGCCGGCTTTAGCGTGGCACCGCTTTCCGAGGCACAGATTCTGCAACTCCCCGAGTTCGATCAGGCCAAGAAGCTCGTATCCGTACGCCAGAACGATCGAGGCCTCTTCCAAAGCGTGCCGGTAAACGCCGACTCCTACGACGGCCACTTCTGCGCCAGACTGGTCCACAAGTAACGACTAAGTTGCGGTGAAATAGGGATTGAAAAGCCGCTTCTGCCCGCCAAACAGTCCTTATTTCACCGCAACTCATAGAGCCACCTATAGCGCAAAGAATCAGCCCCGCGATCGATGTCGGTCGCGGGGCTGATTGGTTCCTAGTGGCTATGCGGGCAGTTGGCGCAGCAGCCGCTGGTGGCGCTGGTGCTGGAGCCGCCGCTTCGCTGGTCGGTGTTGTAGAAACCGCTACCCTCAAATTTAATGCCGCTGGCCGAGAACGTCTTGGCCGCCGGGGCACCGCAGCTGGGGCACACGACCTCGGGAGTCTCGGACATGGGATGCTCAACCTCAAACACGTTGCCGCAGCTCGAGCACTTGTAATCGTAGCGCGCCATAATACTTCCTTTTCAGCACAAAGCGGGCAGATTACTCTGCCCGCAAAAATTCAAACGTCTGTAACTGTACCCTATATCGGGGGTTTTATCACGCTTCGCCCCAGAATCTATGAGTGTTGCGCAGGAGCTGTGCGGTTTTGTTCTCGGCGGCTGCAATGTCTGCCTCGTCAGCCTGCCAGGTCCAGTTGCCCGTGGCCACGCCCGGAACGTTCATGCGCGCGTCGTCGCCAAGCCCCAGGACATCCTGCAGCGGCATCATCACCAGGGGAGCGTCGCTTGCCAGCGCGTCGCTCATCAGCTTGGCCGCCACCTCAACACCGCTCGGTTCATCGCCGCCCGCAAAGGAACGCGTACACCAGCCGGCCAGCGTCGACGTATCGTGCGTCGAGGTGTAGAGAATCTTGCCAGGCGTGGGATGCACACCGCAACGGACGTCGTAGTCGCTAAACTCCAGCACGTCCATGCCGGGGAAACCGCAGGTCGAAGCCATGGCGCGAACACCGGGCGTCAAATAGCCCAGGTCCTCGGCGATAAAGTTGAGCGGACCCAGCTCGTCATAGGCGGTCTGGAACAGGTCTTTGCCCGGTCCCGCCAGCCAGCGACCGTCGGCGCAGGCCTTGCCGGCGGGGATGCTAAAGTAGCTGTGGAACCCCAGGAAGTGATCCAGGCGCACGCGGTCGTAGAGCGAAAACGCACGACGCAGGCGATCCATCCACCAGCTATAGCCGTTCTGCTTCATGTGGTCCCAGCGGAACGTCGGGTTGCCCCACACCTGGCCCTCGGGTGCAAAGTTGTCGGGCGGCGCGCCGGAAATCTCAATCGCCTTGCCGGTATCGGACAGCCAGAAGTTCTCGGGCTCGCTCCACGCGTCGGCCGAATCGTCGGACACGTACATAGGAATATCGCCGATAACCTCGATGCCCTTCTTGTGCGCATAGTTCATGAGCTCGCACCAAGCGAGGTCAAAGCGGTACTGCATGTACGCCTGAAGCTCGGCCTCGTTGTGGAAGCGCTTGTCGTCGATCAGATGCTCGTTGTAGCGTGCGACATCCGCCGGCCAATCGTGGCGCGACTCACCCTCAAAGTACTTCTTGACGGCCATGTAGACGCAGTACTTCTCGAGCCAATCGGCATTGCGATGCTTAAATGCGGTGTACAGCGGATCGGCATCTTCGCCGCCGCGGGCCTTCCAGGTCTCAAAGTCGGCGGCCAGCTCCTCGTGGCTTTCGGGCAGCAGGTCAATATTGCCCGCAAAGGCCGAAGGGCCAGCGTAGGGGGAACGGAAGAAGTCCGTTGGGTTGACGGGCAGGACCTGCCAGTAGCGCATGCCCATGGCGGCCAAATGGTCGATAAAGCGACGCGTGGGCGCGCCGATCGTACCGGGCTTGCCGTCGTCGGTCGGCACCGATGTGATATGACACACAACACCCGCACCGTGATCGAGCGGCTCCTGCAGGCGCTGCTCGGCATGGTGATAGATGATCGACGAGCCCAGCGGATAAAGATCGAGCGTGACCGTGCCGTTGTGGATCTCGCACTCGTGACCGCTAATAACATCGCTCGCGCATTCGCCGAGCGCCGGAATCGTCACACGATGCGAATTGCGCAGGCTGCGGTTGATGATGACGGTCGCGGACTCGCCGTCTTTACCGGTACGGTTGTAGGCCAGCACCTCGTCATTGAGCGCGAAGGCCTTGATCTCGCCATTGATCATAAACGGCAGCGCGCGGCGCACAGCCGAGGCATTCTTGACGATCGCGAACGTATCGAAGTCGTGCAGGTTTTCCTTGGTCGGCATGGTGCGGCGATTGCCCGGATCGGTGAGACCCTCCAAGCCGTACTCGTCACCGTAATAGATTGAGGGAACGCCCGGGAACGTCATCTGCATGAGCGTCGCCAGCCAAAAGCGGCTCTTGGCCAGGCCCATGGAGTTCTCGTCCAGGCGCCATTTGCTGCGCTCACTCTCGGGCAGCTGCGACTCGTCAGGGCCGCCGCCGAGCACCGAGATAATGCGCGGACGGTCGTGGCTCGAAAGCAGATTAAGCGCGCAAGACAGGGCCTCACGCGGATAGTTCTCGCGCAAGGTCTCGATATCCTCGGCAGCTTGGTAGGCGTTTTTGTAGCCCATCAAAAAGCCGATTACCATGTCGCGGAAGGGGTAATCCATGGCCGAGTCGAGCTCGGAGCCTTGCAGATAGCGACGTAGATGGCCATAGCTGATCTTGTTGGAGGCATCTTCCCAGACCTCGCCGAGCAGCAGCGCGTCAGGCTTTTCGGCGAGTACGGCCTTTTTGATTTCAGCCAGGAAGTCATCGGAAAGCTCGTCGGCCACATCCAGGCGCCAGCCGTGAGCGCCGGCGCGCAGCCATTTACGAATGACGCCGTCCTTGCCCAGGAGCCGCTCGCGCACCAACTCGGAGCTCTCATTGATGGCGGGCATATTGCCCACGCCCCACCAGCAGTCGTACGAGCCGTCCTCGTGGAAATAAAACGCATCGCGCCACGGCGAATCCTCGCTCTGCCAAGCGCCCACGCCGGGGTAGTTGCCGTAGCGGTTGAAGTAGATCGAATCATCGCCCGTGTGGTTGAACACACCGTCCAGAATGATGGAAATGCCCAGCTTCTCGGCCGCCTCGCACAGCTCGGTAAAGTCTTGCTCGGTGCCCAGAATCGGGTCGATCTTGCTGTAATCGGCCGTGTCGTAGCGGTGGTTGCTCGCTGCTTCAAAGATGGGGTTGAGATAGATGGCTGTAAAGCCCAGCTCGGCGATGCGGGGCAGGTCTTCTTGGATGCCCTTGAGCGATCCGCCGTAAAAGTCCCAGGTCATGATGGAGCCGTCCTCGGCGCGCTCGTATACGGGAGGCTCATTCCAGTCCTCGACCACGCGGCGCTGGATTCCGTTGCGCGGCTTTTCGACCTGAGCCAGCGTGCGCTCGCGCCAGTGCTCGTCGCGGGCGTAACGATCGGGGAAGATCTGGTAGACCATGCCGCGCTCGTACCACTCGGGTCGAACTTCGCGGTGCTTGTAGACGGTGACCTGGAACGACGGCACCTCGGCGTAGTTATAGGTTACGCCCTCGCCGCCGGTGCGGCCCTGCGGTGCGCCCAGGCGAACCTCAGGCTGGCCCTCGATATTGCAGATAAAGCTGTACCAGATAAGACAGGGCTCAGCGCACTCAAGCTCTACGGTAAATATGCCGTCGCCCTCGTGCGTCATGGGATACAGAGACTCACCGATTTCATCGACCCAGGTACGCAGGGTAAGCGTTGCCTGGTTGGGGTCGGCATCCTCCAGAATCACGGAGAGCGAAAGGGTAGTTCCTGTGGTCACAGCGCCAAACGGAGTGCGAAACTGCGGCAGACGGCTGTTGTGTATCAATCTCATAGTACGGTCCAGTTCAATAGAATCATGGCCTGCGGGCCATGGGCTTTACGCACAGGATGTAAGTATATCTGTTGTACACAGGCTGTATAAACAACATCCGTTTACCATCGGCGAACGGTTGTCCTAGAAAATCGTTTTACCAACTATCTACAGAGAAGGGGCGCCCGGTTGGAGCGCCCCTTACTTTGGGTTTGATGAGGTTTTGGATCGTCTGTGGGCTAGCGGCGCTTGCGGGTGGCCGTTGCCTTGCGGACGGACGTCTTCTTGGACGGGGCCTTTTTCTCTGCCGGAGCGGCGGGGGAGACCGGAGTCTCCTTAGCAGGCTCGGTCTTTGCCGTAGCCTTTGGAGCGGTCTTGACCTCGGCGGCCTTCGGAGCCGGCTTGGCCTTTACCTCGGCCTTGGGCTCCTCCTTGGCAGCAGCGGGCTTAGTCTCTGCCTTGGGAGTCGTGGTCTTTGCCGTGGTCTTCTTGGCCGTCGTCGTGCGCTTTCGCGTGGTGGTCTTGGCGGCAGGCTTGGTCTCAACGACTTCGACGTTTACCTCGGGAGCAGCCTCGGCTTCTGCGGCCTTCTTGGCAGCGGCGGTCGTGCGCTTGCGCGTGGTCGTTGCCTTGGCAGCAGTCGTCTTTGCTGCGGCGGTCTTGGTGGCAGCAGCTTTGGTCGTCGTAGCCTTCTTGGCGGTCGTCTTGCGGGTCGTGGTCTTCTTAGCCGCGGGCTTTGCAGCGGGCTTGGCCTCGGCCTTTGCCTCAGGAACAACCTCAGCTTTCACCTCAGGCTCGGCCTTTGCGGGCTCAGCCTCAACCGGATTCTCCTCGGCCTTGGCTTCGGACTCCGGCTCCGGCTCAGCAACAGCCTCAAGCTCGTCGACAACAGCCGCCGGCCTCTCAATCTCCGGATGCATAAAGAAGTACAGGTCCAGATACTTGTCGGCCGAGCGCGTCCAGCTAAAGTCCTGGCTCATGGCCTGCGTGACCAGTTGGTTCCAAGCGTCACGGTTATCCCAGAACAGGCGCGCCGCGCGGAAGACCGCGTCGCCCATCTCGTCGCCGTTAAAGTTGGTAAACGAGAAGCCCGTGCCCTCGCCGGTAAACTCGTTATACGGGATCACGGTGTCCTTCAGGCCACCGGTCTCGCGCACGATGGGCAGGGTGCCGTAACGCATAGCGATGATCTGCGACAAACCGCAGGGCTCAAACTTCGAAGGCATCAGGAACATATCGGCGGCGGCGTACATGCGCTGCGACAGCGCCGGGTCAAATTCGATGCGTGCCGCCATGGTGCCGGGGTACTTGTCCTGGAAGTAGCGCAGGCCGTCCTCGTAGTCGCGGTCGCCGGTGCCCAGCACCGCCACCTGCACGCCGCCGGCCAGGATGCGGTCGAGCGCGTACATGACCAGGTCCATGCCCTTCTGGCGCGTCAGGCGCGTGACCATCACCATGAGCGGACGGTCGTCGCGAACCTCGAGCCCCAGCTCTTCCTGCAGCTTGGCCTTGCACACAGCCTTGCCGGAGCGGTCATCAACCGTGTAGTTTGCGGCAATGCGCTTGTCGGTCGCCGGGTCAAAGCCCGCCACGTCAATGCCGTTCAAAATGCCCTGCAGCGCATAGGAGCGCTCGCGCAGCACACCGTCCAAGCCCTCGCCAAATTCGGGCGTCTGGATCTCGTTGGCATAGGTGGGGCTCACCGTAGTGATGGCGTCGGCGTAACGTAGGGCGCCCAGCATGTAGTTGATGCTGCAGGCGTCGCAACGCAGCTGCGAAGCGGCCGCCGGAATGTGCGCCACGCCCAGGATGTCCTCCATCACGGTGTCGCTAAACTGGCCCTGGAACGCCACGTTGTGGATCGAGAACACAGTCTTGACGCGGTCGTACAGCGGCAGGCCCTGGTAGAACTCGCGCAAGAACACGGGCGCCAGCGCCGTCTGCCAGTCATTGCAGTGCAGGATGTCGCACTCAAAGCCGGCCGGCAGGTGCTGCAGGCTCTCGGTGATGGCCTTGGAGAAGAACGCAAAACGCTCGCCGTCGTCAAAGAAGCCGTACGGATAGTCGCGCGCAAAGTAGCGCTCGTTGTCGATAAACATATAGGTGACGCCGTCGTGCTCGACCTTCTCGAGTCCGCAGTACTCGTTGCGCCAGCCTAGGCTCACGTAAAAGTCGGCAAAGTGCTCCATCTGCGCCTTGTACTCGTCTTTGATGGTGGCGTACTTGGGCACCATCACGATAACCTCGGCGCCGGCGCGCACAAGCGCCGCAGGCAGCGAGCCCGCCACGTCGCCCAGGCCACCGGTCTTTACAAACGGCGCGCACTCGGCCGAGGCAAACACGATCTGCATCTTTTTGCTGGAATCAGCCATATTGTCTCCCATGTTGCAATTCGAGAATAGCCGCCTGGCGCGAACCGGGCGGCTATTCTACATGTTACGAGCGATGTTGCGGTGCCAACGTTAACGTACGATGGTGGTATCGGAAGTTAACGGAGCCTTGCCCAGCACCAGGATGTTCTCGGGCGTGCCGCGAAGCTCGGTGTTGGTGGGAACCACGTTGTTCTTGTCCAGGATGGCGTTCTCAACGCGGGCGCCGCTCTTGATGATGCAGCTCTGGTTGATGATCGAGTTGGTCACCGAGGCGCCTTCCTCAACCACAACTCCGCGCGACAGGATCGAGTTGCGCACGGTGCCCTTGATGATGCAGCCGGCCGAGATGATCGAGTTGCAAGCGTGGCTGCCCGTCGCATAGCGCGAAGGCGGCACATCGTGAGCCTTGGTCAGGATTGGGCGCTCGGGGTCAAAGAGCTGGTCAGCCACGGTCTGGTCGAGCAGGTCCATGCTGCGGCGATACAGCGACTTCTCGCTAAACACGCCCACAACCTCGCCCTTGTACTCGTAGCTGCACACGTCGATGTTACCAAAGTCGCCCTGGAGTGCCTCGAGCAGGTCCAGATAGTCGGCGGCCTGGTAGTGGTCGATGATCTCGAGCAGCGTCTCGCGGTTGACGATGCAGCAGTCCATAGAGGCGTTGTCGCCGTACACGACGCCGGCGCTCACGCCCGTCAGGCGGCCGTTCTCGTTGATTTGCAGCTTGGTCTCGTCATCGACGTTGCGCGTGGCCTTGCAGTACACCACGGTCATCTGGGCGCCGGAATTCTCGTGCGCGTCGATGATGGTGTTGAGGTCCATATTAAAGATGATGTTGGTGCCCATCATCACGACATAGGGCTTGTCCGAGCGCTGGAACAGCGTCTTGTTGGAGATGATGTCGCGCAGCAGGAAGCGCATGCCGCCCTTGGTGGTGCCATACGCGTTGCCGGGCACCATAAACAGGCCGCCCTTCTTGCGGTCCAGGCCCCAGTCCTTGCCCGAGCCCACGTGGTCGATCAGCGAACGGTAGTTACCCGGCATGACGACGCCGACGGTCTTAATGCCGGCATTCATCATGTTGGACAGCGGGAAGTCAATCAGGCGGTAGCGGCCCAAAAACGGAACGGACGCGATGGGGCGGTCCTTGAGCAGCACGCTGCCGTAGGTCGAAGAGTAGTTAGCGGTGATATAACCGATGGCCTTGCGATTGATCATCGGATCATTCCCCCTTCCCGATAACGACGTCATTTCCAACGACGGCCGTATCCTTGGTGGTATCGACAGAGCCGAGCTTCACGCCCTCTTCGACCGTGGAGTTCTCGCCCAAAATAGCGCGGCAGATGTGCGCGCCGCTCTTAACGTGCGCACCCGGCAGCAGCACGGAGTCCTCGACCACGGCGCGCTCCTCGATGATGACATCGGTCGAAAGGATCGAGTGGCGAGCGGTGCCGTAGATCTTGCAGCCGTTGGAGACCAGGCAGTCGTCCAGGCGTCCGTCCGGGCCAATGTAGTGCGGCGGACGCGTGGTGATGTTGGACATGATGGGGAAGTGCTTGTCGAACAAATCGAACTCGGGGTTGTTGCCCAGCAGGTCCATCGAGGTCTCGTGGAAGCTGGCGATGGTGCCGACGTCTTTCCAAAAGCCGTGGAACTCGTAGCTGTACAGGCGCTTGCCCTCGCCGAGCAGCTTGGGGATGATGTCCTTGCCAAAGTCGTGGCTCGAGCGCTGGTCCAGAGCGTCCTCTTCGAGCGCCTCGATCAGCACGTCGGCCGAGAAGATGTAGATGCCCATGGACGCGAGGTTCGAATCGGGCTTATCGGGCTTCTCGGTGAACTTGGTGATGCGGCCGTCCTCGGGGTCGGTGGTCAGGATGCCAAAGCGGCTGGCCTCCTCCCACGGCACGGGCATAACGCTCACCGTGAGGTCGGCGTTGTTCTCAATGTGCGTCTTGAGCATCTTGCGGTAGTCCATGCGATACAGATGGTCGCCCGAAAGAATCAGGACGTACTTGGGGTCGTTGGCCTTGATGTAGTCGAGGTTCTGCGTGATGGCGTCGGCCGTGCCCGCATACCAGGCGCCGCCGGTCTGTGTCTCGTACGGCGGCAGGATCGACACGCCGCCGTCGCGGCTGTCCAGATCCCACGCCTCGCCGGAGCCCACGTAGGCATGCAGCAGATAGGGACGGTACTGCGTCAGAACGCCCACCGTGTCGATGCCCGAGTTAGAGCAGTTGGAGAGCGAAAAGTCGATAATGCGGAACTTGCCACCAAAGCTAACCGCCGGCTTAGCGATCTTTTGGGTGAGTGCCCCCAATCGGCTGCCCTGCCCTCCTGCGAGGAGCATCGCGATGCATTCTTTCTTACTCATCGATTTCTCCTTCTGTCATCGATGTTCCTAAACCCATTAGCGACGGGCGCGGCGCAACGTCACGCCCGTCGAGTAATGCCGCGCTGGCATAGGGGAGCTCGCGCGCCTTTACGCGTGCCAGATCTCGTCGCGGTACTCGCGAATGGTGCGGTCGCTCGAGAACCAGCCGCTCGAGGCGGTGTTGAGCAGGGCCTTGCGGTTCCAGGTCTCCTGGTCGCCGTAGCTGTTCGTGAGCTTCTCCCATGCATCCACGTAGCTGCGGAAGTCTGCCATGACCAGGTCGGGGTCGTTGTTGTTCATGAGCTCGTTGTAGATGCTCTCGAAGTTGCCCGAAAGACCCGCAAAGGTGTTGTCCTTGAGCTCGTCCATCACGCGGCCCAGACGCTCGCGGTCGTTGTTGAGCGTATCCCATGCAAAGTAGCTGTTCGATGCCCAGAGCTGCTCGACCTCGGGGGCGGTTAGGCCAAAGATGGCCTCGTTCTCGCGACCGGCCAGGTCGGCGATCTCGATGTTGGCGCCGTCGAGGGTACCCAGCGTAATGGCGCCGTTCATCATGAGCTTCATGTTGGACGTGCCCGAAGCCTCCTTGCCGGCCGTGGAGATCTGTTCCGAGATCTCGGCGGCGGGGTAGATGAGCTGGGCGTTGCTCACGCGGAAGTTGGGGATAAAGCAGACCTTCATGACCTCGTTGACGCGCGGGTCGTTGTTGATGACGTCGGCCACGGAGTTAATGAGGCGGATGGTCTCCTTGGCAAAGGTGTAGCTCGAGGCAGCCTTGCCACTAAAGATGAAGGTCGTCGGCGTCACGTGGAAGTTGGGATCGGCGATGCGACGGTTGTAGATGTCCATCACCTTCATGATGTTCATGAGCTGGCGCTTGTAGGCGTGGAAGCGCTTAACCTGAACATCGAAGACGGTGTTGGGATCGATGACCAGACCGGTCTCGGCCTTAACGTAGGCGGCCAGGCGCTCCTTGTTGGCGCGCTTGGAGGCACCCACGGCCTTCAGGAACTCGGTGTCGTTCTGGAACTCTTTGAGCTTCTCAAGCTCAAAGGCGTCCTTCAGCCAGCCATCGCCAATAGCCTCGGTCACGAGCTTGGCGTAGGTGGGGTTGGCCTCGGCAAAGAAGCGACGATGCGAGATGCCGTTGGTCTTGTTGTTGAACTTCTCGGGCGTCAGGGCATAGAAGTCCTTGAGCACGATGTTCTTGATGATGTCGGAGTGGATCTTGGCCACGCCGTTGACGCTGTGGCTGCAGATCACGGACAGGTTGGCCATGCGAATCTCGCCGTCCCACAGGATGGCGGTCTGGCGCAGACGCTCCTGCCAGCCCTCCTGGGTGGTGTCGAACGACTCGTGCCAACGACGGCTGATCTCGTCGATAATCTGGTACACGCGGGGGAGAAGCTTGGAGAACGTGCCGATGGGCCACTTCTCCAGAGCCTCGGGCAGGATGGTGTGGTTGGTGTAGCTCACGACCTGCGTCACGATGTTCCAGGCGTCGTCCCACTCGAGCTTCTTCTCGTCGATCAGGATGCGCATGAGCTCGGGACCGCACATGGCGGGGTGGGTATCGTTGGTGTGGATGGCCACAAACTGCGGCAGCAGCTCCCAGTTCTCGCCGTGCTCCTTCTCAAAGGTGTCGAGCAGGCTGTAGATGCCGGCCGAGACAAACAGGTACTCCTGCTTCAAGCGCAGCAGACGGCCGTGTTCGCCGGCGTCGTTGGGGTAGAGGATGGCGCTGATGGCCTCGGCCTCGGCGCGCTCCGCGTCTGCCAGGGCGTAGTCGCCGCGGTTGAAGGCCTCCAGATCGAAGTGCTCCTCGACCGGCTCGGCGGCCCAGACGCGCAGCTTGTTGACGGTCTCGCCGGCATAGCCCACAACGGGGATGTCATAAGGGACGGCCAGAATGTCCTGCGTGTCCACCGTGCGGTAGAACATTCGGCCGTTCTCCTCAAAGCCCTCAACATGGCCACCAAACTTAATGGTCACGGCCTTGTCCTGACGACGGACCTCCCAGGGATAGCCATGGGTGAGCCACTCGTCGGTGGCCTCGACCTGGCTGCCGTTGACGATCTCCTGCTTAAACAGGCCGTAGCGGTAGCGCATGCCGTTGCCGTAGCCGGCAATGCCCTCGGCTGCCATGGAATCCAGGAAGCATGCGGCCAGACGGCCCAGGCCACCGTTGCCCAGCGCCGGATCGGGCTCCTGGTTCTCGATGACGGACAGGTCAAAGCCCATGTCGTCGAGCGCCTCGGCGACCATGTCGCGCACGCCAAAGTTGAGCAGGTAGTTGTCGAGCAGGCGGCCGATCAAAAACTCGATCGAGAAGTAGTACACGCGCTTTTTGCCCTCGGCGGTGGCGCGGGCGTCACTCTTGGTGGCAACGGTGCGTGCCTTCTCGGCCACGAGCTTGGCCAGGGCATTAAAGCGGTCGAGGTCGCTGGCGGCCTCGACGCTCTTGCCGCTAATGCTCATGACGGCATCACGATAGAGCTCGGTAAACTCCTGCTTGTTGTCGAAGATCTTATTCATACGTTCCTTTCCCCCGGTGATGTTTCACCCGGAACGGTTATGACTTATATCCTACGCCCCCGCGGGGCGGGTAATTACAGTGGTAACGCCTTTGTTACGCTTTCTTGGCAGAAGCCTTAACAGCGGCTGCCTTGGCCTTGGGAGCAGCCTTTTTGGTGGCTGCCTTCTTGGCCGTGGTGGACTTGGCCGACGCCTTGGCAGAGGGCTTGGCAGCCTTCGCCTTAACCGGAGCCTTCTTAGAAGCTGCGGTCTTGGGCTTCACCGAGGACGCACGCTTGCGCGTCGCCTTCTTGGGCTCCTCGACCACGGGCGGCTTATAGCTGCTGGGACCGCGGCGCTTAAGCACCACGCCTGCCAGGCCAGGAACCTTAATCTCGATGGAGTCCATCTGCCCATTCCAGGGATAGGGCTCGCTCGAGCAGGTGTAGGGCTCCTCACCGGCGTATCCGCTGCCGCCAAACTCGGGACGGTCGGAGTCGAAGATGACCTCCCAGTCACCCTCGCGCGGCACGCCCACGCGGAAGCTCTCGTAGCTCGCCGGGTCAAAGTTAATCAGGATCACCAGATCGTCATCGACGTCCTCGCCCTGGCGCACAAAGCTCACGATGGACTGCTTGGAGTTATCCGCGTCAATCCAGGTAAAGCCGTCGTCGGTGTATCCGCGCTCGTACAGGGCGGGCTCGGCAGTGTACAGGTGGTTGAGCGCCTTGATAAACGCCTGATGATGACGGTGAGTCTCGTACTCCTCGGTCAGGAACCACTGGATGGACTCGTAGTAGCGCCATTCAATAAACTGGCCGATCTCGTTGCCCATAAAGTTGAGCTTGGCACCGGGGTGCGTCATCTGGTAGAAGGCCAGCGTGCGTAGACCGGCAAACTGGCGCCACCAGTCGCCCGGCATGCGGCCGATGAGCGAGCACTTGCCGTGCACGACCTCGTCGTGGCTCAACGGGCAGATAAAGTTCTCGGTAAAGGCGTACATGATGGAGAACGTGAGCAGCCCGTGGTTGCCAGGGCGCCACGGAAAATCGGTCTGCATGTAGTGCAGGGTGTCGTTCATCCAGCCCATGTCCCACTTGTAGTGGAAGCCCAGGCCACCGTCCTGCGGCGGATAGGTCACAAGCGGCCACGCGGTGGACTCCTCGGCCATCATCATCACGTCAGGGAAGTGGGCCTCCACGGCGCAGTTGACCTGGCGGATAAACGCGCTGGCATCCAGGTCCTCCTCGGTTCCGTACTTGTTGAACTTCTTTTGACCCGGATCGTCGATGCCAAAGTTGAGGTACAACATGCTGGACACGCCGTCCATGCGAATGCCGTCAACGTGGAAGTTCTCGAGCCAATACAGCACGTTGGAGACCAGGAAGGAGCGGACCTCGCCGCGGGCGAAGTCAAACTTGTGCGTACCCCAGTTGGGGTGAATCTCGTGCTCAAACAGCATGTGACCGTTAAAGGTGGCAAGGCCGTGGGAGTCGGCGCAAAAACCGCCGGGTACCCAGTCCATGATCACGCCGATGCCAGCCTCGTGGCACGCATCGATAAAGTGCATGAGCTGCTGAGGGTTGCCGTAGCGCGAGGTGGCGGCGTAGTAGCCGGTCGTCTGGTAGCCCCAGGAGCCATCGAAAGGGTGCTCCATAAGCGGCATGACCTCGATATGCGTATAGCCCATGTCGCGCACGTAGTCCACGAGCTCCACCGACAGGTCGTCGTAGGTGTAAAACTCGCCGCGCTGCGCGGGGAAGGGATCCATGGGGCCGGGGTAGTTGCCGTACTCGTCGGCCTCACCCTGCGGCGCGTCGCCATGGCGCTTCCACGAGCCAATATGCACCTCGTAGATGTTGAGCGGCTGCGACATGTGGTTGTGAACGGCGCGGCGCTTGAGCCACGCGGCGTCGTTCCACTTGTAGCCATCGAGGGTCCACAGCACGCTCGCGGTACCCGGGGGGCACTCGGCCTTAAAGGCATACGGATCGGCCTTGTAGAGTTTTTCGCCCTCGTTGGTCTCGATAAGGTACTTATAGAGCTGGCCCTGCTCGGCGCCAGGAATAAAGCCTTCCCAAATAGCGCTCGTATGCACGGGCACCAGCGGGTTGGCTTGCTCATCCCAGTCGTTAAATTCGCCAATGACATGGACGCTTTTTACGTCGGGCGCCCAAACGCAAAAACGCCAGCCGCGCGTACGGTTTTGCGTGTCGGGGTGCGCGCCCATCTTTTCCCAGCTGCGCTCCCACGTACCGATGCCAAACAAGTAGACATCGTCTTTGGTGAGCTCCGGCGCGTGCGGGGCGGCTTTACGGGTAGCAGGCTTTTTGGTTGCTGGCTTTGGCTTTGTATCGCTCACGTTTGATCCCATCATGACGCGGCAGCGTGTTGCCTTGGTGACTAGATGCGAAAGGTCCAAGGCTGCACGAATCGAAGGGACGGCGATAGTTCTATGATTCGTTCCACCTCGCGTGCTCGGTGGAACTTTCGGCAAAAACTACGATAACACCTGTACGTTAGTTTTATGGACGAAAGTGGATTTGCGGTGGCGTTTAATCGGTAAGCGCCATGTTTATACCACTGGCAGAATTGCGATGGTAAAACTCTTGACAGCTTTACCAATTAAGGTTTCTAGATTGTTAGGTTTACGTTTGGTAAAACGTTTTTAGCAGGTTGTTTACCATTTGACATTGAAAGGCTCGTTTATGAACCGCATCGCTGCCCCAAGTGTTGCTTTTATTTTCGATTGCGACGGCACGCTGGTTAATAGCACCCCCGTTTGGGCCTATGCCCAGCCCGAGTTATTGCACCGCCACGGGGTTGACGTGACGGTCGACGATTTCGCCCAGTTTGAGCACCTGTCGCTCGAGGACGAGTGCCAGGCCTACCACGACACCTGGGGCATTGGCACAAATGGCGAGGAACTGTATCGCGAGTTGGGCGACATCCTGATCGATGGCTACTCCAAGGTGCCGCCCCGTGAGGGTCTGCTGACGTTTTTGGAGCAGGCGAAGGCTGCCGGCATTGCCATGTGCGTTGCCACGTCCACACCGGCCGAGCTGGTTAAATCTGCGCTTGCGGGCGCCGGTCTCGATGCCTACATGGAGCTTGTGACCACCACGGGCGAGGCGGGGCGCTCCAAGCAGTTCCCCGATGTGTACGAGCTGGCGCTGCGTCGTCTGGAGGAGCGCCATGGGCACAAGTTCGAGCGCGTCTGGGTGTTTGAGGACGCCGTCTTTGGCCTTAAGAGCTCTGGCACCGCTGGCTTTAAGCGCGTGGGCATCTATGACCCGCACGGCCGTATGAAGCGCGATGAGGTACGCGCCAACTGCGATATCTTTATCGACAGCTATGAGGACCTGGATCTGGCCAGCGTGCTTTCGTTTAAGGGATAGGCGAGAGCTGTGGCTTGTAAGGTATTAGTGGCCTGCGGCTCGCCCGTGGTGGCGAGCGCGGATCTGTTGCGTAGGCTAGCAGGGGAGTGCGACCACGTTGTCGCCGTGGACCGCGGACTCGATGCGCTGCTGGGCGCCGGCCTGAGCTGCGACGCCTACGTGGGCGACGCCGACACCGTAAGCGATGAGGGACGCGCTCTGGTCGATGCCGCTGAAGCCTTTGAGGTAGAGCGCCACGACCCCTACAAGGACTATACCGATCTGGCACTGGCGCTCGATTCCGTCCGTCGCCGCTGGCCGGGTGCCGAAGTGGTTGCGACCTGCGCCACCGGCGGCCGTCCCGACATGGCGCTTTCCGTAGTGGGCCTGCTCGCGGGCTACGAGGACGCCCCAGTCTGGATTGCCGAGGACAAGGTGGTCTCCCGCATCCTTCGCGCAGGAGAATCGTGGACCATCGAAGGTGCCGAGGGCAAGACGTTCTCCATCATCGCCATTGCTCCCAAGACAGAGGTAAGTGAACAAGGCCTAGAGTGGGAACTAAATCACAGCCCCTTGGGATTACTAGCTGACACCGGAATATCAAATATAGTCAGGAGAACGGCCATAATCCAAGTCCACACCGGCACCGCCATCGCTTACCTATATCAATAGGCATTTAGAGTCTGACTTAAAAAAATTCCTTGCACGCCGCGCCAACTTCCCCTATAGTATTTCGTCGTCACGGGGGCGTAGCTCAGCTGGGAGAGCGCTTGACTGGCAGTCAAGAGGTCAGGGGTTCGATCCCCCTCGTCTCCACCATTGTGAATGCAAAGGCCTTCGGTTTTCGAAGGCCTTTTTTCATGCCAAAACACCATGCGCCACAAACCTCACCTACGCCAACAAAAAGTTGCACAATTTATTTCACATGTCTGTACATAGTTTGTTACACAAACGCGATTATCAGTGTAGATCGCCGTTCCATTTGGGCTTCAGGAACGCCCCTAATCACCGCCACTACCTTAATAACCTGCATCAATGTGAACAACATCGCAAAACAGCCCCCTTGAACACGCTAAATGAACGAAATGTTGTCC
Organism: uncultured Collinsella sp.; assembly: GCA_900544865.1. Lineage (GTDB taxonomy): Bacteria > Actinomycetota > Coriobacteriia > Coriobacteriales > Coriobacteriaceae > Collinsella. Next base: position 17,079 of record UQXA01000016.1, on the reverse strand, counting down.
AGTACTGCCCGAATCAGTTTCGCTAACAGCTTGTGCTAGGATACCTAACGTTACATGAGTTCAACTGTGCTCGCGGCTCCAGCAAGCCAAAAAGCGCAGGGTCGATCAGCATCCGGCCGTAACGGCGGTGCCAGAAACACCACGAGCTCCAATAAAGAAGTCATGCGACGTTTTTAATTTGCATTGCTTTAATTCTAAGATGCGTTAATAGCTTGTATGCCAAAGTGAAGCAGTCTTTCAGCTGGCTGCGTGCGGTCCAGTTTCGAATTCGCTTGACTGGATCGCACGCAGCCAGCTGAGGTCGTTGGTGTATTTGCGATACATGCCAACAACCTCAGCGCTGCTTTTGTATATACCGTTCACGGTGGGGCAGAGCCACGTGCTTGTCTGACTGGGCTCAGGGTTTGAATATGGAGCGCCTTCGCGCACAAGCGCCCTGGCGAAGCCATACCAAAACCCCGTGAGCCACACGTAAGACAGCAAGGAGGTGGTGCTCGTGTGGTATGTGATCCAGGTCACTAACGGTCGCGAAGATGTAATGCGCGAGCGCATCGAGCGCATGGTGCCGGCGAGCGCCATGCAAGAGCTCTTTTATCCCCAATACCAAACCGAGATCAAGGTGCACGGCGAATGGGTCAGCACGACTAAGCCGCTTTTTCCCGGTTATCTTATCTGCGATACGGCAGATCCTCGGACCGTGCAACAGTACCTGCTGCGCATGGATGACTTTGCCCGGGTGCTTTCCCAGGACGGTCAGTTTGTGCCGTTGGCAAAAGAAGAGACCCAGCTCATTGGCAGTTTTACCAATAGGGGAGACCGCGTGGTGCCCATGAGCGAGGCCTTAAAAGAGGGCGACCAGGTCGTAGTGACGGCTGGTCCGGGCTTCACGCCGGAGTTCGCACCGCGCAGCATCTCGGTGGCCTCTTCGTTTGTAAGGTAATCCCCCGCAGCACCCGCTGCGGCAGGGACGGAATTCGCCATGGCAGCGGCGCACGTCTCCCGTGCACCCTGCTCCATGGTCATTATTGTAGGCTCCAAGAGCCCCTCCCCCGATACTTTTTTGCTTTCGGTCGTCCGCTTGCGAGCTTGCAGCTAGGCGATCGCTTTTCTGTGATTGCGCATGACGCGCTGTTCGTTTGAAAGCACCGCGAGGCCAACGCGGGTGGTTACGCGTCGGCCGCACAGGTTGAGCTCCAGATAAGCAGTGCATTTACGTCTATTAATGGTTTTGATGAGGCCCTCGTGGCCCAACCCCGAGCTTGGGCGCAGACTCTACCGCGTTGTTAAGCGTACGGTGGACATTGTCGCCGCCGGCGGAGCCTTGGTATTGCTCTTTATACCCGGGGTAATTCTGAGCATGGTCATTTGCATTAAGAGCCCGGGCGCCAGCCCCCTTTATTCGCAGTGGCGCGTGGGCCGCGTGCGCAAAGACGGCACATTCTACCTGTTTAAGATCTATAAGTTCCGCAGCATGGTGCCCAACGCAGACCAAATGCTCAAGGACTTGCAGGCTCAAAACGAGGCCACCGGCCCCATGTTTAAAATGAAGCACGACCCGCGCATTATTCCCGGCGTGGGCAACTTCATTCGCAAGCACAGTATCGACGAGCTGCCCCAGCTTATCAACGTGTTCTTGGGCCAAATGAACCTCATTGGCCCGCGCCCCGGCCTGCCGCGCGAGGTTGCCTTGTACAGCGAGCATGACATGAAGCGCCTTGCCGTAAAGCCCGGCTGCAGCGGGCCCTGGCAGGTAATGGGCCGCAGCCACCTGGGCTTCAACGAAATGGTTGAGCTGGATCTTCACTATATAGAGAATCGCAGCCTGCGCCAGGACCTGCGGTTGATATTCGGCACGCTGAAGACGATGTTCTCTGGGGAAGGTGCCGTGTAGCATGCGCATCGCCATGATAGGCCAAAAGAGAACGGGTTCGCGCGAGGGCGGCGTAGAAGTGGTGGTAGGCGAGCTTGCTCGCCGTATGGCAGACCTTGGTCACCAAGTAACCTGCTACGACCGTATGGGCGAAGGAGCTCCTTCCGAGCCCTACGAGAAGGATGGCTACCGCATCGTTCCCGTAAAGGCTCTGGACATCAAGGGGCTCTCTGCGCTCACGAGCAGCTTTGCCGCAACAAGGGCCGCCATCAAAGACGGGGCAGACGTAATTCACTATCACGCAGAGGGGCCGTGCGTCCCCCTTCGTTTTGCGCGTTCCGCGGACATCAGGACCGTGGCAACGATCCACGGCCTAGACTGGCAGCGTGCAAAATGGGGCGGCTTGGCTTCCAAGTACATCAAGTTCGGCGAGGCGACGGCGGCCAAGTGCGCGGATGCGCTCATCGTGCTTTCCCGGGGCAATCAGGAGTACTTCAAGGAGGCTTACGGCCGCGAGGCTACGCTCATTCCCAACGGCATCACTCCCGAGGCGGATCTTCCCGCGAAGGAGATCTCCGAGCGCTTGGGGCTCACCCAGGGCTCCTATGTCCTCTACCTCGGTCGCATTGTGCCCGAGAAGCGACCGGAACTGTTGGTGGAGGCGTACAAGCAAGTAAAGACGGATAAGCGCCTGGTTATCGCGGGCGACTCCTCCGATACGGACGACTACGCCGTGGCGCTCAAAGAGGCTGCCGCGTCCGACCCCCGCGCGCTCTTTACCGGCCACGTTGAGGGCAACCTGCTCTCCGAGCTGTACTCCAACGCGTATTGCTACGCGCTCCCCTCCGACGTTGAGGGCCTGCCCATGAGCTTGCTGGAGGCCATGTCTCACGGTGCGGCATGCGTTACCTCGGATATTCCCGAGTGCGCGGATGTTCTGCAGGGTTGCGGGCTCACGTTCCCACACGGAGACGCGGGGGCGCTGCGCGACGTGCTTGAAGGCCTGATAGCGGATTCTGCCCAAGCGGAGAGGCTGGGCGCCATGGCACGTGACCGCGCGATTAATGGCTATGACTGGAACAGCGTCGTCCAAAGGACGCTTGCTTTGTATGAGGGTGTTGCGTAATGAAGATCCTTCTTGTAAATAAGTTTCATTGGCGCAAGGGTGGAAGCGAGACGTACTACTTTGCTCTTGCCGATGGTCTTCGCGCTCTTGGGCATGAAGTTGCCTTCTTCAGCATGGAGGATGAGCGTAATGAGCCGACTGAGTGGTCGCGTTACTTTGTAACGAATCGCGACTATAACGGACCGAGCTCTATTGTCGATAAGGCGAAGGCCGCGCAGGCACTTGTGTATTCCAAAGAGGCGCGCGAGAAGTTCGATGCGCTGTGCCGTGAATTCCAGCCCGATGTAATCCATCTCAATCTCACTCATAGGCAGATTACGTTTTCCATCTTGGACGCTCCTTGGCTAAAGCAGCATCCAACGCCGGTTGTGTATACCTCGCACGACTTGATTCTTGCTTGCCCGAGCTATCTTATGCTTGATTCCGAGGGCAACGTTTGCGATTCGTGTCTCGGGGGTCATTTTGGCAATTGCCTTAAGAAGAAGTGCGTAAAGGGTTCGATCGCAAAAAGCGCGTTAGCGGTGGCTGAGGCGGAGTGGCTTAAACGGCACAAAACCTATTCACGTCTCGATCGCATCATCTGCCCGAGTGAGTTCATGCGGAACAAGTTTATTGAAGCGGGGCTTCCCGAGCGTCAGCTTGTCCTCATGCGGAATTTCCTGAATCCCGATTCGATGTCACGGGAAGTTGCCAACCAAAATAATGAAGATCCCTACATGCTGTATCTGGGACGCCTTTCTCGCGAGAAAGGCGTGTTAACGCTCGTGCATGCTTTTGAGAAGGCGGCACCGGTGATCCCTGATTGGCGTCTTGTTATTGCAGGCGATGGCCCTGAATGTGATGCTGTGAAGGTCAAAGTTTCCGCAATGCCAAACGAAATAAGCTCGAGGATTGAGCTGGTTGGATATAAAACCGGTGACGCCCTGCGCGGACTTGTGAATCGAGCCACTCTGGCGGCTGCGCCGTCAGAGTGCCTCGAGAACGCGCCATATGCGGTTCTCGAGGCACTCGCCGCGGGCAAGCCCGTTATCGGTACGAACATGGGCGGAATACCCGAGCTGGTACGTGAGGGTGAAACGGGCTTCCTGGCTGAAGCCCACGATGAGGCAGGACTCGCAGATGCAATCCGTAGGGGTGCGGCGGTGGCCGCCGATCCTGCGGCTTACGCCGCGATGAGCGCGCATTGCCGTTCATTCGTGGCAGAGAACTGTAATCAAGAGGAATACATCCGGAATCTCGTCTCCCTGTATCAAGAACTAATTGACCGGAAGGTGGTGGCCTAACCCATGGCCGAGAAGAAACTCAACGGAACCGTAATCGTAACGTACCGCTGCAACGCGCGCTGCACCATGTGCAACCGCTACAAGGCTCCCAGCCGTCCGGAGGAGGAGCTCTCCCTCGACGTGATCAAGAAGCTCCCGCGCATGTACTTCACCAACATCACCGGTGGCGAGCCCTTCATCAGGACCGACCTTGCGGATATCGTGCGCGAGCTGTACAAGAAGTCCGACCGCATCGTCATCTCCACCAACGGCTTCTTCACCGACCGCATCATCGCCCTTGCCGAGGAATTCCCCCAGGTGGGAATCCGCATCTCCATCGAGGGTCTGCAGCAGACCAACGATGAGATCCGCGGTCTCCAGAACGGCTTCAACCGCGGCTACGAGACGCTCAAGAAGCTCGTGGAAATGAAGCACCCGGACGTGGGCTTTGGCATGACGGTGCAGGATCGCAACGCTGCGGACTTGGTGCCGCTGTACAAGCTTTCCGACGAGCTCGGCATGGAGTTCGCCACCGCCAGCCTGCACAACAGCTTCTACTTTGTCGAGGCGAAGAACATCATCAAGGACCGTCCCATGGTGGCCCAGAACTTCGAGGACCTGGTAAACGAGCTCCTCAAGTCCAACGAGCCCAAGAAGTGGTTCCGCGCGTACTTCAACATGGGCCTCATCAACTACATCTATGGGCAGAAGCGCCTGCTCCCGTGCGATATGGCGTTCGACACGTTCTTCATCGACCCCTACGGCGACGTCATGCCCTGCAACGGCACCAAGGAGAAGCTCGTTATGGGCAACCTTAACGACGAGTCTTGGGATGAGCTGTGGGAGAGCGCCCAGGCCGAGAAAGTGCGCGGCTGCGTGCGCCACTGCGACCGCAACTGCTGGATGATCGGCTCCGTGTCTCCTGCCATGCACAAGTACATCTGGAAACCCGCGTCGTGGGTGCTGGCGCACAAGCTCAAGCCCGGCAAGAAGTTCGACATGCACGAGCTCCCCATCGTGCGCGACTACGAGTCGGGCAAGGTGACGAAGGAGGAGCTGGACGCTCTTTCCACCTGCGACATGCACGCCGCGATCAACGACGGCCTTTCCGACGCAAGCCGAGCCGACGCGCACGTGTACGAGACTGAGGAGGCGCTGTAGTGCAGCCGGGTGGAAAAATCGAATGCAAAAATTCAGAAATAGCGGTTGCTCGATATCAATCGGAGGAAACACGTGAAAGTATCCTGCATAACCAGGCACGCAATCTCTAATTATGGCTCCCTGCTCCAGGCATATGCGACACAACGAGCGGTAGAGAGCTTGGGGCATGAGTTCGAGATTATGGACTATGTACCTGCTTGTGAGGACGTATCCCAGCAGGTGAGGACGCTTCTTTCGACAAAGCCGTCCTGGAACGGGAACCCGTTGAAGAAGTCTGTCTACAGACTTCTGATGGAGCCTGAGACAAGGGTGGCGGGCAAGCGGTTTGCGCGTGAGCGTTCCCAGCTGCTTAAGATGAGCCCTCACTATGCATCCCTGGAGGAGCTGAAGGCTAATCCGCCCAAGGCCGATGTCTATATGACTGGAAGCGATCAGGTGTGGGGTCCCATCAGCTCGGGCGCATACGACCTGTCATACGCGCTTGAGTTTGCTCCCGAGGGCGCAAGGCGCATCTCATATGCGGCAAGCTTTGGTAAGAAGAATATCCCGGATAGCGTGCGCCCCAGGTTTCTCGAGGACCTTCGAGCATATGAGGCCGTGTTCGTACGCGAGGATTCCGCGCGCGAGCAGCTTGCCTCGTGGGGCATAGAGGCCGGACAGGTTGTCGATCCCACGCTGCTGCTTGATGGCGAGGCGTGGAGAAGGATGGCGGCACCTGCCCCGAAGGGCGAATACATCCTCGTCTACCAGATTCACAGCGACCCGACGGTGGGGCAGTACGCCGTGAAGGTTGCCAAAAAGCTTGGCTTGCCCCTGATACGGATCTCCGCAAGCCTGCACCAGGCCTCACGCGAGGGCAAGTTCAAGTGGCTGCCGACGCTTGCTGAGTTTCTCTCGTATGTCGACAACGCAGCATGCCTAGTCACGGACTCGTTCCACGGTACGGCTTTTGCCATAAATCTCAATACGCCGCTGGTAGAAGTGCTGCCCAAGAACGGAACCTCGAGCAGGAACGTGAGTATTCTGCGACTCACGGACCTCACGGACAGAGTGCTTCAGAATCTAGATGATGTCGAGTTAGCATCCAAGCAGATTGACTTTGGTCGGGTCAACGACGTGATGGGTGCGGAGAGGGAGAAGTCCCTAGCGCAGCTCAAGAGCATGATTGAGGAGTAGGGCATTGTCAAACGTTGGCACTAGGACGGTATGCAAGAAGGATATGTGCGCTGGCTGTATGGCCTGCGTCGATTCATGCCGACATGGAGCGATTGCCATTGAGGATACGATTGAGGCGTATAACGCCCGTATTGATCCTACAAGGTGCGTGGGATGTGGACTGTGCGAGAAAACGTGTCCCCAGATGGTATCCCCATCTTCGTTGCGTCCTCTCGAGTGGCTACAGGGGTGGGCGAAAGATACATCGCTCAGAATGTCATCTTCGTCCGGGGGTCTGGCTACGGCCATCTCGGAGGCGTTTGTGGCGTCAAATGGATTAGTGTGTTCATGTGCACAGGAGGGCGGTGAGTTCCGGTTCCACCTCACTTCTGATGCGGATTACTTGAGGAGGGCCCAAGGCTCCAAATACGTCAAAAGCAATCCGCTTGGTGCGTACCGCGAGGTTAGGGAGGCCCTGCAAGGTGGTCAAAGGGTTCTCTTTATCGGTCTTCCTTGTCAGGTTGCTGCGATGCGTAACTTCGTTGGAAGCCGTTTAGCCGATTCCCTTTACACCATCGACCTTATCTGTCATGGTTCACCGTCCCCCAAGGTCCTGAGCCGATTCTTGGAAGAGACAGGTAACAACCTGTCTAATGAGCTGATACTGGACTTTCGAAAGAAAGTCCAGTATCAGCTCCGCTATCGCGGAGCTGAAACTGTGGGTAGGACGGGTGTCCGCGATCGCTACTCGATTGCTTTCCTCTCGGGTTTACCGTATACGGAAGGCTGCTACTCCTGCCGCTACGCCAAGGGTGATCGTGTCTCCGATATTACGCTTGGCGATTCATGGGGTAGCGAGCTTTCTGATGAGGTCGCGAACGGGATATCCCTCGCACTTGTGCAGACAGACAAGGGTCGAGAACTGTTAGAAATGACGGACCTTGAGCTTTTGCCGGTTGATCCTGGTCTAGCTGTGGCCAACAATGAACAGCTTCAACGTCCTTCGACGAAGCCTATAGAAAGAAATACCTTTATGGACGGCTTTCGTAACGGGGTACGGGTTAACCGACTCGTTCTCAGGGCGAGGCCAAAAGACTGCACCAAGTACTTGGTCAAGGATATACTGCTTGCACTGGGTTTGCTCAGGGGTTAACACATCGAGAGCGTTTGCTTTAGGCATTAATGATAAGGTAATCCATATGTTGAGTAATTCCAAGGTGCCAAAGTGCGTCGTATTAATGGCGTCATACAACGGCATCCCATTTATTTCAGAACAAATTGACAGCATTCTCTCGCAGGCTGAAGTTGACGTACGTCTTTTTGTCCGTGATGACGGGTCATCTGATGGTACTCGTGATCTTCTGCAGCGCTATGCAGATGAGGGCAGTCTGACTTTGTTAACAGGAGAAAACCTAGGACCTGCTTTAGGGTTTTTGACGTTGTTGCGGAATGCTCCCGAAGCTGATTACTATGCGTTTTCCGACCAAGATGATATTTGGGATAGCGATAAACTGATAACTGCGATTAAACAGCTTAAGAAGCAGGAGAATTTGGCTCTTTATCATTGCAATTCAAGACTTGTAGATTCAGCTGGTAATGAGATGGGCCGGTTAACCTATGGGCAACAAAGGTGCATATCTTATCGAGATAACGACCCTCTCAACCAGCTTTGCATTGGGTCACCTATGGGATGTACGCAAGTATTTGATAGGCGTATTTGGGAAGTTGTTTGCTTGCATGAGCTGCCCCATCCCGTCATCATGCATGATAAGCTGATAGCTAATATATGCGTGCTGCTGGGTTATCGGATTGTTTTCGATGCTTCTCCTCATATGGGATATCGCCAGCATGGTCGTAATGTGGTCGGTGTGAGTACTGATTTACCATCTAAAGTGATTGAGAAAATCAATAGTTTTTGTCATCCGCGAGAGATTACTCTTGCAAAGCAAGTTACTGGACTTCTTTCAACTTATTCCGACTGCATTCTTCCTCCAGAGCGTGCTCTTGGAGAGTTGGTATCGAAAATGGACGCTTCTTTCATGGCTAGGTGCAGGGTTTCTTTCTCTTCGAGGCTGAATTTCGGCAGTCTACAAGAGGGCCTTTTCAATAGATCTCTCCTCTTGTTTGGGAAGCGATGATATGAGTAAAAGCATCCCCAAACCGCACAATAGTGGGTACGTCCTAGCGCTTGCCTTTTGCGACTATCTCAAGGACAAGACCGGCACCCCAAAGGCTATTATGGCGAGTCAGCAGGCCATGGCGTCGCACGGCATAAGTTACGTCTATCTCCACTCGGTTAAGAAGACCCTGTTCAGGGACGACCAGATGCTATTTTGCGAATTCGGGGTTACGGTCGACGGGGTGGAGGCTGGTGTTTTCAGTATTGCCCAGGTGTGCGAGGCCCTTTGCAGCTGGCAAAAAAGCGGCTTCAGCCTTCTTGAGCTTCATATCCACCACCTTCTGTACGTGAGCCTTGAGAAAGTCTCCGAACTGCTAAAAGTTACAGGCAAAACACCGGTCAGGGCCTTTCTCCACGACTATTACCTGTGTTGTACAAGCTATAACCTCCAAAATAGGAGCGGCTTTTGTGACAGCTCAAGGCTCGGCGACGCTCCCTGCGAGAAATGCCCCCACTTCAGTAACAGCCTTCGTGTGGAGTCGAAGATCCAAGGGCTGTTTGACTCCATCAAAAATCTCCGTTTTGTTGCACCTTCGACCTATACGAAGAATCGGTTTCTCTCATTCAGGCCCCAATACGAGGGCCTTGTTGATGTAATACCGCACCAAAAGCTGCTTGGAGAGTATCTGGGCAACAGACGTCCTCTGAACGCAGGGGAGCGCATCAGGGTTGCCTTTCTGGGGATGCCGAGGAAGACAAAGGGCTGGGAGACCTGGCTTCGCCTCGTATCTGCGGTCGATGAACAAGAGTACGAGTTCTTCGTCTTCAACAGCTCGAACGATATGTATCCAGGGATGAACAAGCGGTTTGTCGAATTTGATGAGAAGCACCCAAATGCCATGACCGACTCTCTCAGGGAGTGCGAGATTGCCATCGTTGTCATGTGGCCATCTTGTCCAGAGACCTATAGCTACACCTGTATGGAATCTTACTCCGCAAACGCTTATACGATTTCGAGTGCATGTGCAGGCAATGTCGCCGACTTTGTCGTTGAGCATGGGTCCGGTTTGGTGCTGAATAACGAGGAGGAGCTAATCGGGCTGTTTAGGGATAAGAGCCGGCTTATCAGGGAGGTCAATCGTTTCAGGAGCGGAAAGCCTGGTCCGCTCGATCTTGTCGATTCAGATGAGATCGTAGACCTGCTTCCATGCTCCTCGGTAGGTCTCAACACGGGAGTTCACATGCACACGAGGCTGATTGAACGTGTGCTGCTGGAGGTACTCAATGCAAGATCATAGGCATGCGAGGCTCGTTATAAATAAAGCGGAGGAGCGGGCTGGTCGAAGAGGTCGTTGGTATCTCCCTAATAAGCAAGGCGTTCTAACCGTTTGCATGGGTGACCTGGCGGATGCGACGATCGTTATAGGTATCTTGGCGCAGGTTTTCTTCCTTGAGTACTATGGTCTGGGGCGATACCTCAACTGGGTAATTACCGGCATGATTTGCGTGAGGGCGCTCTTCTCCGGATGGAAATATAGCGGTAGAGCGCTACTACTTGGGCTGATTACCGTTGCAGGGTGGCTGTCTGGTGCCCTCTTGGGTGGCAATATGGAAACGTTTAGGGCGAATATTTTGCTGCTCCTCTACCCGTTTGTCTATACGCTTTACTTCTTTCTTTTGGTCACTAACAAGAGGGATTTTCTTCTTGGACTCTTTGATGCAGGTTTTCCGGTCTTCAACGCCATATTGCTTCTCAATATGGCGATCATGTTTATCCAGTACTCTACCCATGGGATGATCGCTGCGACAACGAACGACATCAGTTACTTCGAGGACAATATCTCCGGCCTGTTCTCTTATGCGTCCGTCCATGCGGTGGCCCTTTACACTTCATTCGTCGTGCTCTACAACTTCGTCTGGATTAGGAGGCTTCGGGGTCCTCTCTGGCCATCCCTTGCCATCGCTTACAACGTCTGCCTTATCGTCCTGTCCTTCTATCTTGCGACACTCAACGATAATAAGGCGCTCTTCATAATCCTTCCTCTCGTTTTAGTGATGTTCTGGCTTATTTCAGTCATGAGAGGAGAAGCGGATGTTTCGGGTCCCTTCTTTTGGCTTGTCGCCTTGTATTTTATCCTGACAATTGCATACGCCTTGGTGCCTGCGTTCCAGATCCTCGTGGATACGCAAGTGTTTGGTCTGTTCGATATGGTTGGCAGTTCAGCTTCCGTCGGTACTGCTGCCGACGGCAGTAACGAGAGGATTGCTATCATCGGCTTCGCTCTCTTGAGACCGGCTACATGGAGTCTCGGAGAGGGTCTTGGAGCCTCAAGCTTCTACGCGTCCGGGTTCATGTCGTTTAACCACTTTGGTCAAGCGGATATGGGGTCTTTCTTGATTCTCATGGGGGTTTGGGAGACGGCAGCGTATGTAGCGTTTTTCCACTCCGTGGTTAGTGAGTTTATGGAGCAGGAAAAAGGATCTAATGGCCGGATTGTTCGTTTGCTCCTTTTGCTAACAATTCTTATTACCTTTCTGTATACGCAGTGCTTTACAAGGGTGAACTGCTGCTTGTGCCTACTGCTGCTCTGTGGAGCGCTGGCTTGGTCGTGGAATTCCACGGCTGCAGACTATTTGATTATTGATAGAGACGAAGAACAGGTTTGAACATGAAAATAGGCATTTCCACATTTACGCATGGGGACAACTATGGGCAGAGGCTCCAGAACCTTGCTGTCCAAGAAACTCTCAAACTCTCGGGTGCAGATGTCCTTACGTTCAGACAGAAGGACTCGAGATCTGCCAAATACAAGCTCAAGTCTTTGGCTTCGCTCATTCCAAAGGGGCTTGCCGTTGCCCACATCCAGAGGCATCGTTCGTTTGAGGATTTCAATTCCCGTAACATTTCCTTTAGCCGGGAGGTTATATCTGATTCCAACCCTCCACGTGACATTAAATCCTATGACTTTTTCGTTGCTGGGAGCGACCAAGTTTGGTCTCCGTATTCCCCTGACGCTAACTCAACTATGTTTCTCACGTTTTCGCCAAGAGAAAAGCGCATTGCTTTTTCGCCAAGCTTGGCAGCTCCGACGATTCCCGAGGAGAAGCGTGAGCTGTTCCACGGCTATTTCGACGGGTTTGATAGGCTGTCCGTTCGTGAGCAGAAGAGCGCCGAGCTTATAAACAGTCTGTACGGCTTAAAGGCCGAGGTGTTGATTGACCCAACACTGATGTTTGACGGCTCCTGGTGGGAAAGGTATGAAAAAGAGCCGCACTGCGGGCTTCCAAATGATTATGTATTGACGTACTTCCTCGGGAGTGCAGCTTACGAAGAGAGGGTTGCCGAAATCTGTGATTCACTTAGCTGCAAGAGGGTCGATTTACTAGGGGATGCGCGCTACTACGCCCTCGGGCCTTCAGAGTTCCTCTATGCCGTCCGTCACGCAAAGCTTGTAGCGACAGATTCATATCACGGATCAATTTTCTCGATCTTGTTCGGGAAGCCGCTGATTTATTGCCCTCGTGAGTCCACTGGTCCAGACATGAGCAGCCGATTCGACACGCTAGCCAGCGAGCTGGGTGTTTCTTTCGTTGAGCGGTCAATTCTTTCCGTATGTAATTCGGAACTGCTCGAGAGTGACTATTCAAAGGCGTATGACAGGTTGGCAGCTCAGAGGAAGATCGTTGTTGAATTCCTCGATAGATGTGGATTGAGCATTCCCTCGGAGGCCGCCCGTGGCTAGCCAGCGTAAGGCGGGCGCCCTCCTCGGCTACGCCAACATCCTCGCAAAGAACCTCGTCAACCTCGTCTACACGCCGATGCTACTGTCCTACGTGGGGCAGGCGGACTACGGCGTCTTCCAGAGCTCGAACTCCTTTGTCTTCTCGCTGACGCTCCTGTCCTTCGGCTTCTCCGAGGCCTACGTGCGCTTCTACACGCGGACGGTGGCGCACGGCGGCGAGCGCGACATCCGGCACCTGAACGGCATGTACCTCACGCTTTACGTCGCCGTCACAGCCGCGGCGGTCGCCCTCGGCATGGGCTTCTCCGCAAACGCCGGCGCGGTGTTCTCGGCCGGGTTCACCGAGGCGCAGGTCTCGCTCGCCCGGGAGCTGCTCGCCATCATGACGCTCAACGTCGCCTCGACGTTGTTCACCGTCGTGTTCAATTCCTACATCACGGCGCACGAGCGCTTCGTCTACCAGCAGACCAGGCAGCTCGTCACCACGCTTGCGACGCCGCTGTGCGCCTGGGCCCTGCTGGCCGCCGGTATGGGGCCCGTGGGCGTTGCCCTAGCACAGCTCGCGGTGAACCTCGTCCTGCTCGCCCTCAACGCGCGCTACGCCATCGTCGTGCTGGGCATGCGCTTCGAGCTCAGGGGTGCCGACTGGGGCGTCATGCGCGGCATCGCCGCCTTCAGTGCCTGGATCTTCGGTAACCAGGTCTGCGAGATGGTCAATCAGAGCGTGCCCAACATCATGCTGGGGGCCATCTCGGGCGCGACTGCGGTATCTCTGTTCGCGGTGGCCGTGAACATCCGCCAGGTCTTCTACTCGCTCTCCACCACGATGTCGAACGTCTTCATTCCGAAGGTCAACCGCATCGTCGCCACCTCGGACGACAACGCCGAGCTCACTCGCCTTATGACGCGCGTGGGCCGCTACCAGATGGTACTGTTTTGCTGGGTGTACGGAGGTTTCGCTATTCTCGGGAAGTTTTTCGTGACGAGGTGGGCGGGCCCGGGCTTCGCCGAGGCCTACTGGCTCGTGCTCGCCATGACGCTACCCGTCATGGTGCCCCTCTGTCAGAACGTCGGCATCGAGATCCAGAGGGCCAAGAACATGCACCACGCCAGGAGTCTCGTCTACCTTGCGATGGCGGTCGGGAACGTTGCCTTCACCGCCGCGGCCGCCCCGGCGCTGGGGCCGTGGGCCCCCGCGATCGCCTATGTCGTCAGCATCGTGCTCGGCAACGGACTGTGGATGAACTGGTACTACCAGAAGCGGGTCGGTCTCGACATGCTCTTTTTCTGGAAGCGGAACCTGCCGGTGCTGCTCGCCTGGGCTGCCGTCACCGTCGCCTGCCTCGCTGGCACGGCGGTCCTGCCCGTCAACGGATGGCCCGCGTTCCTCGAGTGGGGCGCCGTTTACAGCGCGCTTTTCGCCATAGCCCTTTGGCTCGCCGTCCTAACGAAGGACGAACGTATCGCGGTCGTCTCTCGTCTCCCGTTCCTTAGATAGGGTCCATCATGAATGATTCCGAGAAATCCCCGAGGGTCGTCTCGCTTGGCGACCGTTGCTGCGGCTGTGGCGCGTGCGCTGCCCGCTGCCCCAAGTCATGCATCTCCATGGAACCCGATGATTGTGGCTTCCTACACCCCACCGTCGACGCCTCCGGGTGCGTAGGCTGCGGGGCGTGCGACGCCGTATGCCCGGCGCTCAACGCCCCTGGGGAGGACGGGTGCGAGTTCGCGCTCTGGGCGAAGGCTCATGACGTCGGCTTGCTCGATAGATCGTCGTCGGGCGGCGTGTTCGGTCTACTCGCCGGTGACGCTCTCTCGCGCGGCGGTGTTGTGGCGGGCGCCGCGTGGACGGACGGTTGCCGCGAGCTTCGTCACGTGCTCGTGGAGGACAGGCCGGCGCTCGGCGCCGTTATGCGCTCGAAATACGTTCAGAGCGCGGTTGGCCGCGGCGTCTTCGAGGGCGTCCGCGCTGCCCTGCGTGAAGGCAGGCCGGCGCTCTTTGCCGGTACTGCATGCCAGGTGGCTGGCATGCGCTCATACCTGGGGAAACTCGCCGACTCTGACCTCTTCCTCGGCGTCGACGTCATCTGCCACGGTGTTCCGTCTCCAGAGCTCTGGTCGCGCTGGGTCGACTACCGTGGTGAGGCCTTCGGGTCGGACGTCTGCGACGTCAATATGCGGAGTAAGACAACCGGATGGTTGTCTTACTCCGCTATGTACAAGCACATAGCGGAGAAAGACAACACCGGGGACACCGAGTCCCAGATATTCGGCAAAGACTGGTACATGAAAGCGTTTCTGGCCAATGCGAGCCTTCGTTCGTCCTGTCTGGCATGTCCAGCAAAGCGCTCCAGCGGCGCCGATATCACGCTCGGTGATTTCTGGGGGTTCCAGAATACCCATCCCGAGGTCGACAACTCCAAGGGCGTATCTGCCGTCCTATGCAATACCGAGAAGGGCGTGCGGGCATTCGAGGCTATTTCTGGGCTTACTGCAAACGGTCCGGCGACGCTTGATGGGGTAATCGCGGGCAACCCTAGCCTCGTCCATTCTGTCACGCCTTATCCAAAGCGCGACGAGTTCTTGAACGACGTGTCTGCCGGGCTTTCCATCCCAGATCTCATGGACAAGTGGGATTTCCGCCCCACTCTCTGGCAGCGTGTCCGCGGCAAGCTTGGTGGTATTAAACGACGACTAAAGAGACTCGTTGGAAGGAGAGCCTAGATGGCCAAGGATCGCTACCTTCAAGCTCTTCGTGGGCTTGCGATTTCCGCAGTGGTGCTTATCCACTGTCTTCCTCAATGTGCCGCGTCGGTCGCCATTCGCCCATTCCTCAACTTTTCTGTTGCGTTGTTCTTGTTTTTATCCGGTGTTCTTACCGACGAGCGCAAATTTAATGCGGGGGGGGGTCTTCGACGCCGCATTAGCAAGGTTGCCGGACCTTATGCGTTCTGGAGCGTTATCTATCTTGCGGCGTTTCCCGCCCTTCATGGGCGTCTGGGTTTCTGGCGTTCGCCGTGGGCTCCGTATCGGCTCAGATGTACTATCTATTGGTCTATTCACAGCTTGTGCTGCTTACTCCGGTACTGTTCAGGCTCCTTTCACGGTATAGGTTCTTTGTCTATTGTGTGACACCGGCTTGCTTGCTTCTAAGGGAGCTCGCTGCCGTTGCCGGTATCGCATTGCCTCTAATACAGGTTTTCTGCCCCATGTGGCTCATCTTTTATGTTTTCGGTCTCGACTGGAGGCGTTGGGCTGCGCTCATTGAAGGACGAACCACTCAGCTTGTTGCAGTGCTCTTTATATTTTTAATAATTCAGGAGGTCGCAGGCTTCTGGTGGTATTTGACTGGCGATTTCAATATGGCCACAACTCAGCTTAAGCTCGGTTCTGCCGCGACCTCTTTAGCTGTGATCGCGCTTCTTATGGCGGTTCCGGGATCATTCAAGTCGCGATTATCTTCTACTTTGCTTGTTGACCTTGGGAACGCCTCTTTTGGAATCTACCTCTGCCATATACTTGTTCTCAAGGCCGTTTGGAAACTGCTTGGATTATTCGTCATTCCACTTGGTGTTTCGACATTTGCTGTTTGGGCGCTAACTCTTGCCGGATCTTATTCGCTTGTATCACTTTGCGGTCGTTATTTGCCCGAACGAATTCACATCATTGTGGGATTATAAATTGATTTTCGATACTGGCGCTTTTCATAGCGTTGAAGCAAAGTGAGTCCATTACCAACATTTGGCACGCGATCATCGGTGAAGATACCGGACTTCCTGTTTTCGAACGAGAAGATGACTTTTTACTCAAAATGGCTGATTGGATTAACCAACCTGAAATAACCGGAATCAATCTCCCTTGGTCGAGCATCGAAAAATGGAAGGGGCAATTCAGGTGGCCATATTCCGCAGTCATTACCTTACCTATTTCGTTAAGAATGAGGGGGTTTAGCAAAATAGGATACCCAAGTCTTATTTATCACTCGATCTAAAGCGCATTTCGATTGTAGAGGACAGATTAAATGAAAGGCATCATCCTCGCGGGCGGGTCCGGCACGCGACTGTACCCGCTCACTCTCGTGACCTCCAAGCAGCTGCTGCCGGTCTACGACAAGCCCATGATCTACTACCCGCTGTCCACGCTCATGCTGGCGGGCATCAAGGACATCCTGGTCATCTCCACGCCGACCGACCTGCCCAACTTCCAGCGCCTGCTGGGCGACGGCTCGCGCTTCGGCGTGAACCTCTCCTACGCCGAGCAGCCCTCGCCGGACGGCCTGGCGCAGGCCTTCACCATCGGCGAGGAGTTCATCGGCGGCGAGCCCTGCGCGCTCGTGCTGGGCGACAACATCTTCTACGGCAACGGCCTTTCGCGCCACCTGAAGAAGGCCGTCGAGAACGCGCAGTCGGGCCGCGCCACGGTCTTCGGCTACCACGTGGACGACCCCGAGCGCTTCGGCGTCGTGGAGTTCGACGGCGAGGGCAGGGCCGTCTCCATCGAGGAGAAGCCCGCCCAGCCCAAGAGTGAACTGCGCCCCAAATCTTGGACGCCCTAAATAGCGACTAGGCCGCAAGGGCCTGATTCCGGTACTCCTCCGGGGTCAGGCCCTTCAATCTCACCTGCCTCCGGCTCGTGTTCCAGTG
>UQXA01000015.1 GCA_900544865.1 uncultured Collinsella sp. | reverse complement strand
GGCCCTTGCGGCCTAGTCGCTATTTAGGGCGTCCAAGATTTGGGGCGCAGTTCACATGGGATAGTTGTCACATTCGTAGTACGGATACATTTTGTCTCCAATCAACCGTTCGGTCACATTAACAAGCAATATCAAAACCGCGCTCACGCGGAGGGTTGTCGTCCTCGATCCATTCGAGCCCGTCGTTCTCATCGATTCCGGCATCGGGGACTGACGACCATCTGAACTCGAAACCAAGCTGGTCAAGCTCATCGACTCGCTCACTGATTACTCCGTACGCATCCAACGCATTCTCGAAATCCTCCGAAGACACATAGCCGCGCTCGCACTGCTTGCGCATCTGGTGCAAACGACCCATGGCGGCAGCGATGATCTCGCGAAGAACGATAACCTCGCGCTCGCATACATCGATGTTTCCTTTGTTGAGCTTGATGCAATCGGACATAACGGCCTCCCTGGTTTTAAGCCTTTTCGCTTGATTCCATTGAACAGCCGCAAACAGCCGCGTAATATGACTTTTATCGGGTTTTAAATTTTGGCTGTTTGGAGCATTAATGCTTGATTCCGAACAAGAGCCGTTTAGCTGGGGTTTCGAGGCTGGCTTTCTTCGCTCTCCCGTCAATCCCCGCATGCTTCTTCTTAACAGAACGCCAGAGATTGATTGCGCCGATGACGGAAACGCAACCGGCAATGCAAGCGCATGGAATCTCGTCTCCGTAGCCAACGACCTATTACGCGTCGACTTAAGCTCGCTTTTCAACGAGATTGGGGGCCACTTTCGTGAGCGAGCAAAATTGCGCTTTTACATCGATTTGCAGAACGCCATTCGTCAGCCCCCTGCTCCCCACGATGCGCAACACGCTTCGATGGACTACGCAGCCGAACCAGACCATGACGACTGGCTCGATCCAGACGATTCCGACCAAGAGTCCGCGCAAGCAGAATTGAACGAAGCCGAAATCGAAGTCAACCTTCAAAAACAAAAGGAACGCGACCTCGATTTCTTTGCTCCGATATTCGATAAAGCCATTACGCGCCATGCACACGGAGAGATATCTGGCATGGCCAGGTATCTCCTTGAAAATGTCTGCAGGCAGTGTGTCATGAACATCACAGCGATTCCCGACTATCGCTATTACAGCTGCTGGATGAACAACAACGCTATTGAGTGCAACGAAATCAACCGCCTGTACCGCGCGGTGATCACGACATCGGCCCAACTCAATAAGCAAGAAATGGCGTCCCTCTTCAGCTCCTATCTCAAGCTCGTGTCGAACGACATGGACATTACAACTACCAACGGCAAGACCGGGCTAACAGAACCGGTGCCGTATAAACGCGACAATCCAAGAGACAACTATCCAAAGGTCAACTCGCAGATAGAAACAGCTTGCGTTTGCACCAATACCGATCTCTTTCGAGCGCTTCTCATTGTTTTTTATCAGGAATGTCTGGAGCTTGCCCCGCTGCTTAAAAACACCGAGGCACCTAGCCTGCTCGCGCAAAACGAAGAGTTTTTCCCAGCCGCCATCAAAACAAGCGACCCGCGACAATTTCGATTATTCGATAATCAGCTGCCGGCAATCATCCGCTTTGGCGACGCTTTTGCATACGCAGCCAAAAAGCACTTGCCCGGAAACGAAACGGCTCAAAAGCTCGAAGAACATTTGAGCGATATAAAACGCATGAATAGCGCCCCCTTTATGCAGGCGTTTCGCAAGAACTATCTCGAGGCTATGCGCGAGAACCAAATCTACGCAAATGGAGACTTCCATACGTATGCAGAGCTTAACGACCAGGAAAACCTCAATAGGCTCGTAAGGCTTCAAGCTGTTATTGCAAAGGCAGGAGAGCTTTACTTCACCGAAGAGGAATGTTCCTTTGCAAGCCTTTATGCCCGCATCCTCCACGAGCTGCTGCTGTGCGGCATTATGCCGATAACATGCCAAACCTGTGGTTCGCTCTTTTTTCCGACCGGCCCTAACAGCAAGTACTGCGATCGATATAACGCGGCGACCAAGCTCTATTGCAACCCGCGGCACAACGCCAAAAAACATCTTGGTCGCAAATCACCCCGCGACGTCGCACTCAATATACGGAGAAAAGCCGACACGGCATACGAAAAGGGTTTAACGGATTGTGCCCACTATTTTGACAGCCTTGGCAATTTTGTTCTCGATGGTCTTGGCCCAACATACCAAGCGAGCGACCTAATTTCCGACGAGCTCTATGCGGCATGGCTGTCTATCGTCAACCAGCCCAATTGCAGGACAAAAATCAGGCGACCAGATAGGAACGGTTTTCCATACCCCGTACTGTGGTACGGATTCATCCTCAATGGCATACAGTATGTACAAGTCGAGTTTCCCGAAGCCGAGTACCCGGCGCTTTTTGAACGCTTGAGCCAGCTCGCCGAAAGCCCGCAATCAAAGTGCACGCTGAAGCACAAGGGACCCGGCGAGCACCCATACAGCTCATGGCTTATCAAGTTATACGAGTTGTTGGAGATCATTGCGCAAATTAATAGCGCCGACCAGGTGGCAAAGCCCATTCCATTGCTTGGAATAGATAGGGACGATTGTGTCTCGACCGACCCGACCGCCCAAGGCACACGGAGCGCGCCCGACGCATGCGTCTACAGCACCGGCACGATAGATAGCCTTAGCTTTACCGTGTATACGAAGGGATATGACCCGGAAAAGCGGGAACGAGCCTGATGTAGCGGCTTCGAGCGAAGCCGCCGGTCACGGGGTGGCACCGGGGCGCGGACGCCGCGGGCCATTGGGAGCAACCCTCCTCCGCTACCTGCGCGACGTGGCAGCGCCGCTGCGTCGTCCCTGTCGCCGAACATCGTCCTGAAGGCGCGGGCGGGTGTCCATGAACAGCCGCGCCCGCACTGGCCTGGGGGACAGCCGCCCCGCCACCAGCAGTGCGCCGGCACGCCTCGGCACCGCCAGGGTCTCCACCTCCACGGGCAGGGCAACTTTCTCGATGACCTCGGCAGAGCACACGCCCGACAGGTCAACCCCGTTGTAGACGATTGGCCTCATGCGTTGCCCCTCGCGCGCCCGTAGGTGTTACCGCTACTCTGAAAATGACCAGATGATCACCCAACAATCTTTGGCGAGTGGGGGCTGAACGCATCGTTGCCGTTCTGTTCATCCACCGCCCTGCGCCCCAGGCTTAAGGGTTCTGCCGCGTCATCTTCCACCCGCACGGACAGGACATAGTAGAAGTCGGCACCCTGATTCCCACGATCCCGCACGTAGCCAAGGTCGGCCAGGCGGTCGGCCAGCTCGTCCCTCGAAACCAGCTCATTCGAGGTTATGCGACACGCCACAGGCTCGATCTCGTAGGTGTTCGTCTGGCTTATGGCGTTCCGATAGAAGCGGAACCACGACGTGCGGAAGAGATCCTTATGGTGCGAGTAGACATGCCCGTCCTTAATGGCATAGAAGTAGAAGAGAAAGCGCCCGCCCTTGCGGAGCCTGCCGCTGCTTTCGAGAAAGTGATAGTAGTCATCGGGAGAGTCCCCTCGAATGTAGCCAATCACGAACGATTCGCCACCATGCCCGTAGGAGTCGCTATCCGTCTTGCCCGCGCTTGGAGGCTCAGCCACAACCATTTCGGTGAAGTAGCTCAGCCGGTTCAGCCGCGTATTGCTTGCCGTGTTCTCGCCGATGACCTTCTCTATGAAATCGCGCAACGCATTCTCTGCCGTCCTGCTGATGCTCGGCTTCATGGCGAAAGCGCCGACACCCGGCAAAATCTCCTCGAAGAGCCGGAATTGGCCCTTCTCGCCCGTTTCGCCCGACCCCGGATAAAGCACGTAGCTGCCAACCGTGCGCCGTATCGCGTCGTTGTACGTGTGCATCTTCAGCAGGTCACCGCGCTTGTAGGTGTTCGTGGTGGAGGCCGCCTTCTCCTCGTTAAGTTCCTCGCGCTCTGCCTCCTCGGTGCCCACATCCTTGCCGACAAGCCCCGTCAAGTCGGTGATGCGGTACTTGGCGTCGAAGTGGACGAATGCAACAGCTCCATCTTGCACTGCGGCTCGCTCGTTTGTATAAGCATCCGGGAATATCGCGAGCGTGTAGTCGGGTCTGAACGGTCTCGAGTACGAACCCTCGTAACGAGTGGCATGAAAGTCACGGGGCGAGAAGGTGCGGTTGTAGTAGAGGTTTACCTTCGCGCCGCACTGCGCAATCTGGAATGACTGGCAGGAGCGTACGCCCTGCTTGAGGGATATTGACAGCCCACCGTCGGGATTCGTCCCGATAAATGGGTGGTCATCGGTGCTTATCGGCTCGCACCCCTCGATCCCCCTTACGATGTCGTACAGCTCAAAGAAGATCCAGTACTCGTAGAGGAGGGCCACATTCTTCGATTCGCCCTCGTAGATGTCATCCTTGCCCTTCCAGTCGAGCTGCAGCGCCATATCGAGCATGGAATATGCGAAGAAGATCTGCGAGTATCCCTCGCGCTTCTGCAACACCTGGTTGTTCTGAGGCATCATCTGCAGGGTGCCGACATCGTCGAAGAAGGCGTCGCTGAGTATCGTATCCAGCATGGCGTGCAGCGCGGCGGCTTCGCGATAACACTCCGTCTGCCGAGTATCGCCCTTCTCGGCATCCAGGACAGTCATCAGAGAGGTGCAGATCCGGTCAATCTCATGCAGGGCAAATTTCACAAACCGATTGGCGGGCGTGTCGAGCAGGTCGTACTTGCGCGTGACGCTGACCATCTGGGGGAGGTAGACGCCTCCCGCATCGCCGCCGCAGTTCAAGCGCGTCCACATCCGGCTGTTCGAGAAGGGGTTCGTATAAAACCTCCGGGACGGCATGCCAGCCCCAACCGACCGCAGCTCGTCCTCGTGATCCAGCGTCCTATCAGGGTTCCTCTTTATCGCCTCGAAGAGGGCTTGGAGGTTCGGTTCGTAGCAGAACTGCCGCAGGAAGACGAACTGCTCAAGCAGCGTCTCGCGATTCTCGTCGGCTTGCTTGTAAACGTTCGACGTGGAGCCCGAGTAGTCAAGGAGCAGCGCAGCGCACCTTGCGGCAAGCTCCTCGGTGAGCTCGATGTAATCGTCTTCATAGCCAATCTTGAGCGGGACGACTTCGAACTGTAGCATCGGCGCATCAGCTTCCTCGCCGAATCGAATCCTCGAACGCCCGAGATAGTTCACGAACTGGAAGGTGACACTATTGCCGTTTCTGTCGCACCTGATATTCTTGCCTTCGTTTTGGAACGAGGCGCGAGGATGCAGGCCACCATCAGGGGTCCGCTCGTATTCGAGCACATAACATGTGGTTTCGTTGATTCGAAGCGTGGGACTCCCGTCAAGACCGTCCTTGACGGCGAAGGCTGGTGTTGAACCAGCGCCATTCTGGGATGCTTCCGGCTTGAGACCGAAACACGTCAGCCCGGTTAGCCCGGTCTGCTGTTCCTCGTCCCAATCGACTCGGTCATGCGCACCGCTCTGGTAGAGCCTGGCTATTGTTCTTCCATCCGCTGCAAAGCGGATTGCGCCGATGCTGCCGTCCATAGGCTAGATGAAGCTCGCATACTGCACGTTATCGAGTTTCGCTGCCATCTGGCTTATCTTAACGGAGCTCAGCTCGCCATCGCATATGTCTTTCAGGCTTTTAAGCAGATTGCCGATCTCACGCTTGTTACCATGGAGCTTCGGCAGCACCTTCTGGACAATCTGCTCATCGACAGAACGCTCGAGTTCGTAGTTCTCGCCGTCAAGCTCGTGCGCGGCATTAACGTACATTCGCACTTCGCGCACGGTGCGGAAGGCAAACTCATAGCCGCATTTCTCCAGCTCTTCATACAGCTTGCCGAACTTCTCGAAGATGGCGTTAGCATCATCTTCGCTGATGTAATTGGCTCCCTCCCATATGTCCTTGGCGAGACGCAGAAAAGCCTGGGGGACGCCGGAAGCTGCGACGGCAACGTCCGGCGCATCCTCGATGGCTTTGAACCCTGCGAGGACTTCGGCCTTCGACGGCTTGAACTCTATGACGTTTGCCCTGTCGAGCACCTTGGGGCTAAACATGTAAGTGGTCTCATCGATGTTCACGGTGCCGACAACGAACAGGTTCTGCGGATAGGGCAGCCTGTCAGCACCGCCATCGCCGTACCCATCAAGCACGATGAGGTTATCCTCGCCGATGGTCTCCATGTGGCTGAGGAAGTCTGAGAAATACCGCTCGACATGGCTCAGGTTCATCTCGTCGAGGATGAGGAAATACGGAACCTCGGGGTTAGCGTTGGCCCGTTCGATGAGTCTCAGTATGCCGGTCTCTTCGTACGCGCCTTTGCCGCCGTCTGCAATCGGGTTGAAGAAGCCCAGCACCTTGGTGTTGTCGGTCCAGTCGGCACCGACCGGGACGAGCAACCAGTTTGGCTCCCCGTCTTCATCCAAGACCTCAAGGTACTTTGCAAAACGCTTGGAAATCCGCGTCTTGCCTGTTCCGCTGTTGCCAGCAAGGATGACAAAGGGCTTTGCCAGTAGTGACGTGATGTAGCGCCTGGAGAAGTCGGTTTTAAATTCAGCTGGAAGGTTGTTTAGCTGAAAAGTCCTCTTCTCTCTGCTTGATGCTTTCGATGAATTCTTTGCAGCAAGGTCGATTAGTTGATGCATTGCGGGCAGCACGTCATCGCCTTGTTCGTAGTCGATGCCCTCTTCGGCAATCAATTGGCTCGCTATGAGGTTTCGCATGAACTCAGCCACGCTGTAATCAAACTCAAGTTTCCCTGCGTAAACGTCAGCGAAATACTTGAATGCCGTGGTCAGGCTACCAGCCCTCATCTTGCATCCGCGATTGCAAAGGGCAATAAGATCGTCAATTCTCGACTTGTAGTCGTAATCTATCGCACCCGAAAACTGCCCGTCTTTGTATCTGCTTCCAGTGGCGAAGAAGAGTTTCGTTAGCTCCAAGATATATGCATCTTCGGAGACGCCCACAGGCTTTACTTCGGCTGCATCCATCCAGAATGTCCTTTCCGCAAAACCGTCCTCTTGCAACGGCGATGAATCGTTTACTTTGCCCGTCACTGGCAACAACAGCAGTGCGGCAAACAAGTTGCCGACATTTGGACGCTTTGCCCCGTCTCCTTGTATTTGCACACGTACTTTTCCGCCTTTTTTTGCAACGGGATAACGCGTGCCAAGGGAGACAACTTGCCCAGTAGAGGGTACGACTACTTCCAAGATGATTGCGTGTCCGATAATGTCAACTGCAGTCAGCGTATCCCCGTTTGCAAGAGAGCCTGAACCTTTGAGTTCGTACTGTCCAGCACCACCTTGTCCAACTGTTCTCCCGCGAACGGATAGCGTATTCTCGCTATATATAGAATTCGGAATGGGATAGCTCAAATTCCATTCATCGACAAAGGACATGGCAACCACCACAATTAATCTGCTGCATAGTCAGCTATGCATCTAGCAACGTACTCAGCAAGCTTAACTGGCACGGCATTGCCAATCGCCTGCTCAATGTCTGTCTTGGACCCGACAAACTCAAACTCTTCGGGGAAGGTTTGCAGATAGCTGCGCTCCTTGTATGTTAAGGCTCTCACACCTTCAGAAATATCAGCCTTGTCGGCATGATGCCTCTTATATGCTGGCGGTATCGGACGGTTGGTGCCTCGTACCGTTACCGCTGGCTCGTCAATCGTGAAGACGCCCCTACGCTGGAAGTTGCGTGGATGCATGTAGAAGTATTGCGTGCCGAGCGAATCGCCAAGGTAATCCCTGACGGTCATCTGCTTGTCGCTCAGCCTTGAATCCAAGAGTTCGCCGAGAAAGTCATCTTTATCACCAAGATGACCGACAAGGATAAAGCGCCTGCGAATCTGAGGCACACCACATAGACTGGCGTTGAGGACGCGCCTCGTGAGACCGTATCCAGCATTGCGGAATATTTCCAGCGCCTCGGGCAGGACGTCCATCCGCTCGATATTGTAAACATTCTCCATGACGAACCACTCGGGTCTGACGTCCCGAACTATCTCAGCATATCGGATGGTGAGATTGGCCCTTTTGCCGCGCTGTCTGGCGCCCGCAATGGAGAAGTCCTGGCAAGGGGGGCCACCGATTATCATCGACGGCGAATACTCTTCAATTTTCGGGACCGCTTCCGCATCGTAAAGATCGTATTTGAATGCCGGGTGGTCGAAGTTTGCCGAATAGATGTCGACAGCCGCCTGCCAGTTATCAAACGCCGCCTTTATGTTGAAGCCCGCATTCTGGAATCCGAGCGACATACCGCCGCATCCCGAGAAAAGATCAACGCAGTCCATCGCTCACATCCCTCCTGTACTCTAGTAGCGCTCGTGCAACGTAGGTGGCAAGGTTTACCGGTACGGCGTTGCCCACCATCTGGTTGATATCCGTCTTACTCCCAAAGAACTTGAAAGACTCCGGGAAAGTCTGGATCCTACTGCGTTCCTTTGGAGTCAAGCACCGGGCTTGACTGAGGTCCGCCGCGTCGTTGGGGTGAAGCTTGTAGTTCGGCGGTATCGGCCTGTCCACACCACGAATAGTGACCGAGGGCTCGTCGATGCTGAAGATGGCCCGCCTCGTGTAGCTTCGCGGAATTCTGAAGTAGTAATCAATTCCAAGCTCGTTACCGAGATACTCACGAATTGTCATCTGATGGTCAGAAAGGCCCTTCTCAAGATATGGGTCGAGGAACCCGTCGGGCGCCCCAAGGCATCCGATCAAGAAGTATCTCTTGCGAGCTTGGGGGACCCCGCACAGGCTTGCATCCATCACTCGCCCACTCAAGCCATAACCCTGCGCTTTGAGGGTGGCCCGAATCGCTTCCATGGATTTGCTCGTTCGAACGCGTGGGACGTTCTCCATAACGATGAAGCGAGGCTTGCACCTCGCGATGATCTCGGCATATCTAACAGAGAGGATTGCGCGCCCACCATCCTCGGATCTCTTGCCGGCCTGCGAGAAATCCTGACAAGGAGGCCCGCCGATGATGATATCCGGAGCGAAGCCGGCAACTTCCTCGGATACGGAAACGTCGGAGAGATCCCTTTTGAAAACAGGATGCTGGAAGTTAGCGCGATAGACATCAATGGCAGCGTCCCAATTGTCGTAGGCAGCCACAACATTGACGCCAGCCTTTTCGAAGCCGAGGGACATTCCGCCGCAGCCGGCGAAAAGGTCAACTGCCGTTATGTTCCTCTCGTTTTCCACGCGCTCGGTCTCCATTTCGATAGATACAGACAAATAAATAATTATAATTTCGTTTCTTCCAACATGCTTCAAGATCAGTCGGCAACAGAACAAATCCAGTTGTAACGCTTCGCCCGGACAAGAATCGCTCGTGCTCGATTCGAGCTTATTGCCGCCCAGCAGGGCAACCACTGTCGCATGCTCGCCCGTCAGAGGCCGTCCGCGCCGCATCCGCGTCCGCTCCGGATGCCGCGCCGGGTCGGTCGTGCCGCGGACCGTCCCTCGCGGCACGCACCCTCCGCTCCCGCGAAAACCCGTTCAACACAAAGGCTTTTAGGTATAGCCTTATTGCTGTACGCCACGAAGTTCCCGCCCACTCACGCCCTCGCTGCCAAACGAATACGCATCCCTCTCTCTTCTATGGATGCAACGCTGCCGAAATATAAATCGACTCATGCGATCGCTCTCCGACCTCAGCTGAAACGTTTCAGAGCGCAACAATCTTGAACCTCGATCCACCCTCCAGACAAACCTCCTCAGTTCATCCATTACTATCGAAAAGATCTTCCATGAATTTTGACGGCCTGTTTCAGCTGTAATGGAAATAAAAACCAGCTTTTCGAAGTCGGCGCCACAACCAGGCAAGCATTTCCGAAATCGCAGCATCACATCGCTCGATATAAGTAATTTGCTACTGGTGCAACGGCCCCGAGCACCGTTCCCGCGCGACTCTATCGCAAATACGTTGCTTAGAACAGGGCACTGCCACATTTCAGCAAGCCAATCCGAATCCTCGTTTGGTCGGGAGATAGTCCAATTACCCTTTAAATATCATATCGTTGTGGTATTCAATAAACTCAGCTCGTGGGGCAAATCGCTTCGGAAGCGTAATCGGCTCTCCGTTGTAGCGCCACAAATTTACCGCTTCCTTGAAAGTAGCGGCAGGCTAAACGAGGGCGGTGAGTTCCTTTTCTACTTCTACGCCATTAAGGACGGGCACGTGTACTCCCATCATAAAGATCTCTTTCGTACGACCCATTTCCGCTTCTACAGGAACGCAATCAGCGAGACAAACACTTACGAACTTGAACCCATGCTTTGCAAGGTGAAGGCTAACGAGCTGGTTTCGAGAGACGAACTAGCCGACCGGCTGGCCGCCATTGGTTACGAGCGGAATCGTGGGAGCCAGGGGGCGGACTTCCACTACGTGCTTAGCGTGGAGGTCGAGAACGCTGCAGTTGTGCCGCTGAGTCTCGCGTGCGGATTGGTCGACGGGAAGAACGGCAACGATGCTTTCAGCCCGCACTCGCCGAAGTTGGTGGGATAACATTTCACGAGCATGTCGATTGGTACAGGAGGAAAGATTATGGACGAGAGAATCAAATCGATAATCCACAAAGCTGTTGATGATGCCGGGCGTTATCCGTTTCTCTTCATCGGCTCTGGCCTCTCCCGTCGTTACTGCGGCACGCCGGGATGGGAGGGGCTGCTTTCGGATATCTGCGCCGAGGTGCTTGACGACCCATATGCCTTCGCGCGCTTCAAGAGCCAGGCGAAGATTGCTGTCCAGAACGGCGAGGTCGAGTCCGAACTGCCGTACGTTGCCACGCTCATGGAAAGCGAAGTAAACCACGAGCTCTTTGCATCGGATGAATTCGCTGCCTTCCGCGAAGATCACAGTGACGAGCTTACCGGGGACGCTTCGCCCATGAAGATCTACGTCGCAGATAAGATCGCGAGAGCTCGTCTCGTCGAGAGCGCCGAAACTGAGAAGCTGGCGAAGGCGGGCAGGGAAAAAGTTGCCGGCATCATCACCACGAATTATGACTGTATGTGTGAGACCCTATTCCCTGGTTTCACGACCTACGTCGGAGAAAGCGACCTCCTGTTCTCTGACCAGGCTTTCTCTCAGGAGATATACAAGATCCATGGCTCAGTCTCGAGGGCGGGAAGCATCGTCCTGACCAGCGCTGACTATGCGGAGTTCGCGCAGAAGAGGAAGTATCTCTCGGCGAAGCTGCTCACCCTCTTCGTCGAGTATCCCGTCATCTTCCTCGGTTATTCGATTCAAGACGAGAACATCAGGTCGATACTGGGTGACATCTGCGAATGCCTACCAGATGACAAGCTCAAACGGCTGGGCAAGCGGCTCATCTTCGTTCAGCACGCAACCGACACCTCTGTTGGCGAGATTGCTATGAGTTTCGGTGGCCGTACGCTTTCGATGACGAAGATCACCACGGATGACTTCGAGTCGATCTACGATGCGATGCGCAGCTTCCGGAAAATGTATAGCACGCGATTTATCCGCGAGTTGAGGGGCAGCGTGTTCAGGCTTGCGGAGCATATCGACCCGAGTTCCGACATCATCGTCTCAGGGATAGACAATGTCCTCAACGACCTTGACCCGGACCAGAAGATCGTCATCGGCCTGTCGGTGTCACCAAGTAGCATCGGAAAGCCGATTTCACCTGAAGATATCTTCGAGGACATCGTGCTCGATAACCTTCGCTATGACCCAAAGTTCATCGTCGAGAACTACCTCAACATGTACGTGCGCCAACGGCCCAACAACATGCCTGTCTTCAAGTACACGCGCGGACTCGGTGGAGAGGTCGGTAAGGACATAGCGACTTATCTCCCAACGCTCACCTCGATTGATAGCTATCGAAGCGAAACGTTCCGCAAATCGATGCCTGCGACTCGTCGCAGATTCGAAGGGTCGCTGAGCATAAAGGGCCTTGCGAATGCATGCGCGCCAAAGAGCCCGTTCGCGTTCATCCCGTGCCTTTCAGAGGAAGAGATGGACGTCGACGACTTGGAAGCGTTGCTGAAGCGGGCACTGGCTGACGTGGGAAACGACCCTGCCAAGAAGAGGGCTCTGTTGAAAGATTCGCATTATCGGAAGTGCGTCCGCATCTACGACTTCTTGCGCTATGGAAAGTAGGAAGTCCCCCAACCTTCACCAATAGTCCGGGCAACGGCATCCGAACCTAGATCCAGTTGGGGGACATGCTCCCGAACTATGCACGGTTTCCCGCGCAAAGCTAGTTTAGCAAAGAAATGTGGAGATTGGCGGTTGGGCGCTTGAGATTCCTGCCAACTGCCGCACCCCTTGAATATCAACTTCATCCGAACACCTCCCAAATTCATCCGTACATGTACGGATGAATTTGGGAATCCGATACCCTGAGGGCCGGGTCGGCCGGCCCCGGGAGATCGGAGGACGCCATGTCCGGAAAGAGCGGGAAGGGCGCCGCGAGGGCGGTCCCGAGGGCCCACGGCAGGCGATCGGCGATTTCATGCAACTACGGCTGAAGTGTCTTTATGTGGTTCAGCGCACCCAACAGTACCGTTTGATTTCGCTCAAAGCATAAACGAAACCATGCATATATTCCCAAGGCAATCAGGCATGGCGTCACGAAAACCCCGGCAGCGATTGAATTGTTGCCCGCCCATGCAGACAGACACCCTCCGACCGTAAGTGAGATGATCATGCTGATCACGCTGGGGGCCCAACTCGTATAATGCACCCCACTCACCGCCTGTTCGACTATTTCGCATTTCTTTTTCAGGCTAATGTCCTCATCCACTTCACCAAGAGAAAAGTCCACTCCCGAAATTAAATCGAGCAATTCAGCCTCACTGTAGCCGCCTTCCTTGAATCTTTTAATGAAGAAACCTCCTGGTCCAGGCCCACAGATAGGACGGTTTACACGAAACAGTTCCTTATAGGCGATTCCCATTGTTAACTCCTTAAAGTGCAGATGCTATTTACGCTATCGTTCTATCATTTCGTCCGGACAGATTTTTATCGGACCGTCGGCAACCGTTCACAAGGACATCCCGTTCAGTAACTCCCCGCGCTCCTCATACCCGCGCTCGAGCTTCTTCCCAAGCTCCGCAGCGCAGCGCTTCGTTTCCTCGGCAAACAGGTCATCGATAGCCCTGTCAATCCGCGTGCAAGTCTGCCGATGCTCGTCCTTCCAGGGCAGGTTGAGTCCCAAACTCGCGTCCCAATAGCCGCCGAGTTTGGCGTTAATTACTTCCTCGGGATACAGCACGTCGCGGCGAATGTCCTCAACTACATCGTCCTCGTCCATATCGCAGGCCGCATCGCCCTGCTCGAGGAACTTGCGCAGCTCCTTTTGCGCCCGGATGTTGTTCAGCATGCGAACACACACCACGGCCAAAAAGCGATAACGTTCGCATAGATCCCACTCGCCTTCGAGCCATACGCGAAAGCCCAGCATTTCGCTCGCGGACTCATCATCCATCAGGATCAATTCCCACGGAAGCACATTGGCGAGTGCGTCCTCCCCCAGCCTTTGCACGCCGTCGCGCATAAAGATGCACGGCTCCACGTCGTAATAGCCAAAACCGTGGCCCGCATCGCGACGATTGATGACATGCTTGGGCAACAGGATGATCTTGTCGCTGGGCTCGGGATCTATCTTCCGCAGCTTTTTGACCTTGCGGCGGGCGCGCTTTAGGCTGCGTTCGCTATCGCCACGGCCGCGGCCGTCCGGCTTGCCGCCGTATCGAAGGGCAACCTCACGCGCCAGGATCTTTGTGTCCGCAGCGCACAGCAGGTCGCTCACGGTGGGCAGGTCTTCCCACTCAATGCCATCGACGTCCCAAATCCTGTTCATGTTCAACCTCTTTCTGGCTGTGAATTTACGCACTTGTTCGCCCTGCACAACGTACTTGTAAGGCATGCGCCCCGCTAGAGCGCCTTCTTGCTGGGCGCAATCACCTCGTCCACCAGGCCCAGCTCCAGAGCGCGCCTGGCGTTGCACCAGCAGTCGCGCTCGGTGAGCTCGTGGAACTCCTGGGCGCTCAGGTTGCCATGCTCGGCCAGCAGCTCGTCCAGCTCGGCGCGCATGGCCGCTGTATGCTGGGCCACGATCTCGATATCGGTCTGCTGCGCCATGCCCATGCCGCCCATCAGTTGGTGGATGAGCACCTGCGTGTGGCGGTACACCTGACGGTGGTCGCCGCAGGCCAAGATCACCGCGGCCATCGAGGCCACGACGCCCTCGCCCACCGTGATCACGGGGCAATCGAGCGACTGCATGGTGTCGATGAGCGCCAGCCCCGCCGTGACGCTGCCGCCCGGGCTGTTGATGATGAGGGTGATGGGCTCGGTCGCACTTTGATGCTCCAGCACCAGCATGGACTTAATAAGGCCGTTGCAGGTCGCATCGTTGACCTCGCCCTCCAGCAGCAGCACACGGCTGTTGAGCAGTTCGCTTGCCATATCGACAGCGGCAACACGGCCGTCCTTGGACTTCTTTATGATGCTGGGCTCACGATACATAACGGGCATGGCAATTCCCTTCTAAACGGAATCGGTAAGGAGGCAAAAACTGGACCGCACGGCTTACGACTAACGGAAGCCGTGCGACAAAACATGCAAGATGGGGTACACAAAGCTGCAAGGGCTAATCCCTCAGCCACTTGGCAGCATTGGGATGATCGGCGCAAAAGTACTTCTTGGCGCGGAAGGGACGCATGCCGGTCACCTTGACCAGGCAATCGGTGCGGGGCATAAGCCCAACCTCGCCTGGGGTCATCACGCAACCGCGCACATCTACGGCAGTGCGCTCGGCGCCCACGTACTTGGTGCCCAAAACCGACTCGCCACACAGTTCGCTTATGTAGTTCTGCGTCGCGATGTTGCTGCCGCCGCCCATATAGACCAAACTATCGCAGTTATCGAGGATGGTAAGCGCCGTGGATTTGCCGTACACGACATCGAGCTGGCTCAGCGATTGCGCACACATCAAAAAGCTAATGCCGCGACTGCGCACAGTCGCAATGCTGCGCTCAAAATCGGGGATGCGGCCCACATTGGGAAACTCATCGAGCACAAACTGCACGCGACGCTGCAAATGGCCGCTGGGGCTGGCATCGGCACGGCGCTGGGCAAGGTTAAACAGCTGCTTAAGGGCAACGTTCGCAAGCCATGCATTAGCCGAATCGTTGTCGCTCACCTTAAGATCGATCATGCGCTTGCCCTCGTCAATACGATCAAGACGCATCTCGTCATTCTCAAAAACGCGCATGAGCTGAGGCGTCTTAAGCCGCGAGATAGTTGCATTGAGCGTGATCAGAATACTCTTAAGCGTCCTATCTGCCGCACCTCGAAAATCGCGATACTGCTCAACGCCATACAGATCAGCGTTCTCCGCACCAAACTTATCGAGAAACTCCCTGGACTCCACCTCTTCTACAAGGTAGTCCAACGGGAATCGCCCCTCACCATCTCCCGTAACCTTGATGAGCGCAGCCAGTTTAAAGACGTTGTTCATCTTAAGGTAGCGGCGCGGGGCATTGGGGTCCTCACCCGGCGTAAGGGTGCCGGCAAGGGTCTCCAGGAGGAACAGGATTCCAACAATCGCTCGAAGCAGCAGGTCGCTCGCGTTATTCCAGAACGGATCATACCTAAGGCTACGGCCGTCAGGATCGACCCCCTCCATGATTGCCGCCACTGTGGTGGGGATATCCTCGACATCCATCACGTAACGCAGAGGGTCGTATCCGGCCGACTGCTCGGGATTAACAGTATCGAGAACCGTTACCTCGTAGCCGTCCTCTTCAAAGCCTTTCCCCGTACGGCGCAGCAGCTCACCCTTGGTGTCTGTGACCACATAACAGCATTCGTGGTGATTGAGCAGGTTGGGCAAAATGAAACTCGCCGTTTTGCCGCTGCCGGTACCTCCAAAGGCAAAAACATTGTTGGACACACTCGTCTCCCAATGCTTGTCGTCCTCGTAGAACGCCACCGTGGCACCCTGCGCCAGGATCACGTCGCGCTGCTCATCGCCGGACGACAGCGCCCGCATCTCCTCCTTAGTCGCCCACTTCTTGGTCTGATACTCCGTTTGCTGCGCGGCCTCGTAGCCGTACATCTTGATGACTGGCATGGCGTGACCCCTTTCTTGTCCGTGGCGTTAGTGGTTGTTAAGCAATGCGATCGTCGCCGTCGTCCTCATTGAGCTGTGCCGAGTGCGGCGACTTGGTCGCGTGACCGATCAGGCGCTCGGCCTGCGCCAGATAACTCTCGCGAGCAGCAGTTGAGACCGTTGTGTCGCCCAGGTACGCAAGCAGTGCATGGATCATCAGCTTGTCAAGCAGGTCGTAATCTTTATGATGCTTGATATTGAGGAGATAGCGATTTTCGAGTCCGTGTACTTTGTTGGTCAAATCGATTTCCATCTTTTCCTCCATGTAATAAAAAGTGTGTCGTTCGTCCAAAAGTGCCTCAAACGGGCGTTTGACGCATAACTCAAAGTTGAAACGCGGACTCGTATCGAACACGCGTCGCTGCACCTTGAGGTAGCGCTTATAAAACATGACGGCATCATCTTCATCCGCCGTAAAGCCACGCGATCCATCGCGGTGCAGCCGGTCGCATGGCTTTCTGCCATCGGTATGGCGCACGAAGGAGGACGGGATATAGGCACCCTGCTTGGTGCTGTACTTCATCCCTGTCGCAACTTCCTCGAACAAGAGAACACCAGCCGATTTAAAGCCCGCAGTACGCCCGTGCCTAAACATACTCACCACAGTCGCTACACTGCCTATGCGGCTATCGCGCGGGGGAAAATACAGTGGCAGCAAAGCGAGTGTCGCGGCAGTCAAAAGTTCGCGGGCCTCGTGTACATCGGCTCGATACTGCTCGGGCACCAGCCCGGGAATATCGGGCGAGCGCTCTTCCAGCACGCCAACGAGCGATTTGGCCAGGCGCTCGACGTTCTTCTCGCCGCAGTACGGACACGGAAGAGACCGTTCTACCTTTCCGTTCATTTCGCACATGTCGCGGAGATCCTCGTCGATCGCACTGAGGAATGCCTCGTAGATGTTGTCCCGTTTCTTCATGAATGTTTCTTTCTATCCGGTTTCGGGTGTTTGGTGTAAGTCTGTTCTAAGTTTTAGAATGCTCTAAGGTATGGATGATGACAATCGACCTAACCTGCAGCTTCGTTAGTGAAATCACCCTGCTTGATAGCGCGGTTTGCCTAAAGGCTGTGTAGCGATTGCATCAAGCAGTTGGTATTGAGTTGGTTTTGGATTGCTTCGAGGATAGCACAGTAGGCTGTTCTCGTCATTAGAAATTTTTAAATTTTTCTGCTATTATATAGCCCACCAAGAAGAAAGGGCTCTATACATGCGTGAAACAACATCATTGCCACGTCTCACCGCCGCCGCCCTCTCGCGCGCGCTTAACCTAGAACAAGGCAGCCGCCTACTCACCGTTCGCCTACCTGGCGCCATCGGCTGCGAGGCGCTTCGTGAATGCTTCAGGCTGAACGGCAACGGCGTACCTAATATTTGCGAACTTGAGCCCGGCAAGCAGAACACGGGCAATGACAACGCGGCGCCGGTGTTTATCGATGCCACAGCTTGCGTTCGCAAACGTTTTCGCGAAATCAACAGCGCATGTGAGGCGCTCATTAATGATCTGGAGCCTGGCTACCTGGGCTTCTGCGATTGGGAGGCCTATCTCTGGTGCCTGTATGCACTAGCCCTCTCCGGTCGTACTCGAGCCGCCGTACTGCTGCCGTTCGAGTCTTTGGACAACGCCGAGCAGGCACGCGCGATTCTGTTGCGCGAGGGGCTCGTCGAAAGCGTCCTATATCACCCGCTCGCCGAATCTCCGATGCACGGCATGTACGCACTTATTGTATTGTCGACGGGAAATCGCAGCGTTTCATTCCGCAATGCCGCCACGCCCATGCCACGCCTTCGGTTTGCCGACGGGGCTCGGTACCCCAATCTTCCCTTGGCTTTCTCCCCTGACTGGAGCGGCATCGAGTGCGACTCACGCAAAACGGTTTCCATTGAAACCGTCGAGCTCGAAACGCGCAAGCTACTCCAACACCACGCCGCGCTCTCCAAAGGCAGGGTTGGCCTGATCTCCGTAGCTCAAAACTACAGCGCAACGCTCGGCGACAGCTTTATGCGCGTGGTGCCGTTTATGCCCCGAGACAGCACCACCTCGGATGACATCGACGCTGTCGAGGTGCGCCGCATTTCATCTCAGGATTTCCGCAACGGCTATTTGCTGCCCAAGGATGTTGCGGAAGGCGCGTCGGAGCTGGATTCCGAACCTGTAAAGGTAAGTCCAGACGTGTTGGCTCGTTACGAGCTTCGTTGCGGCGATATCGTCATGCCGCGCATACTCGGTCGTTACGGCGCGTCGAACCTACTTGTGGTCGGCATCGATGATGCAAAGCAGCATCTAGTTGCCTCGCACAACACCACCGCCATTCGCCCGGCGATTCCAACGATGACCGACGAGGAGCGCATGGTGTATGCAGAGATGGTCGCGGCGTACCTCACCGACGGCCATGGGTCCATAGTTTTGCAGGTATTGTCCGACAATCAGTACAGCCACGCCATCCGCCCTACCGATCTGTTCGAGATCGAAGTCCCACCAGCACTCGACCCGCGTACGCGCGAGTATAGCGAATCCATCAATCGCTTTGCCGAGGTCGTAAGGGCCAAGAAACAAGCCGAGGCCGCTGTCGCCCAAGCCCAGCGCAACCTCGAAGCCGCAAAGAAGGCCGTTACTCAGGTGGTCGACCAGGCCTGTGAGTAGCGCATACATAGGCAGTAGAAACGTCTTAAGCCGGCGGCAGGAACTAATCCTGCCGCCGGCTTAACTATCTAGCCTATTCCCATCCCGTGGTCTGAGGATTCCATTTGCGCACATTCGCCGAATGATTAAAGCACGGTGTATACAACCGATTGACGACCCCTTCTGCCCCAGCAATGTTCCCCGCGAGATCAAGTACCCCCGCCTGCCTCGCCATCTTTATGTACTGCGCAGAACCATTTTGTTTCCACCAGAGAGGCGCCACGAACTCTTCCGGCATTGCCACCTTGCGGGCAGATGCTTCTTTCTCGACCCTCTCGACAAGCGTAGTCCCATCGACGAAGCAAGTTTTCGCGTACACCAAGATGTCGACTATATCCTTGATTCGCGAAGAGGCACGGCCCTCATGCATCTCTACCATTGCGAGCAATTTATCTGCAAGGGCACTCTCCACTCGGCATACTCGATAGTCGCAGACTGGGAGCCCCTCAATATTCAAACGATCGATCGGCGCAAGAACCTCAGGCTCAAGTCCCCGCACTTCATCAATTACCAAGTCAATTGAAATTGGCTGCAGCTTCTTGGTTCCCATAAAGGGGGTGAACCACACCTTCGCACCACACCGATACTCATCTTCTTTTTTGATCTGCTCTGCACGATCAAAGACAAACGAAACGAAATCCTCCAGATCAATCGAAGCCGCCCGCGCCAGATCGGCAACAGCCTCTTCGAGGCTCTCCTCTTGAGCAACCAAGTCAATATCTCTTGTGACACGCGCATCGAGTGTTCGCGCCAGGACGCTTTGGCCACCCTTGAGTACAAAGCGGCCGTCATCTTCTGAAAAAACGCGACATAGGAAGCGATGAAAGTAGAAACCGACGATCGCCCGATTAGTATCCATCGGCGATTCTCTTGCGGCATCCCTAACAGCCATCTCCAGTGCGGCAGGTGTTTTGTACTTCACCATGTCCTCCGTTTTTCATTACTCGTTCAGCGCCGTCAACAAGGGCATCATCAACTCGCGTCGTTTGGCGGTTTTAGAGTTCTCCTCTACAAGATCTTTCAGCCGCTGTATCTCGAGCCCTCGCCCAAGCGCGTCGTTATAGGCATCGATAATTAATGAGGGGTCCTCGCAATCGAGGCAAAGATCAACAAGCGTGCGCTCGGGTTTAGTTACCGGCAGGCCGTCGAGCCAGACGATGTCCTGCTCAGCGATCTCGCGCTTTGCAAAAGAAAGGGATTCGTTTCTCGTATTGATGCGCATGGGCGCGGTCATCCTGTAGGGGGACAGATAGAAATCGCCCATTTGCTGTAGGTTCGCCGCTGTCGTACCGCTCACGGCGATGCCATCCCACTGGCGTTTTCTCTCCCACGCGCAAAGGGAGGGATTGGTGAGTTTCCAAAAAGCGTTGAGCTCGTCAGTGTCTCGGCGCTGCGTGCCCGACATCCGGTAGGCGCCGTGGCATATCCGTTCAAGACGCCCCACGCGGCATGAGTGTGCCAGCGCATCTCGAGAGATGTCCATACGAGCCGCCTGGGCTGTGGTGAACACGCCCTCACTCTCGGAAAGCTCGCTTATCGCCGTTATGTTGCTAAAGTACTTCATGTTGCAATTGTAGGATATTCTCATGCTTTTGCAACGTGATTTTGATTCCCTATGACCGGCGTGCTTTGCGTACCCCTTTTCTGCCACCACTTTGTCATCGGCCCACCATCCCCTGCTATCGAGGTCTAATACTTTTCCGCGAAGTGAACGTCTGTTTTTGGACCCCTGGAGCATCCGCATTTTTCAACGGCATAAACGCAGGATTCTGGCATCAAAGCCGCAGGAAACGGCACCCGAAAAGTGTCGATGCTTCGGGGGTCCGTTTTCACTCATTCACTTCTCGGAAAAGTATTAGACCTCGCTGTCAGCCGTCCCAAAGATCAGACTGCACCTCCTTCACGCCACGCAAAACCTGCCTTTTCTGCCCCCGCCCGCCTCCGCGCCACCCAAAAACTCATCCAACATTAATCTTGGCTCAAGAATCGCTTAATCTATAACCTGCACTATAGAGTTCGACCAAGGGCGGGGCGGTGCCACGCAAGCCGCCGAACGCAACGCTCGCGCCCGGGCAGATCGCCCGGCGTCGCGCCCATCGAACGAAAGGACAGGTCATGGACGACCTCGAAAAAGTTGAAACCATCCGCACCAAGTACAACGTGAGCTACACCGATGCCAAGGCCGCGCTCGACGCTGCCGACGGCAACGTTCTGGATGCCATCATTTGGCTCGAGTCGCAGGGCAAAACCCAGACCACGTCGGCGCACGCCGCCACCGAGTCCGTGCCAGTCGATGAGCCCTCGGCCGAGATGGTCGCCGCACAGGCAGCCTACGAAAAGTCGAGCGAAAAGACCGACTTCTCCAAGAAGATGGACAGCGTGTGGGAGTACCTCAAAAAGCTCTTCCGTCTGAGCCTGGACACCAAGTTTATCGCCACGCGCCGCGATGCGATCATCCTCAACATTCCCATCCTGATCCCCATCATCGCCCTGTTTGCCTGGGGTGCCACGATATGGCTGATGCTGATTGGCCTGTTCTTTGGCATGCGCTACCGCATCGACAGCGACGGCGACGTGCCCGGCAGCATCAACAACCTTATGGATCACGCCGCCGACGCCGCGGACGACATCAAACAAAATCTGAACGACGACAAGTAATCGCAGACGGGGGCACGCATGGCACGGATCCTGATCGTAGAGGACGAGGAGAAAATCGCCCGCTTTGTGACGCTCGAGCTGGAGCACGAGGGCTACCAGGTGGAGCACGCCGCCGACGGCCGCACCGCCGTGGACCTGGCACTGGAGCGCGACTACGATCTGATTCTGCTCGATGTGCTGTTGCCGCAGCTCAACGGCATGGAGGTCCTGCGGCGTGTCCGCAAGCACAAGGACGTGCCGGTGATCATGGTCACCGCGCGCGATGCCGTGATGGATAAGGTTGCCGGGCTCGATGCCGGCGCCGACGACTACCTGACCAAGCCGTTTGCGATCGAGGAGCTGTTCGCACGGATCCGCGTGGCGCTGAAGCGCTCGGAGGCCGTGCGGGCGGCTTCGGGCGTTGGCGGCGCCGGGACTGGGGCGGGCGCGGCAGGTGGCGCGGGTGTCGGCGCCGCTGCGATACCCTCGGTCAGCGACTCGACCCAGGCTTCCACTTCGCCCTCCCCCGCCACGCTCGCCGTGAGCTCGGTCGTACTCGATCTCGACCGCCGCGAAGTCACGGTCGGCGGCTCGCCCATCGCGCTCACGGCTCGCGAGTTCGACGTCCTCGCCCTGCTTATGGCGCACGCCGAGACCGTACTCACGCGCGAGCGCATCGCGCACGAGGCGTTGGGCTACGAATACTTGGGCGACACCAACAACGTCGACGTGCACATTGCGCACCTGCGCGCCAAGATCGAGGACGCCGGGGGCGCCCGCATCATCCAGACCGTGCGCGGGGTGGGCTATGTCTGCCGCGCGTAACGCCGAGGCCAAGCGCGTCACCTCCATCGCCCGCGCCATCAACTGGAGTTATATGTGGCGCCGCCTGATGAGCTACGTCTGGCTCAATCTGCTGCTGATGGTGATTGCGGCGGCGATCCTCGTCTATGGATACAACCAGACGCTGCCCGACAGCGCGTTTACCGCAGGCTGGATTCCCGGCGCCACCGTTCACGGCATGTCGCTGACGCCCGCGCGCGGCTGGGACCTGACAACGCTCACCTATACCGTCGAGCTTGCGCGCACCAGCAAGACCTTCCCCCTCGCGCAGGACCTCGTCACGCTATGGCCTCTCTACCTTGTCGTTGTGGGTTGGCAGGTCATCAGCGTGCTCAACATGCTCGGCGGCGCGAGGCGCGTGCGCCGCACCATGGCGCCGCTCAACGACCTGGCCTTGCGCGTGGACGAGCTCGGCCGCATGCAGCTCTCCGGCGGCAAGATGGAAACGCTGGAGCAGGCCATCGAGCGCGCAAGCGTCGACTCGCCGAGCGTCACCACCGGCGACGCCGACCTGGCAAGCATCGAGGTCGCACTCAACCGCCTGCTGCGCCAGATGCAAGAGGCCAAGCTGCAGCAGATGCGCTTTGTCAACGATGCAAGTCACGAGCTGCGCACGCCCATCGCGGTGATTCAGGGCTACGTAAACATGCTCGACCGCTGGGGCAAAAACGACCCGGACGTGCTGGCGGAGTCCATCGCATCCCTCAAGGCCGAAAGCGAGCACATGCAAGAGCTCGTGGAACAGCTGCTGTTTTTGGCACGCGGCGATGCCGGGCGCACGGTCCTGCGGCGTGCGCATACCAACCTGGCCGCACTGGTCGGCGAGGTGTGCGAGGAATCGCAGATGATCGATGCCGCGCACACGTATCGGCTGGCCTTTGACGCTGCGCTTGTCAGCGACCCGCGCTGCGACGCGTCCGTCGACGTGGCGCTCGTGAAGCAGGCTCTGCGCGTGATCGTGCAAAACGCCGCCAAGTATTCGGGTGCGGGAACGAACGTCACGTTTGCCATAACGCCCGATACGGGCACGGGCGCGATCGACATAAGTGTTGAGGACGAGGGCATCGGCATGAACCAGGAATCCGCAGCTCACGCGTTTGAACGGTTCTACCGCGCCGACAACGCACGCGATGCCGGCGCGCAGGGCTCGGGTCTGGGGCTCGCCATCGCCAAGTGGATCGTCGATAGCCATGGCGGCGTCATTGGCGTGACCTCAGTCGAGGGCGTCGGCAGCCGCTTTACGATTCGCCTGCCGCGGTAGGGGCGTCTCTCACGAATCGAAGGTGAATGGTTTTCCGCGAAGTGAACGACCTATTTTGGACCCTCGAAGCATCCGCACTTTTTGGCGCCAAAACCGCAGGAAATACCTGACAAAACCGCAGGAAACGGTGTCTCCAAAGTGTCGATGCTTCGGGGATCCGATTTCACTCGTTCACTTCGCGGGAAACCATTCACCTTCGTTTTACGACAGCCCGTCAGTCACCCTCTCGGCATTAAAAATGGGGTAAGGCCACGTGGCCTTACCCCATTTTTCGCTAGCTATAGCAGCTTGTGCGCTACTCGCGGCACAGGTGCACGGCGAAGCCGGCAAACTCGCGCTTAAAGTACACGAGCTTGGTGCCGCCGTCGGGCAGCAGCACGCGCGACTCCTCGTTAACCTCGAGCCCACGCTCGGCAAACCACTTCT
The DNA here is from genome assembly GCA_900544865.1 of uncultured Collinsella sp. Classification (GTDB taxonomy): domain Bacteria; phylum Actinomycetota; class Coriobacteriia; order Coriobacteriales; family Coriobacteriaceae; genus Collinsella. The sequence goes on along the minus strand of UQXA01000015.1, from coordinate 18,056 downwards.
CGGCCGCATCGATGTCGTTGACGGCAAAGCCGATGTGGCCCTTGGCGCCACGACCGTTCTGCTTCATGATCTCGACCAGCGAATCGTTAAAGTACGAAACGGGGGTCTCGATGACGGGCAGGCCCATCATCGTCGAGAACAGCTCCGCAATCTCCAGGGCGTCTGCCGGGTCGGCGGCGTTAATGCCCACATGGGCAACGCGCATGCCAAAGAGCTCGACCGGGTTGGCGTTCTGCTCACTCATGCAGTCAGCGCCTACTGAGCCATGACGTCGAGGACGGCCTTCTCGGCAGCGACGCGGTTCATGCCGGTCATGAAGGGCACGCCGCTCACGTACGGGCAGGTGAGGCCCTCGGGGGCAACGGTGGTGGCGATCAGCAGATCAGCGCCCTCGTCGCAGTAATCCTTGGCCTCGGAGATGGCGCACTGCACGATCTCATACTTGTCGGCGTAACCGTTGGCGTCGAGCAGGGTGGCGACCTTCTGGGCAACAAGCGTGGAAGTAGCAGCGCCAGCACCGCAAGCCAAAACGATCTTCTTCATAGGTAATGTCTCCCTTCATGGTTTACTTTAGGTAAGTGTACCGCAGCGAGCGATGGCACTCGGCCTCGATGAGCTTTTATGCCAGTTTGCTTGCGCGCTGCGTATAATACATCTAGTACGTGTTGTCATACCGCTCGCTTTATGAGCGACTAAGGACCCTAATATGCCCGATTCCCGCACACTCTGGACCGCCGTCGTTATCATCTGCATCGCCGTGTCGGTGTTCTTTAGCGTCAAAAAACGCACCACGTTTAAGCGCCTGCAGCAGCTCATGGCCGCCAAGCAGTGGGACGAGTTCGATCGTTTGCTCGACGGCAAACTCACCAGCATGCTGTACCCGCGCTACAACCGCGACTACCTGCGCCTGAACTCCTATCTGCTGCGCGAGGACCACGAGCGCGCCAGCGAGATGTTCGATCTGCTGCTGGGACTCAACCTGCCCAAGATGCAGCGCGTCGACCTGGTCATTAAGGCCTTTAACTACTACGTTGGCCAGGAGGACCGTAAAAAGTCCAAGGAGCTACTGCACGAGATCAAGGGCTTTGAGGGCGGTCAGGCCGAGGCAGTTGCGCACGAGTGCCAACTGATGTACGACACGATGATCCTCAAGCGCCACAACGACATTCCCGAGCTGGAGCGCATGCTCGAGGATGTCGGCGACGACCCGGTCAAGCGCTGCCGCCTGGAGTACCTGCTGGCTCTGCAGTACCAAAACAAGGGCGACGAGGCCAAGTTCCAAGAGTTCCTTGAGAAGTCGGGTCAGCACTCGATGGCTGTCAACGCGTAATGGACGGCTTGTGCTAGACTTCTAGTCTCACGGGGGCGTGGCGGAATTGGCATACGCAGGAGACTTAAAATCTCTCGCCGCAAGGATTGTGGGTTCGAGTCCCACCGCCCCTACCACGTATTGTTTACGAGCCCGTGTCCCCCAGGGATGCGGGCTCGTTTCTTTTGGACGCCGGCGGGACTCGAACCCGCGAGGGGGCGAGCACCAGGCGGACGCGCAGCGTCCGCAGCGAGCCGACGAGGGCGCCGGCAGGCGGCCGAAGCCGGTGCGGATTTGCGCAGCAAATACGCGGACGTCCCACCGCCCCTACCATATGGAGCTTTCGAGCCCGTGTCCCCAAGGGATGCGGGCTTGTTTCTTTTAGATGCCGGTGGGACTCTAAGCTGCGGTGGAATAGATCCTGTTTATACCGTTTATCAGCTTATTTAGGAACTATTTCACCGCAACTCAGAGGAAGACGGTTAAAGAGCGCTCAGGCTGGGGACCCAGGCGATGGTGGGGGTCGCGCCGTCGAGAACCTCGTTGATGGTGGCGGCCATGCCGGCAAGCAGGCTGTTCTCGCTTACGGTGAGCGTGTCGTAGCCGCCGGCTCGCATGAGCTCGCGGATTACCACGGCGCCAGCCAAGATCACGCCCGCGCGTTTGGGCTGCACACCCGGTAGCGCGGCGATGCTGTCCGCGTCCAGCGTGGACATGCGCTCGATAGCGGCCGAGACCTGCTCCAGCGAAAGCTCGCGCAGGTGCACGAAGCTCGAATCATACGGCTCCAGCTCGTGGACCAGAGCCACCAGCGTAGTCACCGTGCCGCCCACTGCGACCAAGCGTTCGGCGCGCTCAAAGTCGACAGGCAGACTCTCAAAGTAGCCCGCAAACTGCTCGTTTGCCCATGCGGCAGCGGCAGCAAGCTCGCCGTCCGCAGGCGGCAGCGCCGAGAAAAACCGCTCCGTCACACGGCGGCAGCCAATGTCCAGCGAGCGCGTCCCTTCTAGCGCAAAGACGCCACGCTCCGGCGCATAGACGCCCGTCGCGAGCTCCGTGGATCCGCCACCCGAATCGGCAACAATAATGCGCTCGCCGGCAAAGTCGTGCGCCACGCCAAAAAACGTCAGGCGTGCCTCGACCTCGCCCGGAATCACCTGCGGTTCGAGCCCCAGCTCGCGCAGGCCGTCCAGCAGCAGGGCGGCATTGGACGCATCGCGCGCGGCACTCGTGCACGTGGTGCAGATGCACACGGCCCCAAAGGCATGCGCCTCGTCCACAAACATACGACACGCGGCGAGCACACGCTCGACGGCCGCCTCGCAAAAGCGGCCCGTCGCGTCCACGCCCTCGCCCAAGTCGGTGATCTCGGTATGCTTGGACGATTCCACGATCGCCCCGGCCTCGACCTGCGCTAACACCAGTCGCGACGACACTGTTCCCAGGTCGATCGCGGCTACCTTATAGCGTTTGCAATCTGCCATTGCAGGCTCCCCTCCGGGCGCTATTTGCCGTTGGACACGACCGTCTGGCCCTCGACACCGTTAAACCCAAACAGCATGTCGAGCGCCTGGATGTACCACGGCGCGTCCTTACCGACGTCTTCGATTTCCTTGGCAACTTCGCTGGCCTTCTTGGCGTTCGACGACTTCCTGCTCGACGACGCGTCCGAATCGTCGTCCAAGCCTAGCACGTCAATCTTGGTCTCGCCGGGCATCACCAGGCCCAGGTCCTCGGTCGCCGCGTCTTTAATGCCCTCCTCCGAGAGCAGTTTGTCGACGCTTTTCTGCAGCTCGTCGTTGTACTGCTGGCGGATCTCTACTTGCTTGGCCAAAATATCGTTCGAGCGTTTGGCGACGTAGAGGTCGCGCACGGGAAAGTACAGGCTCACGAGTACCAGAACGACGACAATGCCAATAAACAGCCCGCGCTGGGGTCCATGGGTAAAGTCGTAGATCGCCTTGACCACCGCGTTGTCGTTGGCGTAGTGCATGAAGTCCGAGCCCGAAAGACGGTTCGAGGGCCTGGTCGACTTTTCGTGTGTTTGAGCCGAGGGGCGCTGCGTACGCGAAGCATGCGTCGGGCGCGCCGAACGTGGCGGGCGGTCCGTCGGCATATTCATTTGAGCACGGGGGCGTGAGGCACTTGTCGGACGCTGTGCGCGTCGATCGACGCCGGCGTAGTCGGACCCGCCGAACTGCACGGTACCCGCGCGGCGAGGCGACGGCTCGCGCGAACCGGCGGAATAATACCTGTTGTCGTAAATCTGATCCATGTGCGCCTTGTGCGGTTGAGGTTTGTTTGCGCTAAGTCTTTTAGTTATAGCACGAGCGCCCGCACCGCCTTCGCCAGCCTTTGCTCGACATAAAAAAGGCGCTGAGCCGTATGGCCCAGCGCCCAATGGTGCTCAACAGTGCCCGGCGGAAGCGAGGCGAATCCGAGTCAGCCCCGCCCCCGCACACGCCGCTGCCTAGCGAATGTTGTAGAACGCGGTCTTGCCGGCGTAGCGCGCGCTGCCCTCGAGCTCATCCTCGATACGGATGAGCTGGTTGTACTTGGCGATGCGGTCGCTACGGCACGGGGCACCCGACTTGATCTGGCCGGCGTTAACACCCACGACCAGGTCGGCGATCGTGGAGTCCTCGGTCTCGCCGGAACGGTGGCTCACGATGCAAGCGTAGCCGGCCTCCTTGGCAGTCTCGATGGCCTCGAGCGACTCGGTGAGCGTGCCGATCTGGTTGACCTTGACCAGGATCGCATTGGCGGCGCCCAGCTCGATGCCCTTCTTAAGGCGCTCGGTGTTGGTAACAAACAGGTCGTCGCCTACGAGCTGCACCTTATTGCCAATGCGGCGGGTGAGCTCGACCCAGCCGTCCCAATCCTCCTCGGCCATGCCGTCCTCGATGGAGATGATGGGATAGGTGTCGACGAGCTTCTCCCAGTAATCGACCATCTGGGCTCTCGTGTACTCTACGCCCTCGCCCTTGAGCTCGTACATGCCGGTCTCGGCGTTGTAGAACTCGGTGGACGCCGGATCCATGGCGTACATGAAGTCAACGCCGGGCTTAAAGCCGGCCTTCTCCACGGCCTTGGTGATGTACTCGAACGGCTCGGCGTTGGTCTTGAGGTTGGGCGCAAAGCCGCCCTCGTCGCCCACGCCGCCGCCCAGGCCTGCCTCGTGCAGCACGCCCTTGAGGGTGTGGTAGACCTCGGCGCACCAACGCAGGCCCTCGGTAAAGCTCGGGGCGCCCACCGGCATGATCATGAACTCCTGGAAGTCAACGTTATTGTCGGCATGCACGCCGCCGTTGAGGATGTTCATCATAGGCGTGGGCAGCAGGTGGGCGTTAACGCCGCCCAGGTACTGGTACAGCGACAGGCCCGCCGACTCGGCAGCGGCGCGGGCGACGGCCAGCGACACGCCCAAGATGGCGTTAGCGCCGAGCTTGGTCTTGTTGGGAGTACCGTCCGCGGCGATCAGCGCGGCATCGACGGCGCGCTGGTCGAAGGCATCGAGGCCCACGACGGCATCGGCGCACTCGTTGTTGACGTGCTCGACGGCCTGCGAGACGCCCTTGCCCAGGTAGCGACCCTTGTCGCCGTCGCGCAGCTCACATGCCTCAAAGGCGCCGGTCGAAGCGCCCGAAGGCACCATCGCGCGACCGAAGCTACCGTCCTCGAGCACGACCTCGACCTCGACGGTGGGGTTGCCGCGGCTGTCGAGCACCTCACGACCGTAGACGTCCAAAATATCGCTCATGTTGTCTCCCTCTCACTTGGAAACGGGTTGAATGCTTGGCGACGCGGCTTGCACGCTGTAGAGGCGCGCAGGTTCATAAGTTAGCCTTGTCGCACTTTTTGCATTATGCCCTAAGTTAGCCGAGGGATACACTTGATTTTCGAAAAATTTAGCGGGAACGATGAGGCGTGTCAGCCCGTCGTTCCCGCAGTCTTACTCCCCTGCCTTTGCTGCGTCCCACAGGTCGTTGAGCCCATGGGTCGAAAGCTCGGCAAGATCAACGTGGGCATCGGCCGCCATCTGTTCCATCGCAGCCCAGCGACGGCGGAACTTTGCCGTGCTGGCACGAAGGGCGCTCTCGGCGTCAATGCCCTCCTTGCGCGCGACGTTGACCAAGGCAAAGAGCAGGTCGCCAAACTCCATTTCGCGCTCGGGCGAGCCAGGGGCCTCGGCCTCAAACTCGGCACGCTCCTCGGCGACCTCGTCCCACACATCCTGGACCGTCTCCCACTCAAAGCCCACGGCAGCCGCCTTGCGCGACACCTTCTGGGCCTGCATCAGCGCCGGCAGATGCGTGGGCACGCCATCGAGCAGACCCTCGGGCGCGGCCTCGCCTGCTGCCACAGCCTTGTCCTTGGCGGCCTTCTCGGCAAGCTTGACCTCGTCCCAGATCTTGAGCACCTCGTCGGAGCTCTCGGCATCCGCATCGCCAAATACGTGTGGGTGGCGGCGAATGAGCTTGGCGTCAATATCGCGCGCCACGTCGGCCAGCGTAAACTCGCCGGCGTCCGCCGCGATCTGCGCATGCAGCACGACCTGCATGAGCACGTCACCCAGCTCCTCGCGCAGGTGAACCGCGTCGTCCGCCTCGATGCAGTCGAGCGCCTCGTAGGCCTCCTCGATCATGTTCTTGCCAATGCTGCGGTGCGTCTGCTCGCGGTCCCACGGGCAGCCGTCGGGCTGACGCAAGCGCCAGACGGTCTGCACCAGATGTTGTAGCTCGGCCGACGCGTCGACCAGCGTGGACAAATCGCGCGAGCCCTCGGCATTTTGCTGAGCCATGTGCTGCGCCATGGTTAGTCCTCCTCCAGGATCACGTGGCGGAACGCTCCGCCCTCGTAGATGCCGTAGCTATGCGTGCCGTCCTTGGGGATGCTCACGCTGCCGGGGTTGAAGAGCCACAGGCCCGGGTGTGCGGCGCTTTCCTCGTTGACCTTGATGTGCGTATGGCCGTAGACGAGCGCGGAGCCCTCGGGCAGCGCGGGCGCGTGGTCGACGCTGTTGTGCATGCCGGCGCCAAAGACATGGCCGTGCGTCAGGAACAGCTCGCGGCCGGTCTCGTCGAACAGCGTGGCGTAGTCGGCCATGATGGGGAAGTCGAGCACCATCTGGTCGACCTCGGCGTCGCAGTTGCCGCGCACCGCGACGATGCGGTCGGCCAGGGCGTTGAGCAGCGGGATCACGCGCTTGGGGGCGTAATCGCGCGGCAGGTCGTTGCGCGGACCGTGGTAGAGCAGGTCGCCCAGCAGCACAATGCGGTCGGGCTGCTCGGATTCGATGGCGGCGACCAGGCGCTCGGTCCAATATGCCGAGCCATGGATGTCGGAGGCGATGAGGTATTTCATGGGGAGATCCTTTCGAATGGGGTTGATATGGCTGGGCGCAGGATGTCGCCACCGGCCGCGTTACTCAAATCGCAGTGCCACGGCTTGCGCCGCCTGCATCACGCGCTGGAGCGGTACGTTATGCTCGCGGGCGAGGCGGGCGCAGTCCTCGTACTCGGGTGCCGCACGCTCACTGCCGTCGGGCAGGGTGGCCACCTTGACGGACACCTCGCCCCATGGCGTCGTTACGCGCTCAAAGCGGCGTGGCAGGCAAACGCGCTCCATAACCTGGCGACGGATACCATTGGTCGTGGTTTCCAAAAAGATGATCGTCTGCAGACGCTCGATATCCTCGTGAGCACAGATTACCTGTAGCTGCCAGCTGGGGCGGCCTTTCTTGCAATAGAGGGGCAGCCAATGCACCTCGCGCGCACCCGCCTCGCGCAGGCGGTCGGCAGCGTAGGCGAGCACCTCGGGCGACGCGTCGTCGATGTCGCATTCCAGCTTGACGATGGTCTCGGGCGCATCGGTCTCGCAAGACAGCGGAGATGTGCTATCGCATGGCATACGGTCCGGCTCCTTTCCGCACGGGCTCGTTTTGTTCACCCAAACGCTAGCACATCGCGGGCTGCGCGGATGTGACGGCGCGCGATGAGCGCGATTTTCCTCGCCCGCAAGAAACCGACACTCCACCGCCTCATCCAAACATGTACATCAGCCTCCAAACATGTCATTTTCTGCAGCTTTTGGAGGCTGATGTACATGTTTTGAGAGCGCAAGCGAGGCCGCACCGCGCGCCGCGCAGCCTTTCCAATCGATTTCGACCCCCCGGCGTGCCCGGCGTGTTGAGAGCTGCGCCATTACAATGAAGCGGATTCGCTTGACGCAAAGGAGCCGCTATGCCCATGTGCCCGCTGGTCGATTGCCATACCCACACCTCGTTTTCGGACGGACATGCCTCGTTTGAGGACAACGTTCGCGCCGCTGCTGCGGCCGGTTGCCGCGTCATGGTCTCGACCGACCATCTCACCCTGCCCGCCAGCATGGACGCCAACTGCGAAGTGCAGGTTGTCGAGGGCGACCTGCCGGCACATCGTCTGGCCTTTGAGGACGCCCGCAAACTCGCCGCGCAGATTGCGCCGGAGCTCGAGCTTATCTATGGCTTTGAATGCGACTGGTACGAAGGTTGCGAGCCTCTGGTTGAGCGCTGGTCCGCGAGTGCCATAGTGCGCCTGGGCAGTGTGCATTGGATTGGCAACCCAGGCGATATCATGGCCGGTGCCGCGGGTGCGGCGGGAACGGAAAACGTCGCTCGCCCCGATACACCCGATTCCCTTTGCGGTTGGATCGACGACGACACCAACCTGCACGTTTGGGAAAACCTGGGGGTACGCGGCGTGTGGGAGCGCTACGTCGACGACTGGTGCCACGCTTGCGAAAGCCCGCTTAACTTTGATGTGATGGCTCACCCCGACCTGTTCATGCGCTTTTCGAAGGAGGGCTTTGCGCCCGATTTTGATCCGGCACCGTTTTGGGAGCAGATGGCAGAGTGCGCACACGATACAGGCCGCCGCGTTGAGGTTTCGACCGCCGCGCCGCGCAAGGGCCTCGACGACTATTACCCCTCGACGGGGCTGTTGCGTTGCTTCGCCCACGCCGAGGTACCCATCACCTTTGGCTCGGACGCACACCGCGCCTGCGACATCTGCTGGAATATCCGCGAGGCTCAGGCCCACGCCTACGACTGCGGTTATCGAACCTTCGACATCCCCCACCTCACCGGAGAATGGGAATCCACACCCCTCGCCTAACTAGTCGTTTAAGAACGTCCCCAATGACTAGTGGCGGCGAGCGTTGAGTTCGCCGGCCAGCTCGTCGAGGGTGATGCCGTAGCGTTCGAGCGTTACGAGCAGATGGTAAATCAGGTCGCCGGCCTCGTAGCGGATGTGGTCGTGATCGTTATCCTTGCAGGCCATGATGACCTCGCTCACCTCCTCGGCAAGCTTCTTGAGCAGCTCATCCTCGACGTCGGTCAGCAGACGCGCGGTATAGCTCTCCTGCGGCGATGCATCACGACGACCGTGAATCACCTCGGCGAGCCCCGTCAGTGTCTCACCGATATTTCCATCCTGAACGTTTGCGGTGCGCACACCCATGGTTCAATCCTTTCTGGTGGCCGAGCGTCTAATCGAGCGCCCGCCCTACGCGAGTTTCTTAAAGAAGCAGGTACGGTTGCCGGTATGGCAGGCCGGGCCTGGCGAGTCGACCTTGACCAGCAGCGTATCGCTATCGCAGTCGGCCCAAAGCTCCTTGACCGCCTGCATGTTGCCGCTCGTCGCGCCCTTGTTCCAGAGCTCCTGGCGGCTGCGGCTCCAAAACCACGTGGTGCCGGTCTTGAGCGTCAGCCCCACCGACTCCTCGTTCATCCAGGCAACCATAAGCACCTCGCCGGTGTCATACTGCTGAACCACACAAGGAATCAACCCACGGGCGTCGTACGTAAGATCAGACGCTTCTATTACCTCAGTCATCATTTCTCCCAAGCAACAAACGAAATCCCACAGGTCGGCGAGGGTTGTCCAGGTGCCCGAGATTCCGAGCGACAAGCCCGACGACGCGTACTTAAGTACGCGAGGAGGGTTGGAGCCAGAAGGTCGGGTGCCTGGGCAAGCCGCAGCGCTAGAAGTCCAACCTGACAGGAATGCCCTGCGACGCCATATACTCCTTCACCTGGCGAATGCTGAACGTCCCAAAGTGAAAGACGCTCGCCGCCAGCACGGCATCGGCCTCGCCCTCGATCACGCCCTCGGCAAAATGCTCGAGCGTACCCACGCCGCCGCTTGCGATCACCGGAATCGGCACCGCGCGCGCCACGGCGCGGGTGAGCGCCAGGTCAAAGCCGGCCTTGGTGCCGTCGCGGTCCATACTGGTGAGCAAAATCTCGCCGGCGCCGCGACGAGCCGCTTCCTCGGCCCACGCCACCGCGTCGATACCCGTGGCGTTGCGGCCTCCCGCGGTAAAGACCTCCCACCTATCGGCACCCGGCTCTCCGGGCAAACCGACGCGCTTGGCATCGATCGCCACGACCACGGCCTGGCTGCCAAACGCCGCGGCAGCTTGGCTGATCAGCGACGGGTCGCGCACGGCCGCCGAGTTGAGCGATACCTTGTCGGCACCGGCCGCAACCATGGTGAGCATGCCCGCCAGGTCGCGAAAGCCGCCGCCCACGGTATAGGGAATGGCCAGCTCCTCGGCAGCATGCGCCGCCATCTCAATGGTCGTCGCACGGTTGTCGCTCGTGGCGGTAATGTCCAAGAAGACGACCTCGTCCGCACCCTCGCGGTCGTAGGCACGCGCCAGCTCCACCGGGTCGCCTGCATCGCGCAGGCTCACAAAGTTGACACCCTTGACCACACGGCCGTCCTTGACGTCCAGGCAGGGAATTAAGCGTTTGGTAAGCATGGACTACTCCTCCCCTCGGGCGGCGGCCAGCGCCTGGGTCAGCGTAAAGTTGCCCTCGTAGAGCGCGCGACCGGTAATGGCACCTTCAATCGCGCCCTCACCCACCGCGGCCAGCGCGCGGATGTCGTCGAGCGTCGAGATGCCGCCCGAAGCCACGACGGGAAAGCCCGCGACCTCGGCCGCATGACGATACGCCGCCACATCGATGCCCGTCTGCATGCCATCGCGCGCAATGTCGGTATACACCAGATGCTTAAAACCCAGCTCGGAAAGCTGCGCCACGGCATCGTCGAGCGCCACGCCCGCGCCATCGCGCCAGCCATTCACCTTGACCTGGCCGTCGCGTGCGGCAATGTCTGCCACCAACAGCTCGCCAAAGCCTTGAGCTGCCACCTCGGCAAAACCCGGCTCGGTCACCAGCACGGTGCCCAGTGCAATGCGGCGCGCACCATAGCCGGCCAGCTCGTCGATGCGCGCGAGCGAACGGACGCCGCCGCCCACGTCCACGGACAGGCCGTCGACGCCGCAGATGGACTTAATCGCTGCCGAGTTGGCAGCGCATGCGTCCTCGTCCTCGCCAAAGGCGGCGGACAGGTCGACGACGTGCACCCAGCTTGCGCCCTGCTCGGCAAACGAGCGGGCGACGGCCACGGGGTCATCGGAATATACCTTGCAGCGGCTGCGGTCGCCGCGCTCCAGGCGCACGACCTTGCCGCCGATCAGATCGATTGCGGGAAACAGGATCATCGGCCAGCCTCCTCGACGATGTTGACGAAGTTCTTAAGAATGCGCTGACCCAGCGCAGAGGATTTCTCGGGATGAAACTGGCAGCCCCACACGTTGCCGTGGCGCACGATGCACGGGAAGCTCCGCGTGTAGTGCGTGCGCGCCAGAACATCGGCGGCATCGGCATCGTCGGCCACCGCATAGCTGTGGGTGAAGTACATGTTGGCGCCCTCGGCAAAACCGGCGAGCAGCGGATCGGCCGCACCGGCGGGCGTCATGTGCACCTGATCCCAGCCCACGTGCGGCACCTTCAGGCGGCTCGACTCCAGGCGCGTGCACGAGCCGCGCATAATACCCAGGCCATCGACCCAAGGACCGCCAGCCCGCTCGGAGGCGTTGCCGTCGGCGACCGCGCCCTCGTCCGCCGGCACGCCCTCGTTGCCGCGCTCAAAAAACAGCTGAAGGCCCAGGCAGATGCCGAGCAGCGGAGTCCCGGCGGCGACGGCATCGAGCACCGCGTCCGCCTCGCCGCTCTGGCGCATAAAGGCGATCCCGTCATAAAACGCGCCCACGCCCGGGATGACCAGGCCGTCGGCGCGGCGGATCTGCTCCGGATCGTCCGACGTGCAGGCGGCGGCACCGGCGCGCGCAAGCCCGCGCGCAACGCTCGACAAGTTGCCCTTGTGGTAGTCGACCACCACGATCTTCGGTTCGCCCACGCGACCCTCCCTTATCTCATCGTCCAAAACCACCACAAAGGGGACAGGCACCTTTGTGGTGGTTTGTGCGATCCGTCAGCTACAGTGAACCCTTGGTGCTGGGAATGCCTTGCACGCGAGGATCCAGCTCGCAGGCGTGGCGCATCGTGCGGCCCACGGCCTTAAAGGCGGCCTCGATAATGTGATGCGAGTTACCGCCCGCCAGCTCGCGCACGTGCAGCGTAAGTTTGGCATCGCGCGCAAAGGCGTAGAAGAACTCAACGGCCAGCTCGGTATCGAAGCTGCCCACGCGCTCAGTCGGCACGGGCAGCTCGCAGTAGGCCTGCCCGCGGCCCGAAATATCAACGGCAGCCATCACGAGCGTCTCGTCCATGGCAATCGCCGCGTCGGCAAAGCGTGTAATGCCCGCCTTGTCGCCCAACGCTTGGCAAAACGCCTCGCCCAGCACGATGCCCGTGTCCTCGACGGTGTGATGCGCATCGACCTCGACGTCGCCCACCGCGTGCACCGTCAGATCGAACAGACCATGGCGGCCAAAAGCGTTGAGCATGTGGTCGAAAAACGGCACGCCGGTCGAGATATCGCACACGCCGCTTCCGTCCAGGTCGAGCTTTACGACAATGTCGGTCTCGCCCGTCTTGCGGGTTACCTCAGCATAGCGGTCCATCTACATCTCCTCCTTCACCAGCGCGGCAAACGCAGCCAGCACCTCATCGTTTTCCCGCGGCGTGCCAACAGTGATGCGCAGGCAGTCCGCAAGGCCCGGCGCGTAGCTAAAGTCGCGCACCAAAATCGAATACTCGTCGCGCAGGCGCTCACGCACGCGCGTGGCATGCGGCGTGCGCACGAGCACAAAGTTCGCCGCGCTCGGCCATGCCTCCACGGGCATGCCCTCAGCAGCCATCGCGCGCAGAGCGGCCTGTTCGCGTTCGCGCTCGGATGCGACCTGCGCCACCACGGGCGTGTAGGCATCACGGGCACGCACGCAGGCAAGTGCTGCCGCCTGGCTCAGTACGTTGACCGAATAGATCTGGCGAATCGCCGCGAACACGTCGATGACTTCGGGCGCCGCAATCACATAGCCCAGACGCGTGCCGGCAGCGCCAAACGCCTTGGACAACGTATGCAGAATCACCAGGTTGGGATGCTCGGCGATAAGCCCCTGCGCCGTGGTGGCCGCGCCAAACAAATCGTCGGCAAACTCAACGTAGGCCTCGTCGACCATTACCATGCCGGGGTGCGCATCGCACAGCGCCGCGACAAAGTCGAGCGGTGCCACGTCACCCGTGGGGTTATTGGGCGAGGTCACGATTGCCAGGTTGCACTCGGACGCCGCCGCAAGCACAGCTGCCTGGTCGAGCTCAAAGGTCGCGGGGTCGCGCCACACGTCGCGCACCTCGGTCTGGCAGAGCGACGCAAAGAACGCGTACTCGCTAAAGCACGGCGGGCAGTTGAGCAGGGTCCGTCCCGCGCCGCCAAACGCCAACAGGTAGTTATAGAGCAGCTCGTCGCCGCCGTTGCCCACGCAGACATTCTCGCGCGTCACGCCATGCCAAGCGGCGAGCTCGTCGCGCAGGTCGTTGGACATGGGATCGGGGTAGCGGTTGAGCGGCGTGGCAGCCAGGGCGGCGTCGACCGCCTCGCGCACGCCGGCCGGTACGGGATAGGTGTTCTCGTTGGCCGAAAGATTGATGCGCGTGGGCGTAAAGTTGGGATCGTAGGGCTCAATGCCGGCCAAGTAGGGCTGGACGAGCTCCTTCATGCGGGGCGTCAGCTCGGCCATATTAGGCCTCCTCGACGACCGCGTCAGCACCATTCGCGCTTACAGCCGCCAGGTCCACGCCCTCGGCAACCGTCGCCACGGCGTCGCCCGGCCAGGCGACCTTGGTCAGGTCGGCCGCGGCCAGAGACTCGGCGCTCACGGCATCCTCGCCCTGCTCCAACACGCGGCGACGCAGTGCGGCGGAAAGCGCGTGTGCCCACAGGCCCTCGGCCTCGGCCAAACGCTGCGTAGCGGGAGCGTCCGAGAGCAGGCCCTCGGGCGCATAGCAAATGACACTCGAGCGCTTGACGAACTCCTCCACCGAAAGCGGGTTGGAGAACATGGCCGTGCCGCCGGTCGGCAGCGTGTGATTGGGGCCGGCAACGTAATCGCCGAGTGGCTCGGAGCTCCAAGCGCCCACAAAGATGGCGCCGGCGTTGCGAATACCGCCAAGCAGGCCCATCGCGTCCTTGCAGTGCAGCTCCAGGTGCTCGGGCGCCACGGTGTTCACCGCCTCGACGGCGGCAGCCATGTCGGCGGCTACCACGATAGTGCCCTCATTGTCGAGCGAAGCGCGCGTGATCTCGGCGCGTGGCGACTGCGCTACCAGGATGTCGATACCCGTCTCAACCTCACGCGCAAACTGCTCGTCGCAGGTCACCAGATAGCAAGCCGCCAGCGGATCGTGCTCGGCCTGGGCCATCAGGTCGGCCGCGACCACCATGGGCTTGGCCGTGGCGTCGGCCAGCACGCAGACCTCGGAGGGACCGGCGACCATATCGATACCCACGTCACCCGAGACAATCTGTTTGGCAGCGGCGACAAAGGCGTTGCCCGGGCCGGTGATTTTGTCGACGCGCGGAATGGTCTCGGTACCGTACGCCAGTGCGGCCACGGCCTGGGCGCCGCCCACCATATAGATCTCGTCCACGCCGCCGAGCTTTGCCGCGGCGAGCGTGTAGGGGCTGATCAGGCCGTCCTTTTGCGGCGGGGTCACCATGACCACGCGCTCAACGCCAGCGACCTTGGCGGGAATGGCGTTCATAAGCACGGTGGAAGGGTACTGCGCACGACCGCCCGGCACATAGATGCCAGCTGCGGCAAGCGGGGTCACCTTAACGCCGAGCATCGTGCCGTCCGGGCGCGTGGTAAACCAGCTCTGCTCGACCTCGCGCTGGTGGAACTCGCGAATCTGGCGTGCAGCCTTTTCGAGCGCCGCGACAAAAGCGGGATCGAGGCCCTCGAGCGCGGCATCGATCTGCTCTTGCGGCAGACGGAAGCTCTGCAGCTCAACGCCGTCAAAGCGCTGACAATAGTCGCGCACCGCGGCATCGCCGTTGGCACGCACGTTGGCCACGATATCGCGGGCGGCGGCAACGATGTTTTGCGGCAGCACGCCCTTACGGTTGAGCTGGTTGGTAACGAGGCGCTCACCGGGAGCAAGCTTGATGGTCTTCATATCGGTATCCCCTATCGGTCGAGGTTTTTGTTCAAAAAACGAGAGACCGGGCGACGGCGCCAGTCGGCCCGCAGCCCGGACGTTGGGGCACCCGTGCGTGCTCGCGCTATTGTGCCGAGCCCGCAACGGGCTCAAAATGCTTGTCCTTCACGGCTGCCGCCAAGCGATCTGCCAGATTGCGCACGCGCGGATCCAGACGTGCGGCACCCGGATTGACAAAGAAGCGGGCCGTGCAGTCCATAATGCGACCAGTAATAACGAGGTCGTTATCGCGCAGCGTGGCGCCCGTGGCGGTAATGTCCACGATACGGTCGGTCATGCCGACAATGGGGCCCAGCTCGATGTTGCCGTGCAGCGAGACGATGTCGGCGTTCACGCCGCGCTCGGCATACCAGGCACTCGCGATGCGCGGGTACTTAGTTGCCACGCGAAGCGACCCACGGCGGGCATAGTTGCGCTCGGCCTGGCCGGCGCGCCACGCAGGCTCCGCCTCGATAAACGTGCACAGGCCGTAGCCCAGGTCGACCAGCTGCAGCAGGTTGAGGTCTGCCTCGATAAGCGAGTCCCAGCCGCAGATGCCGCAGTCGGCACCGCCGCAGCCCACAAAGGCGGGCGCGTCGCTGGGACGCACGATGACAAATTCGATATCGCCGATCGTGCCCTCACCAGCACGCGTGTCGCGGCCGCGCACGATGAGGTGACGGCCGGGGTCGCGCAGCTCAGAGACGTCCAAGCCCGCGGCCTCGAGCACGTCGAGCGTGTCGGCCTTGAGCGAGCCCTTGGGCACGGCGATGCGCAGTGGACCCTCGGCGCCGCGGCCCACGGCATGGTCACCATCGGAAGCAGCGTCCTCGGCCGAGGTATGCGCGGCCTCCAGACGCTCGAGCGAAAAGGCAAAGCCCGCCGCCGGCACCTCGATGCCGTCGCCAAATGCGCCAGTAAAGATGGAGTCGTAGCGTCCGCCTGAACCGACCGGATCGGGCAGGCCACCGGCATAGGCCTTAAAGACCAGGCCCGTGTAGTAATCAAACGAGTTCATGATGGAGAAGTCGAAGGACAGCACCCGGGCGTCCTCGGGAGCCAGGCCATCGACCAGGGCACGCAGCTCGCGCGTGAGCGGCGCAACAATGCCCGCCGCCGCCAGCAGCGCGTCGACGCGGTCGAGCACCTCGGCACCACCGTGCAGGCGCGGCAGCTCGCTAATGGCGACCTTAACGGCCTCGGACTCTGCGCTTTCCGCCACGCGGGCATCGAGGCCCACGAAGTCGTTGGCGTGCACGCAGCGCAGCGCCTCGGCAGCCAGCTCGCGATCTTCGCACGCCGCAAGCAGTTCCTTAAACGGACGCACACTGCCCGCGATAATGCGCGCACCGGGAAGTGCCAGCTTGCGCACGGCCTCGGCGACCAGTGAGACAATCTCGACATCGCCCGCGGTGTCGCCCGCGCCGATGAGCTCAAAACCTAGTTGCGTAAACTGACGCGAGCCGCCGGCATTGCGCTGACACTCGCGAACCACCGGCGCCTCATAGCGCAGGCGCAGCGGCAGATCGGCCGCACGCATGCGAGTCGAAACCAGGCGAACAATCGGCAGCGTGTTGTCGGGACGGACCACCAGCAGGCGGCCGTCGTCATCAAAGAGCTTAAACGGCGTGTCCGCAATGCGGCCGCCCTCCTCGAGCGAGCCCTTGTCCTCGAGCAGCGGCGTCTCGACCGGAAGGTAATGATGCTCCCTAAAGCAGCCCTTCACCGTCAGCGCAATCTCCTCGCGCGCCTGAGCCTCCTCGGGCAATATGTCCCGGAATCCCCACGGTGTGGCCGTCATCTGGTGAGCCTCCTCATGCTGCGTTTCATATAGAACAGAAGACCGGCATAGCTCCGCCGGTCTTCTGGGTACTTTAGCATACTAGAGTGCTTGCGGGGAAAATCATCCTTCACGGCTCACAGCGTATTCATTTGGAAACATGGGGGAAAGCGCGTCCCGCCCGCCAGCCAAAAACTGGGATGCGGTTTCCGGTTGAAGTCCTCAGCGGAAAGTGTGTCCCATTCTGAGCGCCTGTTCTGGGATGTGCTTTCCGCCAGAAGCCTCAAGCGGAAAGCACGTCCCGTTTCTCAAAAAGCGTCAAACGCCAACTCGGCGCCCTGTCCCACTTAGGCGCCAATCGCACGACGATACTCTGCCATTACCTGCGCATCGGCAGCTGCGGGGTCGGCAAAATAGCGCCAGTCATAGGTCTCGGCCGAAACAACTCCGCGATAGCCGCGCGCCACCAGCCTATCTAGGTCGGCGCGCATATCGCGGTCGCCGTCACCCCAGGCAAGATGCGTCGTGCCGTCTGCCGCAACATCGACAAAATGCACGTGGGCGACATCATCGCCAAGCAGATCGAAATAATCGTCGATGGTATCCCCCGCCACCGCCATAGCGCCCAAATCCAGACACGCCTTAAGTGCCGGATGATCAACCGCCTCGATCATGCGCTTCGTATCGGCTGCCGAGTTCACGATCATCGACTCAACCGGCTGTAGGGCCTCGAGCACCAGTCGCACGCCGCGCTCTCCCGCATGCTCGGCAATCGCACGCAGCATCGAGGCGCTGCGACCCCACGCGTCCTCGATTGGCTCGTTCAAAAATGCCCAGCCACTCGAGACCATGACCTGCTCGGCTCCAAGTTCCGCCGCGATATCCACAACGTTCTTAAAGTACGCGAGCGTGCGGGCACGTGCCTCATTCCCGCGCGCCGCGATATTCCACGGCTTGGGGTTGTTCTGTTCGGGACAAAGCCCCACAATCCGAACCCCATACCGCTGCGACAGCTCCCGCACCTGCCCGAGCGAATCGTATCCATGGCAATCGACATACAGATGCATCGCCCCGGTCCAAAGCTCGCAACACGTGTAGCCCGAGGCCGCTGCCGAAGAAAAGAATTCCTCAAGGTCAAAATAACGATGGCTGATATTCATGACGGCAAGCAGGGGGTAGCTCATAATTACTCTCCAACCTAAACGAGGCCCCGTTCCATATAGGAGCGGGGCCCAATTACATAAACGTTATTTGCTCTTAGTAGTCGAACTGGTGATAGTAGCGGCGATAGTTAAGGTTGTGCTTGGTGACCGTCTCGTAGTAAGCGGCAAGGCGATCGGTGATCAGCGAGGAGAGGATCCACGGAGACACGATGACGCGGAACTCGTCGTCAAGGCCGGGGATCGCGAACTCGGCGGTATCGATGATGTTGATGTCGGTGTCGCCGGTCACGCCGCGGGTCAGGAAGGCGCGGA
>UQXA01000014.1 GCA_900544865.1 uncultured Collinsella sp. | reverse complement strand
ATCTACACAAGGCTATTCGTCGGCAGCGTCAGATGTGTATAAGAGACAGCCAGTTGTCGACCTATCTCCCCTACGGCGCCGACACGCTCGGCATTGTCGGCGAGTACTACTGGATCGCCCGCGAGCGCGGTACCATCGAGGCCGCGCGAAACCGCGCAAACTTCCCCCTGTGCTACACGCAGGCCGGCGAGCGCCGCGAGGTTACCGTGCGCATCCGCCGCAACACCACCGGCGGTCTCGGAGCCGCCTGGGCCATCGACAAGGTCGAAGCCCCGGTCGAGTAAAAAACGGCCTCGGATAGCCAATTGACCATCCGAGGCCGTTTGAATTCAGGCCTTTTAGTTGTCATCGGTGCATATAGACACCAGAGAAGCAAGCTCATCCTCAAGTTGCGGAGCAAAGTATCTAAAAGAAACCTGCGCTCCAGTCGGTATCGACTCAATCATATTCGCAGCATTATCTGAAACTCGGTACGATGCAGTTTCACCTGTCTTCAAATCCTCTATTGAGCAGACAGCGTCTTCAGCATCAATCGACCTAAGCACGCCTTTTCCTTGTAACATCACATCGGCATGCCCGCCAGCTATTTCTAATGAACCTGAGTCTGTCGCAGTCACTTCTCCGGAACCTCCGCGCGATATCTCTTCCTTTGTTGAACAGCCCACCAATGAAGCCATCAGCACCAAAGACAGAGCTAGACGAATCGCCCTACTTCGAAAAAGTCGTTCCATAAGTCCACGCATAATAGCTCTGATCATACTTCAGGAAGGATAAAGATGAATTCCAGCCGTCCGCTATGCCAATCATCTGCCTTGTCTCTCCAGTTTTCTTACCAGTAAGTGTGGCGTAAGCCTCCGCTGTTACAGAATGGGCTGATCCGTTGTACAAACTCGCATGTAAAACATTCGGTCTATTAGAGTTAATCTCATTTTGAATGCTCGCGATAGCCGGAGAGGAGACAGTGCGGGCGATAAGAGTACTTCCTCTGCTTGCGCAGTAATTTGTAAACCCCGTTGCACAGGTTGATATCGGCGTTCCACCCAAAACAACGCCGGGAACAGTCTGTTCTTCATCGGAAAGAGCATGTGTATTGGTGTAATTCCATATCTGCATATATTGCGAAGGGTCGCTATATAAATTGGCAATGCCATACAGTTCCGCAACGTTCGAAAAAGCTGTCACCATACAAGCATAGTGGGCGGTAAGCCTCTTAATCTCGCTTTCATCATATGACATAAACTGAGAAATGGAACGAAATCCAGATACTGTGTAATCCTGCATTTGAGTTGCGTAAATTACAACATCGTTCCAGCTTGAAGGTTTATTCGATAAAACGACAGGCCGTCCTTCTATGGAAACAGCCGGGATTGTTCTTCCGCAATTTGTTGTTATTGAACCGTCCAAAGATTGCACGCCGAATTCGAATGGATTGATCATTACGACTGGGTTATTGAACGAATAAGACTCGACACCAAGATCTCCTCCCCGATCCATAGGGCTGACTAAGCCGTCTCCAAAACGATATCCCGTAAGTATTTCATCATCTGAAGCATCTAAAACCAAATAGCCCGCGGCTCTATTGGATGTCACAACCGGAACAATGTAACCAAGCGGGGACCCATCAACATCTACAAAAGGAATAGGGTCAGAAGGCGTATACGAATAGCCGAGGAGTCCCTTTATATATTTATCGGCAAGCTCTTGCGCAATTTCAGAAGTAAATTGTATCTGCTCACCATCAATATTGCCCGTCGAAGCAAAAACCTCTTTCGGACGTGCGGCTAAGGCGACAATTGAAGACGCGACAAGTTGCAGAAAACGACGACGCGAAAGCATATGTTCTTCTTTCTAGAGAAGCGACTTATAAGGTACTCCTATTCTATAATCTTTTTTGTAACGTTACAGCACTGGTTATATTTCAATTCGATTTGCTTATGTCCTTGCAACCCAATGCGTCTTTACGTTTTAAACGGAATTAGAAAATCACTCATAGCAAAAACGGGCTTTAATCCCAAAGAGATGACTTTGATTATGAATCAAACCAGCAGCCAGGGCATAGCTGCAGTGCAATCGCTACAAGAAAGGCCGCCCTTGGTGGCGGCCTTTCTACTTGCTACTAGTCGCGCGTCAGCTTGCGGTGGATACGATGCGGCTGGGCTGCGTCCTCGCCCAGGCGCTCGATGCGGTTGGCCTGATAGGCCTCGAAGTTGCCCTCAAACCAATACCAGTTGCCCGGGTTCTCGTCGGTGCCCTCCCACGCCAGGATGTGCGTGGCGACGCGGTCCAGGAACATACGGTCGTGGCTAATGACCACCGAGCAGCCCGGGAACTCGAGCAGTGCCGCCTCGAGAGAGGACAGCGTCTCGACGTCGAGATCGTTCGTGGGCTCGTCGAGAAGCAGCAGGTTGCCGCCCTGCTTGAGCGTAAGCGCCAGGTTCAGACGGTTGCGCTCGCCACCGGAAAGTACGCCGGCGCGCTTCTGCTGGTCCTGGCCCTTAAAGCCAAAGCTCGCCACATAAGCGCGGCTCGGAACCTCGGTCTCGCCGACCATCATGTGGTCCAGGCCATCCGAGACGACCTCCCACAGGTTCTTGTCGGGGTCGATGCCGGAACGGTTCTGATCGACATAGGAGATCTTGACGGTCTCGCCCACCTCGAGCTCGCCCGAAGTCAGCGGCTCCAGACCCACAATCGTCTTGAACAGCGTGGTCTTACCGACACCGTTGGGGCCGATGACGCCCACGATGCCGTTGCGCGGCAGAGTGAACGAAAGGTCATCGATGAGCACGCGGCCATCGAACTCCTTGTGCAGGTGATGGGCCTCGAGCACCTTGTTGCCCAGACGCGGTCCAACGGGAATGCGGATGTCGGTCCAGTCGAGCTTCTGGCTTGCGCGGGCCTCGGCCTCCATCTCCTCGTAGCGAGCCAGACGGGCCTTGTTCTTGGCCTGACGGGCCTTGGGCGAGCTGCGCACCCACTCGAGCTCGGCCTCCATGCGCTTGGCGAGCTTGGCGTCGCGGTTGCCCTGCGCCTCGATACGGGCGGCCTTGGTCTCCAGATACGTGGAGTAGTTGCCCTTGTAGGGATAAAGGTGACCGCGGTCGACCTCGCAGATCCACTCGGCAACGTTATCCAGGAAGTAGCGATCGTGCGTGACGGCAAGCACCGCGCCCTGGTAGTTGTGCAGGAAGTGCTCGAGCCACAGGATCGATTCGGCGTCCAGGTGGTTCGTGGGCTCGTCGAGCAGCAGCAGGTCGGGAGCCTCGAGCAGCAGCTTGCACAGGGCCACGCGACGGCGCTCGCCGCCGGAAAGTACGTTGACCGGCATGTCGGAATCGGGCAGCTGCAGGGCGTCCATGGCCTGGCCGAGCTTGGAATCGATATCCCAGCCGTCGGCGGCGTCGATCTCGTCCTGGAGCTTGCCCATCTCGGCCATGAGGGCGTCCATGTCGCAATCCGGGTCGCACATCTCCTCGCCGATCTTATTGAAGCGATCGACCTTGGCGATCATATCGCCAAACGCCATGCGCACGTTCTCGATGACGGTCTTGTCGTCGTCGAGCGGCGGCTCCTGCTGCAGGATGCCCACAGTGTAGCCGGGGGTGAGCCTGGCATCGCCGTTGGAGACCTCCTCGATGCCGGCCATAATCTTGAGCAGGGTCGACTTACCCATGCCGTTGGGACCCACGACGCCGATCTTGGCACCGGGGTAGAAGCTCAGGGTCACGTCGTCAAGGATCACCTTGTCGCCATGGGCCTTGCGAGCCTGATACATCTGGTAGATAAACTCTGCCATTTGCCTGTTCTATCCTTTCTACCTGCTGTTTCCCTATTCTTGATTCGCTTTAGTGGAAACGAAATGAGGGAACCAGCTCTGAAACGTAACGAAAAAGGGGCATGGTTGCCCACACCCCCTAATACTACCTGGGAAAAGTCCCCCGGAACATACTATGAACTGCGTACGCTAGTTTTCCGCAACCTTAACGAGCGGCTCGCTGCGATTTGCGCCACAACAGATACGAGTAGACGTAGACGGCTCCAACCGAACCAAACGCCAGAGCCGCAATCACCGCGGCGACGACTTCACTCGAAAGCACACTGCCTGCCACGCCCATCACAATCAGGCCAATACCCAGCACCATAAAGCAGGCGCCGCCAAAACGCTGCGTACGGCGCCAGTTCTCGGGATCGGCAAGCGCCCAGGGTGTCTTGATACCGAGCGTATAGTTCTGCTTCACACGCGGCAAGTAGTTGCCTGCGCCGATGAACAGCAAACCGACAACACCGGAAATCAGCACGTTAACCGAACCGACCGCCGGCACCACGCCCCAGACCGTAAGCTCTCCCAGCCAGCTTATGGCGCACATGAACAAGGTGAAGGCGATTACGAAGCCCTGGTAGAACTTGCCCGAGGTTCGATATGCCTCACCTTTGGGGTCGATGCGCGGCACCATGCAGAACATTGCGAGAAGCGCCAGAGGCAGCACGCCGAGCGCGGAGGCCATCCAGCTAGGACCCCAACCGTCGACGGCGCCGTTCGCGCCCCAGTGCGTGGGAATCTGCGCAGGCAAGCTCGGCATCACCATGAGGTGCGCTACGACATTGGCGACGCACAGAGCGACCAGCGCAATCCACACGCGCGACGATACCCCCGTGGGGTGAATGCCCTTGTTTTCGTTATTCATTCTTATCACCTTCCGTGTTTGTAAAGCCCATAAACCAACCGATCAAGTCCTGCATGACGGTGGTGTTTAAGCTGTAAACGATGTTTTGGCCATGGCGCTCGTCGATCACCAACCCGGCGTTTTTGAGCGTCGCCAAGTGATGGCTCAGCGACGGCTTACTGATATCGAAATGCTCGGCAAGCTCCCCCGCCGTGCAATTGCCCTCGCGCAGCAACTCCAAAATGCGCCGTCGCGTTGGATCGGCAAGCGCCTTAAAACCCTCTCCCGGCATAAGACCTCCTCTCATCATCTCTCATGACGCGCACACTATACTCGATATTTAGATGTTTGTCCAACTATCTAATACAGTAACATCTATAGAACATTCGTTCGTGTTTAGTTACAATGGAAGTTGAAGCAGATGGGCCAGCTCCCTCTACCCGAGAAGGAGATGGACTATGAGTATTGACGATGTCCTGACGTTGTTGTTGCTTGTAATCGCGGCTGTGGAGCTCGGCATCCACATTGGAGGTCGAATGAAATAGCCGCCCCCGCGTAATGCGAAGACGGCCACTTCTCACGCTACAAACGTGTTTGGGAGTTGGTCAACCCGCGGCAACGGGTGCCATCTGCTTCAATCTTATGCGAATCCCGATCCCATTTCAACAAGCTCCAAGGGCTCAAATGGAATCGCAATAATACCTATAATGGCGATGGCTAAAACACGACCGACTCCCCATCGGAGGATATCTATGACCGAAACCGCAGCCGCAGCCCCCATCGAGACACGCGACACCAAGCTCGAGATCATCATGGGCCGCGAGGCACTCGACAAGCTCGCCGATGCTACGGTGCTGGTGCTCGGCTGCGGAGGCGTGGGCTCCAACTGCTGCGAGGCACTCGCCCGCGGCGGCATCGGTCATTTCGTCATTCTGGATAAGGACGTCATCGCGCCCAGCAATATCAACCGTCAGGCCATCGCCTTTCACAGCACCATCGGAAAGCGCAAAGTCGACGTCATGGAGGCTATGATTCACGACATCAACCCTACCGCTACCGTCATCAAACGCACCGAATACCTGCTGAGCGACAACATCGATGATTTCTTCGCGAGCGTTTTGGAGCAGACGGAGGGCAAGATCGACTACGTCGTCGACGCCATCGACACCATCTCGGCCAAGCTCACCATTGCCAAATATGCTCAGGACCACGACATTCGTTTGGTTAGTTCCATGGGCGGGGCCAACAAGCTCCATCCCGAGTGCCTCCGCTTTGCCGACATTTTCGATACGGTACGTGACCCCATGAGCCGCATTATGCGCAAAGAATGCAAGAAGCGCGGAATCAAAAGCCTGCACGTGCTGTTTAGCTGCGAGGAATCGGTTAAGACCCAACCCCGCGACCCGTCCAATATCCACGAGCGTACCGAGTTGGGCACCGCCAGCTTTATGCCGCCCATCATGGGCCAGATGATCGCCGGCGAGGTTATCCGCCAGATCAGTGGGCGTGGTACCGAACGCGTGCGCGCCGATGGCCAGCGCCTAGACTAGTGGAGCGCGCCGAGATGGGGCCCCAGTTAATTGATGCACACTGCCATCTTGATTTAATGGCTCACCCGGACGCCGTTGCCGATGAGGCAACGGCACTGGGCTTGGGTCTATTTGATTGCGGCGTCGATCCACGCGACTTTTCGGCCGCAAACGAGCGTGCCCGTCGCCAACCAGGCATCATCGCCGGCATTGGGCTTCATCCCTGGTGGCTCGCCGACGGCCGCTGTGGTTCTACCGAAGTCGATCTGCTTTGCGAAGTTGCTGCCCAAGAACGCTACATCGGCGAAGTCGGACTCGACTTTTCCGCGCGCTTTGCTGGAAGTGAGCCGCTACAAATACAGGCACTTAACCGGCTCTGCGATGCGCTCGTGCAGCATCCTCTTACCGGGCGCGTGATATCAATTCACGCCGTTCGTTCGGCAGGAGCCGTACTGGACGTCCTCGAATCGCATGGACTACTCATCCCAAACCCCGACTCCCCCGCTATCATCTTCCACTGGTTTAGCGGCACTTCGGACGAACTCACCCGCGCGCGTAATGCGGGCTGCTATTTTTCCGTCAACGAACGCATGCTCGCGACCAAGCGCGGTCGCGAATACGCACGACAGATTCCACTCGACCGTCTACTGCTCGAGACCGATGCGCCGGCCGAGCCAAACATAGAGACAAGCGCGCAGTCGCTCATCAAATCGCTCACAAGGACCTCGATGCGCATTGCCTCACTCAAAAACTGTGACGCAAAGCGCATCGAGTCTGCAGTTTTAGCAAATGCGCACTCTGTTTTTTGACCTTCGCTGCCTTCGCTAACCCCTAGTGGGCAAAAATGCTAAATATGAGTACTGTTACCGGAATGGATACATTACTCATATTTGGCATTTTTTGCACACGAGGTCCCGGGGAGGATCCTGCACCTCCCCGGGACCGCTCGGCTATTCGACGATTGGTGCTCCGTGGCCCCAAGAACCTTCCATGCCGCACACGGTCGAAGCAAACCCGGCGGCAAAGTCAAGCGCGCGCTCGATGGCCTCGGCGCCATCCTCACCACGCTTGGCGGAATCGAGATAGCACATCAAAAACGAGGTGAGGAACGAGTCGCCCGCCCCCATGGTGTCCTTCATGTCCGTTACCGGTTTAGCCAGCTGGCGGTAATAACGATCGCCGTCGTAAGCAATGCAGCCCTCGGCGCCCGCCGTAGCCGACACAAAACGCGGACCCAGGCCCTTCACCCATGCCAGACGCTCGCGGATCTCGTCCTCACTCGCGGCATCCGCCGCACTAAAGAAAGCGAAATCGACGTAGGGCGCAATCTGCTCGTAATACTCGTCGGTGGAGTCGTCCGAAAAGTCAAAAGAGACCGTGACGCCCGCGGCCTTCAGCTTGGGCAGCTCGCGCTCGGTAAAGCAATAGTTGCCCGAATGAACCACATCGAACTGCTTCATGTACGAAAGGTCAAAGCGATCGAGGACATAGCGCGCATCGCCACGGATACCGCCCTCGTTGGAACCAAGGAAGACACGGTCACCGTCAACGACGGTCACGCGAGCCGCTCCGTTCTCGCCAATCATCTGCTCGCACTTATCAAGCTCGATACCCTCATCCTCGAGGCTTGCAATGACATGCTCGGCAGCGGCGTCATTGCCAAAAATGCCCATGTATGCGGAGCGTGCGGCGCCGCATTTCTTGGCATACACGGCGAAGTTCACCGCGTTGCCGCCAGGATACATGGTGTGGATATGCTCGTAGCGATCGACGACGTTGTCGCCAAATCCGAGCGCGTTAACGTTAAATGCCATGGCCTTTGTCCCTTCTAGTACTCGACAACACCCATATAGCGGCGGAAATCGGGATCGTGATCAAACACCTTGCCGCGTGCAGCACGCAGCTCGCAGTTCATGGCGTAGAACAGCACCGGGTCCAGATAGGCACGGACGCTCGCCGGCACGGCTTCCATACCGTACTCCTTGGCATCGAGCACCATCAGCGTATCGGTATGCGTCTTAAGGAACGCCAGGGCGCGCTCGTCCATAGCACGGCACTCGCTGGAGCCCATCTGCAGGAAGTAAAAAACGCCATCCTGAGTAGCCTCGAAGGGGCCATGGAAGTACTCGGCAGAGTGGATGTAGCTGCAGTGCTGCCACTGCATCTCCATAAGAGAGCAGATAGCGAAACCGTAGGTCTGGCTAAAGTTGGGACCGCTGCCCAGAATATAGAAGAACTCGTGCTCCTGGCAAAGCTTGGCAAAACGATCGCCCAGCTCGGCATTTACCTTCTCACGTGCCGGGGGAAGAATCTTATCCATCTCGGCGATACCGGCATACATATCGGCAAGATCGGCGTAGCCCTCCTGCTGATCGAGCAGCTCGGCCGCAAGCGACAGCGAAATGCCAGCGGGGACCTCGGCCTGCGGCACGCCCTCGCCCCACGGGTAGACCCACGTGGTCCACTTGCCGGAGTCGATCTTAGATCCAGCGTTGTCGGTCTGGGCGATCACCGTAGCGCCGGCAGCAAGGGCAATCTCACAGCCCTCGACGACCTCGGGAGTGTTGCCACTATGGCTACAAGCGATGACCAGGGACTTCTCGCCCAGACGACGCGGACGCATGATATCGAACTCGCGAGCCGTATAGATATACGAAGTGAAGGTGGTTGCCTCGCGCTGCAGAAGCTCATGAGCCGGGATCAAATCGATCATGGAGCCGCCGCAAGCAATCCAGTAGACGCTGTCGAACTTGCCCTTCTCGGCAATTGCCTCTTTGATCAGATCGTGTGCGTTCATATCCAGTTCCTTTCTTGTTTGGCCGCAATCAATGACGTTGGTTGCGTGGCCGATAGTTGTTTTAGTCAATCAGATATTTCTCGAATGCGGCCATGTTCTTGGCATCTGCCGCCGCCGGGTCATCGTAGTAACGACCGTCCGTGATCTCCTGGCCCAGCATGCCGTCGAAACCATGGGCGTTGAGTGTGGCAACGAAGGCGTCCATATCGTGCTTGCCATCGCCCCACACCAGATGGCCATACGGGTCACCGTCGATAAAGTGCATCTCGTGAATTGCCCCATCACCAAAGGTGGCAAACCAGTCCTCGAGCGTCTCGCCAGCAACGCCCATCGCGGTTGTATCAACCATGGGCTGTAAGTACGGGCTCGCGACCTCGTCAATCATGCGCTTCGCATCGGAAACCGTCGTCACAAGGTTGCTCTCCTCGGGACGCAGGCTTTCCATCGTAAGCACCAGACCGTGCTCGCCGGCATACTCCGCCAGAATGGACAAGTGCTCGCGGCTGCGCTTCCAGGCTTCCTCGCGGTCCTCGTCCCAGTCGCCCCAGCCCGAGTTGACGGACATACGGTCGCACCCAAGTACCTCGGCAAGCTCAATGCCGTGCTTAAAGTACGCCAGGCTGCGCTGTTCATGCAGCGGCTTGCGTGCGCAGTACTGCCAAGGATAGACAACGTTCTCGGGACACAGAGTACGATACCTAAGCCCACGGTCTGCAGCCTTTTTCGCCAGGACCTCAGCCTCAAAGTAGCCCGTGTGGTCGAGCGTCACATGCGGCTCTGCGCACCACAGCTCAATGGACTCAAAGCCCAAACGCTGCTGCACATCAAGGAAGTAATCGAGCGACCACATGATGTAGTGGATATTCATGCCCGCAATCTGCTCGCGGCGCAGCGTCGGTTTGGATTCAGACATCTTATGCCTCCTTATTTCGATCGAACACGATTTGTCCGTCCGACATCGTCATATCAACCGCAAGATCGCGTGCATCGCGATAATCGAGGTCAAACACATCCCGATCGAGCACGCAGATATCGGCAAGCTTGCCGACCTCGAGCGTACCCAGCTCGTCTTCGCGCATCAGATCGTACGCGCCCCCGGCAGTCCAAGCGCGCAAGAGCTCGACAAGCGTCAGCGTGTTGACCTCATTCACAGGCAGTCCGTCGGCGAAGAATCCGCCGCACGCGCTGTAGATTGACTCGCCCAGGCTCGGAATCAGCAGCGGCAAATCCGTTCCACAGCACACTGTGCATCCGGAATCTTCCATGCCGCGGCGATTCCAGCTGTGCAAAAGTCGCGTCTCGCCAATTTGTCGACGCATCATCGACAGGCAATCCTCGCGTCGGTCCAGCGTCAGAATCTGCGGATAGACCTCGCAAATTCCACCTAACTTGCCAAACTCGACAAGATCGGTCGGGTCAGAGTTCTCGAGATCGGTAATCGCATGGCGGCGAAGCATCCGTCCATGCTCGTCTCGAGGCAGCGAGGCATAGAGCGCCACGGTGCGACGAACGGCGCCATCGCCCTGGCAATGCAAGGAATATCGGAAGCCGTCAGCATCAATTGCACGCAGCTCGTTCTCAATCAGATCCCACTCTGGCTCCTCGACAACCGTCTTGCCGGCAGCGCCCGCATCGGCCGTGTCCTCATAGGGGTCTATCATCTCGGCAAGCCCCACCCATACGCCGCGATCGGTCATACGGTTGAAGCCAGAAAAACGAACGAACGGTCCCCGGAAGCGCTCTCGTGCCTCGCGAGCATATGCCAGATTTGCACCAGCGCCCACCGGCTGCGACATCATAGAGACGCGAACCGTCAGCTCGCCAGATTCCTCACGGCGAGCCATTTCGTCGGCAAAGCCGTAGTAGTCATCAAACGCCATCTCCTTGATGGCGGTAACGCCGCGCTCGTTAAGCATGCTCATGTAGTCCGAATACCCCGCGCGCACCTCGGGCAACGCGAGGAAATCGCTCATCATGCGCCAGATCTTCTCGGCATAGCACGCCTGCGGTGTAAAACCGTATCGCGCACTGGCGGCAGCATTGAGAACGCAGGTCTCCGCGCCCGGTGTAAAGCAGACGACAGGGATATCACCAAAAAACTCGTCAAACACAGCTGCCGTATTTGCGTTCTCGGCATCCGATGCCAACGTTTCGGGCAGGTTGTGGCCAAAAGCCGCCGCGCAATCCGGATGATCATCTTTCCATGCACGCAAGAGCGACACGGCCTCTTTGGCATCGGCGACGCCGGACAGATCAGACCCCAACGTCCGCAGTGCCCAGCCCGTATAGAAGGTATGCACATCGATCAGGCCGGGCATGACGGTGCGGTCGCCCAGGTCAACTACCTCGTCCGCCTGGGTCAAATACGAAGCTACCTCGCACTTGGTGCCAACCGCCTCAATTCGATTGCCACGGACCGCTACGAAACCTTCAAACGGCAGGTCCCCCGTACCGGTAAAGACGCTCTTAGACGTCAGGACCGTCAAACAATCAGACATCACAACCACCTACACCGGAAGCATGCCAGAAATTGCCGTTACGATCAGGCCAAAGACGACCATGAAGATGAAGAACTTCCAAATGGTCTTCCACCATTGGCCAAACGAAATCTTAGCCACGGCAAGGCCGGCGACCGTCATGCCCGCCACGGGACTGATGGTGTTGATGGTCTGATTAGCAAACTGGAGCGCGGTAACGGCAGCTTCGGGATTGAGGCCCATAAGCTCGGTCAGCGGACCCATGACGGGCATGGTGAGCGCCGCAAGTCCAGAACTCGAGGGAACCAGCAAAGAGAGCAGGCCAAGGACGATATACATAAACGTGGTGTAGACGGCAGCGGGCGCACCGGCGAGCGCAGTAGCGAGCGCCTGGAGGATGGTGTCGATGATCATGCCGCCCTCGGCGATGACCAGAATACCGCGAGCGATACCGATAACGACGGCAGCGTACGCAAAGTCGGCGAGACCCTTAACGAACTCCTCTGCGATCGTCTGCTGGTCAAGGCCGCCCAGGATACCGGCAAGCAAGCCCATGCCAAGGAACACGGCGGAAATCTGATTCATGTACCAGCCCTGGGTAACAAGACCCCAGACGATAATGCCCATACCGCAAGCAAAATCGATAAGCACGAGCTTCTGACGGATCGTGAACTCTTCCTCGATGGAGGCATCGGTCACGGAAAACTCAATACGCTTGAGCTTATCGTCCTCGTACACAATGGACGACTCGGGGTTTTTCTTGACGCGCATGGCGTAGCGCATGGCCCATGCGATACCGACGGCAGTGAAGATGACCCAAGAAACGGCGCGCAGCCACAGTTGCGGATTACCCTCGATGCCAATGATGCCTTGGGCGATCAAAACATTAAACGGGTCGATGGTCGAAGCACAATATCCCAGGTTAGGACCAAGGAAGCAGATGATGAATGCCGTCATCGAGTCATAACCGATACCCATCATGATGGGAATGAAGATGGCATAGAACGGCAGGGCTTCCTCAGACATACCAAACGTAGTGCCGCAAATGGACAGCAACGTCATCGTGATGGGAATGATGAGGATGTCCTTGTTCTTGAGTTTTTTAATCACACGGCTCATGCCGGCATTCAAAGCGTTGGTCTTGGTGATGATCGCGAACGATCCGCCAATCAATAAGACAAACGCAACAACGTCGGCAGCCTCTTGGATACCCTTGGTGGGCGCTTGCAGAACCGCGAAGATATCCTGGCCCAGATTGATGGTCTCGCCGGTCTCGGAATCGGTGTAGTTCTTATCGACCTGTTCATAGGTTCCAGCAACGGCGACTTCACGCTCGCCCGCCGCTGTCGAAATCGTCTTGCGCTGATACTGACCAGAGGGAACGATCCAAGTCAGGACCGCAAAGACAACGATCAGCAAGAACATGATCGTATAGACATGCGGTAATTTGAACTTAAAACGTCTGTTTGTCTTCTTCGCCTTCGTATCTGACATAGATACCTCCAAAGAACTCGAGACTGCATCGCATCTCGCTTCAACGTTTGCACAATGCAAACGTTCTATGACGTCCCATAGATTACCAGCAGCTTTTTCCTTCATCAAGATAATTTCAAACTGATTGCCACAACGCGGTTGAACGGTTGCGTTTGCGCCGTGAACGGTATGGAAACGCCCGGTGAGATAATCCACCGGGCGTTTCCATTCGCAATGTCCTAGATGTCAAAAACGTAGCGAGACCCAACGATTCGCTGACGTCCGATGATAAACGGCCGCCGCTGCTCATCGAAAAAGAAGGCTTCCATATAAAACAAGGGTTCGCCAACGGGAACTGCCAACAGTCGAGCGACCTCGGGCGACGCGCACGCGATCTCGAGCGTGCACGGGTCGGTAAACGCGGGCGTGCGGCCCGTCCGGTTGCGCACGAACTCAAAAATGGATTGGTTAGATAGAGGTGCCGTTGATAGATAGGCGTTGTCCTCGTAAACGTATATGTTGTTCTCGAGCATGACGGGGACTCCATCGGCAGTACGCACACGCTCAACGCAAATCAAATCAGTTCCAACGGGAACACCAAAGAACTGCGCTTCGGTGGAATCCGCCGGCAGTATCTTTCTCGAAATGACGCACGCCCCCGGCTCCATTCCGTTAACGCGGCATGCGTCCGAAAAACTCTGGACGTCATCCTTCTGGCGAATCTTGCGCTTGAGCTTGGGGGCATTGACAAACGTGCCTTTCCCCTGTCGCTTCGTTAGATAGCCCTGCTGGACGAGCTCCTCAATAGCGCGTCGCACGGTAACGCGGCCGACTTTATAGCTCTCAGCCAATTCGAATTCGTTGGGTATCCGCGCGCCTGCCTTGTAGGCGCCGGAGTTGATTTCGTTTTTAATGATATCAATGACCTGTTGGTACAGCGGTATCGCTGCTTTACCGTCAGTTGGCCCTTCAGTCGGTGGCATATACCCTCTCCCAGCACAATTAATTCTAAAACGGGCTTAAGGGCATTCAACAAGTCCTTAAGCCCGCATTAGCTTAAAGTATGCTAGGTGTCGCACCAAAATGTCGGGTATTTACTCATCAGACCCGAAAAACGCGCAACTACCGCGCTCCTAAGAAAGCGTGAGCAGCTCCGGCAACTGGTCGATAATCTTGTCCGCGGCATCCTGGCTAAAGCCAAAGCGCTCCTCGCGCTTGGCAATGACTGTCAGACCGGCTCGCTTGCCGGCAGTGATGCCAGGCACCGAGTCCTCAACGCAGCAGCAGCGATTCGCGGGCAGCCCCAGCAGATCCAGCGCATGCAGGTAGATGTCGGGCTCGGGCTTGCTCTCCTTAAACTGCTCGCCGCTCACCACATACTCAAAGGCATCCGACAGCCCGCATGCGTTGAGCACTTCCTCGATGCTAACCATGGGAGACGAGCTGGCAAGCGCCACGCGAACGCCACGGCGCGGCAGCTCTCGAATCGTATCCACGGCGCCTGGGTTAATCAAAGCCTGATAGTCGCGCGGACGCTTATGAGCCCATTCGTCCCAACGGGCCAACGCTTCCTCGCCAGTGAAATGCCCCTTACCGGCACGCTCAAACCAATCGACCAGCATATGCAGGAAGAACTGATGCGAGGTACCGACCTGGCCGTTCAACTCCTCTTGAGTCAGATTAAGCCCCAGCTCCTTGGCAAACGCGGCAGTCTCGCCCAAGTAGTAATACTCGGTATCGACAATGACGCCGTCCATGTCAAAGATAACGGCGTCGAACGGAAATGCGGACACGGCACCCTCCCTAACAAAAGGACGCCCGCGAGCAGGCGCCCGAATCATGCATTAATCGGCGATTCTAGCCCAGCAGCTTATCCAGCGCCACCGCAATACCATCTTCGTTGTTATTGGTGGTCACCATCTGGGCCACAGCCTTAACCTCATCGACGGCGTTTCCCATGGCAACACCGGTGCCGGCCCACTCGATCATGGACTTGTCGTTCTGGCCGTCGCCAAACGATACGACCTCGCTGGCATCGATGCCGAGCTTGGGCAGGGCACCCTCGAGCGCATGGGCTTTGTCGATACCGGGCGCCGTGTACTCAAAGTACCAGTCGGCCGTAAACATGCCCGAAAGCGTCTGGGTAAAGGGCGCATACATCTCCTCGTAATGCGCCTGCAGGTAGGCCGGATCGCCCGCAGTGAGTAGCTTGTCCACGGGATAAGCATCAGCGACCTCATGCAGGCTCTCCACCTCGCGAATCTTAAGATCGCACGCGTCGCGCTCATACTTGACGATATTCTTCTGCGAGCCGTCAGGCAGCGTGATCATGCAATGGTACGAGTCCTCGACATGCAAATCACGACCGAGCGAAATCATAGGGATCACGTCAAAATTACGCAGGTGATCAATCAGGCGATGCAATTCGTCGGCAGGCATAGCCTGGTCAAAAAGAACCTCATCGGTCTGAGCGTCGACCACATGCGCGCCATTAAAGGCAACTAGCAGACCGTCATGGTTTTGAAGGTCGAGCTCCTGCGCCAAGGCGTGCAGCCCCCATGCGGGACGACCCGAAGCCAAGATGAGCTTAATGCCCGACTCCTGCGCCGCGAGCAGCTTCTCGCGCGTACGCGGGCTAATGACCTTTTGATCGTTGGTGAGCGTACCGTCGATATCCATTGCGATGGCTTTGATTGCCATATGTGCCTCCTTGCATCGTTTTTATCGCGCACTATCTTATCCGAGCCGGGCACGTTCGTACAGCGCGCGTATGACGGTTGCAAAACCACCCCATTTGAAACAAAGGCAAAAAAGTACTTGCAAAGACGCGTTCCGACATATAAGTTGATAAAAGACCGCCGTTGCGGTTTTAAGTAGATCGAGCATATGAAGTTTGAGTTTTAGCGTGTAAGAGAAGGAAGATCGGCAAAGTACAACCCCAAACGCAATGACAACTTAATGAGGTAACTGCCACATGTGAGGCACCCAGGGCATTGCTGTCTCGATTTTGAGCACGATGCCTTCCGCCTTGCATGGGCCGTTCCATCCCGCCCCTGCAGCAACTGCCTCACGGGCTCATTGAAAACCGCATAGCACCCCAACGTCAGCACATCACCCACGGCAAGCACATCACTCACGACAACCAACACATCAACAAACAGCACGAACATCAACCGATTGGAGAAGCTATGACAAACCACCACGCTGAAGACGGCGATAAGAAAAGCATTCTGGATGCCCGAATTGAGCGAGCATATGCAAACGAATATGACGCCGCCTTTGCCGCCGCGACCATCAAGAACTACGCGTCGCTACCGCTCGCGACGATCTTGGCCGACCACCCTCAACTGCTGAAGCGCTGCACAAAGATCATGGGCGACCCCGACATTCGCAAGCTGACAGACCCCTATGCCCCAAAACGCGGCAACGATTCGTGCGTTCTTACCGTAGGCTGCCTAGCCCATATGCTTACGGCGCTCGACACGAAACTTAAGCTCGCATGGGAACCCGACGAGCGTCATGAACTCGAAAGCAAGCGGAACACCCTGCGCACCGCACTGTTCCTTCCGCTGGACGGCCTCAAGCGCTGCAACGTCGAGCTCAATACACAGGCGCGGCAAAAGCCCGGGACCACGGGGCAGAAAACTCCAAGACCCCATGCGGCCATCGTCGACCGCAACCGATATAACCGCATGACCGCGCACTTTTCCGCCGAGGGAGCAGCCATAAGGACGCTGATCGATCTGCTGTGCCTCCTGAGCATCAACGAGCTATTTGAGGGCTATCTCGCCCTTGTTCCCGCGACGGCACCCAAGTCGGTAGCAAAGATCATCGAGACCTGCAGACGCCAGTTTGAGCGCCATCGCAATGGCAGCGAGATGAACGCCAGCATCGCGCAGTACTACGCGGCTCATTACAAAAATGACGGATGTGCCCCTGTCGAGCATCAGCCGCGGCTCGCCTACACCACGCCCGCCGCAACGCTCCATCGCTTTGGAGCCTTTGGTGCTTGCGAGCCGCACGAACAGGCAGCCTGCCCCACAACCGAGCTCGATCTCAGGCTCGGACGAGCCCTGTAGCCCGCCAGCCCCTCCGCGGGCAACAATCCTATTCCACAACACAACCAACAGAAAGGAGTCCTCATGGACACCAATCATTCCCCCATCATCAGTCCCCTCACCATGCGTGAATCCGCCCGAGGTATCACGCTCACCAGCATTTACGATGAGATGCTCGCCCGTCGCGAGCTCTCCGTCATGGGAAACATCGAAACCCCGATGGCCCACGACCTATGCCAGCAGATCCGCCTGCTCGATGCCACCGACCCCAGCCGCCCCATCACCATATTTGTCGCCAGCGCCGGCGGAAGCGTGCGATCGGGCCTTGCGATCTATGACGCCATGCGCCTCGCATCGTGCCCCATCCGCACCGTCTGCCTGGAATTCGCCGCGTCCATGGGCGCCGTGATCTTTATGGGCGGCGACGATCGCCGTATGGCGCCCCATGCAGAGCTCATGATTCACGACCCGCTGATCCCCCAGGGGGCAGGCGGCTCGGCACTTGCGCTGCAGGAAACCAGCCGGCGTCTCATGCAGACCCGCAAGATCCTCACGCAAATCCTCTCGGACCGCAGCGGCCTCACGCCCAAGCGCATCCAGTCCCTCACTGCAAAAGACACCTACCTTTCGGCCGAGCGCGCCGTCGAGCTCGGCTTTGCCCACGAAATCCTCTCGGCCACCAAGGAGGTCGCCCATGTCTAACCTCGCCAGCCGCCTCGCCGCATCTGAGTCCGCATCGTCCACCATCCTCGCCAAGGATCGAACGCTTTCCTGCGACACCCGCCAAACGGGACTCAACAACAATGCACTTGTGATCGGCCCCTCGGGAGCCGGCAAGACCCGAAACGTCCTCAAGCCCAACCTGCTGCAAATGAACGCAAGCTACATCGTGCTCGACACCAAAGGCACGCTCTGTCGCGAAGTGGGACCCGTGCTGGCAGCCCACGGTTACCGCGTGCAATGTCTCAACTTCGCCGACCTCAACACCGTCCCGGCCCTTGCGCCCGGCATCGAGCGCTGCGGCTACAACCCCCTGAGGCACATTCGCCGCAAGGCGGACGGCAGGCCCAACCAGCAGGACATCCTCTCGGTGGCAAAGGCCATCTGCCCCATCGAGGACAACAACCAGCCTTTTTGGGATCATGCGGCGGCAAACCTGCTGTCGTGTCTTATCGCCTACGTCACCGAACAGCTACCCGCCGACGAGCAGACGATCAGCTCGGTCATCAAGCTGATCGAGCACCTGCAGGACGGTGCCACGGGTCGATTGTTTGACGACCTGATCACGACCGACCCCCAAAGCTATGCCCTCTCGCTATGGCGGCGCTACGCCATTACGCAAAATGCCGAGCGCATGCACGCGAGCATCGTCGGCATCCTTGCCGAAAAGGTCATGTGCCTGGGATTCGACGGTGCGGCACAGCTCTATCGTGAGTACCATCAGGTGGACTTCGCTTCCATGGGACACACCCCCTGCGCCCTGTTTGTAACCGTGAGCGATATCGACCGCAATCTCGATCCGCTGACCGGCCTCTTTATTACGCAGGCGTTTATGGGCCTCATTCGCGAGGCCGATAGGCAGCCCGACGGCAGCCTGCCCGTGCCCGTGCGCTTTATGCTCGATGACTTCGCAAATCTGCAGATCCCCCAGATCGACAACGTGCTCTCGATTATCCGAAGCCGCAACATCTGGGCAACGCTGCTGCTGCAGTCGACCAACCAGCTCGATGCGCTCTATGGCGAGGCACGCGCACGCTCCATCATGGGCAACTGCGACACGCATCTGGTGCTGGCGTTCCAGGATCCCGAGAGTGCCCGGGCGTTTTCCGACCGCGCCGACGCGCTCCCCAGCACGCTCATGGCGACGCCGATCGATCGCTCGTGGCTCTTTGTACGCGGTCGCACTCCCGAACAGGTCGAGCGCTTTAGGCTCGAAGACCATCCGCTCTACGGGGAGCTGCCCGAGGCGCAGCGAGGCCATGCGGAGGCCGAGATCTAGGCGCAGGGTTCTCGCAGCGCGCGGCGCCCCGGCGATGTTCCACAAAGGCCGTGCGCCCCGGGACCACGGCAAAGCAAAGGGGCCCGCATCCGATAGGATACGGACC
This sequence comes from uncultured Collinsella sp., assembly GCA_900544865.1. Taxonomy (GTDB): domain Bacteria; phylum Actinomycetota; class Coriobacteriia; order Coriobacteriales; family Coriobacteriaceae; genus Collinsella. Next base: position 23,440 of record UQXA01000014.1, on the reverse strand, counting down.
CCTGACTATAAGGCGCGATGCGTTAACAGCAGCGACTACTTGCGGTGAGCGCGGTAGAACTCGATGAGCGCCTGGGTCGAAGCGTCCTGCTCGGCCTTGGCGGCGTCGTCGTGGAAGGCCGGGGTGATCTGCTTGGCAAGCTGCTTGCCCAGCTCGACGCCCCACTGGTCGTAGGAGTCGATGCCCCAGACCGTGCCCTCGACAAACGTGATGTGCTCGTACAGGGCGATAAGCTCGCCGAGCGCGAACGGGGTCAACGTGTCGCCGAAGATCGAGGTCGTCGGACGGTTGCCCTCAAAGCAGCGGGCCGGGACGATCTGCTCGGGCGTGCCCTCGGCGCGCACCTCATCGGCCGTCTTACCAAAAGCGAGCGCCTTGGTCTGGGCCAGGAAGTTGCCCAGGAACAGCTCGTGGACATCCTGGCCGCTGTCGGTTGCGGGGTTGGCAGTGTTGGCGAAGGCGATGAAATCGGCCGGGACCACCACGGTGCCCTGGTGCAGCAGCTGGTAGAAGGCGTGCTGACCGTTGGTGCCGGGCTCGCCCCAGAAGATCTCACCGGTGTCGGAGGTCACGGCGCTGCCGTCCCAGCGGACATGCTTGCCGTTGGACTCCATGGTGAGCTGCTGCAGGTAGGCCGGGAAACGGTGCAGGTACTGGCAGTACGGAAGCACGGCGTGGCTCTTGGAACCGAAGAAGTTGACGTACCAGACGTTGAACAGGCCCATCAGCGCGACGGCATTGTTCTCGAGCGGCGTGTTGCAGAAGTACTCGTCGATGGCGTGGAAGCCCTCGAGGAACTGCTGGAAGCGCTCGGGGCCAAGCACGACGATCAGCGACAGGCCCACGGCGGAGTCGACGGAGTAGCGGCCGCCGACCCAGTTCCAGAAACCGAAGGCGTTGGCGGGGTCGATACCGAAGGCCTCGACCTTCTCGAGTGCGGTGGAGACGGCGACGAAGTGCTTTGCCACGGCCTCGGCGTTCTGCTCATCGGAGCCGTCGATGGCGCCCTGAGCCTTGAGCTGCTCGAGCATCCAGGTCTTGACCTCGCGGGCGTTGGTGAGGGTCTCGAGCGTGGTGAAGGTCTTGGAGACAATGATCACGAGCGTGGTCTCGGGATCCAAACCCTTGAGTTTCTCGGCCTGGTCGTTGGGATCGATGTTGGAGATATAGCGGCAATCAATACCGGCGTCGGCATAGGGACGCAGGGCCTCGTAAGCCATGACCGGGCCCAGGTCGGAGCCGCCGATGCCGATGGACACCAGATGCTCGATCTTCTTGCCGGTAACGCCCTTCCACTCACCGGAGCGCACGCGCTCGGCGAAGGCATACATGCGGTCGAGGACCTCGTGCACGTCGGCGACGACGTCCTGGCCGTCGACGATGAGCTGGCCCTTCTCGCTTGCCGGGCGGCGCAGCGCGGTGTGCAGGACGGCGCGGTCCTCGGTGGTGTTGATGTGCTCGCCGGAGAACATGGCGTCGCGGCGCTCCTCGAGCTTCACCTCGCGGGCAAGATCGCACAGCAGCTTGACGGTCTCATCGGTCACCAGGTTCTTCGACAGATCGAAGTGCAGGTCACCGGCGTCAAAGCTCAGCTTGTTCACGCGCTCGGCGTCAGCAGCGAACCAGGCCTTGAGGTCGATACCTTCGGCCTCGAGCTTCTCCTGATGAGCCTCGAGCGCCTTCCAAGCGGCAGTCGACGTAGCATCGATAGGTGCGGCAACAGTTGCCATAAAGTCCTCCTCAGCATACGGGCGCACGCCTCCATGCGCCCGGACATTCAGATGCCACTATTCTAGCGCAGGTCAAGACTATAATCAGCGAGCGTTGCCAATCGGCCCCCAAACGGCAACCGACCAAATAGGGACAGGTTTATTTTGGCAGGTCAAACGCTTTACCCATCAGGATAAACCTGTCCATTTTGTCAAGCTCCTACGCCGCGGCGCAGACGCTGCCGAGCAGCTCGCGCAGAGGAGACCCGATGCCCTCTAACAGCTCGGGTGCGATAATGGCAAAAACGGGAACCTCGCCGGCTCCCGCGACGGCAGGCACCTTGCCCTCCGAGACAATACATCCATAAGGGACAAAACCGTCTTCGCCGGCATCGAGCGTCGCCATGCGACGGGCGAGTTCGCGTGCAAAGCCCGCCGTATCGGCATCGCCGATCGCCAGGACAAAGTCCACGCCTTCGTCGGTCGCCAGGGCCACGGCTTCGTCGATCAGCTCGTCTCCCCCGTCGCCCTCAACCGAGCCGCAGCGAAAAAGCACGCGCTCGAGCAGAGCTCGATCAAGCGAGCCGAGCGCCGCCGAGACGAGCTCATCATGCGTATGCTTGTCACCGCCCAGCACGACCAGTGCCTTGGTGCCGCCGTAGTGAGCGACCAATCGTCCACACCAGCGAGCCACGTCTCCATCCGCAACAAGGCGCGTCGGCATACCAAACCCATAGTTGACCATCTTTCCCACAACCCTTCCGTGCGTATAGGCGGTATCAATCGTTAGGCTCATGCTACGAAGCAAGGTTTTCCGAGCTGTTTCGTACTCTTTAGAGCTGCGTTAAAAACCCGATCCAACCGCACGACCATACCTACCAAAACAAACCAGTCCCTTTTTGACAGGTTTTGACGATGTCCGGATGAGAGGGTATTATCGAACAGATATTCGATAAGAACATGTGTTTGATGATAGGACACGGATGGCGCACGAGCAGCACACCTATATCTGCATCGACCTCAAGACGTTTTATGCCAGCGTCGAGTGCGTCGACCGTGGGCTCGATCCGCTCACCACCAACCTAGTCGTTGCCGACGAATCGCGCGGACGCACGACCATCTGCCTCGCCATCACGCAGGCCATGAAGGACTTAGGAATTCACAATCGCTGCCGCCTATTTGAGATTCCCGATGGCATCGACTACATCACGGCCGTACCGCGCATGCAGCACTACATGGAGGTGTCGGCGAAAATCTACGGTATCTATCTGGAATACGTCAGCCCCCAGGACGTGCACGTCTACTCCATCGATGAGTGCTTTATCGACGTGACGCCCTATCTGGACCTCTATCACACAGATGCGGAAGGGCTCGCCTGCACGCTGCGCGACGAGGTCTTGGCGCGCACCGGCATCACGGCGACGGTCGGCATCGGCCCCAACCTATTCCAGGCCAAGGTGGCGCTCGACGTCACCGCCAAGCACGTACCCAGTCGCATCGGCAAACTCGACGACGAGACCTTTCGCAAGGAGATCTGGCCCCATCGCCCCATCACCGACATCTGGGGCATCGGCCCCGGCGTGGCGGCCCGTCTCGAGAAATACGGCGTCTACGATCTGATGGGCGTCGCGGCTCTCGACGAGAACCTGCTCTACGACGAACTCGGCGTCAATGCCGAATATCTTATCGACCACGCCTTCGGGCGTGAGCCGACAACCATCGCCGATATCCAAGCCTATCGCCCGCAAGCAACCTCGACCACCACAGGGCAGGTACTCTCGAAGGGCTATGCCTACGAGCAAGCATACACCGTCTTGCGCGAGATGGTCGACAACGCCGTGTTGGACTTAGTCGATAAGCACGTGGTCTGTGACAGCATCTCGCTCTTTGTGGGTTATGCGAGCGAGCGGGCCGACATACGCCGCCTCGACGCCAGCGGCACAGCGCAATATATGGACGGATGTGGGCACCTGCGCTCGAGCACGTCGAGCATCGAGCCCACCGCAACCACTGGCCCCGAACTCGCACCCCGTGCGCCCAAGCCCGTCCAGCGCGATGACGAACGGCGCCGCCTGGTACGCGAGGCGCAGGCAATCGATGGCATCTTTGTGGGAGAGCACGGCGGCAAACCGCGCGGTGGATATGCTGCACTCTTTGCACACTCAAACGCCTCGCGAAAGCTGCCCGAGCGCACCAATTCGTTTAAGAAGATCATGGGCTATTTCGATGAGCTCTGGGCGCAGACTGTCGATCCCAAACGACCGGTCAAGCGCATCAACCTGGGATTTGGCAACCTCATGCCCGAGGAATTTGCCACTATCGACCTGTTCAGCGATGTTAAGGCCGATGAGCGCGAGCGCGACCTGGCGCGCGCCGTCCTGGCCGTGAAGGGCAAGTACGGTAAGAACGCGCTCGTCAAGGGATTAAGCTTTACCGCTGGCGCCACCGCACGCGAACGCAACGATCAGGTGGGAGGACATCGTGCCTAAGTCCCAACAACAGCCGATGCGGCCACCGACACCTTTTGAACGCCTAGCGGACCCCGAGGGAAGACGTCGCTCCGCCGACCCAAAGCTCACCGCCAACGGCACCGTCCGTGCCGGCCGTGCCGCGCAGTTTATGCCCTTTGCCGCCCTCACGGGATACTACGAGCTCGTGCGTAAACAAGAGATCACCGCCGAGCCAAAATGCGAACTCACAGAAGAAAAAGCCCTCGAACTTTCGAAAAAGCTCGAGGGCCTCAAACGAGGCGACCTGGTGCGCGTCACTTATTACGATACGTACGGCTATCGTAGCCGCACGGGCATTCTCGACGAAGTGCTACCCGCGTTCAAGCTGCTCAAACTCAGGGATATCGCCATCAACTTCGACGATATCCAAGGCATCGAGCTGCGTGGTCGAGTCTAGCGACGAGAACGCTTGCGCAAGACGAGAGCAATGCCAAGCACTGCGGCAGCTGCAACCAGCAATCCCAAGACCAGCGTGAGGGTCGAGTCACCAGCGTGAGGCAGCGAGCCGTCCTTCGGAGTCTTCTTAGCGGTCGTCGTGACAGTGGTCGTGGTGCTGCTCGACTGGTCGTTACCGCCCGTCTGGCTACCACCAGGCTGATCGCCACCACCCGGCTGCGAGGGATCCGTGGGCTCCGTCGGATCCGGAGTACCGGGATCGACCGGATTCTCAGAATTCTCCTTGCGCTGGATCCAAACCTGGCAGCCATAGAACGGGTTGGCGGTACCGAGGCACAGACCCTGGTTGGTCACCGCAAAGGTGCGCAGACCATGGTTATACGGATCGTTAAAGCCATTGGTCGTCAGCGTCGTAAAGTTCACGCCGTCCTCGGTCACATACATATCAAAGCCACGCTCGGCATCGCGAAGGTAACACATGCACGTAAGCACGCTCTGCAGCTTCTTGAGGTTCTCCTCGCTCAGCAGCTTATCGAATGCATCCTGAATATCGCCCGGCAGCTCGGCGCCATAGGCATCCTCGTACTGCTGCTTCAGGCTCTCATAGCTATCGAGCATGTCCTGATACTGATCGGCAAAGGACTTGAAGTACGCAATCTCGCTATCGATCTTCTGGACATAAGCGGCGTCGTCCTCAACGTCCGCGGACATCGTCGCGGCCTGATCGCAAAGATCGCCCGTGGCATCCTCCAGCGCATCGCCCAGGTCGCCAAAGCCCTTAGCAATCTCGGTCTTCTCGTCGTCGAACTCGACGGCCCCAGCCTTCTCGTCATCGACCTCGGCGGCCTCGTTTGAATCATCGTCCGCAAGCGTGTTCACGGGAACGATGGGGTCGTCAGGCGATTTCTTGTCGAGCAGGTGATTGAGCAGGTCCCTAAGGCGCTGAACCTGAGAGGCCCACTCCTCGGGCGTCATATCGATAATGTCGCCATTAGAGAACTGGCCGATCGGCTCAAGCAGGCTCGCGGTATCGAAGGTACCGATATACAGTTTGCCGTCGAACTTCTGCATGCGCCAAATGTACTGGTTTTCGTTTCGGCCAAAGCCCGAAGTCAGGCCGGAAATACCGCCCTCGGGGAACATGTCGGTGCGATCGCCAACGACGAGCTCCATGTTCTCGTCCTTGTCCATGCGATAGATGTTGACCGACTGCTCAAGATTGGCATTCACAAACGAGCAGTCAACGCCGCCCATGCTGCTCTTGCCGCTCTCGTCAGAATTGGACTTATTAAAGAGAATGCGCTCGAGGGCGATCTCCTCGTCGTTATATTCACCGATATAGAGGTAGTCGTTGTAGACGATGAGGTTGGCAGCACCAGAACGGGTGCGGGCAGGATCGATGCCAAAGCAATACTTTGCACCGTCCGCCTCCTGGTCACCGACAATCGGAGTCCACGAATAGCTGCCGTCGGCGTTCTTGTCGCCACGGACCATGGCAAACGACTGCATGGAATTATCATCGGGGGCATTCTCGGGCGTACCGGTGCAGATGGTCGCATAGAGATGGCCATTGTACGAGACCATATCCCAAATGGCGCCGCCGTAGATGCTGTCCTGATAGCGAATCGCCGGATAGTTAAACAGCGTATCCGAGTTGGCAATCTCGGTGAAGCTCTCCTGGCCCTTCGAGGGGTCAGACGACGTCAGGATTGTCGACACAAACTTGCCGGCCGCGTCTTTACCCACGTTGCTGATGACGAGCTGGCCATCATGGACGCACATACCGCGGATACCGGTTGAGATGCCCTGCTTGTAGGCAGCGCCGTAATCCTGCATGCTCGAAAGACCCTGATAGACGACCTTGTACTCATCCGTCTTAGGATCGATCTCATATACAGCAGGCAGACCGCTTTTGCCGCCATTGGTCCTAACGCTGCCGCAGAAATAGAGTTTGCCCTTATAGCTCACGGCATTGCGGAACAAAGGAGCGACGCCGTTGAGCGATTCAGAGAGCAGCAGCTTGGTCTCACCGGTCTTGGTATTGATCTTGACCAAGATGCCGCCGCTGTCCTTGTCGGCCGTGCCGTCCTCCTTCTGCTGTCCGTAGAAGAACGTGCCGTTAAACATGGCCTCCAGCGTCAGACGCATGGTCTCGGCATCAAAGGAATCGCCCAGCGTGCCGTTCATGAGCGTAAGCGTGTTGCCCATCGCCGCATAGCAGGTGCCCACATAAAGCCAGTCACCATAGCTCGCAGCCGCCCACGTGTAGCTCTGGCCGCGATCGCCTTCGTTGTTGGCAGTATTACCGTCGGCGCCCGGAACGGCAACGACACCGTCACCCTGGTAGTCGACGATGCCATCCGGCTGCGACGTTCCTACCGTAGGATGCGAGAGCTTCTCAAAGGAATACCCATTTCCCGCATTGTAGGTAACGGCACTCGAAGCGTCTTCGGCGTGCGCCGGCAGCGGCGATACCAAGATAGCGGCAAGCGCTGCCACCAAGCCAAGTGTTCCCACTCGTCTCATAAGGCCATAGCCTCCCCTGTCCTAAAGCCCAGTTTTAGCATTCTTCATTTCTGTCCACGGTTAATTGCAATCTGAGCACAGCAATAACCGTCTAAGTATATACTTGTAATTTTTTTGGCCGGGCCAATGGATGCTCGATTGGTAGCGAATTCCGCGCAAACCGTCACCAAACTCCACTTTTGCCGCATCTAAAGATTATTTTTTGCGCAAATTTTTGGATGCCGATAGTCACGATGGGCAGGAGGCCGGTACCCACCGGAAAGGGCAACGCCTACATTTTCATAACGTAATAGCCCGCGTCCCTCACCGCCGTCTCGAGTGTGTCGCGATCAACCGGGCGCTTCGAGCGTACGTGTGCCGTGTGGTCCGCATACGTCACCGTAGCCCACACGCCATCAAGCGTATTGAGGGCATTCGTCACATTCCGAGCGCAGCCGTCGCAGCTCATGCCGCCGATAAGCAACTCATCGCTATAGGGGTAGTGGGACGGATCGGTATCCGCAACCACTACCTTCTTGGCCTTCTTGCCGCTCGCGCCATCGCTGCAACAACTCTTCCCGTGTGTCGAAGCGGCAATGCGACGCAGTCCAAAAAACATGCCGACGGCAATGACGGCCAGCACGATGAGATTCGCGGGGTTAAGCAAATCTTCCATGCGTTCCCCTTTCTCCAAATACTGATATCTATACCCCCATGGGGTGTTCCCATCTTACTCCAAACTCGTGTCGGTTCAGTCAATTAGTTTCCCTGTTCAAACTTTTTAGTTGACCAAGGCTTACTTTCGTGTATAAGTTTTCCTAGGCTAACAACTGAGGACCCGAAAGGAGCATCGTGACTCGAACCATTGACATCCCGACATACCAAACGGCTGTCGTGCGCAACTGCTCCCCTACGCTCGCAGGTATCAAGCCGGCTTCGCTCTTTACCTATCCCGGCGTTTACGCCAACCAAAACGGAAAACCCGGCGCCGCCCATATCGAAGAGCGACGCTCTCGCCTGCTCGCCGTCATAGCCCAATGCAACCGCGAGCTCCAGCCACTCGGGATCCATATGAGCGTTTTGGTCTGGCGCCCCTGCGGGGCGCTCATCTATGTGTACCGCCCTGCGGACCTCATGCGATACCTCTCCGACCCCCGCGCCACGACGGCGCTTGCCGCCGAAGGTTACGATGTCCACAACCTGCCCGCATCCCTGGTGCATCTCGCCGCGCGCATCACGCTGGCAAGCAGCAATGCCGCAGAAAGCGCCTATGACGGAAGCGTCTGCGCACTCGCACGGAATAGGCACTGCGATACGGGGTGCACGTGCGAGTTCCCCCACGAAATTGGCTATTTTTTGGGCTATCCCTACGAAGATGTCCATCAGTTTATCGTCCAGCACGGCGAAAACTATAAGGTCTTTGGCGCATGGAAGGTATACACAAACGTTGAGCAGGCGCTCACGACCTTCGATTCCTATCGCGCATGCACGCAATACCTTACCTACATCTATCAACAGGGCTGCACCCTGGGACAACTTGTCCAGGCAACCCGATAGAGCATACAAAACGCGGCCGCACGCCGCACAACCGAAAGGAAAACATATGAGCAAGATCGCAATCGTCTACTGGAGTGGTACAGGCAACACCGAGGCCATGGCAAACTTCGTTGCCGAGGGCGCAACCGATGCCGGCGCCGAGGCAGAGGTCATCTCCTGCGCCGACTTCTCCGCAGACAAGGCCGCCGGCTATGACGCCATTGCCTTCGGCTGCCCCGCCATGGGTTCCGAGGAGCTTGAGTATGACGAGTTCCAGCCTATGTGGGACGAGGTCAAGGAGACCCTCGGCGATAAGAAGGTCGTCCTTTTTGGCTCCTACTCGTGGGCCGAGGGCGAGTGGATGGACAACTGGAAGGCCGACGCCGACGAGGCCGGCGTCAACGTCGTAGATTCCGTCATCTGCTACGACGCACCCGACGACGAGGGCGAAGCGGCCTGCAAGGCCCTGGGAGCGGAGCTGGCCTAACGAAGCCGTCAGAAAGTCGCAAGGCAACTGACAGCCGAGTACCGCACAACAACAGTCGCTCATGCCCAAACAAAAACGGGGACCGGATATTCACATCCGGTCCCCGTTTGTTATATCGATAACCTCGACGCGCCGCTATGAGATATTGCCCAAGAACGCCTTAGTGCGCTCGCTCTTGGGGTGGTCGAAGACCTCGCTCGGCGTACCCTCTTCCACGATAACGCCGCCGTCCATAAAGACCACGCGGTCGGCGACGTCGCGGGCGAAGCCCATCTCGTGCGTCACGACGATCATGGTCATGCCGTCGCGTGCCAGGTCGCGCATGACGCCAAGAACGTCGCGGACAAGCTCGGGGTCAAGCGCTGACGTGGCCTCGTCAAAGAGCATCACGTGCGGGTTCATCGACAGGGCGCGGGCGATCGCCACGCGCTGCTGCTGACCGCCCGAGAGCTGGCTCGGCATAAAGTCGATGCGCTCGGCCAGGCCGACCTTGGTCAGCTCCTCGATGGCAATCTTCTCGGCCTCTTCCTTGCTGCGCTTGAGCACCTTTTGCTGCGCAAGCATGACGTTCTTTTTGACCGACAGGTGCGGGAACAGGTTGAACTGCTGAAACACCATGCCCAAGTGCGTACGCACCTTATTGAGGTCAACGCCCTTGGCGCACACATCCACGCCCTCGACGACAATCGAACCACTCGTGGGATGCTCTAGACGATTGATACAGCGAAGCATCGTCGACTTGCCCGAACCCGAAGGGCCCAAAACGACAACGACCTCGCCCTTGTGCACATCAAGGTCGATGTCGCGCAGGACCACGTTATCGCCAAAGGCCTTCTGGAGATTCTTGATGCTGACGACGACCTCGTTCGAGTTATTGGTTTCGCTCATGATAGGACCTCCTTACAGACCGGCGATGTGATCGGCGGGCGTCGCGACGACCTGTCCGGCGCTCTTGGTGGGACGCTTCTTTTTGGTTTCGGCCGTACCCAGCAGCCTCGCCTCAAGACCGCTCACCAAGCGCGCAAGCGGCAGGGTGATGACCAGGTAGAACAGGGCGGCAACCACATACGGCGTGATGGAGCCCGTCGTGGCCACGATGGTGCGGGCGTTCATGACGATCTCGACCACGCCCACGGCCGCGAGCAGCGACGTATCCTTGTAAAGCAGGATAAACTCGCTGGTCAGCGTAGGCAGGACATTGCGGAACGTCTGCGGAATCATAACGTAGAGCAGCGTCTGGAAGGCATTCATGCCCAGCGAGCGAGCAGCCTCGTTTTGACCCTTGGGGATCGACTGAATACCGGCACGGAAGATCTCGCACAGGTACGCAGACGAGTTCATGGCCATGACGATAACGCCCAAGACGTAGTCGTCAACCTTGACACCGGCAAGCGGCAGGCCAAAGAACGCAATGTAGATCTGCAGGAACGCCGGCGTGCCGCGGATGATATTCACATAGATGCCGGCAAGACAACGAAGGATGCGCGACTTGGAAATGCGCATGAGCGACAGCGCAAAGCCAAAGGGAATGGCCAACGGAAATGCCACGAGCACGATCGAGAGCGACATAAGGAAGCCCTTAAAGACGATCGGCAGGCTCTGGACCAAAATGACCGGGTTCAGGAACAGGCGAAGGAACATGTTGGAATTCCATGCCTCGACCCACGGCTGTTCCTTAAGGTCGGCCAGGAAGTTATCGAATGCCGTCACGCCCTTAATCTCGACGGAAGGAATCTTGGAAATCATCTTGGTCGAACCGTCGGCAAGCGTATAGGTGCCGCTAAAGGCCTCATCGCCGCCCTCGACGGGAAACGTCACGCCGTAAACCTCGACACGGAAAAAGCCGCCGGCAGGCGCCGTCTCGCCAAAGTCAATCTTGAGCGTCTGGCCGTCAGCCTTGCACGTGGGCTTCATGGGCGTACGATCCATGAGGTCCTCGCCCGAGAGCATCGTCAATCGCGTGTCATCGGTACCAAACGTCGTGCCGTCGACAAACGTCAGCGAAAGACCGCTCAGCTCCTCATCGGCATCGGCTTGGACCTCCCAGGTAATGCGCGTCTCGGTACCGCCGACCACAGCGCTGCCCGAACCGGTGTTGGGTCGGGCGGTAATCTTTGCGGTCTCAAGCGCCTGGGCGGTCGTGGGCGCATATGCCCCCGCGCAAACCAGCGCGAGCGCCACGGCCATGACGCAGACTAGCTTTTGGAGCAAGGCGGGCAGTGGAAAATGCTGCTCCGCGGCCCCTTTGTTCAGTCGAGACAAGGTGGCTCCTATCGTAGAAGTTGCCGGCAAAACGAGACGGAAATGCTCTCCGTCAAGAGAAGCGCAAAGGCCCTCTCCGCCAAAACGGAAAGGGCCCGCGCGCAATCAAGTAGTTATTTTACTTGATGTTGTACTTAGCCATGAGGGCGTCAACGGTACCGTCGTCGGTCAGGTCCTTGATGGCCTGGTTGATGTCGTCCTTGAGCTTGGTGTTGCCCTGGTTGATGGCGATGGCGTACTCCTCGCCGGTGCTGATCTGCTTAATGGTCTGACAGGTGTTGAACTGCTCGGCGGTCAGCTGGCTAGCAACGGAGCGGTTGGTGACTACGGCGTCGCCCTTATCGGACTGCAGGGCGCTGAAGCACTCGGTGGCGTCCTTGTAGGGGACAATCTTGGCCTTGGGGAAGTTCTCCTGGGCAAAGGACTCGGCGGTCGAGCCAGACTGGGCGATGATGGTAGCGTCAGCATTATTGAGCTTCTCGCTGTAGTTATCGGCCGTGATGTCGGTGTTATCGACCTTGGTCACGATAGCCTGATCGTCCATGTAGTAGGAATCGGAGAAAGTGACTTCCTTCTCACGCTCGGGCGTGTCGGTGATAGCCGCGATGGAGACGTCATACTTGGCGCCCGAAGCGACGCCCGGAACCAGCGTGTCAAAGTCGTTATTGACGTACTCGACATCCAGGCCCAGCTTGTCGCCGATGGCCTTGATGAGCTCAAGGTCAAAGCCCTGATAATCGCCGTTGTCATCCTTGTACTCAAACGGAGCGTACTCGGCAGAGGTGCCGACGGTCAGCGTACCGTCCTTGACGAGCGCGTACTCCTTGGAGCCGTCGACCTTCTCGACCTTAGCGTCGTCAGAGCTGCTAGAACCGGCATCAGAGCCAGAGGTGGCGTTGGACGAGCCGCAGCCCGTCAGAGCGAGGGCGAGCGCCATAGCACCCGTGGCGGCAAATGCGCCAAGCTTCTTCAGCTTCATAATCAGTCTCCTTCCGGTGACCTCGTTTGATTCAGAGGTCTGCAAAAACTGTTGGCTATTATGCACCCGGAATTACGAATCTGCAATGAGAAAACTGATTGAAACAAACCCATAACGTGAATGGAATACTCTACTTTGTGACAGTCATTACTGCTGCAATGACCTTAATAGTCTAATTTCAGCTGCATAACCTGCAAGTTCGTTCGGAGTCTCCAAAATAAACGGCAGCGAACGCAAGTGGCCATTCGATACAATATTCTGCATAACCTGCATACCGCCGCCAAACTCTTCACTACCCAGATAGCCCTTACCGATGCATTCGTGGCGGTCCTTATGGGCGCCGCAAGGGTTCTTGGAGTCATTAATATGCACGGCGCGCAAGCGCTCGATACCCACCACACGATCGAACTCGTTGAGTACGCCGTCCAGATCGTGGACGATGTCATAGCCGGCGTCATTCACATGGCAGGTGTCCAGGCAAACGCCCAGCTTGGCCGACAGCTCGGGGCGCTCGGCAGCAACGCCCTCGATGATGCGCGCCAGTTCCTCAAAGCTGCGGCCCACCTCGGTGCCCTTGCCGGCCATGGTCTCGAGCAGCACCGTCGTCTGCTGGCCCTCAAACATCACCTGGCACAGGGCGTCGACGATCATCTGAATGCCGGCGTCGGAGCCCTGCCCCACATGCGCACCGGGATGGAAGTTGTAGTAGTTGCCGGGCAGCGCCTCCATGCGACGCAGGTCCTCTGCCATGGCCTCCAGGGCAAACTCGCGCGCCCGCTCTTTGGCCGAGCAGGGGTTGTAGGTATACGGGGCATGAGCAACGAGCGGGCCAAAGTCGTTTTGCTCCATAAGCTCGCGCAGGGCCGCCACGTCATCCATGTCAAGATCTTTCGCCTTGCCGCCGCGCGGGTTACGCGTAAAGAATGCAAAGGTATTGGCGCCAATGGATAGCGCCGTCTCCCCCATTGCCCGATAGCCCTTCGTCGTCGAAAGATGACACCCAATCGTCAGCATCTCCAGCTCCCCCTCATCAGTTGCGGTGAAATAGTTCCTGTTTAGCCCCTATTCTGCCGCAAACAGGAACTATTCCACCGCAACTTATAAAAGGGGCATCAGAGATGCGGGCCGCCAAGCACTACGGCTACGGGCGCCAACGCCATAATCCCCTATGCGTCAGTACCAAGCCCTAGAGGGCTAGACGGATTGCATCGATAATGCGTGCGCAGCGCTGTGTGGCGGCAAGGGGCATGACGGGACTCTCGAGTTTCCCCGCCCGGATGAGCTGGGTCGCATGCTGGATTTCGCCGTAGAAATCATCAACCTCAAACGGGGCATTTATTTCGAGCATTCGCCCGTCGGAATACTTCACATGGGCGAGCTCGGGGCGATGGAGGCGCTCGATTTCCAACGAGCCCCGCTCGCAGGCAATCGTTAAGCGGCTTTCATACGCTGCCTTGCCGTCGCACACCATATGAATGGGTATGCCGCCGACGCTCATATGAATCTCATCGGCCCAATCCACGCGGCCGCCCGATACGTCACGCCAGCGAACTTCACGAGACGAAACATCGCACGCACCCGCAAGCAAATCCTCAAACCACCCGACCGCATAGCAGCCCATGTCATATAGACAACCACCCTGCAACGGATCGAGCAGATAACTCGAAGGGGGCTCACCATAATCAAGTTTTTGCACGCTTTCGATCGAAACGATACGGCCGAGCTCGCCCGACGCAAGCAAGCCCTTCACGCGAGTATGCATCGGACAAAACCGATTTTTCATCGCCTCCATAAATGGCACGCCGCACTCACGGGAAACCGAGGCGATCACATAGGCCTCTTCTTCATTCAAAACGGCCGGCTTTTCGCACAGCACGGCCTTTCCGGCGCGCAGCGCGCGACAGGCCCAACGCGCATGCATGCCATGCGGAAGAGCCAAGTAGATTACGTCGACATCGGGGTCGGCAATCAACGCATCATAAGCCGCATCGCCGTTATCGTCAGCTGTGGCATAACTGTGCGCGGCATCAATCGAAAACGCCCTGCAAAACTCCTCAACATGCGAAGGAGTGCGACCGGCGGCAGCCACAAGCCGTGCCCCGTCCACCTCCTTGAGCGACGATGCAAATCGATGTGAAATGCGCCCAGCGCCCAAAACGCCCCAACGAACCTCGCGCAAATCATCGTATGAATCCCGATGGCCCACGACAGCCCCCTTCAGTTGCGGTGGAATAGTTCCTGCTTGGCCCCTATTCTGCCGCAAACAGGAACTATTCCACCGCAAGTTATAAAAGGGGCATCAGGAGCGCGTTTTGCAAAAGGCTTTAAGCGCGGCCGTTACGGGACCAGGCTGGAAACGTCGGCGCACATCGTCGAGACGCTCGGGAATATCAATGTGCTGCGGGCAGTGACGTGCGCATTTGCCGCACTTGACGCAATTGCTCACCAGCTTGGGCTCGTTCGTCCGCACCGCGCTCGCCGTAAAGTATTGAGACAGCCCCGTAAACCAACTATGCGCATAGCTCGCGTTGTAGGCGCCAAAGCAGCCGGGAATATTGATACCCTTGGGGCACGGCATGCAGTAGCCGCACCCCGTACAGGGCACGCGATTCGATTTCTCAAACTCTCCCAGCACGCGTGCGATGGTATCGAGCTGCTCTGTCGTCATCGAATCCGGCAGTGCGCGATCCGCCAATGCCGCGTTCTCGTCCACCTGCGCGGTATCGGTCATGCCCGAAAGCAGCATCGTGACTTGAGGATGGTTCCACACCCACGAAAGACCCCAAGCAGCCGGCGTCTTCAGGTACGGATCGCGTACGTCATCGAGCACGGCGCGGGCCCGCGGAGGCAGCTTGCCCGCCAGGCGTCCACCCAAAAGCGGTTCCATCACAAACACCGCGAGCCCGCGCTCGGCAGCTGCCATGAGTCCCGCCGTTCCCGCTTGGTAGCGCTCTCCAGCGTAGTTGTACTGGATCTGGCAAAAATCCCAGTCATACGCGTCAAGCATCGTGAGGAAGTCCGCCGCACTGCCGTGGTACGAAAAACCTATCTGGCGAATACGCCCCGCAGCCTTTTGGTGCGCAATCCAGTCCTCGATACCCAACGCTACCACGCGCTCCCACTGCGCGGGCGAGGTGATGTTGTGCATAAGGTAATAGTCGATATGGTCAGCCCGCAAACGGCGCAGCTGCTCGTCGAAGAACCGATCGAAATCCTCTGCGCACTTGCACGAAGCGTGCGGCAACTTAGTCGCCAGCAACACCCGGTCACGCAGCCCCAAGCGCTCAAGTGAGGCGCCCACGCACACCTCGTTACCGGGATAAAGATACGCGGTATCCAGATAATTAATCCCCTGCTCTACCGCACGGGAGATGATGGCATCGGCCGTCTTCGCATCGGGGTGTCCCGGCGCACCGGGAAACCTCATGCAGCCCAGACCCAGCGCCGAGATACGGTTGCCGCTTTTGGGGTCAACGCGATATTGCACTGCCCCTCCTCTCCCCTCGAAGCCTTAATGAGGCGAAACACAACGGCCACGCCATCGAAACACATTGGAATCGCAATCGAGAATGTATCGTAACGTAGCAGAAATCGAGCCGTCACGACACCGCTTTAACATCAGCAAAAAGCCCGATGAAAGGAGGCGACCGTGACCACACGCGAGAACGCCTACCCCTACCCCGGCGAGCAGTACATCCTCTCGGTCGACCGCTATCAGATCGAGGTCATGGACCATCTGGACGAGCTTCCCGCCACAGGCGCCGTCATCTTCTGCACCTTCCCCAAGGTGCGCTGGCGGCATACAATCCATCAGGCGCCCCCACGCGGGCGCCTTTTATATGGGGAGATGATTCATATGCAGATCAACAAGGTCGCCTTTATCGGCAAGGGCGGCGTCGGGCTACTCTACGGCAGCATGATTGCCAGGGCGCTCGGCAACGACGCCGTCGAATACGTTATGGACGACGCCCGTTTCGAGCGTCACGCGGGCGATGCGCTCACCGTCAATGGCAAGCCCTGTGCGCTCAAATCCGTCCGCGCCAGCGAGGCAACGCCCGCCGATCTGGTCATTCTTACAGTCAAGACGACTGGACTCGATGTGGCACTCAAGACTATGGAGCGCGTCGTGGGACCCAACACGCTCATCGCCTCACTATGCAACGGCATCACGAGCGAGCAAAAGATTGCCGAGCGCTTTGGTTGGGAGCATACCGTTCTTGGTATTTGCCAGGGCATGGACGCTGTGTTCCTCAACGGAGAGCTCACCTTTACCAACACTGGCGAAATCCGCTTTGGCGCGGCAGCGGGCACCGAGCCCGCAACCGTCACCGCCATCGATGAGCTCTACACGCGCTGCGGCATTGCCCATACCGTCGAGAGCGACATTGCGCACCGCATGTGGGCCAAACTCATGCTCAACGACGGCATCAACCAGACGTGCATGGCCTACGGCGGGACCTACGGAAGCGCCACGGAGCCGGGCTCCGAGCAGCGTCGCTGCTTTGTTTCTGCCATGCGCGAAACGCTTGCGGTCGCCAACGCCGAGGGCATTGAGCTGACCGAGGCAGACCTGACGCAGATGGTGCACCTCATCGAGGGAATCGACCCCACCGGTATGCCCTCGATGGCGCAGGACCGCATCGCGCAACGAAAAACCGAAGTCGAGGAGTTCGCGGGCACCATTTGCCGCCTGGCCGTCAAACACGATATCCAAGTGCCGCAAAACGATTGGCTCTATCAGCGCATCCGCGATATCGAGAAAAGCTGGTAGCGCCCGGCTCACCACGTCAACAGGCTCAACAGCAAAGCCGCTACAAGGAGCACTCCCCTTACGGCGGCTTTCATCTTCATCTATAACCAGTAGTCGATGTCCCGACGGTTAGAGCTGCGACTCCGACGCCTGGTCCTCATCGTCGCGACAAAGGACTACACCCGCACTTCCCAGCAGTGCGGCCGCGACCAACGCACTGACCACGATAGAGGCAGCCCCACAAGACCCCTGCATGCCCGCAACGAGCGCGGCCGTAGGACCAAGGCAGCCAAGCACCAATGCGACGGCGGCAATGGCAATATCTCGAGCGTTCACAAGACCACTTCCTCCACGAGAAAGACCTTATTTCTCATGAACTAGTGTGCCCCGCGCCCATATGCGCGACGTACCGTCACGGTAAGGGCTCTGTTAGCTCAAACGCATACATAGAACGGGCGTCCTTACGTTGCCCTAAAGCTCGGTAAAGACGCCCATCCGCCAAATATCCGTGATGCAGAAAAATTACCAGCCAGTGTAGTAGTCGGTGGTTCCGGCTGCGCAGCCGGAGTCATAGACCTTGCACTCGCCCTTGGAACCGGTAAACGTGGAGCCCTGAGCTTTATCACCCGCGGCCACGACGTAGTAGCCATCGGAATCGCGCCAAAAGCCCTCGGAATCCTGCGTCCATTCGCCCGTGCGGTGGTGATACAACACGTTGCTGCTGTAATAAGTCTCGCGGCGGCCGTTATAGTTATTGACGCCGCTCGAGCGCGTCAGGCCCGAGCCGTTCGCGTAATACGCAGCAGACGCGTAAGACGAGCCGGAGCCGGCGTTGTAATACGAAGCCTGAACAGCCTCAGCGGCCTCGGCTTCGGCTGCGACAGCCTCGAGCGCCTCGCGCTTGGCATCCTCAAGCGTGAAGCGAAGCTCGTCGAGCTCGGTCGACTTGGCGTCGACCTCCCCCATCGTCAACAGGCTACCCGCACCGTCGATGCAACCCTGCAGCACAGCGCGCTCGTCATCGGTAGCATAGTCGCCATACATATTCATAATGATCTGAGCGCGCATCTCCAGGGAATCGCGCTTTGCCCCCATCGAGGCGTTCCACTCCTGCATAGAGCCATAACCGTCGCCGCGGTAGTCGACGGGCTGCACCAGCGTCGCCTCGGACGGCGTAGATCCAACCGTATCGGATAGTGTTGCCGCGTGGGCATCAGTTGCGCCGGCGCCCGCCAAAAGTGCCACGGTCAGAGCGGCGGAAAGGGCGGCGGCTTTCGGTTTTCGTGAATCGATCCTCATGTAGCTGGAAACCTCCGTAGTGCGTTTTTGCTGCGTTTGAGCTGCGTGTGATTCAATCGCGCTGCATAGTACCCCGAGCAAATCGTGACCTGCGGTTTTACTCAAAAGGCGCACGTCAATTGCGTAAAACTCACATCCTCTCAACAGGAGTTTTCCACATCTCGATTGCATAAAGCATGCCAAAAACCCTGTAACAGCGCCCTTCCTATGCAAAAAAGGCGCCTGTGCAACCATTGTTCGCACAGGCGCCTTGAGCAGGCATTTTATGCAGTTATACCTATCGAGTCGCAAGGGGTCCTTGCACAAGTCGCCTTACTCGTCCAGCGCGGCGAAGGCCTGCTTCAGATCCCAAATGATGTCCTCGGCGTTCTCGGTACCGATGGAAAGACGAATCGTGGAGGGCGTGATGTTCTGCTCAGCGAGCTCCTCGGCAGAGAGCTGGGAGTGCGTGGTGGTAGCCGGGTGCACGACGAGCGACTTGACGTCGGCCACGTTGGCGAGCAGCGAGAACACCTGCAGATGATCGATGAACTTCCAAGCTGCCTCCTGGCCACCCTTAATCTCAAAGGTAAAGATCGAGGCACCGCCGTTGGGGAAATACTGCTTGTAAAGCTCATGGTCGGGGTGCTCAGGCAGGCTCGGGTGGTTCACCTTGGCGACGTGGCTGTCACCAGCCAGGAACTCAACGACTTTCTTGGTGTTCTCGACATGACGGTCAACGCGCAGCGACAGGGTCTCGGTGCCCTGGAGCAAGACCCAGGCGTTGAACGGGCTGATGCAAGCGCCCTCGTCACGCAGCAGGATAGCGCGGACATAGGTTGCGAAGGCGGCGGGACCGGCAGCCTCGGCAAACGAAACACCGTGGTAGGAGGGGTTGGGCTCAGCGATCTGGGCGTACTTTCCGCTCGCCTTCCAATCGAAGTTACCGCCGTCGACGATCACACCACCCAGCGAGGTACCGTGGCCGCCGATGAACTTGGTTGCAGAGTGGACGACGATGTTGGCTCCATGCTCCAGCGGACGGAACAGATACGGGGTGCCGAAGGTGTTGTCGACGACAACCGGCAGACCGTGCTTCCTGGCGATCCCGGAGATGGCGTCGATATTGGGGATGTCGGAGTTGGGGTTGCCGAGCGTCTCGAGATAGATGACCGTGGTGTTGTCCTTGATGGCACCCTCGACCTCTTCCAGGTTATGGGCATCGACAAACGTGGTCTCGACGCCAAACTGGGAGAGCGTATGCTCCAGCAGGTTGTAGGAGCCACCGTAAATGGTCTTCTGAGCCACCACGTGGTCACCGGCCTGGGCAAGAGCCTGCAGGGTATAGGTGATGGCAGCAGCGCCAGAGGCGACGGCAAGACCCGCCACGCCACCCTCGAGTGCGGCGATACGGTCCTCGAAGACGCCCTGGGTGGAGTTGGTCAGACGGCCGTAGATGTTACCGGCGTCGGCAAGACCAAAGCGGTCGGCGGCGTGCTGGGAGTTGCGGAACACATAGCTCGTGGTCTGGTAGATAGGCACGGCACGGGAGTCGGATGCAGGATCGGCGTTCTCCTGGCCAACGTGCAACTGCAGGGTATCGAAACCAAAGGTGTGCTCGGGATTGTTGATGAACTGGCTCATGATGATCTCCTTGATCGAACGAAAGTAAATAAAAAGAGAGAAGTAAGTCGCTGTCTCCTGATCACGCCAACGGGCGCAAACAGGAGCCCGGCATTCGTCTTGGTAAGCAATTCATATGCGGGCCTCCTTTCGCATCCCGGTTCCGTGGTTGGCTTAATTACCTACCGCCTTTGTGTGTTTTGAATAGTACGAGCATCGTCTCCCCGGGTCAATCACTTAAAAGCGCTAATCTGTTATCGGTTTTGTAGATAGCACTCGAAAGGATGGGCGCCGATGACCCTCCAACAGCTTCGCTTTTTGATCGCCGTTGCAGAGTCCGGTTCGATCAACGCCGCAGCCCAGCGCCTCTATACGGCACAGTCCAATATCTCCAATGCCGTCAAAAGCCTAGAGCAGGAACTTCATATCGAAATCTTTACGCGCTCTAGCCGCGGTGTTGCACTCACCAACGACGGCACCGAGCTTTTGGGTTATGCACGCCAGGTCGTAGAGCAGGCCGACATGCTCGAGGCCCGCTACGAGGACGGCGGTACACCTCAGGCCCGCCTTGCCATCTCGGCCCAACACTACGCGTTTTCGGTCGAGGCCTTTGTCAACGTGGTCGAGCGCTGCCGCGACAGCAAGTTCGAGTTCATCATGCGCGAGACCACCACAGCGCAGATCATCGACGACGTGCGCGCGTTTCGCAGCGACATCGGCATCCTCTATCTGGACGACTTTAATACCCGTGTCTTGCAGAAGGCCTTTACCGATGCCCGAGCGAGCTTTCATCCCCTCTTTGATGCGAAAGTCCACGTGTTCGTTAGCGAGCGTCACCCGCTCGCACGCCGCCCTCAGCTGTCCCTTGCCGACCTCACGCCCTATACGCGCTACAGCTTTGAGCAGGGAACCTCGAACTCCTTCTATTACGCCGAGGAACCTTTTAGCTATATCCCTTGCGACCGCAACATACGAATCTCGGACCGTGGAACACTTACCAACTTACTTATCACGTCGAACGGTTACACCCTGTCGACCGGTGTCCTCTCCAATGAAATGCAATGGGGTATGGCATCGATCCCGTTAGTAGACGCCCCAACGATGCACGTAGGCTATATCATGCACGACGAGCGCAAGCCCTCTCCCCTCTTGCAGCAATACCTCGACGAGCTCAACCGCATCATCCATGCCAACCAACTGTCGGAAGACGGGGTAGAAATCGTAGATTGCTAGCCCCCGGCGGGCATGGCGCTACAATGGTCACTCGCACGAAACATACCCAACGAAAGGAACCATGTGAAGGTCATCATCTATACCGACGGCTCGGCCCGATCAAATCCGGGACGCGGCGGCTACGGCGCCGTGCTCAAATACACCAACCCCGCCGGCAAGACCTTCACCTCCGAGCTTTCGCGCGGCTACGCCAAGACCACCAACAACCGCATGGAGCTCATGGCGGTCATCGTGGCGCTCGAGGCACTCAACCGCCCCTGCGACGTCGAAGTCCATTCCGATTCGCAGTACGTCGTCAACGCCTTCAACAAGCACTGGATTGACGGATGGAAAAAACGCGGCTGGAAGACTGCCAACAAGCAGCCTGTCAAGAACCGCGATCTGTGGGAGCGCCTGCTCACCGCAAAGAGCAAGCACAAAGTGGAGTTCATCTGGGTTAAGGGCCACGCCGGCCATGAGCTCAACGAGCGCTGCGATGAGCTCGCCACCACCGCGGCCGACGGAGCCAACCTCGATATCGACACCGGCTTTAGCGAGAGCGACCTGTAACGGCGTTTTCGCACGCTATTTCCTGCCCCCTCGCGCTACACTCATCCTGTAAACCGAACGGCACGAGGGGGATACATGCTGCGTATAGCGACCATCGGCACATCCATGATTACCGACGACTTTATCCAGGTCGTCAACGCCAACGACCAAGCTGCGTTTGTGGGCACGCTCTCGCGCGATGCAGATCGCGGCGCCGCCTTCACCGCCAAGCACGGTTGCGAGCGTAACTTCACCGCGCTTGACGAGCTTGCGTCCGCTGCCGACGTCGATGCCGTCTACATCGGCAGCCCCAATGCGCTCCACTACGAGCAGGCGCTCGCCTGTATCGCCGGCGGCAAGCACGTTATCGTCGAAAAGCCCTTCTGCGCCACCGAGGCGCAGGCGCTCGAGGTCTTTCGCGCAGCCGAGGCGGCGGGCGTCGTAGCCCTCGAGGCCATGCGCCCGCTCCATGACCCCGCTTTCCACGCCATCGAGGACGCCCTGGGTGAGATTGCGCCCATCCGCCGCGCCTCATTGCGCTTTGGCAAATATTCCTCGCGCTACAACGAGATTCTCGCGGGACGCGCCACCAATATCTTCGACTGCAATATGGCATCGGGTTCCCTCATGGATATTGGCGTCTACACCGTCGAGCCCATGGTCGAGATTTTCGGCATGCCCTCCGGCCTTACGAGCATGGCTACTCTGCTCGACCCCACCACGCGACAGCTCACGCACGGCCCCATCGACGGCTGCGGTTCCATCCTCGCCAGCTACGGCGGTGGCCGTATCTCCGTCGAGCTCGCGCACTCCAAAATTACGAATGACCTGCTGCCCTCGCAGATCGAAGGCGAGCGTGGCACTATCCAGATCGACCATCTGTCCACGCCCCGCAACGTCCGCATCGACTATCGCGGCGACGTCGTACGCGGCTCGGCGACCGAGGCGCCGCGCGAACAGGGCGACAACGGCCGCGTGCTCGACCTGCCCAAATCGAGCAACACTATGGAATACGAACTCGCAGACTTTATCACCGCCATCGGCGGCATCGATAACGTCAAGGAAGAGATTTGGGAGACCCCGGCGGGACGTCACGAGCTTGGCCACTACCGCGATGTCACGCTCGTCTCACTGCGCATCATGGATGCCGTGCGTCAGCAGGCGGGTATCGCCTTCCCCGCTGACTCTAACAAGCAGGCATAGCGATGGGTTTTTTCGACAAGCTTTTCTCGGGCGTCACCGGCGGCAGCCGCGAACCCCAAAAGCCCTCTGACGTCGAGCTTGAGCTGCGCCGTAGGCTCACCGTGCTCGCAAGCGACGAGGCCACTCAAGACGCCCCGCAGCGCTATTTCCTGCGGTGGGAGGGACAGGTCCAGGGCGTCGGTTTCCGCTTCACCAACACCAACCTCGCACAGGCGCGCTCCCTCACCGGCTGGGTGCGCAATATGGAAGACGGCTCGGTTGAGATGGAGCTACAGGGCACGCCGGCAAACATCGTGTCTCAGCTCGAGGCGCTTCATGCCTCCTACGAGCGCATGGGAACGCGTTTTCGCCTCGCAGACGCCCAGACCCGAGCCCCACTTGCCAATGGTTGATTTCCGATCTCAGCCGAACACATTGAGCAAATGGGCCGTTCCCGCAGTT